>JACPNG010000007.1 GCA_016185605.1 Candidatus Woesearchaeota archaeon
GGGGAAAATAAAACTATTATTAGACTAATTAAAAATAATCCAATAAAAAGAATAAAAACCCATAGATTGAATATTTCATAGTATGTTAATGAAATAATGCTCAAGATTATCCCAAATAAGCTGTATATTAAAATTCTAATTGTATAAGAAGCTACTATTGTTGTTAGAAATGATTTAAAGGGAAAATTATATACTTTTCTTAGGTATAATGCCCTTACAGCCACCCCTCCCCTAAAGGGCGTTAGGTAATTATCCATTGTTGTTACTGCAGCCAATCCAAACCATTCCTTCTTTTTTAGATTTATATTATAATAATCTCCAAATAATTTTATCCTTAACCCATTCACAAACAAACTAATAAAAGAGACTAAAATCATCAGAGAAAAATAAAAAACTGAAATTTCAGGGATTGAAGCAAAATCACCATAATTATTTCTGATGAATATTATAGTTAATACAGCCAATATCAAATATACTAATATTGTGAGAAAATACTTTTTCATTGGATTTTCAATAAGAATTAATTATTAAGCTTTTTCTATTTTATGCTATTTAATATTTGTCTTAGAGCTTCCTCTGTAAGTAATCTAGGATTATTTTTAACTCTGTCTGGATTAAATCCATTTTTGATCACAACCTCTATGCCACCTTCATCTATTCCTAGTTCACTCAATTTGGTTTTTAGTCCGATATTCCCCATCATCTTTATAATTTTAAATCTGGCCGTTTCTACTGACCTAGCACCTAAAAGTTTTACTAAATCATTAATTGTAGATTTAACATACTCAGCTCCTCTTCTATCCAATAAATCTTCCTTTGTGAAATTATAATTATAAACTAACATTTCGGGAATAGTTAATGCTACTGCATGGCCATGTGGGATACCAAAATATGAAGTAATTGGATAAGATATCGCATGAGAGGCAGTTGTTTGAGAAATATTTATTGCTTTTCCAGCGAGATGTGCTGCTTTTGCCATTTCTTCCTTAGATTTTCCATTCTGTGATTCCACCGAAGATTCTAAATTTTTAACAGCGAGTAAAATTGCTTCTTTCGCATATTTTCTTGATTCAGTTGTTGATTTCACAGACCAATAAGATTCAATTGCTTGACATAAAGCATCCATTCCAGTTGATGCAACAACCTCTTTAGGCATGCTAAAAGTTAATCTCGGATCAATAATCGCATAGTCTGGTAAAATAAAATCCCTATGAGCCAATGAATATTTAGTTTTTCCTGTATAAACAACAGCGAAATGTGTTGCTTGACTACCAGATCCAGAGGTTGTAGGAATAGCAACTAATAATTTTCCTTTATTCTCTATTTTTCTCCTTCCTTGAATATAATCTAAAGGATCTCCATGATTAACAGCTAATATATTAATTGATTTTGCAACATCAATTACACTTCCGCCCCCAACAGCTATAACTAAATCAGAATTACTCTCTTTCAAAAGCTGCATTCCCTTTTCTATATCTGATAGTTTAGGATTAACTTCAAAATCCGAAAATCTAACAAATTCAGTCCTGCCAAATATCAGCTCTATCAAATTTTTAGCTCCCGAATATTCATAAGAAGATTTTCCTGTAACTAGAAATACACTTTTAGGTTTATAATATTTTAATATTCCTCTTAATCTCAATATACTACTATTACCAAAATATTCTTTCATATTACTTCTCTAATTCTTTCATAAATCTATTTTTTATATCTTCACAACTGTAATCATCAGAAACTCTTTTTCCTATTTTTGACTCTTGATTTATCATAATATGTAAAAATGAAGGTCCATCTTTCTTTATGAAATTATTAATTTTATCTCTTAAATTATCCTCATCCTCTATCTTAGCTATATTTCTAAAATTAAAACTTTCCATTATTTTTTCGAAGTTTATTTTATCTGTTCCTGTAGGTTGCCCACCAGTTGAATCATGTACATTATTATCTAAAATAATATAAATTAAGTTCCTGATATTTTGTATTGCTACTGTAATCAAAGAACCCAAGTGCATTAAGGATGAACCATCTCCATCAAATATAATTACCTTCTTTCTTGTGTTTAAAGCAACTCCAATTCCAAAAGGTAATGTATGTCCCATTGATCCTAACATATAGAAATCATTTGTATCCTTTGATTGGAATGAATCCCTACTAGGATATCCTGTAGATGAAATAAAAACAGCATCTTTAGCTATCTCTTTTATTATCCCTATAGCATCCAATCTAGATAACTTATGATTAACTTTTTTATTTTCCACCCTATAAGGCGCGATCATTCCTTTCTTAAGGATTAATGCAACTGGCCTGCTAGTTAATTTTATTGCTTTAATCGCTTTCTCTATTTGTTCTTTATAATTATCTTCTTCTAAAATATAATAAGAAATTTTGAAAGTTCTTAATATCTCTTCTAGACTCTCGCCCATAATATCATGTTCTGGAGCATCTTTTCCTTTTCCACCAAAACCGCGCCAACTTATTAGATATAAAACTGGAATGTTGTATATCTGATTTAAAGATGTTAAAGGATTTATTGTATTTCCAAAACCGGAATTCTGCATCATAACTACTGGAATTTTTTTAGTGGCTGTATAATATCCAGAAGCTATGCTTAATGCTACTCCTTCATTTACTGGATTTATTATCCTAAGATTATTATCCCACATATAATTTAATAAATCTTTGAAAATTGAGCATGGTACCTCTACAAAAAAGTCTAATTCATTATTTCTTAATTCATTTACAAAATCTTTTGGTGATATCATTTATATTCCTTTTAAAATAAATTTTATAAGTTCTTTGTTTATAAAATTAATAAAATAAACTACTTAAAAGTGATTAATAAATAGAAAGATTTATAAATTATCCTCTATGTAATTAGAGTAATGACAATAAAAAAATTTTTAATAGGAAAACCAGGAGATTTAATAGAACTAATAGATAAAGCTATAGAAGAAAAATTAGATACGATTAGTATCACTTATTTTGGCAGATTGACTGAAATTCAAAATGTTATTGGTACACGAGCTGGAATAAGATATCAAGCTGGAAGATATAAAGTTGAGGAAGAATGGAATGCAGGAGTTTATGGTCCCATGATTAGTGGTAAAGAAAGAGAAACTTTAGAAGAATCATTAAGAAGACAGGCAGAAAACAGCTTAGAATTAATAAGAGAAAGTAATCTAAATTCCAAAGAAGTGGTAGATATAATATTAAAATGAAATATCATCCAGAAGTAAAGCCTTTTATCAATTCTAATGAAGAGTTAGATAATATGGTCTTTAGTTTATGGCACTTATGGCCCAATATAAATATGAATCTTGCTAGATCAAAATTTGAACAAGCCACTGGATTAGCTGTAGGATTAGGCAATATTGGAAGGCCTGAATCTTATATTCCTCATTGTAATTTAGTTTCTCAGAGATGTAGAGAATTTAGTGAGATAATAAAAGAAAATTATCCTTTTTTAAATTTAGACCCTAAAAAATTAGAATTTGCAGGACTTACAGAAGATTCAGTGTATTTAGTTGGAGGAAATGGAAAAAATAATAGTAATGGAGAAGACTCAAATCCTTTCCATGAGATATTAACTTATATTCAATTAAAACATATTGGTTATAGTGATCTAGCTGATGGAATGGCCTTACATTTTGTTGCTCCGCAGATTTTAAAGAAAGAACAGCAAGAAAGAAAAAGGTTTTCTGGCGTATCTTACAAAAGATCTCCAATGTTAGATATTCTAACTGGAGTTGATGCCTTATGTACAACCGAATGGCTTCCAGAAAAACATGGTTCAATGGAAGATGCATTAGAATTTAGAATTAAAGATATAATAGAACGTAGATCTAAGGAACATCCATTAGTAGTAGCATTAGAAAATGGTGGAAGAAATCATCTAAATGAAACATTAAAAAGATTAAAATATCTTCAAGGTCATGATTACAGTGAAAGGGAAATAGAAGAAATTTATAGATAAATAATTTCTTATTTATTCTCAGGAATAAGTCTTAGAACTTCTTCTATAGGCAAACATAAGTTTTCTACTTCATGAGCTCTCTCATTTAATAAGATTGTCTCAGCAACATTCTTCATAGACAAGTAAGAACTTCTCAAGAGCTGATTTGCATATATCACTAAATTCACTCCAGCTTCAATTAATTCAGATTCTTTGACTATACTATAAGTATTTGGAACAGCTATCAGTGGAACTCTATTATCAAATTCCTTATATTTGGAGCAGAAATCAAATATTTCATCAGGAGTTTTTTCTTTGCTGTGTATCATTATTGCATCAACTCCGGATTCTATATATGATTTGGCTCTTGCTAAAGCATCACCCATTCCTTTCTTTAATATGAGGCTTTCAATTCTTGCTATAATCATAAAATCATCTGTTATCTGTGCTTTTTTTCCTTGAGAGATTTTATATGAAAAATTTTCTATAGAATCCTGTTCTTGTTTTACATCAGTTCCAAACATAGAATTTTTCTTTAATCCGGTTTTATCTTCAATTATAATAGCAGAGACTCCCAATCTTTCTAGGGTTCTGACTGTTGAGATAAAATGTTCAACCTCTCCGCCATTATCTCCATCAACTAATATGGGTTTTGTAGTGGCTTCTAAAATATGATTTATTGTATTTAATCTAGAAGTAAAATCTACACTACCAGTATCTGGCTTGCCTTTTGCTAATGAGTCAGTCAAACTGCTTATCCAAACCCCATCAAATTCATAATTTTTATTGTCTTTATTTATCATTGTATTCTCAACAATTAATGCAGTTAATCCACTATGAGCTTCTAATATTCTTACAATCGGCTTGGCATTTAAAAGTCTTCTCAACCTTTTAATTCTGACTTGTGGAGTAACCCCTATTTCTTTTAAGTATTGATTTAGCATAGTAGAAGAAATTCCTTCAGTATATTTAGGCTCTACTAATTCTCCCCCCCACCCTTTAAGAACATCAATAACTTTTTGTCTTGTTTCTTTTTGAACCCCCGTTTTCCAATCATCACCATGAACAACATAATCGGGCTTTAACATCCTTAGATTTGGAACATAATCTAATGTCTCTTGAGGAATAACTTCTTTAACGCCTTTTATATTCTCTATAATAATTTTTCTTTGTTCATAAGATAAATAAGGTAATCTTTTGTAACTAGCTATCGCTTTGTCAGTTAAAACTCCAACTGTCACTTCTCCCAATTTTCTAGCTTCATTTATTATGTTTAAATGTCCAGTATGAACTAAATCAGCACTCATAGCAACATATACTTGTTTCATTTCTTAAAACCCCCTTATAAGTTTTATAAATATTATGTAGTCTACAAAATATAATTTACAATTGATAATAATCAGTTAATAAGTTTTATAAGACTTTTCGTCAAATGTTATATATGCTAAAAGAAAAGTCAGCACATAAACCATTAGATCATCTTATAGCCAGATTATTTATTAGACCAGTATCAAGCAGAATAGCAAAGTTATTGGTTGATACAAAAGTAACTCCAAATCACTTAACAACATTATCTTTATTTTACTCTTTAGCATCTGCGATATTTTTTGCATTTGGGGATTATATTTATTTGATCATGGGGATTATATTATATCAAATAGGATTTTATATATTTGACAATGTTGATGGAGACTTAGCAAGATTAAGGGGACAAAAATCGGAATTTGGTGCTTGGTATGATGATATAGATGATAGAATAAGAGAAGTATTAACATTTGTTGGACTAACTGTTGGACTATACGGGCTAAACCAAGATATTATTATATTGGTAATCGGGTTCATTGCAATAATAAATATATTAATGGTTAACTTTTTGAGAGCATCTACATATAAATTTTCCAAAAAATTACCTCCAGAAATTAGTTTAAGAAAAGATCTTTATTTTGGATGGACAGAAACAATAGTTTATCTAACAACAATATTTGTGCTAATTAATCAAGTATATTGGCTATTAGTTATATATGCAACATTTGGAACACTAGCTTGGCTGAAGAAAATACACTCAGTTTATAAAAAACATAAAGAAGGATACATTAGTTAAAAGATGTCCATTCTGTCAAGAACCTTTTCTCCATAATGCCTCAATAGTCTAATCTTTGATAATTTCCATGCAATATAACCGAGAGGCTTGCCAAACATATTCTGCAGAACCCATTTATCTGCTTCTGAAGTGCAGTATAAATATGCCTTTAATCTTTCTTCTTTTGAGAAATCCTTTGTCTCATAAACAATGTTCGCATCAATATATTCTTTTCCAGCTAATTGAGTCCCCAATGTATGGGTAGCCTCATAATGGGATTGCTCTATAGGAATGACAGGAATTGAATTTTCTTTTGCCCAGTCATATAACTCAGTCTGGGGCATTGGCACTGGATTAGAATATCTTGGAATATCAATATTATATCTCTTGAAAAAAGCCACGCTATCAACTTCTTTGTCATAGGTGCTTCCAGGCAATCCCACAATAAAAAATGCTTTTATTTTTATTCCTGCTTCTTTTAATATTTTTATTGCTTTTTCTATAACATAAAGGTTGGCTGGCTTTTTCATTTTCCTTAAAACATCCTCGTGTATTGATTCTATTCCTATAGAAACTAATGTGCAGCCAGCCTCTTTCATCTTAAAAGCTAATTCTTTTGTGACAGATGCGGCAGTTAATCCTTGGCCAATAGTCCATTTGATTTTTTTGTTTAATCCTCTTGTAATAATCTCGTCGCATATTCCTATTGCTCTTTTGTTTACATAAGCAAAATTATCATCCAATATCTGGAAGTTAGTTGTTCCATATTTATTATGAATATATTCCAACTCATCAACAACATTTTTAGGGCTTCTATATCTATATTTAACATAGACAGCAGGAATCGTGCAGAAAATGCATTCATGCGGGCATCCCCTAGCAGTCATAACAGGAAATTTTATTCTCTTTATATTTTTATTATATTTTTCTAAATCAGATAAATGCCAGGCAGGAAATGGAATGCTGTCCAAATCATCTCTTAATTGCCTCTCATTGATTATCATTCTATCATTTTCTTTGTATCCTAATCCTGGAACTGATTTCCAATCCTGATTTTTTTGGTATTTTTCCAAAAATTCAGGAAATACATATTCTCCTTCTCCAACAATTATGAAATCAACATAGGATTTTGGAAGTATGGATTCTGCTAATGTTGTGACTTCTGGACCGCCAGCCACTATTATTGCATCTGGATTATGCTTTTTAACCAAATCCATCTGTATAAATGCGTTTTTCACAGTTAAAGAAGCTAAACTAAAACAAACAACATCAGGATTAAATAAATTTAATGTTGGCTCAAATTCTTTTTCCAATCCGTCTAATCTCATATCTAATATTTTTACTATATGTCCTGCTTTCTCCAATGCTGCTCCCAAGTAAGCCTGGGCCATTAAAGGCCTTTTCGGGGTATAATTGCCCACTGTATCCTTTGGCTGTATCAATAATATCCTCATCCTGAACTCCGTTAGAATTTAATAAATCCCGCTCTCCCTCCAATACTCTATAAATTCCTATAACATAATTTAAAAACCTTTTTATTAAACTATTATTATGAAGGGGGTTTATATAAAGCTCATAATTGCATTTACTATAATTTTCTTATTAAAGGCTATATTATCCTACTTTATTTTAGCGCCCAGTGAATTTGCAGACGGCTATATTTATTCGAAAATCGCAAGGGGTGTTTTTTTCTCGCAGGAATTATCTGTTCATGGAATCAGCATAGATCATCTCCCATTATATCCTATTCTTTTGTCAATTTCTTATGTATTCAATGACATGAATAATGTATATATTGCTATGAAGGTTATTAATGCGTTTATCTCTTCATTGATAATATTTCCGGCATTTTTCCTAGCCAAAGAATTCCTAAGCACAAAAAAATCCTTTTTATTCTCAATATTAATTTCAGTTCTTCCGGCTAATTTTGCATTCTCCCCATACATAATGACTGAAAATCTGTTTTATCCTTTATTTTTAACTTCAATATATTTTATCTATAAATCATTCCAGGAAAATAAGATGAAATATGACTTATTGGCTTCCTTATTCATAGGATTATCATTTTTAACAAGAGCATTAACTTTTGTGCTGATTATAGTTGTTGGTGCATTGTTTATTTACAAAATAATAATAAGAGATTACAAATTAAAAGAATTTCTTATGAAATTAGTTTACTATCTAATTCCCTTCTTATTAGTTGTTTCTCCATGGATAATAAGAAATCTATTTTTATTTAATAATGAGCTTGGAATTATCTCAAACCATTATTTAACAAAGTCATTTGCCCTGCCAAGACCAGCACATATACTTATATTATTCACATTAGTATGGACTATATTATACTTTGGCTTTATGATGTTATCATCTGGAGTTATATTCCCATTAATGCATCTTAAAGCAATAAAAAAATTCTTTGAAGATAAAAAATTATTTTTATTATTATTAATTTCATACATCTCACTGGGAGCTGTTATTTTAGTCATATCGAGATATAACGCAGGAACAGCAGCATCCAATGACATCTTATTTAGATTATATGGAAGGCCATTGGGAAGACATCTTGATGTGATTCTGCCACTAATAATCCTGCTCGGTGTCATATCAACAACATTTTACAATAAGATAAAGGAAAATTTATTTATTCCACTAATAATAACAACATTATCATTATTATTTTCTATTAGACTTGTATTTTTTCCATTATTTCCATTAAACAATTTATCTTTAGCATGGGTTGGAACATTAAAATATCTTATTGATTTTGTATTTTATGGAAGGCAAAGTACAGAAATAATTTTTAGTATGGCCTCTTTTATTATATTTATAATAATATTTTTGTTGATTCCTATAATAATCTTCATTCTACATAAGAAAGACATGTTAAAAATAAACAATGTGATGAAATTCTTTGTTGTATTTTTCTTATTGGTTAGCCTGCTGAATTATGGACTAACATATTATAATTCAAATATATGGTATAATGGAGAACAAATGCAGTTGGGATTATGGTTCAATGATTATAATCCAGAAATATCCAATATTTTAATAGATGAGAGAGACTGCACTAGAAAAATATCAAAAGACGATCAATCAAGTTTATGCGAGCCAAGTAAATCCTCAACTATTATCGGATTTTGGATGAATGATAATATTATAATAGGTGATGTTTCAAATCTCAAGAGTAAAGATTTTGTAATAACAAAGCATAATCTAAATCTGGAATTAGTTAAAGAATCTAAGAGCGGAATAAAAATCTATAAAACATGAATAAAAAGGTTTATATATTATCTAAATTTTAAGATAGATAATAGGGGTGTGGGTGGAGCTTAAAAATCTTATTTTTTACTAAAGCTTAAGATATGGTGATTAAATGTTATCAGTAATAATTCCAGTTTATAATGATGAAAAGTTTCTAGGAGAGTGTTTAACATCAATATTCAATTCTGATTATGATGATTTTGAGGTTATTGTAGTGGATGACCACAGCAAAGATAATTCTGTAAATGTGGCTAAAAAGTTTCCATCTAGAGTTATAGAACTAAAGACAAATATGGGGGTGGCAAACGCAAGAAACCAGGGAGCAGATGCTGCTAAAGGGGATATTTTAGTATTTTTTGACTCTGATATTGTGATTGAGAAAAACACATTGTCAAAATTTGCAAAAGCCCATGAGGATCCAACTACAAAAGTCTGCCAATGCCAGATATCAACCAAATCAATGACAGAAGGATTTACACCAGACTTAATTGCATTGACATGGCACAATATATTCCAAGTAATGGGGAAAAATCCATCCTACTTGTCAACAATGGCTTTCTCAATTGAAAAAAAAGTATTTGATGAAATAGGCGGATTTAACACTAATTTTGAGTCATCTGGCGGGGAAGAATTTGAGATAGGGGTGGAATTGAAAAAATACGGCTATCTAATAAATTCAGACCAGACATTTAGTGTATCACACCATTATCAATATTTCTGGCCAAGATGCAAGACATTATTCAGAAGAAGCAATGTCTATGGAAAAATATTCTTCAATAGAAACTTCAAATTTGACAAAGGCCATGGAACAATGAAAGAAGGAATAAATTCCATGCTTTCCATTGCTGGGATTCCTTTATTAACTATAGGATTATTTATTCCATATGTACTTTTATTATTCTTGGCTGCAATAATAGCACAAAACCTTTTTGATATTGAAAAAAACCTCTTTATTATTAAGAATAGGGGAATTTTTTTCTTTATTAAATCAATTCCAGTAAATTATATTTGGTACTTGTCAATGGGGCTTGGAGTCATAAAAGCATTAATAGTAAATTACGGCCAAAAAATATTAAGTCCATTTAAGAGCATAAGCTTCTTTCTATCAAAGACCCCTCCATATGTTATATTCTTCGTTACAGCTATATGTAATGCAAGATGCAAGCACTGCTTCTATTGGGAAAAGGTGGCTAACCCAGATATAAGCAATGAGCTAAAACTAGAAGAAATAAAAAAAATGTCATTAAGTTTTGACAAGATAGAGTATATGACTTACAGCGGGGGGGAGCCAAGCCTAAGAAGAGATATAGCAAAGGTCACCCAGACATTCTACAAGAATAATGGCTTAAACAGGTTAAATTTCATCACAAATGGATTTGCTCCTGAATTATTAGTAAAAGAGATTAAAGAAATATTAAGGACATGTCCTAAGCTAAATCTGATGGTAAGCTTTTCAGTAGATGGGGTTGAAAAACAGCACGATGATGTAAGAAAAGTTCCGGGTGGATTCAAAAAACTAGTAAAATCAATAGAAGAGATAAAAAAACTCCAGAAATACCATAAAAACTTAAAAACTTTTGCAATAGCAACCCATACTAAGTATAATGAAGACAACCTTCCTGAGATTGTAAGCTATATAACAAAAAATTTAGGATTAGAACTATGCTTAAATTACATAAGGGGAGATCCATTGGAAAAAGAAGCTAAAAACACAAGCTTAAAAGACTATTCAAAAACATGGAACAAACTTGTCCAGATAAATGAGAGAAATTCAAAAACTGGATTTACAGAATCTGTTATAAGAGCCATGAATAATCTTTCTTCCAAACTAATAGCAAAAACAATAACAGGAAAGAAAAGAACTTTAAAATGCGTTACTGGAAGAAAACAGATAGAAATAGCAGAAGACGGGACAATATTCCCATGCGAGATAATGAATGTGAATTTCGGCAATATAAGGGATTATGATTATGACATTAAAAAGGTATTAAACACAAAAAAAGCCAAGGACTTTACTGAGCATATAGAAAACATAAAATGCCACTGCACCTGGGAATGCGCGATGAAGAACAATATTGTTTATAATCCAAGGCAATATCCAGCTTTATTCCTGGAATGGGTAAAACTCTTTTTCATTAAATGAATAAAACTATCTTAAAACCAGAACCTCTTTAATTTTATTAATGCATATTTCAGGATTTTTCTTGACTTCATGCTCCCAAAACCTTATAACTTTCCAATCATCTTTTTTTAATTGCCTATTATATTTTTTGGCTCTGTTAATATTTTTTTGTATTTTGCTTTGCCAATATCTTTTAGGCGGAACTTTGCCCAATTTTTTCCAGTTATAGCCATGCCAGAAATCACCATCTAAAAAAATTACAGTTTTCTTTGAAACAAAAGCAATGTCGGGTTTCCCAGGAAGCTTATAATTTACCCTATAACCCCTTATCCCATTTTTCCAAAGAAGCTTTCTGAAATTAACCTCTAAAGAAGTGTTTTTATGCCTTATCTTAGACATAATTGAGCTTCTTGTTGCTTTGTCAAATTTATCTGGCATTCTTCTCCTAAAATTTCATTTAAGTCTTGCATAATCTTTTTTGCTAGAGCTTCAGCTAACTTAACAGGAACAGCATTCCCAACCATTTTATACCCATCTGCAACATTATTATAATAGAAAATAAAATTATCGGGGAATGTTTGTATTCTCGCACATTCCCTTATTGACAATCTCCTGTAAAGATGCTCTTTTCCTTTTACAAACTCTTTTTTGTTTTTCTCAATCAGTTTCATCTTTGGCGCTTGTGGGTGTATTGGAGCATGCCTACCCCCTGCTTGGATAGTAAAAGATTGCTCTTCCCATCCCCTAACTCTATTTCTAGACATATAGATTGTGGAAAACCCCCCATTCATATACTCATGATTAGGAATTTCCAATTTGCCGTTAGTCTTGTTTTTCTCGCTTGCTGGTTTTGCTGGCGGTAAATCCCAAATAAATTCCTTCAAAGTTGCCCATCTCCCTTCCCCTTTTGGAAACTCAAATTTCTTTCTTAGCTTCTTATGATATCCAACAACAATAACTCTTTTCCTCTCTTGTGGAACGCCATAATATCTAGCATCCATAACCATAAATGAAACTACATATCCAATATCCCAGAATTTCTTTATGAGCTTCATAAACTCGGGCTTATGTTTAGGTGAAAGAATTCCAGGAACATTCTCAGCCAAGAAAAATAATGGCTGCTTTTTTTCTATCAATTTAACATAATTCCAAAAAAGCTTGCCTCTTGGATCATTAATTCCCTTCATTGCTCCAGCTAAGCTCCAGCTCTGGCAGGGAGGTCCCCCGACAAACCCAATAACATCTGGAATATCTTCTGGCTTAACATTTGTAATTGACCTTTTGTCTATTTTTATTCCATGGTTTTTCTCAAATGTTTCCCAACACCCTTTCCAATTATCGTTGGCATATGCTAACTCAAAGTTAGCACTAATAAACCCAAGGTCTAATCCGCCAGCACCTGAGAAAAATGAGGCTATCTTCATATTTTATCTCTCCCTGAATGATATTAATTTTGCCTCAATAAGCTTTGAAGGATTATTTGGATCCTTTATTTTAATGTCTTTAACTAATATGCTTTTATTTGCTTCCAACTTTTTGCTGTCTTCTTTTGGAAATGAGGCATATTTGTCTTTTCTCATCAATGCGAATAAATGGAATTGGTCATTATCTTCAATTTTGCAGAAATTCTCATACACTTTTAATGGGTTTTGTATCTGCCACATTCCCCTTATTCTTAATTCTGTAATTCCTAATGGGTCTACTCTCTTTACTTTTCCAATCTCAACTGTTTCTCCCCTTTCTAAGCCAAGAGAGCCTATAACAGAATCAACCTCTTTCTTAATTGGATTATGGATTTTATCATAAACATTATGGTCTGCAGCATAGCATGTGCCTTGTATAAAAAATAAGTATTTTATTTTCCCTCCAACTGCATGACCAATAATATAAAATAAATCCTTCTCTGCCCATTTGTTCGCTTCACAATTTCTGCAAGCGTTTGTTATTCTAATATCATTTGATAATAGCTTATCTTTTGGTGGAGAGCTGTTTAATGCTAATGCTGATTTCGGGCTTTCAATTTTCTTTATCTCAAAGGCATCGCTATTCTTAATTATAATATCTGGCGGATTGTTTTGATTTCCTAAATATGAAAATACTTTTGAATAAGCGACTTCTTTTTTATCTTTTGGAAACTTTAAAGAATCTGCTATTGCATCTTTTATATAAAATTCTAATTGCTCGCCAACTGCATTAATTCTTATAAGATATGTTGAAGCATAGCTCTTTAAGTTATAAGTTCCAAACGATACTATATTGCTTATGGCACTAAGAATATTATTTGGCATTTTACACCCCCATATAATAAAAATATTTAAACATATTTATTAATATTCTGGAAAGGAATTATTATAAAAATTCGCTCTAAACTTGTATATTTAGGCGAGGCTAATTTACAGCTCAGCTAAAAGTAAAGTATATAAGCGCTTCGTTTACCTTCTAAATATGCCTAAAAACATAGTAATATCAATCCCAGCTTATAATGAAGAAAAGACAATTGGATTAGTAATAAATAGGATAAAAAGCGTAATGAACAAGACAAAATATAGCTATAAAATATCCATTGTAGATGACGGCTCCAGGGATAAAACAAAGGAAGTTGCTAAAAAAGCAGGAGCAATTGTTTATTCTCATCCATATAATTACGGATTAGCAGAAGCTTTCAGAACAGAAATGGAAAAAGCCATTGAATTGAAAGCAGATATAATTGTCCACACAGATGCAGACGGCCAATATCTAGCTGAGGAGATTCCTAATCTAATAAAGGAAGTAGAAAACGGCTATGATTTAGTATTAGGATCTAGATTTAGGGGAAGAATACAATATATGCCATTAACAAAAAGAATCGGAAACAAATTATTCTCAAGAGTAATCTCAAAAATAACAAGAATGAAAATAACAGACGCCCAGACTGGATTTAGGGCTTTTACAAAGGAAGTAGCAAAATTAAACTTAATCTCAAACCATACCTATACCCAGGAGCAGATAATAAAAGCTGTTCATAACAAATTCAGAATAAAGGAAATTCCCTCTACATTCATAAAAAGAGGGAGTGGAAAAAGCAGGTTAATGAAGAATCCAGTTGAATATGCCCTAAAAGCATGGATAAATCTATTCAGGATTTACAGGGATTATAGGCCTTTGAAATTCTTTGGCTCTTTTGGGTTATTATTTCTAAGCATAGGATTATTAATAGGAATATACTTATTTTCATTATTTATTATTACAGGCAAAGTAGGACATTTACCATTAACAATGGTTTCAGTATTACTCATACTATTAGGGGTCCAGATAATATTCTTTGGCTTCTTGGCAGACATGAGAAAGCAATAATAAAATAAGAAGATTTAAATACAAAAAAATAAGGGATTATATTGGGTGTGTGGTGTTAAGATGAGAGTACTTTTAATAATGCCTTCTATGGATAATGGTTATTGGAATAAATTAGGCAAGAAAGTTGGTCCTAAGTCAGAGCCTTTAAGCTTAGCCTATATAGGGGCAATGCTGAAGAAAAATAACCATGATGTTAAAATTCTTGATTGTGA
>JACPNG010000008.1 GCA_016185605.1 Candidatus Woesearchaeota archaeon
GAAACAGTAGACTTGACTGTTGACTTTGATATTCATGGAAAGACTAATCTTCTAAAATTTGGGGATTACTGGCATAAAGAGTTTATGGATAAAAGAGGGGAATACACATTAAGATTGGGGGAATTTTATATAATAAAAACAAAGGAAAATTTAATTGTTCCCTTGGATTATGTGGCTGAATTAAAAAAATTTGAAGAAACTTTAGGAGAGATAAGCGTTCATGAAGCTGGATTTGTCCATCCTGGCTGGGGGCTAAATAGGATTGATGGTATATTAGGCACTCCTTTGATATTGGAGACAACAGTCAACAAAGTTCCTTTTACTTTAAGCGATGGAGATCCAATTGCCTATCTTAATTATCATAAATTATTAAATCCCCTGGATGAGAAAGATGCTGATATTAAGACTCCGCACCATTACCAGGGATTAAATCCCGGAAAGATATTTATTGAGGATTGACTTATATATAATTCATGTTAAGTTCTCTACCAGCTTACGAATGAAATGGAGTTCTGGCGAATTTCGTCTAAGAAGTTCGAAAACCCGCACACGTATAAATCTGACTTAATACTCTATACTGATGTTAGTTGCAATTTTAGAATTTGGATCTTGTGGGTTGGGTATAAGAGTAAAAGAAACAGTTTTTCCGTTCAATTCATTAACCTCTTCGTCTAATATTCTCCGTTTGAATCCATTAATCAAAAATAAAAAAGTGTTATTCTCACAACGGATAATCCCAAAATATCTATATTTATTGAAATATTCAACTATACCATACTTATAATCTGATGAAGCCTGTTTTAACTTTCCTTCAACTCTTCTTTTAAGTTCCAGAAATTTTTTTGTGTATTTATCATCCCTATTTATTGCCAATCCTTTTCTAATGTATCCGCTTATTTTTTCTAAACTAAGGGAATTGAGATTAAATCCATAATATGCTATAAAATAATATGCTTGTGCCATTATATGATCACTAGTTAATACTATGCCGTTAATCAAAGTAATCTTTTCAAAACATTTTTCATAATAGGGTATAGCATCATCAAACTTACCAATTTTACACAGATTAATAGCAATACTAAGACAAATATCTTTTTCTAAAATGTAAAGCGTTTTATCTCCTTTTCTAGATTCTATCGCTACTCTAATTAAACTTGATGCTTGATTAAGTTTTAACATACCTGTTTCAGTATCTTTTCTATCAAAAAATTGCTCAGACCACCTCCTATAATTATCAGATTGATAATGTAAGGTGATGAACATATGTCGGTAGTTAAAATATTCCTGTTGTTTCTTAGCCATTTCGAACATGTTATTAGCTTTTTCGTATTCGGCATTAAAAGAATAGACCCTTCCTAATTCATTATATATTGGTAAATATTGAGGATTAAGTTCTTTTGCTTTTTCAAGTTTTTTTATGGCATCTTCTATTCTATCCTGTTTTTTAAGACATATCCCATAAGTAAAAAATGAATGAAAATTTTCTTTATCAGCTTTTATGGCTTGTTCAAATAAATCATTTGATTCATTGGTGTGATATCTACTGAACTCAAATTTTGCATATTCAATTAGTGCATATGAAAAAGATGGGGCAACCTTGATAGCGTTTTTGAAGTTCTGTTCAGCTTTTTCAAAGTCTCCATTTTTTATAAAATTTTTTGCAGTTTTAACATAATTAAAAGCGATTTTCTGATCATCTGATTTAATTCCAAGTGAAAATAGGGACTGATCATATGCCTTTTTTGATTTTTCCAGTTCGTCTATTTGTTGTGTTAATTCGTGATATCTTGTTTCAAGAATGTTTAGAGTTGTTTGGTCTTCATCCAATTTTGATTGAATAAATCCCCTTGTTAAAGATAATGTAGTATAATTAGTAATTATACCTTTTTCATCAGTACTTAATATCTCTTGATAAACAAAAGATGCAATAATTAATTCCCGTATAGCATCATCAAATTGATCATCATCAAGATTAGAAAGATGCATTAACAAATGTTTTGATACGGGTCTGTCTCCTAAAATTATCAAACTGTATAAACATTGTTTAGCTTCCTCGGAAAATAGCTCAAAGATATCATTAAAAACAAATTGTGCAATTTCAGTCTTACCGCTATAGATTTGGGCAAATGCTTTAGTTATTTCTTCTCCTAGACATACCTTTCCGATAGACCATTTAATTAGGAGTGGGTAACATTTGACTTTATTCACGATTTCAGCAATGACTTTTTTATCCAATTTTAGTAAATCAACTCTATTTTTCTCTCTTGCCAACAGGCGAAAAAGTTCTACTGCACTTTTTTCATCAAAATCGGGTAAGGTATACCTTTTTTCTATTTCACCCAACCCTTTTCGACTAGTAATCAAAACTTGAGAAGGTCTAGGTATATTTTTAATAAATTCTATGGTTTCTTGATCCTTCAATATAGTTTCTAGATTATCTATTATCAATAAACATCTTTGGGAAGAAAAGAGATTATTCAAATGCTGAGCATATTTTTCGTATAGTATTTTATTTTTTTCAAATACCTCGTACGTTTTATAATCTATTATACTAAGTATGTCTTTTAAAAGTTGTTCACAACTCTTTATTTTAGGTGATACACTAACAATTCCATCCTCGGGTGTCAATTTAGTTTCTTTTGCACTAAACCAGATTACAGCTTCAAAAGGATTATCCTCATCAGCTAAGATACTATATGCTAATTTAAGTGCGACAGCAGTTTTGCCGACTCCCCCAGCTCCTGTTATCGAGATTATTCTATCTTGACTGGAATAAAGTAATTTTCTTATGGTTATTATTTCTTTTCTCCTTCCGATAAATCCTCCCTCTAAATCATATTCTTCAATTGGAAGATTATTTTGGCATTCATATTTTGATAAAAAGTCTGATGGAATATTATCTGCATTTTTATATCCCTCATTTTCGATGTATCTTATCAAATCACTACTAAGCTTTCCATCAAAAGAGGTTTTTATCAAATCAATTAATCTTAATAAATCAATCTGAGTAAAAGTTTTAGAATGAGCAATTTTTTTTCTAATCTCATTAAGTTCGTCCATTACTTCAATAAATTTCTCTTTACCCATACCTGAAACAAAATCCCCAAGAGAAACATAATTATCTGAGTAAATACTTATTTCTTTTAGACCCCATAGAAATATTTCTTCAAAGAATTCTTTGATGTCGACCGTTGAAGCATCAATATCTTTATCTTCTTTTAGCGTTTCCACTACACCTTTAGGAACCCCATTAACCCAGTCATTTAATCCGTGTTTTATGAGTAAAACTTCATTGGTTAAAACATTTCTAAACAAGGGTTCAAACCTGTTTATTAAAATATCGTAACCATACTTTCTGAGTTTTTCCGGTTGATTCTCTAGCATAGCATAACGGTGTATACACATTAAAAATATAAAGCTTACGGAAAAGTTAGAGTAATTAATGTGGGTTTTCGAATTGCATTTAATTAGTGTTAGATACCCTTGCCTCAATTTAATGAAATTAAATATATAAGGCACGAGTGAAAATTAATTTGAATGATTATGGGGATTGATTTTCAAAGGCCTGTCCTGAATATATTCTAAATTATTCTTTAATGCTGTTTCAGCCTTTCCCAATTCACTTCCAATATATAATGCATGCGAAATGTCAAAATCCCCCCTTTCAGAAATTTTTAAGTAAACTTCTTTAGCGTTTGTTCCCTCTATAATATCCATATCCCTATTTGTTATTGGATTAATATGAGTAACAACTATTTTTTCATTTTTTATTTTTATAATATAATTTCCCCTTGGATCATGGAATAATAATTGTTTTTTCCTGTATTTTCCAAGCATTTCCTCAACTTGGTTGTAATAATTATTGTATATTTGTGCTGAACATGATATTAATGTTAATATTCCTGTATCAACATTAATTGAATCTGCTATCTTTTTTTGTATGGCAGCCATTCCATAAGCATTCTCAGGCCATCCCTGGACCATATCGTGGCTTCTCCAGAATGTTGTTAGGTTTAATTTTTCATCCTGGACAATAGCTTGGATTAAAACCAAGCATGGACTGCTCTTATGCTTCCTCATCAATTCATCCTGGACATGCCAGGTTATTCCAACGCAGGATTTTATATACAAATTTCTAGATAATACATCTATCATATCTTGTATTTGATCAATTTCTGATATATTTCCTAGATATTTAACGTTTTTATCCATATGTTCTCCTTTGCCGAATTCAAAGTTCTTATACTCTTTTGTGTTTACTAAATCCTTTATATAATCCGGAGAATTAAACAAATAAGCCCTTAGTTTATTTCCATAAGTATATGCCTTGTCTTTTGGAAGCTCTGGAGATAGTACTTCATCTTGATATGCTTTTATTTTTTCCATAGTTAAAGGAACTAAAAATGGATTTAAGCTTAGATCAGTATTCTGTGGATCATGAATGACAGCTATTAAATTATTTATCTCTTTTACCCATCTGTCTGTGTTGGCATCCATTAAATTCTTTTTCCCAAATCTGTAGATATTATGCATTATCTCTATCCAGGTTTCTGGAATAGTATTACCTTTTACAATTAATGGGCCCCCCTCATACGGAAATTCTCCAGTTGGCTTTTCATAATCAAATGTCAATGGCTTCTCTAAGAAAGGGAGCTTTTTAGGCAGTGTCTTAAGTAATTGGTTTATTCTTTCTATTTTTTCACTGTATGTTGAGTTTTGCATCTCTTTGTTAATATCAATTAATTCAACATTATCTCTAACCTTGTTGATTAGTTCAATAGGAATATTCTTGTCAAAATAAATAGACTGTTCAAATCCAGGAACTTTTCTTTCTTCTGTTATTCCTTTTTGGAAAAATGTCCTTATTGCATTTGCGCTTGTCAAGTCTTTGCCTTCTTTACTGGTTGAATATTCCTCTCCGACTAGGATTATATATCTGATAAAGGGATTTGATAGTATATTTCTTATCATGCCTTCTAATCCAGAAGGAGTGTAAAAGTTAGTTGCAATAGCCAAATTTTCCCTTTCTAATTTTGGAACTATGACATCCCTCATAGTCCATAAGAATGTTACAGCCACATTGGCTATGTTAATATCATTGTTTATTGGATAGGCTATTCTATCCCTGACAGTAACCGGCCAGCCCTTTCCTCCGTCAGAAGTCGGAAGCTCTTTTATCTCATCAATAATTCCAGTTTCCAGAAATTCTCCCCCCATAAAATTATCTAGTTTAACAGCTATTTAAATAAATTTCGTTGCTATTTGTATAATATCATATAAGAAAACTATTAAATCATTTCCTATTAACAAATAAGATGGAATTTTACAATAAAATATCAAAATCCTATGATGAATTGTATGGAAAAGAACAGGAAAATAAACTAAGAATAATAAAAAATAATATTAAATTAAAAGGGTTAACATTGGATATCGGCTCTGGAACGGGAATATCAAAAAAATTCTTCAACACAATTGGAATTGACCCAAGCTTTAATTTATTAAAGAAAGGAGATATATGCGGAAAAGCAGAATATCTTCCATTTAAAAATAAGGGCTTTGACAATGTTATTTGTCTGACTTCTATACATCATTTTAATCTTAAAAAATCAATAAAAGAGATGAAAATATAAGAAAGAAACTTCATAAAGAATTTAAATTGAAAGAAATTGATGAAGAAAAAGATTTGATATTAATATCAAAATAATTATCTAAACCTTCCAAGTATATCCGGCTTTCTCTTGTCTTCTGTTTTCTTTATTTCTTCCATCATTCTTTTCTTAAAATCCTTTAAGTCATCATCTGTAGCTTTTCCAAAGACATACTTTAGTGTTTTTTTATCCACTAATTTTGGCTTAATATTGACATCTCTCCTTATAATCTCTTTTTTGCTTGGCTCAGATCTAGGCATTCTCTTTCTTTTGTTGAAGAATATATATAATAATAATACAAGCAATACTGCCCCTATTATTGTATAAATAATAGTTAATGGCTTCTTTGGGTTTCCAATTATCTCGACATCATTGAACTCTTTTTTCTTGTCCCCATATGTAACAATTAAATTATATTTTCCTGTTGGGAACTCTTCAGATAATTCTATTATTTCTTTTGTGTCTGGCAAAATACTTGTCTTCTTTATTATAGCATCCTGGCCGTTATCCACTTTTACTGGCTTTTCATATATCACATTGCCAGAATTGTATATTACTAATGTCTGGTTTTCCAAAGATACTTCAGCATTTATTATCTCATTAACCTCAAATTGCGACTCCTGCTTAAGATTCTTGGCAGAGACAATAACTTTGTATGTTCCTGGTTCAGTAAATTTATCCAAGCTGTAACTTATTTTGTTATTTGCTTTTGTGACTTCTGAAAATATATTTTTACCGTCTGAATTTAATATTTCGATGCTTACATCATCTATTACTAAAGAGCCAGCCTGATCAAAAATTAAAGAGTTTATTGATACAACCTCAGTTGGATTGAATTTTTCATTGTTTAATTCAATGTCTATTCTTTCAGCATTTGGCTGGATATTAAATGTTAATTCACCTGCTCCGGAATTTCCTAAATTATCCTCTACTATAACTTTTATAAGATGCTTTCCTGACCTTATATCTGAATCAGTCTCTATTTCTTTCTCAAATCTCCCATTTGTTATATCTGCATTATATATACTATCATCAAAAAATATCCTTGCAGTTCCCTGGCCAACTAATTTCTGGAATGTGTCTTTGACGTCTCCAAAAACTTTTACATTTTCTCCGGGCTTTATTGTTGTTTTCTCCAGTTTAGCAACAACATTTAAATTGCTTATTAAGCTAAAACTTGCTATATTATCAAATGACTGGGTATTTCCAAATGTATCTCTTGCTATTAAATCTATATTATAAATACCATCTTCCAATGGAATTGCTTTGTATTCATATTCAAATTTGCCCTCTTTTAAGCTTATTATATCAGCTAGAAATCTTATATTGTTGCTCTTAAAATACAGTTCAATAGAGCCATCTGTTGGCTTTCCGTCTGATTTTAATACATCTCCAGTTAATGTTAATGAGTCTCCTGATTGTATTGTTGTTTTATCTAATTTAAATTTTCCCTGCAGTGATTTTGTTACATTAAATACTAAAGAAGATGATGTTTCTAATATTTGACTGCCAGATAATAGTGAGGCTTCTATAGAACAGTCCCCCTCTACATTATTTGCTATTATCTTAGGAGTTGAAAAATCATTCGGAAATAGTTTTCTTTCTCCTGCCAATAATGACAATGATGTTAGTGGCATCTCTATTTTACTGCTTCCGCATAAAAGGCTTAATTTAAAAAATCCATTGAATGATGAATCTCTGGAAACATATCCAGATATTGTTATTTCATCTCCTAGATTAAATAATTGCTTCTGGGGGCCGTCTATAGTTATAGTTGCATATGCTATTGGAATGGTTAATAAGAAAATTAATAATAAAACACTCTTTTTCATAATCGTGAATATCCTTTTTAAGTATATAAATTTAGCTGTTTTAATTTCATGCTGAAAACATTTATAAAATAAATACTTATGAAACTTAGATGGATTTGGACAAGATAAGACATTCTGCCTCTCATATATTAGCTTATGCTGTTAGGAAGATTTATCCAGATGTTAAGCTTGGGATGGGGCCAGCTATAGAAGATGGATTTTATTATGATTTTGATAATCTTAGCATAAAGGAAGAAGATTTAACTAAGATAGAAGAGGCAATGAAAGCCATAATAAAAGGAAATCATAAATTTAATTTTAAGAGAATAACAAGAAAAGAAGCCCAATCCTTGTTTAGAGATCAAGAATATAAGCTGGAATTGCTAAAAGACTTAAAAGATGACGAAATAAGTATCTATCAAAGCGGTGATTTTATAGATTTATGCAAAGGCCCCCATGTTAATTCTACGAGTGAAATTAGGTCATTTAAGCTGTTAAGGATAGCGGGGGCATACTGGAAGGGGAATTCAAATAACAAAATGCTCACAAGGATATATGGAACAGCATTTGATTCTGAAAAGGAGTTGAGAAAATATATGAATATGCTGGAAGAGGCTGAAAAAAGAAATCACATAAAATTAGGAAAAGAGCTTGAATTATTTACAATAAATGAATTAGTAGGAAAAGGATTGCCAATCTGGCTTCCCAGAGGCCAGTTTATCAGGAATAAAATAGAAAATTTCGCAGTAGAAATAGAGGATAAAAACGGATATTTACGAGTTACAACTCCCCATATTGCCAAAAAGGAGCTTTTCATAAAGTCAGGCCATCTTCCTCATTATGAGAATACAATGTACCCAAAGATGAAGATGGATGATGGAGAGTATTATCTTAAGGCAATGAACTGCCCATTCCATCACCTTGTTTTTAACCATACAGTAAGAAGTTATAGGGATATGCCAGTTAAGATAGCAGAATACGGAACAGTCTACAGGAATGAATTATCTGGAGTATTGACTGGATTATTAAGGGTTAGGATGCTCTCAATGAATGATGCCCATATATATTGCACAAGAGAGCAAATTCCTGAGGAGATTAAAAATATAATAAATATGATTGATGAATACTATAAAATATTCAGATTAAAGGATTATTATTTCAGATTGTCATTATGGGATCAAAATAACAAAACAAAATACATTAATGAGCCGGAAAACTGGAAATATACAGAAGATGAACTAAGAAATGTATTGAAAAAATTAAAAGTAAAGTTTGTAGAGGCAAAAGATGAAGCTGCCTTCTACGGGCCAAAAATTGATATACAATTCAAAAATGTTTATGGAAGAGAAGAGACAGTATCTACTATTCAATTGGACTTTGCAACCAAGACAAGGTTTAACCTGAGGTACTTTGATAGCAATGGAAATCAAAATAATGATGTTTTTGTTATACATAGGGCGCCATTATCGTGTCATGAGAGATTTATAGCATTTTTAATTGAGAATTATTCTGGAAAATTCCCATTATGGTTAAATCCTCTTCAGATTAAGATATTAACAATCTCCGAGAATAACATCAAATATGCTCAAGAGATAAAGAAAAAATTAGAAGAGAATAATTTCATTGTGGAATTAGATGACAGGGACGAGAGTATAGGAAAGAAAATAGTTGATGCCCATAAGTTATATCCTAATTACATGATAATAATAGGCGATAAGGAAGTTAAAAGCAAAACAATAGCTGTAAGGGACAGGACAAATAAAACAAAATTTAATGTTAAATTAGATAAATTCACAAAAGACTTGCTAAAAGAGATTAAGGAAAAGAGATAATGCTAAATGATTTAAAAGATGAAAAAATAAGATTGGAAAAAACAAATGAATTCTCTGATTTTAGAAAAGAAAATCCAAAATCTTATTTTTATGCAGCATTCAGCATGTATGAAAACATTGATGATGCTGAATGGCAGTTGGATTATTATAATCCTAATACAGGGGAAGTCACCTCTTTTGAACTGGGAAAAGAAATAAAATCCCACACTGAATCCAAGTTATTCCAGAAGGAGAAAGAGGATCCAGAAGAGATTGATCTGGACAAAATAAAAATAAATCTTAACGAAATATTCTCTATAATCAACAACATAAAAAATGACAAGTATAAAGATGAGCATGAAAACAAGTTTATAGTGATACTGCAGAATATAAATGATATACAAGTCTGGAATATAACTTATCTGACTTCTGAACTGCACATTATAAATTTTAAGATAGACTCAACCAATGGAGAAATTATAGAGGAGAAATTTGATTCTGTCCTAAGGTTCAAGACTAAGTAGTTTTTCCCTGCTCTTGAATCCGTTTATTATCCTAGCTTTCTTTTTGAAATATCTTGTTAATAATTTTATTAATTCAATATTTGCCTTATTGTTCTCAGGCTGGGATTTGATGTTAACCTTATAAAAATCATCCTCCTTTATTATATCATTATTCTTGGAATTGGTTTTGACTTTTACTTTTATTATCATCTGAATGAATTTAATATTTCCTCTTCAAAGAAATGAAGTTCTCCAGGAATGATTATAGACTGTGGATAATTGTCAAATTTAATCTTGATGAGTTTTTTTATACTTCCGTATTTTATTGTTGAATTGTCTGAACCTAAAGCACAGCATATAACTAATTTTGTATTTTCATTAAGAATATTCTCTTTTCTTTTTTTCTCGATATTCAATAAATAGTTTAATCCTTCTTTTGCATTCATGTATTTTTTATCTTTTATATCCAATAAAAACAAAGTATGCATTTTTTTGTTTTCCTTTAATATGTCATAAGGGGTTTCTACATCTTTATTGTCAAATGGTATGGATGCTGTTTTCCCGAACTTGTAAAGGAATAATCCAGTTTCAGCTACTGCTGTGAATATAGAAGAACCATGAATTATTTTTGTCTTGATTTTATTATCTTTGGCTTCCTTTATCAAAGCTAAATGAGTAGTGGCAGACAAACAATCCCCTGGAATTAATATTCCTATGTCTTTATTTCTGGATTCATCAATTATTTTTTTTGAGTTTTCCTCTAGATCTTTTCTCTCTATTCTTTCTATATTTTTTCCTGTAAATTTAGATAATTCTTCAACTGATGAATTATAATGGTTTGTATACAATTCAATGTATAATTTACTGCATTTCTTTGCAGTCTCAAGAGCATTTATGCTCATATCCTTTTTTTCATATAATCCAAGGCTAATTAAGAATAGGGCCATTTTAGTTCATATATTAGTCCGCCAGTCATTACTCCTATTAATATTCCCATATCAATGCTAAAAAATAATAATAATGATGGGATAGAAAAGAATATTAAGCTTTTTATTAGATGAATATGAAGATCTTTCTTCTTTAGATGCAGCATTAATGAACCATGAGGCAGCCCAACTAAAAATATCAGAGAACTTATTACCAATTCATGCAATACTAAAAAACTGGAAGCCATTGCTATTCCAAGATAAAAATAAATCTCCCTGAAAAAATATCCCAATAATAGTCCAAAAGCCAGTCCAACCAGAAATAATGATATATTATCGTCTAAATAATATAATGATATTCCGATTATTATCAGTATTAAAATCTGCTTTAATATAAGTAATAATGTATGTCCTTGCTTAATTTCCTCTTTAGCCATCCCTGCTATGAATATTCCTATTAATATCCCAAAATAACTAAAAAAATATAATAATGCATCATTGATTATTGCCATTGGATATTTTAAGAATGCTAATTAAAAAAGATTATCTCTTCAATTGATTTCTGTTTTATTCCTATCAGACCATGCCAAGTCAATTCCGACAAAGAACATATTATTTTCTTAATAAAAAGATATAAATATATATCTATCTTATAAAATTCATGATAATAACAAGGTTTGATTATTTGTTAAGCGGATTATTCTTCTTAATAGCTATCTTATTTGTAATAAATTCAAAAGCCAATGTAACTGGAGCAGTTATAGGGGTTCCATTCACCGCAACATTAAGCAGCATATTCAGCATAATATTTTTTGTATTGGGATTAATCTTTCTGAAAATTAACAGGAAAAATTAGTAAGTTGTGTTCTAATTTAATGCTTTTGTCATCTATGATTGAAAATATAATGCCCAATTGATAATATATCATATAGAGATAAGTGTATCTATATCAGAATGATAACAATAAAACATAACTTTTATAAATATCACTAACTCCAGAATATCAATAATAAACATATTTAAAAAAGGGGGTGGATATATTGCCTACGATTCAAAGTGCAGGAGAATCTTTAGTTAATCCTTTACTTAATCTATGGTTCAGATTCGTTGATGTTATACCAGGATTGGTTTTTGCGATAATAATTCTAATTATTGGTTATATTTTAGCCTATGTTTTAGGACATGCTGTGAAAGTAATCCTACAAAGAGTAGGATTAGACAGGCAAGTGGCAAAAGCGAGATTAACAAAGGTTGTTGGCAACCTAAACATTTCATCTGTGTTAGGGGAGACAGTCAAATGGCTGATATTTGTTTTATTCTTGAGCGAGGCAGCCAACCAGCTTAGTTTAGGCGCATTAAGCGACGTTCTTATAAGATTTGCCAACTGGCTACCGCAAGTAATATTTGCTGTTTTAGTGATATTATTTGGATTGATGTTTGCGCATTATGTGGCATTAAAGGTAGAAGAGCATGCTAAATTCAAAGGAGTAAGATTTGCCAGCATTATCCTAAAAGCAGTTATAACATTTTTTGTTGTGATTATAGCTTTGGAACAGATAGGGATTAATGTTACAATAATAACCTCTAGCTTCTTGGTAATATTAGCAGGAATATCCTTGGCAGTAGGATTAAGCTTTGGATTGGGAGCTAAAAAAGAAGCTGGCGAATTAGTGAGAAATGTTAGAAAATACTTCTAACTCTTTTTTATTTCTTTTTTAATAAATTTTTTATATTAATCTATTCTTCATAATGTTATGAGAAAGGCTTTATGTCTAATATGCATGAAAAAAACAGCAATAGCTAACTGTAGTTTGTGCGGAACACCAGTATGCAAGGAGCATTATCTTAATGGATTGTGCTCTGACTGTAAAAGGGGCAAGATAGTAAATGAGTTACCATAACAAGGATGTAAAAGAGTCATTAAAGGAGTTAAATACTACAGTAAATGGCTTGACTACGCAAGAAGCCAATAAAAGATTAAAGCAGTATGGATTTAATGAGATAGAGGAAAAAAATAAGATAAATCCAATAAAAATATTTATCAGCCAATTTAAGAGCTTTGTAGTCTTAATACTAGTAATAGCTGTTGCTGTTTCTTTATTGATAAATGAGTATTTAGATGCAATAGTTATATTTGCCATTTTAATTATTAATGCTATACTGGGATTTATACAGGAATATAAGGCAGAAAAATCAATAGAAGCCCTAAAAAAATTAGCGCCTCAGAAAGCCAGGGTTATTAGGGACGGAAAAGTTACAGAGATAATAGCTAGATTTATTGTTCCAGGAGATATTATATTATTGGAGTCAGGAGATAAAATTCCAGCTGACTCAAGAATAATTGAGAATATTGAATTAGCTACCCAAGAAGCATCATTAACAGGGGAATCAACCCCAGTAAACAAATCAATAGAAAAACTAAAAGATAATTTGCAGATAGCTGATATGAAAAATATGGTTTTTTCCTCAACAGATATTATAAGGGGGAAAGCCAAGGCTTTAGTAATTGGAACTGGAAATAATACTGAAATAGGAAAAATAGCCAAGTTAATAGATATTGTAAAAGAGGAAACTCCTTTACAGAAGCAATTAGGAGTTTTAGGGAAATTTCTTGGAATACTAACCATAATAATTACAGTTATTATTTTTATAATTGGGGTTTTGCTGCATGAAGGTACTCTTGGGGAGATTTTTATAACATCTATAGCATTGGCTGTTGCAGCTATTCCAGAGGGGCTTCCAGCTGTTGTAACAATAAGCTTAGCTTTAGGAGTTAGAAGGATGATAAAAAGGAATGCCTTGATAAGAAAACTTCCATCTGTAGAAACCCTAGGAGAGACTAATGTAATCTGTTCTGATAAGACAGGAACATTGACAATGAACCAGATGACGGTTACAAAAATTTATGCCAATGACAAAATAATTGATGTTACAGGCTCTGGATATGATACAGAAGGAAAATTCTCAGAAGACCCTAAAAAATTCTCTTTATTGTTGAAAATAGGAGTATTATGCAATAATGCATTAATTGGCAAGAAAATAATTGGGGATCCAACAGAAGCCAGCTTATTGGTAAGCGCTGCCAAAGCAAGATTATCAAAAGAAAAATTAGAAAAATTATTTCCAAGAGTAAACGAAATTCCATTCACTTCAGAAAGGAAATTAATGTCAACAATCCATAAAATAGGAAGTAAAAATATAATATACACAAAAGGATCCCCTGAAAAGATACTAAAATTATGCAATAAAATATCAATAAATAATAAGGTTTATCCCTTAACAACCAAAAGGAAGAATGAGATATTAAATATTAATGACAAGTTAGCAAGTTCAGCATTAAGAGTTTTAGGATTTGCTTACAGGGAAAATTCCACTAAAGAGAAGGATTTAATATTTGTTGGATTACAGGGGATGATAGACCCTCCAAGAAAGGAAGTAAAAGATTCTATTGAGTTGTGCAAAAAAGCAGGGATAAAAGTTATAATGATAACTGGAGACCATAAGTTAACAGCTGTTGCTATTGCAAATCAGTTAGGCATTACAGGAGAAGTATTGACTGGAGATGAGATTGATAGATTAAACCTAGATAAAGTTGTTGACAAGGTTGCTATTTATGCCAGAGTAAATCCAAATCATAAGAATAAGATTATAGAATCATTAAAGAAAAAAAAGAACATTGTTGCAATGACAGGAGACGGAGTAAATGATGCTCCTGCATTGAAAAAAGCAGATATTGGGATAGCAATGGGGGTAAATGGGACTGATGTTGCCAAGGAAGCCTCTGATATGATTTTAGTAGATGATCATTTTTCAAGCATAGTAAATGCTATTGAAGAGGGCAGAGGAATATACAATAATATAAGAAAATTTGTAAACTATTTATTATCCAGTAATTTTGGGGAAATTTTAGTTATATTAATAGCAAGCCTATTAGGATGGCCATTACCTTTAGTAGCAATTCAACTTTTATGGATTAATTTAATAACAGACGGGCTTCCAGCATTAGCTTTGGGAGTAGATCCTGCTGGAAAGAATATAATGCATGAAAAACCCAGAAAAAAGGATATTCCGATAATAGACAATGAGATGAAATTCAATATATTTTTCATTGGGGGATTAATTGGATTAGCCACATTGTTTTTATTCAATAAAAGCTTAGTAAATGGGTTGGAATATGCAAGGACAATTGCATTTACATCATTGGTTGTATTCGAAATATTTAGATTGCAAATGGTTAGGTCTAGATTTAATACAGGGATATTCTCAAATAAATATATAGTATTTGCTGTTTTATCTTCTATCTTATTACAATTATTAGTTATTTACACTCCATTGTCTAATCTGTTTGATACAGTGGCTATTAACTTAATAGACTGGGCTTATATGATTGGAGCTGGAATTATATTGTACTTAATAGGGATTAGTATTAATTCTTTTAGACATAGAATATTCAGTTAAGAAATATTCTTTTTATTTTAGAGCCTCATAAGTGTTCTTACTAATAAGTGATGATTAATAGAAAGATTTATAAATAGAAAAATCATAGAAATTATATCAAAAATTATGTTAAAGGAGGAAAAAGTAAAATGAATAAAGATAGATATGTTAGATTAGGAAAGCAAGCATTAGTAATGGCAACAATATATGCACATTTATTTGCTGGAGCAAAATTAGCAGATATAGTATATGCTGAGTCACAATTACCTTTACAAGAAAAACTAAAAAGAATAGAATATAGATTAGAACATCCAGTTTTGGCTGTTCCACCATTTAGGGGAGCAATTGTAATGGCAGAAAGAATGGCTCTTAGAAAAGAAGCTAATGAATTAACAGATAAATTATCTAGATTAGAGTAAGGAGAAGAATAAAAATGTCAGAATATCAAAAACCAAGAGAAACAAAATATGAACCAAATTTTCCTAAATGGGCAAAAAAAATTGCTGGACATATTATAGTTTATACTTCTGCAATGAGTTTTGCTCAATTTGGAATAGTTAACATGATACCTCATGATCATAGAATGAACAGAAAACAGATAGAAGAATCAGTAACATCAATTGGCACTAAAATTAATTCAGATTCTATTATTAATTCAGATTCTATTGAAGCAAAAGCTATTAAATTATTATATAAACTAACGATTGATCTACCTGGAAAACCAGGAAGAGAATTAGCTTATTTAGTTAGAGGAATTAAATAATGAACATATTAAAAAAAACAAGAAGAAAAAAGTAAGTGGTTCTACATCATAATTAAAAATCACTAGTCAACGAGTTGTTAACTAAATTCCCTTTTAAAACTTTTGTTTTCTCTTTAAGACACATCTCTATGGGTTTCATACATGAATGCAGCATTCTTATCATAACTCTTCATAAGCTTTATCACTTGTTTGAATATTTGTGTAGATGTAACATCTTTTTTAGTTTTAATCCAAGCTTTAATATCCTTGGATATTTTTTCACAAATTATCTCAGCCTCTTTCTTGCTTAGATGAGAGCTTATAGATGCAGCATAGCATGAGGCATATATCTTTCTCTCATCAAACATTTCCTTATGGCCTTTTCTTTTAACAATATGTTTCATTTTCTCACCCTAGATTAATTGTTCCATTAGCTATTAACATTAAAAGCCATCCCAATCCTATTAAAGTTAATCCTATGAATAATCTCATATTTCCCCTGTATTCCTGCTTCCATTTCTTAACTTCATATAATTTTTTGCCAGATGCAACCAATATTAATATTATAATTAATGGGGCAACAAACAATATGTTGTAGATAATTAATAAAATTACAGCTGTTAAATCAAAGTATTGAGACAGTAATGCTATTATAGCTAGATAAGGAGCTCCAGTACAGGGAAGTTCAACAGCAGAGACAAAAGCCCCCAAGAATATAATTCCTGGAATTGTAACTTTAGAAGCATATTTATCTATCTTTTTCGATAATCTGTAGGGGATGCTTAATGATAACCATCTGCCGTACCAAAAATAATCTTTTATTTCAATAATTCCAGCAATTATTATTAGTATTCCGACAGCAATTGATAAATATTCTGTTATATACAGAGGAATACTAACAAATAAATACATTAATCCTATTCCAGCCAGCAAATAAACAACAAACACAGAAAAGATATATAATAATCCTAATCCAACTAATTTTTTAGTGGATCCCCTGTTAACCAATAGAACAGACATCATTAATATTAATACCCCAATAGCGCATGGATTAATTGAATCTATTAATGCAGCTATAACTACAGTTCCTAATGCCGGTAGATAAGCTTCAACTGCCACTTAATTCACCTTTTTGCATTGCTAATTTATAGGTTTCACAAATCTTATCTGTAAATTCTTTATGCTTATCAAACTCTATTATGATGCAATCCCCCGGAGGAATATTTGAATAAGGAGATAGTACATATTCTGGAAAATCATCTAATTTTTCCTGTTTAAATCTAAAATTTTTATCATCTGGATTTATTATTTTGTATAAGAATGCCTGTAGTTTTGCATCTTTTCCATTGCATTTATCATTATCATCCAATTCTAAAGATCCTTTATTAGTTGGGACTTTCATATGGTCTTTCTCTATATTTCCCCCAACAACCTCGAAGAAACTATGCAGGTCAACATCTTTTTTATCTGTTACAACCCCCTCTACATGTATTCTGTTATCTCCATGCTCATGAAAGACAGAATTTCCTACTCTATTAGACATTCCTTCTGGATTTACTAGGTCTATTTTTTCTCCGCAATTCCAGATCTCGAAATCAGCATGCCAGTGCACAGGACCTTTTTCTTCAGACTCTAGATTTAGTTTTATTGTAAAATATGATGTATAAACTGTTGCTATGATTACAGGAATTATAATGCCTAGAAATAAAATCAGCTTTATATTGTTTTTAGCTTTTTTATAGAATAATGATATTAAAACAAAGATTCCCGAGATTATAGAAGAGATTGTTATTATTTTTAATATTAAATTTTTCTCTTCTGCAATTTCTTCCCCATGGGCGCTAACAAATGTTATAAAAAATACCAGGAAGAAAAATAAAACTATTTTTTTCATTCTCTTTTAGCAGTATTCGCAGACATTCTTCTTTGAAATTTTCTTTTTTATCAATTTTCTTTTTTTCTTTGGACTTGGCATAATATCACCTCTATTCTAAATAATCGTTTTTAGTTTAAAAATTTATTCTAATTAATATTAGGCAGTCCTTGTATATAAATCTCGACAATTACAAATAGAAGGTAAAACATCAGCAGGGCAATTCCCTCCCTCCATGTAAGCCCTTTATTTCCTCTTATGAAAGTCATGAATAAGAATAATGACACCATCATGAATGATGCGCTTATCAAGAATAAGGTAAACTGTGATGTTATTGGGGTGATTAAAGCAGCTGTTCCCAAAACAGCAGTTGAATTTACTATTACACTACCAATTGTGTTTCCCAAGGCTTGCTCTTTATGCCCCAATAAAACAGCTTTGGTGTTAAATACTAGCTCTGGAAGAGTAGTTCCGATTGAAACAATAAACAATCCAACCAATAATACTGGAATATTCAAGTCAATTGAGATAGACTGCGCGGATCTTACTAAAAACTGCGCGCTTCCAAGCAGTAATAGAATTGAGAATAGGAATATCCCAAGATTCTTGAAAACCTCAGTATATCCAACATCTTTTTCATCTTCATCCATTGGGATTTTGTTCTTCATTAGTACATATATATAAACAAAGAACATTATTAAAAGCAAGAATCCATCAAACCTTGATAATGTATGATCAATCATCAGAAGTATAGGCATAACAGCTATTATCAGCATATAGAAAGAATCCCTAAATATTAATTTGTCTTTTATTTTTATATTCCTTCCAAGCAATGATACTATTCCTATAACTAAAGTAACGTTTGCTATGTTTGCCCCTATGACATTTCCAAGGCTTAATTCAGGAGTTTCGTTTATTGCAGATAATATTCCTATGAATAATTCAGGAATTGATGTGGCAAATGCCATTATCACAAATGAAACTGTATATTCCGACACTCTTAGAAACCTTGCCAGCTTTGACAATGAACTTACTAATGATGCTCCGGATTTTGCCAAAACTAATGCTGATATAACTAAGATTACTATATCTGTTACTAGAGGCATTACTATATATTAAAATATATATTAAAAAATATATTGATTTGTCTTAACAGCAAAGTTATTAAAATTTATTAATCTCTTTTACAATATAAAAATGGGAATATATAGAAATAAATCAAATGAAGAATTAACAAGAATTGGAGTAAATAGTATAGAGCGAGCATGATCTTATATAGATAGTGCAGAAGCAATAGTAAATTCTCTTGAAGAAGAACTAATTAGAACAGAAACAACAATAGATCCGAAAATTATTATAGAAATTAAGACTTATGAATTGGCAAGTAATAATTTTAATGATTTCTTATACAACTAAATTTTATTAATTATTTTTTTAGAAGCTTGAAAGCGTGATTCCAGCTGTTTGTTTTAATTCCATAAGTTATCCACAGCATGGCTAGTGGCTCTAATAACCTTGAATTTTCAATCTCTCCAATATCTATTGTTGACCAGCCGAATTTAGTCAGTATCTCAGTGACTTTTTGTTTTGCTTCTTCATCATTTCCGCAGATGAACATGTCTGGAGGTCCATTAGGAAAATCAGGATTTACCATATGGGCGTTTCCAACCATATTGAATGCCTTTACAACCTTTGATTTTGGAAGTAATTTTTGGATTGTTTCTCCAGCAGAATTATTATACCCAAGAGCCAATTTTGGTTTGCCCTCTGAAAAATCAAGAGGGTTAGTAACATCTATCACAATCTTATTTTCAAGATTCTTTGGATTTGATAGTTTAACTGCGTTTTCTGTTCCGCTCCAGGAGGTTGCTAAGACAATAATCTCCCCGAAAGAAGCAACTTTATCAAATGTTCCTGCTGAAGCAAGTTTTCCCATGCTTTTAATTAAGTCTTTTATTTTGTCTTGATCAGGATTTCTGGATCCGATTTTAACTTCGTATTTTAATTTTGCAAAACCTTTTCCTAAAGCTTGTCCTACATTTCCAGAGCCGATAATTCCGACTTTCATCTTAATGATATTTTTATTATTTCATTTAAATAATTTTCGTTTGTTCCATATTGGTTCAACGCCGACGGTAGGATTCGAACCTACATATCCTTTCGGATGCTGGTTTTCGAGATTCACTTCTAATTAAGATCCAGTGCCCCACCAGGTTAGGCGACGTCGGCAATAAATAATAGAATGAGTTTATTTTTTAGATTTTCCTTTTTTGAATTTGAGGATTTTTGTCCCTGTTCTCGGCTCATCGCTGAAATCCTTTAACCTATAAGCTATTCCCGCACTGTTGCTTTTAATTCTCGACTGGTCTTTTATGACCTCTCGGGCTTTTCTTGTTTCAACCTCGCCCCATTTTATCATCCTCTGAAGAGATGCTTGGACTGAACCAAGAGAAATTCTTGCTTTTTGCGCTATCTCCCTGCTTAACAGCCAATCCTTGGCTTTTTCCAGAACGTTTTTTACTTCTTCCTGCCCCATTTTTATTTGTTATAACTAAGTTATTTATATTCTTTTCCTTTTTTGTCCTGCTTCTGATTTAGAGTGTTCTCGTCAAAAGCAAATTGCCTTCCGCAATAAACACACCAATAAACCCCGTTGAAAAAATTATCAAACTCATTACCGCACCTATTGCAGTGTGTCATGAGAAATAAAATACTATTCTCCTTTTAAACCTTATGTTTTTGTCTCTTATATATTCAGTTTTAGCGTTTATAAATATCATCTGCTATAATTTATGTTGCTGAATAGATAATTCATTTTTTTTAAAAACGCCGAGACTGGGATTTGAACCCAGATGCCTCGAAAGGCCCGAATCGCTGCACAACCTTAGCAGTCATACACAACTAAAATAGTTTCGGTGCAATACCAGGTTATGCGATCTCGGCGTATACAAATGGGAATTAAATTTCTTTAAAAGCTTTATGTAGCAGTTAATTAATTCAATCTTTTCAGGAAAATAATAAGATATATAAGTTAATTATTATAATTTAATTTATGCCTAAGAAAGAGAAACTTACTAAAATATGTCCAAAATGCGGATCAACAAATGTATCTACAGAGTTTTCTAATCCAGCTAATGTAGCTTATGGAAATGCGTTGAACTATTTTTGCAATAAATGTGATTATATTGCAAAAGTATTCCCGGAAATAAAAATTAAAGATATTAGTAAATTCAGAAAAAACTTAGGTGTTTGAGTTATTATATTTAATGGCTAAAGATAATTTTATCTCTTTATTTTAAACCAAAAAAAAGTTACCATTAAACTAGTAAAAACTAAGCTAATTCCTATCTTATTGGAAGCAGATGAGTCTAGATTAGCAATTATAAATCCTGTAATGCTATTTGAGATGAAAAAGATTCCTGAAAATAAGCTTAGAATTATGATTATTCCGAGAGTTTCCTCTAATCCCCCTGTTTTCTTCTTTTTAGTTTTTTCAGTTTGCAGATATTCAATACCTTTTTGCAATCTTTCTAGACAAAAATTATGATCATGAGCTTCTAAACCTTTCTCTGGAAATCCTTTGTTTATATCTTCCCCATATAGATGCATAACATTATAGCCTTTTCTTTTGCTAGATCTTGGAGTTAAAAAGAAGTCATACTTTGGAGATGAGGAGAATGGAGAAATAGTCTTATATTTAATATCATAGTTAACAGCATTTTCAGGAGATAATTCACTAAGAACATCAGTTAAATATCTCTGAATCTTCTGTAGGCGTTTTTCTCTCTTTTCCTCTCTCTTCTTATCTCCTTCTTCTATCTGCATTCTCTCTTTTTTATTCATTTTCCTTGTTAAATAAATTATAATTAGATAGAGATAATAATTTATGAATCATTTTAGTCTTTTATAAGCTATAAAGATTAATACAGCTAATATTATTCCGGAAATAACAAATCTTAAGTATTCATCCATATCGCTCCAGTATCTTACTATTCCGACAAATATATTTATTATTCCGCCAAACATTAATCCATTCACCACAGCATAATTATTTAACAATAAGCTTATTACAATCGAAGCTAATCCAGCTATGCTTAGAATTATGAATACATTTCTGTTGTATACAGATGTTTCATCTCTGAATTCTTTATTGCAAGTTTCGCAGTAATAGCTTTTAATGCAGCCATCTTTGTCATATTCTGGAGAGATATCTCCTTTATCCTTGCATTCATTCTTTAATTGTTCAGTTGGCTCAATATATTTGCAGTCCTTAACCTCTCTTATCGAAGCAGCATAAGGCTTCTCAAGAATTCCACCCAGGCAGAAATCCTCATATTTGGGCGGCTTGTAAAATGTATAAACTCCTACATTTACAAATACAACCAATACAATAGCGATAGCCAATAAGAATCCATACTTCTTCATATTCTCTAATTTTATCATATTCTTATTATCATCTAAACATATATAAAGTTTCCTTTAATATTTTTAATATGATAGAAATAGACGGGAATTATCTTGAAGCAGGCGGCCAGATATTGAGGACAGCTTTGGGATTAAGCGTGCTTGCAAAAAAGCCATTTCACATAATCAATATAAGAAAAGGAAGAAGGGATCAAGGACTAAAAGAGCAGCATCTACAGGCAGTAAAAGCAATGAAAAGATTATCTACAGCAGATGTTAAAGGAGATGAATTAAACTCAACTGAATTGACATTCATTCCAAATGAGGTAAAAAACAAGAATCTTAATATTTATATCTCTACAGCTGGTTCAGTTGGGTTAGTATTGCAGTCTTTATTAATTCCTTCAATTAATATGGACATAAAATTTAAGATAAAAGGCGGGGCAACCTATGGAAAATATGCTTTGCCAATCCAGCATCTGGATTCTGTTTTGCTGAATATATTAAAAAAATTTGGCTATACCTCAAAATTAAAAGTAATAAAAGAGGGTTTTTTCCCCAGAGGGGGGGCTATTGTAAATGTCCATAGCAAAATAGGAAAATTAAAGCCAATTATACTGGATAATTTAGGAGAACTAAAAGAAATCCAGATATTTTCTGCTGCCTCGCAAGAATTAGTAGTAAGGGATGTTGTTAACAGGCAAGCTAAATCAGCCAAAAAGATATTATTCAAGAAGTTTAATATTCCAATTAAGGAAGAAAGATATTATGACAAAACTTTCTCAACTGGCTCTGGAATCCAGATTAATTTAATAAGTGAAAATTCAATAATCGGAAGCAATTCTATCGGGGAGAAAACAGCATCAGCAGAAAAAGTGGGGGAGGAAGCTGCCTTGAATCTTACACATGAGTATGAAAATAATGCTGTTGTGGATAAGTATACAGCAGACCAATTACTGCCTTATATGGCGATAGCTGGATATGGAAAAATAAAAACAAGCAGTATAACAAATCATATAAGAACAAATGCCTGGGTGATAGAGAAATTTTTAGATGTTAAGTTTAAGATAAAAGATAATGTAATAGAATGCAATAGCTCTAAGAAATAATTCTTCTTCCGTTATATATTGGAAATGCCTCTGCAAATTCAGGATGCATTAGAAGATATTCTAATGGATGAAATCCGCCCTCGTTATAGTTAATTAAATCCCTTAAATCCTCTGGGAATTGATCGCTGTCAAACAATCCATACATGCAGTCTTTTACCTCTTCAACATCAAATCCATTTAATTCAGGTAAAGAGATATTTTTTCTGA
>JACPNG010000009.1 GCA_016185605.1 Candidatus Woesearchaeota archaeon
ATATTTATTTATAATATAGTAAAACTTATAACATATGTTCTTAATTTAATTTTATGTTAATCGGAATAATTGGTAAAACTAATGTGGGCAAATCGACGTTCTTTAAAGCAGCTACTTTAGCAGAAGTTGAAATAGCCAATAGGTCTTTTGTTACATTGAATCCAAATGAAGGGGTTGGTTACGTCAAAGTGGAAGATGTTGCCAAAGAATTCAATAAAACAAGCAATCCAAGAGAAGGTTATATTCTTAATGGATTTAGATTTATTCCAGTAAAATTAATTGATGTCGCTGGATTAGTCCCGGGAGCTTATGAAGGAAAAGGCCGAGGAAACCAATTTTTAGATGATTTAAGGCAGGCAGATGTATTAATTCATATAGTAGATATTTCCGGAAGCGTAGATGAAAAAGGAAATCCTGTAAAGCCGCTTAGTTATGATCCATTAAAGGATATTGAATTCCTGGAATTTGAATTAGACATGTGGTATTTTGGAATATTAAAAAAAGGCTGGGAAAAATTCACAAGAATAGTAAAGCAAGAAAATCAAGATATAAAAAAGGCATTAGCCAAGCAGTTATCTGGATTAAATGTCAATGAAGAGATTGTGCAAAATGCAATTAAAAAATTAAAATTAGACCATCACCCAATGCAGTGGAATGAGGATGAATTAAAGAGATTAGCGAGAGAATTAAGAATAGCTACAAAGCCAATGTTAATAGCTGCCAATAAAATAGATATTTCCGGAGCAAGATTGAATTTTGACAGGGCTTTGGAAAAATTCAAGGATTACATGATAATACCCTGCAGTTCAGAATCTGAACTGGCATTAAGGGAAGCTGCAAAGCATAATATGATAAAATATATTCCCGGAGATAATAATTTTGAAATTATCGGAAAATTAAATGAAAAACAAGAAAAAGCTTTAGAATTTATCAAAAAAAATGTATTAAATGAATATGGGAATACAGGAATACAAAACGTATTAGACAAATCCATATTTGAATTACTGGATTATATAGCCTTATTTCCCGGAGGAGTAAATAAATTAGAAGATTCTGAAGGAAGAGTTCTTCCAGATTGCTTCTTAATGAGGAATGGAACAACAGCATTGGATTTTGCTTATAGACTTCATACAGATTTTGGAAAGAATTTCATCAAAGCAATAGATGTAAGGACTAAGTTGGTTGTGGGAAAAGACCATAAGCTAAAAAATAAAGACATAATTGAGTTGGCTGTTAGAAAATAGATTAATAATCTCCTAAAGTTTTCTGTTTTGAATTTTCTTTCAAGAATTCATCTGCTTTTTTTAATATATCTTTGGAACTTTTGTGAGTTAATAGTTTAATAGCCTCTTCAAATTCTAACCATTTAAAATCATTATGCTCGTGGGATAATTCCACTTTTTCTTCTATAGTTTCAATTAAATAATATATAATTTCTTTTTTAATCAATTCATTGTCTTTTCTATAGAAAAAAGATATTATTTCCCTAAACTTTGGAATAAATTTCATCACTTCAATTCCAGTTTCTTCTAATATTTCCCTTTCTACTGTTGATTTTTCATCCTCTTCTTCGACTAAGCCTCGGGGAAAATCCCATGACTCTTTATACTTTTCATTTGCTTTTCTAAACAACAAAAGAAATTTCTTATTTTTTAGATTATAGATAATCGCTCCAGCGCTTTTTTCAGTTATCATAGAATTAAAATTAACTCTGTGCCTCAACGAAAGCCCATTCCATAGTTAAACGCTCGACTATTTCCCTGAAATGTTCTGCATAAAAAATTGGGTTTTCATCTTCTGCATATTTCCGTTCCATCATAGTATCTAATAACTTTTTATTTTCCGCATAATTTACAAATGCATCAAAACTTATTGTCTTAAAACCTCTACGAACATATTCTCTTTCCAATCTTCCCCATTTTTTTATAAGCTTTTCAAAGCCGTGGATAGATTTTTCCTCTCCCAGATTAAAATATAACTCTAAATACTTAAAGGCATTTGCAACCTCAATCCCAGTACTAATATATAATCTCTCTAATTTTGAGTAAGATAATAAACTTTCCAGCATATTATAAATTAAGAACATATTATTTTTAAATTTTATTGTAATATACTATTATCTTTCTATTATCTTAAGGAATTTATCAAGATTGTTTGTATTTATAATGTCATTTTTAGTCGACCATCCTCTACGAGCTGTTCCGATTCCAAATTTCATAAAATAAAGATGATCTACTGAATGACTATCTGTATTTATGATTAATCTGCATTTATTTTTTATGGCGGCCCTTACATTAACATCATTTAAATCTAACCTATCTGGAAAAGAATTAATTTCTAAAAATGTATTTGTCTCTTTTGACTTCTCAAATATCTTTTCAAAATCCAGATTAAAGGGCTTTCTTCTATTAATCAATCTTCCAGTCGGATGGCCTATAAAATTAACATACTTATTCTCCATTGCCTTGATTAATCTGTCTGTATTGTCTTCTTTAAACCTAGAATGGATTGAGGCTACAACAATATCAAGCTCTTTTAATATTTGAATATCCATATCTAAAGTTCCATCTGGGTTTATATTAACTTCAGATCCTTTCAGGATTGTAATTCCGCTTAATTTTTTATTTATTTTTTTAATTTCCTTAAACTGTTTTAATATTCCTCTTTTGTTTAAGGCGTTTGCGATTGCTAAATTTCCATAATGGTCTGTTATAGCAATATATTTTCTTCCCAATGATTTAGCTTTTAACGCCATCTCTTCAATAGTATTAGAGCCATCGCTGTATATTGTATGAACATGCAAATCTCCTTTAATGTTATTATAATTAATTAATTTTGGCAGTTTTCTTTTTAAAGCAAATTCAATTTCCCCAGAATCTTCTCTAAGCTCGGGTTCTATATACTCTAAACCAAGAGTTTTGTAAACATCTTCTTCTTTCTTTGAAGCAATTGTTTTTTTTCCTTTAAAGATTCCATATTCACTTAATTTTAGCCCTTTTTTGATTGCTAGATTTCTAAGCTTAATTCCATGCTCTTTTGAGCCGGTAAAATAATTCAGCCCAGAGCCGTAATGATTATTATCTAACACTCTTATATCTACTTGCAGTCCATTATAGAGTATTATTGAGGCTTTTGTTGAACCTTTAGCCAGTAATTTCTTTTTTGGCAGCGAAGTGAAAAAATCAATTGTCTTTTTTGGATTGTTTGTTGTTACAAGGATGTCAACATCATGGATGGTTTCTTTCATCCTTCTCATTGAGCCTGCTATTGTTGCTTTGCTGATAAATTTCTGGGCTCTTAGCTTAGATTCAATCTCTTTTGCCATTGGATACATATAGCCAATTAGAAGCCTTGACTTGGTTGATTCCAATCCTTTTATCCCTTCGAGGATTTCTTTTTCTGTTATATAACCAAAACCCTCTAAATTCCTTATCTTTTGTTTTTCAGCTGCATCTTTTAAGTCTTTTAAGTTTTTAATCTTTAACTTTTCATATAATATTTTTATTCTTTTTGGCCCTAATGACGGAACAGAAATTAACTCTTCTATCTTAATTGGAATTGATTTTTTTAATTCTTCATAGTATCTTAGTTTTCCGGTTTTTAATAATTCTTCAATTTTTTCAGCTATATTTTTCCCTACTCCGGGAATATCGTCTAATTTATCCTTTTTATACAATTCAAAAACATCTTCTGATAATGTTTCTATATTTCTGGCTGCTTTTCTATAAGCTATTGGCTTCCATTCTACTCCTTTTATTTCTAAAATATCTGCTATTTCATATAGAATTCTTGCTATCTCTTGATTTTTCATATATAACTAATATAGATTAGTTATTTTAAGTTTTCTTCTATATTTTTATTCTGTTTTCCATTTTAACACCAGCTGAAATTTAACTCGGGTGCTTTCTCGCACATCTCCAAAGCCATTGATTGTATAGCCATAACATTTGCAGTTGTCAATGCTTGGAAATTTACTCCCGTTAGTTCTGAAGTTGTTGTATTTGTTGTCTCATTGTAAACATCGGCATAATCTGCAAGAATAGGATTAATTTTTTTTAAATCTTCTGCTATGAATCCAACTTGTAAATTCTGCTCCCATTCTAGATTATTCCAGTAATAGGATATTGGTTGCAACAGCATATATTTATTCCATAAATTAGTTGTCATGGTTAAATTGCTTATATTATTCTTATATTCCAATAATGAGGTGCAGTCTCCTATCACAGACGCTCCTGAGCCATCCCAACACATTCCATCACTGCCGACTTGGGAAAATGAACTGATGCCGACGTTGCCGGGGTCTCTGGTTATGAAAAATGTTGGTGCACTGTTATCAGTTTCTGACCCACCATAAGTAGCAAAGGTATAATTACTACCAGGTCCAGAACTGGCATATACTGCTAATAACCCCTTATTATTTGCTCCCCCTTCAACTGAAAGTGTGCTATTAATGCCACTTATTTGAGATGTTCCAATACCAACACTCTTTCCAATGCCCATACTATTATCAGAATTTACTATAAAGATAGTATTAGTTGCATCTGATATATTTAGATAAGGAATTGAAATTGCAGATGAGTTTTCTATATGCAACATAGCAGTTGGTATTGCTCCTATCCCGACACTTACTGGACTTCCGCCCAAAGTCATTATCCTTTTCAATGAGTTGCTTCCATCAGCGACATAAAAATGCATCTGCCTATTTGGGTCTCCATCAATTAACTCATAGACAATTTCTCCAATTGGAGTTCCGCCAGTTATATTAAATCCCAATGAGATTGCATCTCCAGCAGAAGCAGCATTATTTTCTAATGTCAACACTGGTCCTTCTGTAGAAGAGCCTGCATCTATATGTAATGGAGTTGTTGGAGAAGAAGTTCCTATTCCTATTCTATTGCTTGTGGAATTAACGAATAATGTGTTTGTATTAACTAATAAATCATTTGTTATATTTAATTCTCCATTCTTAACTATAACATCTCCCGCATTTACTGCTATAATTAGGAAAATTAACATGGCTATCGCTAGGCTGAATTTTAAGAATGAACTAAGGTAATTGTCTAATTTTGATACTTTATTAAAAAACCAATTTTCTTTTAAGGCTTTTTCATATTCTTTGCATATTTCTTTCATTTTTACCTCCTTTTATATATAATAATCAATGTTCTTAGCATCCTTAACTCTCGAATATTACATGATTTTTGCACTTGATTACCTCTCGGATTTTACATGAATAACTCCCTGATATTACACAAGGGCGCCTCTCTGATATTACACGGCTGCTCTTTGTATTTTTGGGTTTTGGGGCTTGTATTGCCATTTTTCTGTTATGGTTCTGTTATTGGAGCTATGGTGTTCCACTTTGTATTAAACCTCCTGTTAAGCATAATGCTCCTGTTGAATTGATATAAGCGACATTAACATCATTTTCATTTCTAATAATAAATGAGCCGTCTCCTGGAGCATTGCAATTTGGATAATTATCATCACAAGTTCCAGATTCTAAACATAAATTGCCATTACTATCGATATACGATACAGTATTATCTAGAGAGTCTTTGATTATGAATGAATCACTTGGTTCATTGCAATTAGCGTTAACTGAACATATTCCCTTTAGTATAATATTGCCATTATCAGCAAATGAAGCTACATTATTTCCAGAAGAATCTTGTATAGCAAACACTTTTGGCTGTGCTATTGTATAAAATATCTGCAGATCCGACAAGTTCAATGTTCCTTCTGTACTAGATTCAAATGTCAATGAAATATTGCAAGTATCTGTTGCACAATTTCCCATGTAATTATTTAATTCTGAGGTAAAATCCAATTCCCTTAATATATAATTTACATCTATAGAATCTACTTGGAAGTCCAAATTATTATCTGAAGTTATCTCAATAGGAACCTGGCAGTTTCCGCTAGAATCTTCTTCGCATATATCCAGATAATTTTGCACATCATTTAATATATCCAAATCATCATATTTCCAGAAATTATTTAAGTAAACCTCTGTGTTATTAATTGATAAAGTTACATTTCCTGATTCTTTAACAGATATTCTTATTGTGTCATTGTCTGTTAATGCACCATCACTTACTTGAACAACAACATCTGAGAAGCCTATTGAATTTGTAGCAGGAGCCCCGCAAGTTACATGCTGATTATTATTTATGCTACAATCTATTAAAGCTGTGTTTGTTTCTGACAATATTGAAAAAGTGCTGTCTTGTGGCAGATCATTCTCATCAAAATGACAATCCCATAAGTCTATAGAAATATCAGAACCATCTGAATCTTTTTCTGTAGAATCATCCGAGCAGCCAGCTAATAAAGGAGCAGAATTTAATGTATATGTTATATTAACATGCGATAAAGTATCATAACTTACTGTTCTTCTTGTACTACTGCCTTCTGTTTTAGATATTCCCTTATAACTCAAAAATCCAGTAGATATATCATCTATAGTATTATTTGTTACATTTAAATCAAATGGTCCTTGAGTGCCAGAAGTACAAAACCAGGATCCTAAACTAGGATCTATATGACTTGGTTGGTTGGAATCCCAAGTAAAGGAACTTGGCGTCCAGCTATCACTAATATTATATATAACAGTATCTGATACACCGCTTTGTGCATTAGTAACACCATTACAATTCATAGTTAATATGGCGTGTGTAGCCTCATCAGTTTGTATACTAGTAACATCAAATTTCAAAAAGAATCTTATATCCTTTTCTCCAGAATTATATGATTGATGTTCTGGATTACCTAGATCTGCACAAATAACATCTCCTGGAGATTCTTCTATTCTACATTGTTGACTTGGAGTAAATTCTACACTAGGATCTATGATTATAGGATATATTACATTTTCCAATATAGAATAAGGAACTTTTATAATTATATAATTATTGCTTAGTTCATAACTTAATTTTTGTATTTTGTTATTAGCGTCATTAAGATAAGGCTCTATAAATGTGAAATTGGAATTTTTATTAATTAAGAATTTTATATCCAAACTTAAATTGTTTTTATTCAATGTTGGCAATACTAAATTATTAAATTCATTTATTACAATAGACTCCTTTAATCTAGTATTTTCATATTCGTATTTTAAATCTATTCCATTGCCAAATATATTCTTATAGATAAACTCATTATCTTGGGCTATTCCCATTACTGGATTTGCATTAGCAATTTGCTTCTCTCCTAAAATATTATTGTAGCTTAAGCTGATTGGCTGTAATGTTATGTATTCATTATCTTTTTCTACTTTAATTGTGTTAACTTTAGTTGGATCTTGTTTAAAGTAAGCTTGATATAATCCTTTAGTTACTTCATAATCATATTCTAGATTTGATGAATTAACTATTGTCTTATCTATCGGCATAAATTCCTGGCCATTAAAGTAGTTAATTGGTTCTGTATAAAATGTTGCTGTTCTTGTTCCATCATAATTATTCAATGAAACAAAATTTTCTCCTCTTATTGTTTCCTTTTCTTCCATAAGTCTACTTTGAGCCAGTCTTCTTCTTTGTTCTATAGTCAGAGTTTCTACTTGTTTTTCCCCGATTCTTAAATCTGCTTTAGTCAATTCTGCATCTTTTGGAATGCTAATATACCTTATTGTTGTTGTATTGTCTATTAAGATAATAGTCTCATTATTATTTGAATTATTAAATGAATCTATTTTTACTACGTTGTTTATTAGCTCGCCATCTAGACTTTTATCTATTCCATTATTTCCCATATCCAAAGATATAGAGGATGGAAAAATTATATCCTGTTCAAATTTAATTTCTGATTCGTAAATTCTCTGAGAGGCAAAATCTCCCAAGTATCTGTAATACCATCTAATGCTGGAATCATTGATATAATCATTTAAGTTATTAACTCTGTAGCTTAATGCTGTATCATTATCTGTCCATAATGGGTTAGTTTCATAAATATCAAAGTAAAAATCCTTGCTATCTTCTGCAAATGGTTCCAAGCTACTAGAAATTATCTCATAAGTATTGTTATTATAATTGTAAACTGCAAATCTTCCTGTTCCTCCTCCAAATATTCCCAGTTTAATATGTACTATTATATGCTTTGCATTGGCTAAAGTTGTTAAATTTGCTATTTCTACAATAGCTCCTGTGGCTTTTCCTGCTGAATAATATGTGCTAAAATCTTTATCTATACTTAAATTAGTAGCTTGACTAAGATTTAATTCATTTGCCTCTATTATTACTGGCTCTGGTTCTTGGAAGGAGTTGTTTTCTTGTGTGTTTCTTAATCCTAATAAGTCTACAGCTGCTCTTGATATAGAAGCATTTTTAGGCAGTTCTATATTAACTGTTTTATTTTCTGCTTGTGTATATTCCAAAGATTTTTCAGATGTTTGATCATCAAATACACTAGTTAAATTAGTCCCTTCTTCAAATATTGTTAATGCTACAAATTGAGAATCTGTTAGGTTATTATCTGATGTTTCTATTAAAACTTCATATGTTCCACTAGAATTCTCATCCGTCTGCCATTCTCCTGAGAGATTATCTTGAGAAGAATTCAACGGGCTTGAGAAGAAAAATGTTAATGGATTATTATCTTGATCTGTTGCTATTGGTGTTATATTTACAAAATTGTTTTCAATAACATAAACATTTTCTATAAATTCCAATTCTGGCTGTGAATTGTCACTTCCTACTATAGATAATACATCATCCTCTGTTGATGATAATTTTGTAATGTTTCCTCCATCCAGAGATGTAATTATAGTTTTTTGATCTGCTAATGCAGCTGCTCCGCCAAATACTATATTTTTTGTAGCAATTTCAGCAGTTCCATCTCCGTCTATATCTCCTATTGCTGGTGTGCTGCTACTATTTCCACCCAAGTAATTGGAAAACTTTAATGCTCCATTATTATTTACAGCGTAAAATGTCCCATTATTTGACATAAACACAATGTCATTAGTTCCGTCATTATCTATATCAAAAATATCAGGAGCTGTTTTTTCCCTCATTATCATATCACTGGAAGAAGATGGAAAAGATGCTGTCTGTGATAATCCGCCAGTTAAATCAAATATTCTTAATCTTCCATAAGTAGCTGGAATTGCATTGCTTGTAATAATTGCTATTTCCAGTTCTTTATCATTATCCAAATTACCAACAACTGCGTCTGAAACTGGATATTCTGATAAAGCTATAGATGCCTCTTCTGCTCCTGTTAATGCATTTACAATGTATAATTTTCTTGTGCAAGTAACTTGAGAACAAAAAGAATCAGAATCTCTAGTTGCATAAACTAATTCATATTCATTATCAGCGTCGACATCTGATATTATTGCACTTGAGATTATTTGTGTATGGGTATTGTTCCATATCTTTGTAAATTGATTATTGTCATAGCTGTAAACATAAATTCCAAATGTATCTGGAATTACTATTTCTAATTCGTCATCTGATGTATCTATATTAGCGACAGATATTGCTCCTAAAGGGCCCCCTGTCTGTCCGGAATTGCCTACTCCAAACTTCTTTTGTAGATTAAATGCTCTACTACTTTGCGGCTCTAAAACATAAACAAAACTCTGCCAGTTTGTTATTTCTCCTGTATCTGCTACTATAACTTCTTTTAATCCATCTAAATCAATATCTTCTACAGTAGTATGCCTTAAATCTCCAGCAAATCCTCCCTGCTCTGTTTCTGTTGGTAAAGAATAAGACCACCTAGCATCATTTGTTTCTCTTTTGTTTTTTAAGTTTCCTTTAAAAGCATATACTTTTCCTTCTCCACCTCCAGAAGGATTAGTTGCAAAAACAACATACTTTTGTTTATCATTTCTTAAATCTGCTATTGATGGGGCTCCTGTTACTAAGTTATTTCCAATATCAATCCACCATTTTCTTGACATGCTTTTTGTTTTTTTATCATAATCAAGAACATAAAATAATGTGCTTAATTGGCTTTGGAATCCGAATCTTGAGGCTGGAAGTATGATTTCTTGTTGATTATTAGATTTTAAGTCAACATCAGCCACAGAGGGATAATGAAATCTGCTCTTGTCTATATTGACATCTATTGTAGTAGAAACTTTCTGTATATTCTTTTCGTTAAAGTCTCCTTTTAATAATGTAAATCCTGTTCTCCTCAAGTCATGATGGAACATAGGCCAGTCTGTTTTTATTGAATCCCAGAATAGTCTGTATAATCCAGAAACTGCTTTCATTGCGTGGGGTATTGTTGCGTTTGCTTCTTGCTCTACATTATTTGAATTTAGATCGGCGCTATTATTAATGAAATCAGAACATGAAGTGTAACCATCATCCTTCCATAAGTTTAAGTCTCCAGTACCGCTGCAATCCCAATTTGGAGTGCTTCCATTTAACAAAGTGTAAAATGTATTTCCATTTTTGTCATCGGAAGCCCAGTATTGTGTTTTTTGAGCAGTATACCAGAATAACTTAAATAATTCTTCTTGTCCAGGATCATTTAATACTGCATAATCTGATTTGACATCATCCCAGTTAAAATTATTTATTAGATGCTCATAGTTGTATTGCTGACCTGCAAAATTTGTTCCTTGCCAATTATATGTGTTTCTTAATGTATTGAAATTCTTGCCAGTATGATTTTCAAGAATAGAAAATATTGGATGAGGATCTAAATGTACATGTGAAGGTTGAGCAGCATCTTCCAATAGATGGGCAATCCTACCAAGCCAGTAGTATGCTTCATCTTTATCACCACTATTATATGCAGGAATTACATAATTTTTCCAGTAACCTCTAGCTCTCGTATATGAACTAGAATAGAATAAAAAAAGCCCATTATCATATTCTCCAATCTGGGGATCATCTGGTTGCCAAAAATGCCTTAATGGATTTGAACCATAATCCTCCTCTGCACTACCTGTAATAATAGTATCTTGAGAATCAAATTCATTATCATCATTATAGTCCTGTAAACTATCTCCTAAATACTCTTTTATTTCATTTGGAGTTAATTTCCAGACAATTGCTGATTCATTTGTTATATGTTGATGAACTTCTTCATTTGGACCTACATCGTAGGCATTTACAATATTAGAAAATATAACTAAGACGAATAATACACTTATTAATAATACTTGTTTATTCATTTTTTTGATCTTTGTATTAATAATCCAATTAATGTCCCTAAAAATATAGATATTAAAGGAATAACAATCAAACTTGATATTAGAGAGAGCATTGCACATGACTCACCTTGAGGAATAGATAATACTCCACAAAAACTAATTAAGTATAATTCAAATAGAAAATTCCATAATGAAGAGTCTGAACCTAAACCTAAACCAAAAGGAATATAAAACAAACCAATCAATAATCCAACTAACCCCCCTTTCTGCCAACCTTTTAATCTCTTCCAATATTCTTTTAATTTCATATTCTCAAACCCCCAATAATTTTATCATAGTTTAGAACATAGAATAAAGTGCTTAGTTGATTTTGGAATCCGAATCTTGAGGCTGGAAGTATGATTTCTTGTTGATTATTAGATTTTAAGTCAACATCAGCCACAGAGGGATAATGAAATCTGCTCTTGTCTATATTGACATCTATTGTAGTAGAAACTTTCTGGATATTATTTTGGTTAAAGTCTCCCTTCAACAATGTAAATCCTGTTCTTCTCAAGTCATGATGGAACATAGGCCAGTCTAAAGAATTAAATATGTCTTGGACTATCATGGCTAATCCAGCTGAGTATTGAACTGCTTTTGGCATTAAATCATCTTGTAGTGTTGTTATATCCGCAGAAGAGATTTGAGGAGAACAATTTCTATCACGTAAGAAGATATTTGTTGAATCACAATCTTGATTACTACCGATATAAGAACCATCTTCATAATAAGTGTTTATTATATTCTGAACATTAGATTCATTATATGATTTTCTAGCTAATTCATTGAATTGTTTTTCTATTGCATATAATTCATTACCTTTTGGAGAATATGCTCTTATTGGATCTTTATTACTTGCGTCTATTGCTTTTGAGTCTGCTTTAAACTCGAAATAATCTACTATGTCTTCTCCATGTGATATAAGGTGTGTATGTGCTGGAACAGCCATATCCTCTAAAAGATGTATCATATGTCCTAATTTAGTATAAGCACTACTTTTCTCCCCTTTAGAATAATCGGTTATTGCTTCCTCTAACCAGTCATAAGATTCTTCTAAAGCAGAAGGCCATTGATTATTATAAGAAGAGCCGTTTGGATGATAAAAATGTCCAAAATCAAAGTCTATGTATCCCGGTTTATTTTTTGGTTTATATCCAGTCCATTCAAGAGGGTCTATAATATCTGAACCAACTTTAACAAAAAATTTATTAGTAAAAAAAGTTAATTCATTATAACTATCTAATGTGTCATTATTTTTTACTGACTCTATAGCTTGGTCTGTAAATTCTTTATGATCTGTATCAGGAAGAGGTGATGAAAACCAAGCATAGACAGGACTTATAGATAATATGATTATTATACAAATAATAAAAATTATATCTTTAATTTTATACATGCTTTTTAAATATCCTCCTAGTTATATATATTACTAAACTAATTAATAAAAATCCAAATACAAAATTTAATAATAAAATTATAATTAATCCCAAGTAATATGTTGGGTAGAATAAAAGAAAGATAAAAGGATTATTAGTTGAAATTATAAGAGAGATTATTATGTTACGAATAACATACATAATCATCAGTGGTATAAATATAAAAAAATCCATAAAAGAACCGGTAAATTCTATACTTTCTCCCATTAGAAAGAAAGTATAAGTAGGTAAAAAAGTGGTTAATCCAATTAAGTTATAAACTATCCCACCAATACTCCCACATACAATATAACTTTTCTTATTATTTGTAAAATCTTTTTTAAAATCATTCCAAACTTCTTTTATTTTCATTTATATCATTCCTCCATCTAATTTTGTATAAGTATAATTAGCATCTCTATTATCAGAAGCCCAGTATTGAGATTTCTGAGCTGTGTACCAGAATAGTTTGAATAAACCAGTAGGATAACCAACTTCTCTTATTCTTGGATTAATATCTTCCCAATCATTTTTAGTAAAACTAGGTATTAGATTTTCAAATTTATATTCTTGATTTTGATAATCAATTCCTTTATAACTTTGAAATACATTGGGATCTCTCGTATATTCTTCTAATACTGAATCATCTGTTCCATTATCACCTTCACTTTGACCACAAGACTTACCTATTATATAGAGTTCTGAACCAGGATGACAATCCATTAATACATGAGAAGGTTGTGAGGTATCTTCTAAAAGATGAGCTATTCTTCCAAGATACCAGTAAGCTTCATCAATATCACCTTTTGAATAAGCAGGAAGTAGATTATTAGTCCAAAAACCTAAGGCTCTCTTATAAGAACTATCAACAAATATTAGACCATCATCATATTCACCATTATTTGGATTATCAACTTGCCAAAAATGCCAAATCCATCTGGCAGAGGAATCCTCTTCCCCACTTCCAGTAATGATATCATTACCTTGGTCAAAGTCTGAATCTAAATTTTGATTTAAAGGAGTCGTCAAATGTTCTTTGATTTCTAATGGTATTAATTTCCAAACATCTTGTGATTCATTTGTTATATATTGATGTACATTTTCTGGTGGATCTCTATTGTAAGCTAAACTAATATTAGTAACTAAAATCAATACTACAATTACTAGTAAAATATTTTTATATCTCATTTTTTACAAAAAACTTATATACTTTAATAATTACTAAATGGAATATGATATTCGGATGGAACAAATTAAAAAGCTGGCAGAAAGGTTTTATCATTGGTGTGATTATACATATAATATATTTTTTAATTTTTATTCCTTGGTTATTAAATGGTGGGGGTGAAACCAGAGTAGGCTGGTTATTTATCCTTACAGAATTACTACCAGCAACTTTTATTCTCCCATTTATGGAATCTTTCCTTGGCGATTCTCCAATAGGGATCATTACAACAGGATTAGTAATTACAGTAACATATGGTCTATTGGGATCTTTAATTGGTTTCTTTATTGGAAGGTATAAATAATATAGGTGAATCATAAACCCACCTCTTGATAAGATATACTTTGATCCTTTATTTCTTTTGGCATTAACTTCCAAACTTCTGCTGCTTCTTTAACTGTATATTGATGTACTTCTCTATTTGGCTCCATTTTATAGCCTAAAGCTATATTTACAACTATCAAAAATAATATACAAAACATTAGTGTTAATTTACTCTTATTCATATTTAGTCTTAATTTTATAAAATAAATATCCTATAATCATACCTAATAAACTATAAGTAATAGTATAACTTTCTAAGATAAAACCTAAGCATCCTTCAGAACATTCCCTCCCTATATAATTAAATAAATAAATTATAGGATATGAGGAATAAATAATCAATTTTGGAAAATTCTCTTCAGGAATCAATGATTCTAACCAAAATAAAGAGAATCCAACTAAAAAACCAATCCCTCCACCAATTAGGATATATTTCAATTTAATACTTTTTCTTTTCATCTCAAAAACCTCCGATTAAATTTTTTATTAATTTTCCAAAGATCTTACCCCCATACCAAGAGCTAAATATAATTTCTTTTTGTTTATCATTGTCAATATCATCTATTACCGGAGTGTCTGTTACCAAGCCAGATTCTTCAAAACTCCATTTTTCCATTCCATTGTCAATAGCATAAACCCTTCCGTCTGTTGCAAAGGCATTATATGTTCCTACAACAATTTCTCCTTCTCCGTCATTGTCTATGTCTCCTATGCTTGGAGAATCCCAGAAGTCTTTTATTATATTGCCGGGAAATGTCAGATTGTATTTAGACGTAGTTGAGTCAAAGTCTCCTTTTAGGATTGTGTAGCCTGTTCTTCTCAAGTCATGATGAAACATTGGCCAGTCTGTTTTTATTGAATCCCAGAATAATCTGTACAATCCAGAAACTGATTTCATTCCTTCACCACCAATAAACTATTATACTTAGCAATATTATCTTCTATAGCACCAGAAACATCAATTATTTTTTCAATATGATATAATAGTTCATCCTCCTTAAACAAATTCTTATCATCATAGATATCAATTTTAAGAAGATGTTTTCCAGGAAGGGTAAATTCTATAGAATAACTAAATTCTTCAGATTCTCCTCTATTAATTGTTTTCTTAAATTCTTTTTCTAATTCATAATCTAATTCTTCTGCATTAAAAACAACTTTAATCTTCTTTTTTTCATCAAAAGTATTGTTAAATTCCAGAATAATATCGTCTTTTTTATTGACCTCAAATAATGGAATTATTAGATTATAATCTTTTATAATTGGAGTAATACTTAAATTAAATTCTAAATTGCTTAAATCCACTAGACCAGAACCAAATTTAATATCCTTTCCAATTTCTCCCAAATCCAAAGCTCCTCTTTCTAATATTTCTTTGATTTCAAAGGGATTTAAATTAGGATTTTTTTGCAATATTAAGGCAACAGCTCCGGATACATGAGGAGTTGACATTGAAGTTCCAGAAAAACAACTTATTCCATTAGGAATAGAACTACAAATATTAACTCCAGGAGCAGTTAAATCCGGCTTTATATAATCCAAGATAGTATCGCCAGAAGAAAAAACAGCATAATTATTTTGTTTGTCTACAGCTCCTACTGTTATGGCTTCTCTAGTTATTCCGGGGGTAGTAACTCCTGTAAAACTTCCGCAGCCCTGAGCGCAGTTTCCAGATGCTATTACAACTATAACATTTTTATTTATAGCTTCCTTTATCTTAAGAACTTCGGGAGCATCCAGCAAATCTTCAGGATTTCCAGAATAAGAAGCTCCCAAGCTTAAGCTTATAATATCTGCTCCGTCATCTGTTTCTGGATTATTATCTGGGTCTAGAACATAGTCTATAGCATTTATTAAAGAGCTTAATTGCCCATAACCATTACTATCTAAAACCTTGGCATTTATTATTAATGCATTTGGCGCTATACCTTTTAAGCTTCCATTTCCCGTAGCAATTCCAGCTACATGGGTTCCATGCCCATTATAGTCATTAGGATCATTTTCATTAGTAAAATCCCTTTCTAGAATAACTTTTCCCTGTAACATTTCATGATTTTTATCTAATCCAGTATCTAGAATGGCTATTTTTATATTGTCTCCTTTATATCCCAGATTCCATAAATAATCTGCATTTATTTGTGGAACACTTTCTTCTAGAACAATAAACGTTTGCCTGTCAGGCCATATTTTTATTACACTATCCTCCAAGGATAATTCATTAATGTCTTCGCCTTTTAACTCAACTAGAATAAAATCTTCATCTAAACTTTCTTTAATTATCCCTTTATTTTTTATTTTATTTATTAAATCTTTATTTTTTACTTGAATTATAATAGGAATTGATTCTTCTGGATTTTCTTTTATTAGTTCTTTAATTTCGTGATTGATCTTATCTTTAGACAAAACAGAATTTGTTGTGTAAACTCCAATAGAAACAATTATTAGTACGCTTAAAATTATAGAACCAATTATGAATTTTTTATTTCTAATTTTGACCCCCTTATGATATTTAATAGATACTTAATACTTAAATAGATTTCTAGCGAATTAATATGATTAATATTAAAAGAATAAGATATGCTTTAATTTTACCTCTTTTATTCATTTTTATTATGTTTTTTCTAGTTCTAAAAAAACCATAAAGATTGAGATTAAGGCATAAATTCCAATTATTATTATATTCCTCATCCAAACAATCCTCCTATAAATTTAAATACAAAATAAACAAAACTCTTAGGTTCTTCATCTTTATTTTCTTTTGCTACTACAATTATTTCTTCAAATTCCTTTCCTTTTTCAATCTTATTATCTAAGTTTACATCATCTTTTTCTTCTATTACTTCATTTTCAGCTTCTTTTTCTTCTTCCTCACAATCTTCATCTATTTTATCGTTGCAATTATTATCTTTATTGTCAGAACATATTTCCTTAGCGGATTTATGAGTTTCTGGATCATTGTCATCACAATCCTCATTGCAATCTCCAGCTTTATATCCGTCTTCATCTTTATCTACACATACATTACAATCTGATGGACAATTATTTTTATCTTCTTTTTCTTTGCATTTATTGTCTCCACAGCAAATATATCCCAAGAAACAACCTTGTTTATCCTCTCCAAGTTCAACTATAAATTCACTCTTGCAAAATGGCTTTCCAAAATATTTGCATTCCTTACATTCCCCATTATAACAGTCTTCAGATTTGCAATCATTATTACTATTGCATTTCTCTCCTTCCTCGCATTTTTCACATAATCCGCCGCAATCTACATCTGTTTCATTTCTATTTTTTATGTTATCATCACAAGTTTCACAAACTGAACAATAAGGGCCTCCGCAATCCACACCATTTTCTTCGTTTATTGAATCTTTTTTTCCATTAGAGCATAATTCATTCATAGTAGAAATATCCAATAATGCAGATCTTTGCTCTTTATTGTCTTCATAATATGTCTCTAAATTAGATATTACAATTCCATTAATAGCTTCTGTGTTTGATGCTGGTACTGTTTCAGAAACACCGCCTACATTAACTACAACAGCGCCTCCAGATCCAACATTTTCTAATCTAATTATTTTTCCGTTATGTGTAACAGAATCTCCAACAAATAGATAAATTTCTTCAGCTAAAGCTAATGGAATAATTAAAATAAATAAAATTACAATTAATTTACTAATTTTTAACATTTTTCTGTAATATTAAATTGAGATACAAAGTTTAAATATGTTACTATAATAATATTTATTAATCTTAATATAAAAGGAATTTATGCTAGATTTAAAACAAATAAATGAGATTATAAAATACTTGAAATGGAAAACATAAGCTATCTTGGATTGAAAAAGCTCGATGATTTGGAGATTATGACTATTAACAGACTAACAGAAAGATTCTATTCAAGAATTAACAAGGAATTCGAAGACTCTTCATTAACAATAGACATTAAAAAATACAAATCAACAGGCAAGAGAAGCAAATACTCAATACACCTGAGGATTAATCATCCAAGTATAAAGAATATATTAGCAGCAAAGCAATATGACTGGGATTTAGCCACAGCACTGCATAAGACCTTTGACAATATATTAAATGAGATAGAGCATAAGTCAAAAAAAGAATCAATTAAAAGAAAAAGATTAAGCGAATCATGATTATTTCTTATATTAAATTTTATAAATCTTATTGATTATAAGAATAAGATGAAAGAATTATTATGCTTAGGAATCGAGGGAACAGCCCATACATTCGGAGCAGCAGTAGTTACAGGCAAAAAGAGAATATTAAGCGATGTAAGGGATATGTATACTACTGAATCTGGAGGAATAATCCCAAGTGAAGCAGCCAGACACCACAAAGAATTATCAAATGAGATAATAGAAAATGCTCTAAGAGAGGCTAATAAAGAATTTAATGATATAGATATAATAAGCTTTAGCAGATCTCCTGGATTAGCGCCTTGCTTATTAGCTACAAAAGACAAAGCTATTGAACTAGCCAAGAAATACAATAAAGATTTAGTTGGAGTAAATCATGCTGTATCACATCTAACTTCTGGATTATTATTTACAGAAGCTAGAAATCCAGTATATATCTATGTTTCCGGAGCTAACACCCAAATAATTGCTTTAATAGACAAAAGATTTAGAATATTGGGAGAAACATTAGATGTAGGATTGGGAAATGCCCTGGATAAATTCGGAAGGGGTATTGGACTGGGATTTCCCTCTGGCCCTAAAATAGAGGAATTGGCAAAAGATGGAAAATATATTGAACTGCCTTATACTGTAAAAGGAATGGATCTAGCTTTTTCTGGAATTGTGACAGAAGCTGTTAACAAATACAAAAAAGGATTTAAAAAAGAAGATTTGTGCTTTTCAATCCAGGAGACATTATTTGCGATGCTGACAGAAGTAGTGGAAAGGGCTTTGGCTTTTACAGAAAAAAAAGAAGCCTTGTTAATAGGAGGGGTAGCAGCCAATAAAAGATTAGCTGAAATGCTGGAAATAATGTGCAAGGAAAGAAAAGCCAAATTTTACTCAGTTCCAATAAAATATTCTGGGGACAACGCGATTATGATTGGCTGGCAGGGCATCTTAGAATACAATGCCGGAAAAAGAGATAATTTAAATGTTGATATAGATGATTCAGAAAGAACAGACGAAGTTGAAGTAATATGGCATTAAAAGATATACTTGAAGGATTAAATAAAGTAAACGGATTAAATAATGTCAATATTCTTGGTGATGAAGACAAGGATATTATAAGAAATCTAGAAGAGGAGAATAATATAGGAGTTTTAGAATGCATTGACAGAAACCATGTTGTCATGGTTGTGCATAATTCTGGATTCAGGGAGCCTGAAAAAAATATGGTAATAAAAGAAAACGGCATTGCGATATTCCCAGCTTTAGAATTTCCAGAAGTCAAAGCCAAGGATGTTGTTTCAAGCTCTCCTGGAATTAATGTTCACGAATATCTAAGAAGAAGATTTAATCTAAATATAGATAATGAACATGCTACATTATTGATTGGATTTAATCTTTAATAATCCCTAACTCTACATGCTAAATTATCATTTACAAAATTTTCATAAATTAGAGTTAAAACTTCTATTTTACTTCTTCTATCGGCGGCATCTAAAAGTTTTTTGAATGATTCTTCCTTAATTTCATATTCATCAAAATCAGAATGCATATATGGATCATAACTATTAGCCATAACTATCTTTACTGGTCCTGTATCTTTAGAAAGAGCAACACCTTGATGAGATATTGGATCATAATAAAATTTGCCAAAGAGTGTTTCAGGAATATGAACTATTCTCATATATATTAAATATTGTAAAAATTTATAAATCTTATGTATTATTTTAATATATTAATCTCTAAGCCCAAAATAAACCCTTCTGTTATTTTTTCCTTTGTTTTCTGCTTTTATGAATATTATCTCTCCAACTTCTTTTAATGATTTGACATGTGTTCCGCCGTCGCATTGGGTGTCTAATCCCTCTATTTCCAATATCCTATAAACATCCCTGTCCTCTATATTCTTAGCTAATTTATGCAATGAAGGATTTTTCATTACTTCATCTTTTGATAAGTAATATGATTTCACCTTCAAATCTTTTTTTATCTCCTCATTTGCTTTTTCTATTTTCTTTTTAATCTCATCTATATTATAATTTTCCAAGTTGAAATCCATTCTTGATTTTTCCAGATCCTTTTGGTTTCCGGTTATAATTGCTCCAAGCTCATTAAAGAAGATTGCATTTAGAACATGAGCAGCAGTATGCATTCTCATTAATTTATATCTTCTCTCCCAATTTATAACCCCTTTAATTTTATCTCCAACTTTTAATCCTTCCTTATCAACCTCATGACTAACATTTCCATTAACCTTAGCAACATAAACTACATTGTATTCAACATTATTGCAGATTATTTTTCCTGTATCATTTGGCTGACCGCCGGAATGAAAGTAGAATGCAGTCTTATCTAAGACGACATATTTATCATTATTAACTTCTATTATTATAGCTTCAAATTCTCTCAAATAGCTATCTTCTAAGTATAATAATTCTGTCATCTCTTTAAACAACCTAAAGAGAAGTTATAAGTTTTTCCTTTATGTGTTATTTTCCATAAAGTTCCTTCTGAAGAATTACCAAATGATTTAACTAATCCTAATTCCTTCAATCCTTTGAAATATTTTCTTTTGTCTAAATAACCATTTATATGTTTATTTACAGTCCTATGATTTATTAAAACATTTTCTGAAATTTGATAAGATGTTTTCGGACATCTCATCAGAGTTTTTAAAATCATAACTTTAGTATTATAATTCCATCTATTATTCTTAATTTTGTTTTTACAATTGAGTTGATGAATTAATTTTCTTTGTTTTACTGGATGATAAAATCCTATCAATTTGGAATATTTCTCTAAATCGTTTGAAAGAATGGCTATATAATATGTTTTGAATTTATCATCCTTAATAGAATTTAATCTAACATCGGTAATTGTTTTAAACTCTGGGAACTTTATATTAAATAAATTAATAAAATCTTGCAATAACTCTTTATTTGCTGAATAAAAATGAATTTCAGTCCCTTTCATACTTCCTTCATCATCCCCAAAAACTTTAATACCTTCTATAATAATATCTTTTGGAAGAGAATAAATTTGATTAGATAATCTTGCATATTTTCCTCTAAAATCAATATTATATAAATATTTTAAAATATGTCCAATTACTTTTGGAAATTCTATATGATTACATTTCTTTCCATATCTAGATTTATATCTTCTTATTCTAACTTTTCCAAAGAAATTTAAATCATTTATGAATTGTTCAATTAACTCATTACAAGAATTTGAGTATAAAGGTACTCTTCCTTCTGAAACTTCACCTCCACCATGTCCATCCCCTATTAACCTAAATACAATTCTTATAATTCTTTTATCTTCTTTCCAAGGAAAATTAGGATTATAAATTAAATCGCCTCTAGGGCCTCTAAAAGCAATAACCTTTTTCTCTATTTTTCTGTAATATTCTTTATCAAAAAATAAGTTTACAACTTTATTTAGAAACCATAAAGGAATAAAATATTCTCCATCTCTATAACCCCTTATAGTTTCATAAGATATTTTATTATCTGTTCCGTTTTGAATTAAATTTGCCAACTCTTTAATTGTTTTTGTAGATTGAAGAATATTATTAAATATCTCTTTTCTTATATTTTCTTCAAAAGAAACTCTAACAAGATTGGGTAAATTCCAAATATGAAATTCTCTTTTTCTCATAAATAATATTATAAATTTTGATTTATATACTTCACGTGTGTCCTTGTCCGCTGTGTCCGCTACGAATATACTGGAAAATATATATTGTAGTATGTATATAGGTGGTTTCCTGTATCGAAATAAATAGATATCTTAAGTATTTGTAGTCTCTTCTATATACATCTTTTTATATCTTTTGCTTATTTTATTAATTATGAAATTTGATAACATAGAAATACAAAGATCATGCCACTCTTCATTTAAAATAAAATGCGATAAAATAATCTATATAGACCCATTTAAAATACAGGATAATGAGAAAGCTGATTTAATATTAATTACACATGAGCATTTTGACCATCTAAGCATAGAAGACATAAAAAAGATAATAGATGATAAAACAATAATAGTGGCGACAAATGACTGCGTAAGCAAATTAAACAAGTTTAGCAACATTGTAAAAATAGCTAATCCAGGAGTTAAGTTAGAAATCCTAGGAATCAAAATAGAGGCTGTTCCTGCTTACAACATAAATAAGTTCAGGGCTCCTAACCTTCCTTTCCATCCTAAAGAAGACAATAAAGTCGGCTATATAATGGAAATAGACGGAAAAAGAATTTATCATACAGGAGATACAGATATTATTCCAGAGATGAAAAACATAAAAGATATTGATATAATTCTAATCCCAGTTTCAGGAACTTATGTTATGACTCCAGAAGAGGCTGCTAAAGCTATTGAAATAATCAAGCCGAAAATAGCAATTCCAATGCACTATGGAGAGATTGTAGGGAGCATAAATGATGCAGATAAATTCAAAGAATTGGCAAAAACAAGAGTTGAAATAATTTAGTCTTCTAATTCAAGAATTATGTGTTTTTTATCTGGCACAGAAACATATATCTCTTCTCCCTTTTTTAAATTCAAGCTTCTAACTAGGTTATTATTAAGATATATTCCCAATCTATCCTGTGATAATTTCACTATCTTTTGCTTTATTTTTAGCGGGGTTTCTCTTAATTCGCTTATAACTCTTTGTGAAGAAATTTGCTCAAATTCAAAGTAATCGCATTTATCACATTGATAGCTTAATACCTTATTTTCAGCTCCAGCTACATTAACCTCTACTTTTTTTAAGGTTGAACCGCATTCTGGACATTTCATTTTATGATCTCTTGGCATTTATGACATATAAAGTTTGATTTTTTATCTTAAATAATATATAATAATTATTTTTTTCTATTTCAAATTTATCTTTTTTCTTTCTCGGATTTTTTGTTGTTAAAATAATCTCGACAACTTTATCCCATGAAACTTCTTTTTTGTGCTCCTTAAGATAATGCTCTGTTGGTTTTATGCTTGTAAAATAAACCATAATATCAAAAATGTAGTATAAATGACTATATAAATTTTTCTGATAATTAAGACAAGGGTAGAGATAATTTAGTCTTCTGGCTTCTTTGTTTTAAAGGTAGAAGCTAAATCTATTATATATTTGCCTTCTTCTAATCTATAAACCAAAGGCTTTCCCTTGAATAACTCAACAATATCCAATTCATATTTTCCAGGCTGCAATATTCTTATTGATTCCAAATCCAATATAACCGGCTTGTCATCCTCCTCCAATCCAACAATGTCATAAATATCCTGCTGGATTTGCAGCTTATCCTCATCTGTTAGACTATCTGTAATTTTTTGGGCTTCCTCCAGATTGCCTTTTTTAATAAAAAAGAAAAACTTATTGTTGCAGTCAGCGCATCCTTTTAAAATCTCATTAGAACCATCTGGATAAATCTTACCGCATTTAACACATTGGTGTGGCATATTACTTTTTTCTTTTTCTTTTTAGGTTTTCAGTTAATAATAGAATCTTATTCGGGTCTCTTTTTATCTCTTTTACAACATTGGCTGGGCCGACAACAGTCAATCCGGTTCTGTCCCCAATTAATATGTTTATTAAAAACTCCTTCAAAAACTTATCCTTGTTGTTTGGATATATTGTGCATAATTCAATTCCTTTGAAGCTTTTTCCAACATACTCCATTGTCCTTTGTATTAAATCAGTTTCTTCTGTCGGCTTTAATCTACCTTCTATTAAAACTATTTTATTTTCCCTGACCAAATTCAGTATTTTTTTGATTTTTGAGCCAGAACTCAAAGATTCAATCTCTGAATATGGCAAAAACTGTAATGTTAACATTATTTCACCAGCCTAAACAATGATTCATAAAACTCTTCGATATTGTGGCCTCTTTCAGCAGAAATCCCAAGAACCTCATATTGTGGGAAGGCATTCTCAACTTTTTTAATATTTGCTTTTCTAAGATCAATTTTATTGGCTAACACCAATACAGGAATATTTCTTGCTGCTAGATTCCCTATTATTGTTAGATTAACCTGAGAATATGGATTTTGGGTTGCGTCTAGAACAACTAAAACAGCATCCATTCCGTCCAGCCATTTTATTGCCTCTATAACTCCTTTAGTTGCTTCCTTTGCCCTTTTCTTAGCTTCTTTTGATGGCAGTCTATACTTAAGAAAATCTTCATAGTCTATTTTTGTTGCTATTCCTGGAGTATCTACTAAATTAAATGTCAATTCTTTTCTTTTATGCTTGACTTTTATTTTTTCTTTTACCTGGACAGTTCTGGTTTCATGCGGAATCCTTGAGACAGCACCCATCTCTTCGCCAAGCCAGTCTTTGCATATCCTATTAGCCAAAGTAGTTTTTCCGGCATTTGGGGGGCCATAAATTCCCAACTTCAAGCTTCTTCTCTGCTGGAATATCCTATAGAATACGTTAGTTATAAAATTCCTCAATCTAATTATCATAATATCTAAATTTAGCAGTAGTTAATTAATAAATTTTGTGGTAATTTTAAGCAGTTATTATATAAATAGTAAGCTATATAAACAAAATAAAAAATGGTCTAAGAAATATCATTTTGTTTACACTCTAATAATTGCTTTTTTCATATATTCTGTTAAATTTTTTTTTATACATAAATGAATTTAATTTAGATAATATGCATGAAAAAGTTTATAAATAAATACACATACATACACAGATGGCAACCAAAACAATATCAATAACAGAAGAGGCTTATGATATCCTAAACTCGAAGAAAGAAAAAACCGAAAGTTTCAGCGAGGCGATTGTTAAACTGTCTGGCAAAAGAAAATTATCATCTTTTTTTGGAGTTCTTAGCGAAAAAAGCGGGAGAGAATTAGAGGAAGAAATTAAAAAATCAAGAAAAAAGCATAGAAAACTGCATTTAGAAAGACTAAACAGAGTAAGAGTATGATACTAGACACATCTTTTTTAATTGATTTATTAAGAGGCAAAGACAATAAGGTAAAAGATAGAATAGATAGACTAGACAAAGAATTCATTATCAAAGGGGTTGCTTCTATAAGCATAATGGAATTATGGCGCGGGGCTCTACAAAGCGCTAATGAAAAAGAAAAGAAAGATATTAATGAATTGTTAAAATCCTTATTGATATTTAATTTAGATGAAAACGCAGCTAAAGAAGCTGCAGAAATTGAATTTGAATTAACAAAAAATGGAGATATAATAGATCTAGAAGATATTATGATTGCCGGAATTTCCAAAGTACGTAATGAAGTCCTGTTAACTAGAAATGTAAAACACTTCAAAAGAATTAAAGGCGTTAAGTTTGAAGAATATTGAGTTACAATCTTTAAAGATAGCAAATTATTTAAATCGTTGTTTTAAGATTATTGTCATGGAAATAAGAAAACCACAACTAAAGAAGATAAGCGAAACAGAATGGGAGATTCCACAAAACTTTAAGCGAGGAATGAGGGTTCCTGCTAAAATAATAGGAACTAAAAGAATAGTGGATGAAATGGACTTACAAGTCTATGATCAGATAACCAATGTAGCAACCCTACCTGGAATTGTCAAGTATGCATTTTGCATGCCTGATGGTCACATCTTTTTTAGTAAAAGCTAGAGAGAGACAAGTCAGGTTATGGATTTCCGATAGGTGGGGTGGCTGCTTTTGATCCAGAAGAAGGCGGGATAATATCGCCCGGAGGAATTTAAACCTTAGTCGGGTTTGATATCAACTGTCTTCACCCAGAAAGTTTAGTTTTAACTAGAGATGGTTATCAAAAAAAGATATCTGAATTTGATGATTTTGAAGATCATAGATTAAAGGTATTTGAGTTAAACGATCATATAGAGAGTGAAGCAGAAATTTTAGCTTATATTGGTAAAGAATATAATAAAGAAGTATTTAGACTAATGACTAAAACAGGAAAAGAGTTAATATTAAGTTCTGAGCATCCTATATTTACTAAAGAAGGAATGAAGGAATTAAAAAACTTAAAAGTTGGCGAATCTATTGGCATTTTTCCTTTTGAAGGAGTAGAATATAAAGAGGGTAAAGACACAATAATTCTAAGAGAAGAAAATTTTGATAATTACACTGTTAAAGAATTGAAAAAAAGAGGTTTATTACCTCTAAAAGAGAATCATAATAAAATAGGATGTATAGCAAGAGTTTTTGGGTATATTTTAGGAGATGGTTATATATATAGAACAACTGAAAAAAGAAAGAATAGAAAAAAGTTAAGAGGTAGAATTTTAACTGGAGCGTGTGGAGAAAAATTAGGACTAGAGGATTTAAGAAGAGATATTACAAATTTGGGGTACAAACCTTCTAAGATTTATGAAAGAATAAGGCTCATAAAAGGAAAGAATTATTATGGAAATTTTGAAACAAACTCGGAAGAATTCTGTATTCATATTAATAGTAAATCCTTTTCTTCATTTTTAAATAAATTAGGTATGCCTATTGGGAAAAGAGATTTTATTGAAGTCCCTAAATGGGTTATAGAAAGCCCTAAATGGGTTAAGAGAAATTTTCTTGCAGGATTCTTTGGTGCAGAACTTTCTAAACCAGATGTAATAAAAAAGATTTCTTATACATTCAGACAATGTTTTTTAACTATCGGTGTTAATAAAGAAAATAGAAAAGAAGGATTGGAGTTTTTAAAACAAATAGATCTATTATTAAAAGATTTTGATATTAAAACGACATCAATTTATGAAATACCAGGGACAGACAAAACAATAGGGTTAAGATTAGTTATTTCTGGAAATGATGAGAATTTAATTAAGTTATTTTCAAAAATAGGGTATGAGTATAATAAAGAAAGACAATTCCTTAGTTGTGTAGCTACAGATTATTTGAAGAAGAAAAGAAGTTACAAGTCGGCGCTTAAAAATAGATATAAAAAACCAGATTTCCCAAATTTCTATGATTATGTCAAGGAGATTGAGAATTCTGAATTACAAAAGACAGGAATGGTTTTTGAAGAAGTCAAAGAAATAAAACCCATAATCTATGACGGGTTATTATATGACTTTACACTGAATCATAAAGACCATAATTTTATAGCAAATAATATAGTAGTATCAAACTGCGGTATGAGATTACTTACAACTAATTTAACATACAAAGATGTACAGCCCAGACTTAAGGATTTAGTTAATAATTTATTTGAGAGGGTTCCAGCTGGTGTTGGTAGCAAAGGATTTGTTAAGTTAAGCTCTAAAGAATTTAAAGAGGCTGTTGAGTTGGGAGGAAAATGGTGTGTTGACAAAGGATATGGCTGGAAAGAAGATTTAGAATATACAGAAGAGAATGGATGCATGGCTGGAGCTGATTCTTCAAAAATTTCAGATAGGTCCATTCAAAGGGGATTAAATCAGATAGGAACCCTAGGAAGTGGAAATCATTACTTAGAAATCCAAAGGGTAAAAGAAGAAAACATGTTTGACAAGGAGACAGCTAAAAAACTAGGATTCTTTGATGATCAGATTGTAATAATGTTTCACTGTGGAAGTAGAGGATTTGGACATCAAGTTGCTACAGATTATCTGCAGACATTTCTAAAAGTAATGGAGCCAAAATATGGAATAAAAATTCTTGATAGAGAATTAGCTTGCGCTCCTTTTGACAGCAAGGAAGGCCAGGATTATTTTTCAGCAATGAAATGCGGAGTAAATATGAGCTTTGCTAATAGACAAACAATTGCTCATAGAATAAGAGAGGTATTTTCTAAAGTATTTAATCAAGATGCTGAAAAACTAGGAATGAAAACAGTTTATGATGTTGCGCATAATACAGCCAAATTAGAAAAGCATAAAGTAGATGGAAAGATAAGAGAATTATTAGTTCATAGAAAAGGAGCAACAAGGGCATTTGGCCCTGGAAGGGATGAAATTCCAAAATCCCATAGAGATATTGGCCAGGTTGTTATTATAGGAGGAAGTATGGAAACTGGCTCTTATGTTTTAACAGGAACTGAAAAAGGGATGGAAAAGACTTTTGGCTCAACTGCACATGGCGCTGGAAGAACAATGTCAAGAACCAAAGCAAGGGGAATGTTCAGAGGGGATAAATTACAAAAAGATATGGAAGCAGATGGAATTTATGTTAAAACCACATCAATGTCTGGACTGGCAGAAGAGGCTGGAAAGGCATACAAGGATGTTCACGAAGTCTGTGAGGCTGCTGAATTAGCCGGAATCTCCAAAAGAATTATTTCATTAATTCCAATTGGAAATGTTAAGGGTTAATGTTTAAAAACTATATTTCTACTTATTTTTTATGAAAACCCCAATAACAATCATTACAGGATACCTGGGCAGTGGAAAGACTACTTTGCTAAAGCATATACTAAAAGAAACTAAAGATAAACTAGCTATTATAATGAACGAATTTGGAGAGATAGCAATAGACTCAAAAATAATAAAAGGCAAGAATGTCAATATGAAGGAATTAGCCGGAGGCTGTGTATGCTGCTCTTTGACAGGAGAATTTGAAGCTGCTATAAATGAAATAATCCAGAAGATTAAACCAGACTCTATTATTGTCGAGACTACTGGGGTGGCTGAGCCAGACGCTATTATTGTTGATATAGAAGAGAATATTTCTAATGTTAGTTTAGACGGAATTGTTACAATTGTTGATGCTGATGCAATGATAAGATATCCTACTTTAGGGCATACTGGGGTAATGCAGATAGAGATGGCTGATATAATTCTATTAAATAAAACAGATTTAATTAATAATAAACAAATTAAAGAAATAGAATCCAAAATAAAAAAAATAAATGATAAAGCCTTAATCTTCAAGACTGAAAATTGCAAGATTGATATAGGCTATTTATTTGGAGTTAATACTAAAAAAATTATAAAAAAACACAATCATCATGAGATAAAAGTTGGGCATTTTGTTTATTCTTCCAATAAAATATTTGGCAGGAATAAATTTGAGGATTTTATCTCTAAACTTCCTAAAGAGGTTTACAGAGCTAAAGGTTTTGTTAAGTTTAAAGATTCTAGTTATTTGTTCAATTATGTAGCTGGAAGATATGGTTTTGAAAAGTTTAAACATAATAAAAATGAATTAGTTTTTATTGGAGAGGGGATTAATAAAATTAAGTATAAAATTCTGAAAGAAATAGAGAAATTATAATCAAACCCCAAACATAGCCCTTAATTCTTCGCTAGGTTCCCAAGGGGGATCAAATGTAACTTCTACATTAACGTTCTTGACTCCATTTACTTCTTTTAATTTTTGCTTAACATCTTCCAGTAAAGCTGGACCATAAGGGCATGCTGGAGAGGTAAATGTCATTGTTACATCAACATTATCATCATTTACATCTATGTTGTATACTAATTCCAATGTCCAGATATCCATATGCAATTCTGGATCATTTACTTTCTTTAACGCTTCAACAACATCATTCTTGGTTATCATCATATTATCCTAATGTAAATATATATAAATCTTATTATATAAAAGATAATATGCCCTATAAATTCCTAGAAAATGTATCAATAGCAGACATAGCTTTTGAAGCAAAAAATAATAATTTAAACAGATTATTTGAGGATTGTGCTCTAGCAACCTTTGATACAATGGCTGATTTAAAAAAAGTAAAGCCAAAAATAAAAAAAGAGATAAAATTGCAATCTGATAATATAGAAAATTTATTGTTTAAATTCCTGGAAGAATTAGTTTTTTTGAAGGATGCAAAATATCTAGTTTTTAATAAATTCAAAGTAAATATAAAAGAAGATAAAATATTTGAGTTAAAAGCCACAGCTTTTGGAGATAATATAGATATTAAAAAGCACAATCTAAAAGTTGATGTCAAGGCTGTAACTATGCACAAGTTTAAGGTAGAAAAAATAAATAATATCTGGAAAGCCTTTGTTATATTAGATGTATAATTATTCTAAACTCCAGAGCCATAATCTTACAATTTTCGGATTCTGGTTTTCTATTGTTGATCCTATTACAATATCGCTTGCATAAACATCCTTGTCTATTGGGGTTGGAACAACACAATTAGTTGTATCACATATCTTAATGCTGTAATTATAGCCAAACGGAATATTTTGATCTACAATGGATGTAAATACAATTGAATTTTCGCATAAAGGGTTGTTTACTATGCACTCTCTGGAAGTCTCATTATATGATAATTCATTTAGGATAAAATTCTGGGCTCCTTCTACTATATTTGGAACATCCGGCTCTTGCTCTGGCCTCTGAGGAATTAAAAAGAAAACCACCATTAATAATATTATTATGGCTATAAAAGCTTCTACTGTCCTTATATATGCTTTTTTATTCAAATTCACCAACCCTTACATTTAAGGTAATCCCATATAATTCTCCTTTATCACCAATTATCCAATCTTTCCATTCTTTCACAAAGACATCTGTTTGATCTAGTGATTCTTTCATATTATAGGAGAAGATTATATCATTTTGTGCATATTGTTTCTTAGTTGTATTTGCCAATATTATAGAAAAATCCTTAGATTCTGGAAAATTCCAATCATCCTTAAGAAATTTTACATCAGGATTTAAATTTTTTAATTTATTAAAATCAATCCCCTGTATATCTTCTTTTACCCCTAAGCTGTATGAAAAGTTAAATTGGTTGTCAATGTCTATTAATTCAACTGGATTTTTGTTTTTGTAATTATTGCCCTTAAAATATAATATCCAGAATAAGTTTAATTTTCCCTGCTCAACAAAACCGTCAAATTTAAGTTTCTTATCCTGGGTTATATCAAAATTCAGAATATTCTTGTCTTTGTCCAATATTGCAAATTCATTTTTATTTCCTTCAAAAGGCAGTTGATCATTTATCTCTATTTTATATAATCCGCTTTGAGGCGGGGATTCTTTTGTATAATCTGAGGTGTTAATGAATAATGCTGTTTTTTCAATTGTTGCATAGACATCATCTTTTAGGTTATCTTGTATTATTGAGATTAATATGTTATTCTCCATTACAGGCTGTAATCCAGGCCTTAGGAATATTATTAATCCAATAGTATATATCAAAAATATCCCAATGCTGATTGCCCAATCTACTTGCGATGTTCCTTTCATATTCCACCTTTTACAGTAGTTATTATCAATGCAGCAGATGTCATTAATATCAGTGAATGCAATAATCCTTGCTTAATTGTCCCTTCTGAGAACTTTCCAATCATTATTCCTGCAAAAAATCCCTGCACTAATATAAGACCAAAGAATATATAATCTAGATTAACTGATTCAGATGATCCAATTACTCCAGTGGCAAATTCTGTCCCAGCTAACCCTCCAATCAATCCAACCTCTTTAATCTGGGGGAATAAATACAATTGCAGAACCAGCATTATAACTATAAATATAAAGAATACAATATAGCCCTGGACTATCTGGGAAAATACACTTGCTTTTCTCTCCTCTTTCATTTTTTTTATGTCAACTATGGATTTTGTCACAGAATCCAAAACATCCTCCATATCCCCGCCTGATTTTTCAGCCTCTATAACTATTGAGATGGCTCTTTTTATTATTGGATTACTGGTGTCATTCCCAAGATTTATCAATGCATCCTGGATTGTTATCCCCCATTCTATTTGATTTCTAAGCTTTCTTACATATGGCGTTAGTTCACCATAATCCTCGTCTGATATCTGGATTATTGAGCTTGGTATTGAGACTCCTGATTTTACTGTTCCTACTAAACTCCTGACAAACTGCAGAAATCTTGATTCTATCTCTTTTTGCCTTCTTATTTCCTTAAAGAAATCAAGCCAGATTTGAAGCCAGCCTATATTTATTGCAACAATCAAGAAAGAAAAGAACCACCTTGTCTTGAGAAAATATAATATATCTAAAGCTATTAACACTAATCCAATAGCAATTCCAATAAGATATATTTTTTTGAATTTCATGATTCTGGCTGCATAATGTTTACAAATAATAAATAAAATATATTTAACAATGGGATAACAACAAATGTCCCCACTATTGATATTGCATTTACAGTCAATCCAAATATAGAGCCACCCAATACTTGTATTATAGCTAATGTGGCAAAGAATAGTAATGGGGCTGCTATTAATACTCCAACATAAATATCAGAGTAAGTTGACAGAGAAGCAACATATTTTTTCCTGTCTAGCCTATATGTGGTGATTGCCTCGTTTGCCTTTGCATTTAAATATTCTTTTAAATCACCGCCAGTTTCTATTGTTGTTACTAATCCATTTAGGAATTCCCTAAACTCCTTTGACGGGGTGGTTAGAGCGACTAATTTCAATGATGTAGATAAATTATAACCAAAAAGATTAACATAATTGACTATTTTTTTTATCTCTCCTTCTACTCCTTTAAATTCTCCGGATGTCAATATTAAATTAAACATAGCAATTGGCTGCGCTCCTGAGCCGGCTACTGCAGCCATATGAACTATTACAAAAGGAAGATCATTCTTTATTTTTCTCCTTCTGTTGTTTGATAAGACATTCGGATAGTAAAATAATGCTATAAAAATAAAACATGAGAAAAATACAGCCAATAATAAAGAATTTATTACGCTAATTACAGATAAAGAGTTGAATATCAGAAAAAAAGCCAGAAAAGATAATATAAAGGCTATAGCACTAGAAAACAAAATCATGCTTACAAATGTCTTTGACAATATTGGAATTCCAGAAGATTTCAATGACTTGTACATAGAAATGAAAAATCCAGGATATTTATCTGACAAGTATATTGATAGATTCTCCATAAATAAATTTGAGATTTTTCCATACCTTGTTGTTCTATATAATGTATAATCTGGAATCTGAATTTCCTTCTTTTTTGATCTCTTCTTTGCTAATCCTTTTATGTATTGTGCATTAGCTTTAGGAATACTTATTTTAGCCTCCTCATATATAGAAGCTCTTTCTTTTATTTCTTCTTTTTTAGACATAGATGAAATTATAATTGTAACATTATCATCAATCTGCCCCAATAGATTAAGTATTTTCTGCTCATTTAGGAGAATGAAATCATCTTTTGTCTTTCCTTTGGTTAATTTATCAAGATAAACATTAAGCTGGGATTTTGTTATTTTTTTCTCATCAAGCTTAACCTCTAGCTCATTAGCTTGCTTCTTTACATTGATTATGTTATTTTTGTAGATATTTATCTCATCTACTGATTTTATTATGCCAGCTATTAATTGCTTAAGGTCTTGCTGCATTTTTATGAAGGTTTAATCTCTCCTCGCTTGTCAAAGACTTTATCTCAGAAGAAAAAGAAACAATGTAATTTTCCAGCTCTTTAATCTCTTCATCAATCTTCTTTAATATTTTTTTGTCTTTTTCCTGCAATTTTTTACTTTCTAAAGTCTCATGTCTATACAAAGCTTCTAATATCAACTGCGCATCTTGTTTTATTCTTTCCAATGTCATTTAGATTATTCCGAATTTCTTTAAAATTTGTTCCGGAGTCTTGTAATATGAGTTTATAACCTCCTGAACCTCTTTGAAGCCAAACACTTTATTTTGGTACATTGCCCACAATAATCTTGTCCTCACCCTAAACTCATTGTTCAATTGCTCCCTTGATACTCCGTATTTTACAGATATTCTGTCAAATATTGTGCTGTTTGTCTTAAAATAGAATTTATCCTGCTTTGGATCCCAGACAAAGGGAGTATTTATCTTGAATTCTTTAGATGAGACATTTATTATCTCAGATATATCTCTTAGTCTTCTTGTTTCTTTTTTTTCAACTTTGACTTGGGACATTACACAGACAACATCCAAAGATTCAACCAAAGACGGAGGTAAATTAATTGGCGGAGTCTCCAATCTTCTTATCATTGTTGAGACATCCTCTGCGTGCATTGTGCTTAGCATTGGGTGTCCTGAGGCAGCTGCCTGAAACAATACAAATGCTTCCTGGCCTCGGACTTCTCCAACTATGACATAATCCGGACGCTGCCTAAAACTTTCTTTAAGCAATTCAAAGATATCTATTTCACCATGTTTTTTTCCAGCAGCCAATCCAATTCCTTCTCTAGCTACACTTGGAAGCCAATTTTCATGCATTAGCTGTAATTCCCTTGTATCTTCTATACTAACAATTCTTGCTTGAGGCGGAATAAAAAATGAGATTGCATTTAAGAAAGAAGTCTTGCCAGATGCTGTTGCCCCTATAACCATTAGATTAGACTGATATTCTATTAAAATCCATAAATAAGCTAATATCTCTGGAGATAATGTCCTAAAATCAATTAGTTTTATCGGAGTCCAAGGCTCTTTAGTAAACTTTCTAATGCTGAATGTTGGCCCTCTTGAGCTTATATCCTGGGAGTAAGTGGCATTAACCCTAGAAGAATCAGGCAATATTCCATCTAATATCGGATTTGCATAAGAGACATATTTCCCTGATTTCTGGGCTAATTTTTCAACAAATCCAGCTAGTTTTTTATTATCCTCAAAAACAATATTTGTTCTCATATTCCTATATTTTCTATGAACAATATATATTGGAGTCATAGAGCCATTGCATTCAATATCCTCAATGAAATAATCCTTCATTAATGGATCTATCTCATTTAATCCGACAAAATCTCGATAAATAAAATACATCAACCTTTGTAAAGAATCTTCTTGAATACTTAACCCAAATTCTTTGGCTAGAATTCTTATATTGCTCTCTAAGTATTCTAAAACTACATTTTCGTCTTTTATGTTTATGAAGCTTATGTCAATTAATTCTTTTATTCCTTCCTCGAGAATATTAAGGATTTTCTTCTCAGAATCATCTAATAACGGCTCCTCAACAAAGTATACTATCTCATTACTTTCCTTGTCCCAGAATATATGTGCATAGGCATAAGGGGCTATTAAAGGATATCTTACATCAAAACTATTTCTGTCTTTTATTTCAGGAAGCTGGGCTACATTCTGGGATGGAGAAATTTTAAATAATGTCTTCTCTTTTTCTTCTAATTCTAGCTTTCTTTTGAATAAACTAAACATAATCCACCTCTTTTTAAAAAACAGCCAATGTAGATATAAATATTTATCGGTTAACTCACAGAAACAATTATGACTGGCTTTGAATTTGTATATGTGCCGTCATGCTCTATAGACATGCTGTATTCGCCGATAAAGGGATTTTCATATTGAGAACTTAATTTTAAGTCCGCAAAGTTTTCATATCTTAATTCTAAATTAACAATATACTCATCTTCCACAGCAGTCTCATTTAAAAATAATTTTAACGAGCTTTCATCAAATACTATATTGGGTTCAGCCATCTTATTTTTAGTCTTTAAGCTCCATATCATCCTGTCATTTGTTTCATCTATAACTAATTCACCGCCGTCTATAATTAATGGTGAGATGAACCTTTTTGAGCCAGGGCCCTCATTAACCACTTTTCTAATGTTATCATCTAATGTATGCATAATATTTTTTGTCTGGGTAACTAGATTTCTATCTCTTATTTTATTTATCAATGGCAGTCCAGCGCTTAGTATTATGGTTATTATTACTACGCCTAATGCTGTATACAAAACAGCAGAAATCCATATCTGTCCTTTCATATTATTTAGAATAAAAGTCTATATAAAAAGTTTATTAACTGCAGGCTGCCAATCCAGCTGATTCTAAATCGCCAAATTTCCTTACATTTGTGCTGCATGTAACAGATTTTCCGCTTATTGTAACAACCGGAATTAATTCAACTTGTTTTATTGGCTCAGAAGAGACTGATACAGTGGTAGATTCAATGTCAAAAGATGTTATTCCATTTCCATCTGTTGAAAAATCCAAGTCTTTTTGTTCCACATCACTTAAACTCTTAGAAAACCTGCCTATGAACTTATCAATATTCTTAATTCCATCATTAGCAACAGTTAATTTTACCTGATTAGTTCCAGAATCACATGCATCTCTAATAGAGAATATAACATCATTGGCGCATAATATCTGGATATTAGAGCTCTCTTCTGTTGTTTCTTGTAAGTTTCTTACAAACGGCAATGCCCAGTTCATAACTAATACAGCCAATACAATTGTAAATCCTATAATAAGGACTGTAGCTATTAAAGGAGAAACTCCCTTTTTTTCAACCTCTTTTTTCATATTCTTATTAAAGTTTACTTATTTATAAAGTTTTTTCAAATTATATTAGCTATTATATGATTACTGGAGCAGGGAACAAAATAACCCTGAGCAACCTTTAACCAAGGAATAACATCTATCTTATCTAGATTTTTAACCTCATCTTCTGTTAATTCTAAGATATATTGTTTTACCTCTAATCCCAACAACGGCTCAAAACTTTCTTTTATATCTGTTTCTTGTCCAATTAATCTAAATGTAAATTTATTTATCTGGGAATCTTTTAAATTTTTTATTACAATCAACGCATTATCGCCTTGTTGATAGGCATTTACAATTGTTATATCTAAATTTCCACAATCCAGCTGTTTTTCAGCTAATAATCCCTCTTTTTCCGCTCTCTCAAGAATATATGTCCTGCCCCACAATATCACCATTAATATTATAGCTATAACAAACGCTATTAATAATATAGTCGCTACAAAACTAGATGCTGCTCTCTTGTTACTTTTTTTACTAATATTTTTAAGCGCATTCATTAGATATCCTTTTGTCATTACAGCCTACTAATTTCTCTTTTATTTTTACAATTGGAATAACTTCTATCTTATTAGAGCCCAGAATATTTAACTGTTTTGATTGCTTTGGCGTTAATTGGGTTGCTTCTATTAATGTATTTTCATAATCCTGCCCAAAAGTTCTTATGGCAAACTGATCAATTGTTAATTTTCCTCTGTTAGTTATTGTTATTGTGCTGCAATCATCATTTGTTACAACATTTATTGCTATTTCCTGGCATTCAAGTTTTCCTTCTACAAAGCTTACTGTTGATTCTGTCAGTTCCTCTGTATGGGTCCTTGTCCAATTAAAGATTATAACAGCCAATGAAATAGAAAATCCCAATAATAATATCCAGGCTATTATCTCGCTCATTCCTTTTTTTGATTTTTTTGATTTATTCTTCATTTCTACATTGCCCTTGTTTTCTGCATCTGGCTTTATCATCATCCCAGCAGCAGTTTGAGTTTAATTCGCAGCTTGTCTGCCTAGTCAATATAATGCATTCGCTGGATATTGGCCTGTCTACCTCTTCTTTTATAAATCCCTCTCCGCCTATGAACACTTGCCTTTGCTCTAATGCCTCTGATCTTGAAACTATCATTATTTGCGGCTTATCTTTTATAATCTCAAACGGATACCAAAATTCCCCAATCTGTATCCATATCTTGCTTGTGCTAGGAATTGTTAAAGTGCATTCTTGCACCTCTTTTAGGTCAATCCCTGCATCAAAAGACAGTCCTTGAAATGTTATTACAGCTGATATCTTATCATAACATCCATTTAATTCATTCAAGCTTTGTACTGTTTCTGTGCCGTTATCAACTATTATTTTCTTATCCAGAAAATTCCCTATCTGGATATTCTCATTATAATCTAATGAATAGATTAATCCAAAATCAGGATTCTGCGCCTTGGAATAAGATGTAAACAACAAAGTGAATTTAAAGAACTGGTCAGACAGATTTGAGTTTGTGTTTATCAAGGAGTTTATTAATTTAGAGCCTTCATTTTCATAATTAACTGATAATTTCTCAAAATCATCTTCTAATTCTTCCTGCTTAAATTTATTTATTGTCTGGGATAAGCTGAAGATTATTATAGACAAAATTAACGCAGCCAATATATAGATTTGCCCCTTTTTGTTCATGAAGTTAATAAAAGTCTAATGTTTATATAGTTTATTTTTTATCTCATTAAAGACATTTTCTATTGACTTTGATGAATCTATCTTGAATAATATTTTTTTCCTTCTATAATAATCAATTACTGGCTTTGTCTGCTTATTATATAATTCTATTCTTCTTTTTATAACATCTATTTTATCATCATCCCTCTGGTATAATTTTTTTTTGCATTTATCGCATGTTAAATTCTTCTTTGGCTTTTTTGATAATAGATTATATGTCTCTCCGCACATGCAGACATATCTGTTGCTTAGCCTTTTTATAATTAGATTTTTAGGAATATCAAATAAAAATACCCTGTCAACTTTAATTATCTTATCCAAATATCTTGCTTGTGCTAAACGCCTTGGATAGCCATCCAGAATAAAATTATCTCTTCCTTTTATAATCTTATTAATTAATTTATCAACAATATAGTCTTGGGCTAGAATTCCCATTGATATTGACTTTACTTTTTTTCCTATAACTGTATTCTTTTTTATTTCTTGCCTTAGGATTTCTCCCAAAGGAATATGTTTTAATCTAAGCTTTTTCTGCAATAATTCTGCCTGAGAGCCTTTTCCAGAGCCTGGGGGGCCTATTATTATAATTTTCATAATGAATTTATTTCTTTTGCTAATTTAATGTCTTTATTTGTTATTCCGTCTTCGCTATGGGTGGTTAATATTATCTTGACTATATTGTAATTTATTAATATATCTGGATGATGCTCATGTTTTTCAGCTAATTCAGCTATTTTATTTGCAAATTTCATAGACTCTTTAAAATCCTTGAACTGGAATTTTTTCGTTATTGAATTATCAGAATAAGAAAACTCCCATTCGTTTAATCCTTTTAATTCTTCATTTATCTGCTGCAGGGTTAGTTTCATTTTGTTATAAGGGGAGTTGTATATTTTTAAAATGTATTGTCTCTAAAAATTATTTTAGCCCCAGGCAGGATTTGAACCTGCGACTTCTACCTGTTTGAACTTAGTCTACCAAGGTAGCGTTCCACCGAGCTGAACTACTAGGGCACATAATTAATAAAAATATCATCTTTTTAAATTATGCTGTCATTATCACAAAATTTATATTATTGCAAAATAAACAATTTATATGAAAGTTTTATTTGTCTGCAATCAAAACCAAAACAGAAGCAAAACAGCTGAAGAGTTGTTTAAAGGCAGATTCAAGACAAAATCAGCAGGGTTATATAACAAAAAGCCCGTTACTGAAAAAGAGATATCTTGGGCAGACGTTATAATAGTAATGGAAGACTCCCAAAGAACTGAAATAGCTAATAGATTCCCAAAATTATACTTAAAAAAACGCATTTTGTCTTTAGACATTCCAGATGTTTACTCTTATAATCAACCTATATTGATAGATGCTTTAAAATCTAAAATAAATCAAGTTAGTGAATTACTTTAGCCACTCATCAAACTGTTTCTTAGCTCTTTTCTTCGACTTAAAAAATTTAGTTTCTGCTACTAATAAATCTGGAACTCTTTTAGTAACTTTGAATCTTTTAATTTTATCATCTTCTAATTCTATAAAAGATATTTCCCATTTCTTAGTTGGGTGTTTCTTAATTTTAGCCATTTAACATAGATTATATTTTTATTTATAAACCTGACGAGAGTAGTTGTCCGCTGTGTCCGCTAGATATATACTGGAGAATATATATAAAAATGTATGCGGGGGAAGGGATCAGTTCAGAAAAAGATAAATCCTTTCTCTTTTGAACCTTCTCGTAAGCTTAAGTATCACCTAAACTCATCTCGAACTCACTAAGAGACAGGATATCCTATTCTTAGGATATTAGTAATCAAAAGATTACTTGTCCCTCTTAAGTCCTGCGCATTTGACCAGGCTTTGCTCTAAGGATCATCAAATATTAACTCAATGATTACCCCCGCATTTGCCCGGCTTGTAGAAAAATAACTAAACAGTTTTAAAAACATTTCTTTTCTAAATAGAATAAAAAAACTTTTAAAATAGCCCATTATTAAAAGCAGATGGCAAAAGAAAAAGTTTTAGTAATAACTGCACATCCAGATGATGTGGATTTCTCATGCAATGGAACAATGGCATTATGGAATAAAGATAAGGAAATTTATTATGTTGTATGTACTAGCGGGGATAAAGGGAATCACCTAGGCAAAACAAAGAAAGAGATAATAAAGATAAGAGAAGAAGAACAGAAAGAGGCTGCTGATATTATTGGGGTAAAGAATGTTATATTTCTAAGAGAGCCTGACGGAGAATTGGACAATACAAAAAAATTCCGAGAAAAAATTGTAAGATTGATAAGGGAGATAAAGCCAGATATTTTATTTGCATTTGACCCTTCAAATAATAAATTCGACCAAATCTATAAATATCATCCAGACCATAGAGCAGTTGGACTAGCTGTATATGATTCAATATATCCTGCTATTGGAAACAGAAATTTCTTTCCCCACCACATATTAAGCGAGGGATTAGAGCCACATGAGGTTAAGGAAATTTATTTTTACGGGACAGACTACCCAAATATCTGGATTGACATTACTAAAGTCATTGATCTAAAAATAAAAGCATTAAAATGCCACGAATCCCAGATTGGAAATAGAAAAAATTTCGAGGGGTTTATAAAAGAAAGACATTCCAATATTGGAAAAGAAAAGAAGATGAAGTATGCTGAATGCTTTAGAAGATTAGAGATGCCGAAATAAATTAAAGAATCCTTTTAAAATTAAGATGAAATGGAGCTTGTATAATAAAGAGAAATATTTAGAGCCTTTAGTGTTTTCTAATGGAAAATCCCAGCTGGATGTTGTAGATGAAACAATTAAAGCAATTAATGAAGGGCATAAAATAATTTTTATTAAAGGGGCTTGCGGAACAGGAAAAAGCGCTATTGCATTAAACCTAGCGAAGGAATTGGGAAGAACATCCATTGTGGTTCCTTCTAAACCCTTACAAAAGCAATATGAAGATGATTATACAAACAGGCTACATATATTAAAGGATAACGGGGAAAAATTGAATATTTCTGTTATTGACGGGAGAAACAACCATAAATGCATATTTAAGGAAGATAGTATGGCTGATGATAAATTCCTGCCCTGCGATATTGAGATTAAGGAGATAAATAAAGAGTTGATTAAAGATTATATCAAAGAAAATCCATTCGTAAAAATAGAAGATTTTGGAAGCATAAGTGATGTCAGAAGAAAATCAATAGCGCCTGCATGTCCATATTGGTCGCCTATTATCTGCAAGGATTGGTTTGAAAACTATGTCTTAGAAGATGCCAAAGAGATAGAATACAAGGGGCTTAGGAATAAGACTTTTACCTATCACAAAAGAAAAGACGGATGTGGATATTATGGGCAGTTTATGGGCTATGTCAATTCAGATGTAATAATTTTTAACAGCAAAAAATATGAGCTTGAAAATATTATGGACAGAAAACCAGCCACTGAAATAGAGATTATAGATGAATGCGATGAGTTTCTTGACAGCCTATCAAATGAAAAGAGGATTAATCTCAACAGATTGTCAAGAAGTTTAGCTGAGATAAAAACTGATAATTTTGATTTGAAAGAACTAACAATAGAAATCAATGATTTAATTATTGGATTGTTAAAGGATAAAATAATATTGGATGGTATAAAAAATAATAATTTATTCTTAATCAAAGAGACAAAAATATTAAGCTTATTGAAATATTTTTTGGACAATCCAAAGCTTATTGACTTAACAGAGGATGAAAGTTCAGACTATCTATATAGCATATATCAAATCGGAAAAACTTTTGAGGATTTCTTTGATGAAACTTATTTGACATTTTATAAAAATGATTACGATGATTTGATTGTTAATTTAATTACAGTAAACCTTGAGAAGAAATTAAGTGAATTTCTGGATAAAAACAAAGTGTTCGTGATGATGAGCGGGACAATACACTCAGAATTAGTTTTAAGAAATGTTTTTGGAATAAAAGACTTTAAGATAATTGAGGCAGAGGCTAATCCCGGGGGAAAAATAACAAAGATTACCTCAAAATTAGAAAAAAACTTCGATTATATTACATTGAAGCAGGATGGTTCAAGGGAATTTTATCTCAAGGCATTATCCAAATCAATAGAATTGGCTGAAAAACCCATACTAATACATGTTAATGCATTTTCAGATTTGCCAATAGAGGAAGAGCGCTTAAGATATAAAATAAATAATATAAAAACAAGAAAAGAATTAAAAGATGAACAAAATAAGTTCAAAAGAGGGGAATTAGTAAAAGACTTTAAGGATGGAAAGATAGAAATACTTTATTCAACCAAATGCACAAGAGGAGTAGATTTTCCTGGAAATCTATGCAACAGCATAATCTTTACCAAATATCCAAATCCAGATATAAGTTCTCTATTCTGGAAGGTGATGAAAAAAAGCATGCCAAAATATTTCCAGATTTTCTATGTTGACAAGGCCAAAAGAGAGCTTCTGCAAAGAATATACAGGGGGCTTAGATCTAAAGATGACCACATTAAATTGTTAAGCCCGGATTTGAGGGTTTTTAACGGCATTAAATAATTTTAAGTTTATTCAGCCCCCGCCAGGATTTGAACCTGGAACCTATTGCTTTTTCTAAGATACGAAGCAATTGCTCTACCATTAAGCTACAAGGGCTTTATTTCGTTTTTTCAATTAACTCTTCTTTTGAGTATTGTTTTTGGCAGACAGAACAAACTGACTTCTTATTAATATAAGTACCAATTAATTTATTTAGAAAAGTCTCTTCTATTTTATCTTTGCATATATGGCATTTAGGCATTACTAAATGGATTATCTTAAATTTATAAGATTTCCGTAGAGAATAAATGACAAGTAAATCATTTTTGATCATATCTCTTATTTATTTTATCCATTTTCTTCTCAAGCACCCCACCAATATCAACATTCATAGCTTTAGCTAAGAGCAAGGTTGTTATAATAATATCAGCAAATTCTTCTTGTAAATTTTCTTTATCATGGTTCTCTAATTTTTCTTTCCTTTGATCTTTATTATAAATTAATATTTCATTACAAAGTTCTCCAAGTTCCTCTGTTAACTTCACAGTTCTTGCTAGAATTCTTTCTTTTTCAGTAGACGAACTACCATAATGATTAATTAATCTCTGATTTTCAAGTTCTATAAATTGTAATAAATCTTTTATTTCCATATTCTTAGATAGTTTACTCGTCTTTCTTCATTTGTCTATATAAATCTTCCAAAGTTCCTTCTGACATTATTTTAGTATTTCCTGTTTAAATCCAGTTTGTACCTTTGCGCCGCAGAAGACACAATTAAAATAATATGGAATATATTGTCTTGAGTCTTTTATCACAAACAATTCAAATTCCCCATCACAAATTTGGCATTTAAAATAACCTATATCCATACATATATTATAGTGTTGTAAATTAATTATAAATTTCTTACATAATTTATTACATAGTGTTGTAGTTCAGAAATATTTATATTAATCTCATAATCTCTTGTTTAATGCTTGACTCTAATGTTTCAAAGAAGATTAATGATTTTGTCTATCAAAAGCCCAGGACAATACAGGAAATAGCCAATTTAATAGGAAGGAACTGGAGAACTGCCAATTCTTATGTTGATAAGATAGAAAAAGAACAAGGAACATTATCAATAAGAATGTTTAGGGAAGGCACAAGGGGAGCTTTAAAGATAGTTTTCTGGAATTCAATAGAAAAAATCCATTCCAATACATTTCAAGAGAGATTATTTAAGCAGATAGAATCCAGCAGATATAAAGATGATTTTAGCCCTCTGGACTTATATCAGTATATAGACAAAGGAAAAAAAGATGCAATTTTATTGTATGAAGATAAATATAAAAGCGTAAAAAATTTTGATGATTTTGCTAATTTACTGAGAAGCGCACAATCCCAGATATTATTTTTCTCTGGAAATCTAAGCTTTATCAATATGAATAAGGAAAAGATAAGAATTCTTGATGTAATTGAGGAAGTTGCCAAGAGGGGAATAGTAATAAAAATATTAACAAGAGTTGAGATTCCTGGATTAGATAACATTCTGGATGTATTAGCTATTAATAATAGACTTGGAAAAGAGATTGTAGAGATAAGGCATTCATTCCAGCCATTAAGGACAACAATTGTAGACAACAAAATAGCAACATTGAAAGAGGAAAAAATCCCATTAGGATCAGAATACAGGAATAATGAGCTAAACAAATCATTTAGCATAATATTCAAGGTATATGACGAAGAGTGGATAGAATGGCTCCAAAAAGTATTCTGGAATTTATTCAGGACAGCTATTCCAGCCAAAAAAAGAATTGATGAGCTTGAGACAATAAAATCAATAAGATGAATAAATATTTTTGTATAATTTGCAATAGTGAAAATGTTAAAGAAGAGCATTGTAAAATTATCTGCAAGAATTGCGGATATGTAAGGGATTGCTCTGATCCTTAATATTTCAAAGAGTAGTAACTCTACAGGAAATTATGCTTTTTAATAACGAAAATATTTAAATACAAGTCTATATTATACTATATATTTTGTGTGATTATAGAATTAACACGCTATATATGGTGTTTTTGAATGAATTGCCCGTATTGCTCATCTGAGAACTTTAAGGTATTGGAAAGCAGAGATAGTCTAGATTCTATCAGAAGAAGAAGGGAATGCGATAAATGCGGAAAGAGATTTACAACATACGAAAAAATAGCCATAGACTTAATGGTTATTAAGAAAGACGGAAGAAAAGAGCCGTTTAGCACAGACAAGCTAAGAAAAGGAATTTCATTAGCCCTGGAAAAAAGACCTTTTACAGCTGATAATGTGGATGAAATTGTAAAATCAATAGAAAGAGAGTTAAAAAAGCTTAAGAGCCATGAAGTCAGCTCAAAAATTATTGGCGATAGGGTAATTAGAAAATTAAAGGCTATTGACCATGTAGCTTATATGAGATTTGCATCTGTCTACAAGGATTTTGAAAAAGTAGACGATTTTAAGGAGGAGTTGAAAATACTTGCTAAATAAGGGGTGAAAATGGAATTAAAAAAAGTGGCTATAACAGAAAACCAGAAAAAAGTAATAGAAGATAAATATCTCAAAGATTCTCCAAGTGTAGAAGCTTGGCTGGATTTAGTTTCAAATAATATAGCATTAGCTGAATTATTGTATGCCCCTGAAATTCAGGAAGAAGATATATTTAATGGTGTAGACTATAAAGTAAATGAGTATGAAACACTGTCTGGAATAAAAACAAGGGCTGTTTTCCTGCATCAGAATTTCCAGCACTATGATAGTTGGGATAACAATTTCAAAAAATTCATGGACAATTTGTATAAATTATCGAATACAGAAAGAGGAATATCAATAACTGAGCCCGTAAGAAAAAAATTTTATGATATGCTGTCAAACTTTGAATTCCTGCCGAATTCTCCTACACTAATGAATGCAGGAAGAAAATTACAACAGTTGAGTGCATGTTATGTTTTACCGGTAGGAGATTCTATTGAGGAAATATTTGATAGTGTAAAGCATGCTGCTATGATACATAAGTCTGGAGGGGGAACTGGATTTTCTTTCTCGAGATTAAGGCCATCTCATGATCCTGTTAAAAGTACCCATGGTGTTGCATCTGGACCATTGACATTTATGCAGATATTTGACAAGCAGACTGATGTAATAAAACAAGGAGGTTGCGTTTCCTTAGATACAAGAATTTCAACAAAAGAAGGATTAATAGAAATTGCTAATATAGTTCCACTAGATATTCCTGTAAATAGCTGGTCTAAATATAAAAATGGCTCTTTGGTCGTAATGACAGACAATGGCAATAGATTATCTGATGAATGCTATAATAATGGAAAATCAGAAGTTATTACTCTAACAACAGAAAAAGGATATTCAGTAACAGCTACATTAGAGCATAGGTTCAGGATTATAAATAAAGAAGGCAATTATGTATGGAAGCACTTAAAAGACATAAAAAAAGGGGATTGGATATGCCTTCAAAAAGACACCTATCCGGAAAAAACAAACTATAAAATTCCAGAATTCAAATATGAACCTCATTTTAATTCTAATCCAGTCATGCTGCCAACAGAAACTTCGAAAGAACTTGGGGAATTTGTTGGATATTTTATAGGGGATGGAGCATTGTCTTCTAATAAAAATGGTACATGCAGATTAATTCTATCTTTCAGCCTTGAAGAAAAAGATATGATAATCTACATGATAAAAAACATTCAGAAATTATTTGGAATATATCCCAGTATCCAGAAAAAAGATAATGATAACAGCATAAATGCATTTTATAACAATACAACATTTTGCCAATGGATAAATCATGTAGGCATTGGAAAGAGATCAGCAAAAACCGCAAGAGTTCCTGAAATTGTATTTAACAGCAATAGAGAATTTGCATATGGCTTTTTAAGGGGATTATTTAGCGCAGATGGAACAATAACCAAAGACGGTGTTATTTCATTTTCAAGCATTTCGGAAAAATTAATAGACGGCATTCAGATTCTATTGCTCTCTTTGGGCATTCCCTCGAGAAAAACAATCGGCAAAAAGAGAATCAATTCTTTCGGAAAAAACATAATTTACAGATTGAATATAATAAGTGAAGAGGGAAATAAGATATTCCAGGAAAAGATAAAATTCCTTAATGAAAATAAAAATAAAAGATTTAGCTCAAATAAGAAGTTTGAATATAATGATATTATCCCAAATCAGGAGGTTAGATTATCTTCATTATACAATTATGTCGGAAAAGGCTCTTCGCTTGGAAGGAAATCAAGGGACGCAAATAAAGAGTTTTATAGGGATATTATGCATTATATATCAAAAGCTACAGGAAAGAGAAATTTAACAAGAAAAAGATTAAAAGAATTAGCTCAAAAACATAATGAAATAAAAGATAGCAGTTTAATGTGGTTCCTGCAAAATAATCAATTCTATGACAATGTAAAAAAATTGGAGTTTGGAGAGGCATGGACTTTGGATTTATCAGTTCCTGAAAATAATACTTACATCGCAAATGGGTTTGTGAGCCATAATACAAGAAGGGGCGCTAATATGGGTATATTGAGATATGACCATCCAGATATTTTGGGATTTATCAACATGAAAAAAACTCCAGGTGTAATGGAAAACTTTAATGTTTCTGTTGCTATTGACAAAAAATTTATGGAAAAGATGAAGAATAACGAAGATTATGATTTGATAAATCCAAGGACAAAGGAAGCTGTTGGAAAACTAAATGCAAAAGATGTCTGGGAAACCATGATAAAAGGAGCTTGGGAAACCGGAGATCCTGGATTTGTTGTAATAGACAGAATAAATGAAACAAATTCAAATCCAACCCCACATATAGGAGAGATTGAATCTACAAATCCATGCGGCGAACAGCCCCTATTGCCATTTGAGCCCTGCAACCTCGGCAGTATTAATCTAAGCAAATTTGTCAGAAAGGATAATTATGATATGGACTGGCCAAGATTAAAAAAATGTGTCTTTGATTGCATTCATTTTTTGGATAATGTAATAGAAGTCAATAATTATCCATTGCCCCAGATAGAAAAAATAGCAAAAGAAAACAGGAGAATTGGATTAGGAGTAATGGGCTGGGCTGAGACATTAGTTATGCTTGGAATTCCATATAATGATGAAAAAGCATTCCTAAAAGCTGAAGAAGTTATGAAATTCATTAATGACAACTCTTTATTGGCTTCTGAGGAATTAGCCAAAACAAGAGGGGTATTTCCTAACTGGAAGAATAGTGTATTTGACAAAAATGGAAAATATTTTAGGGGGCAAGAGGGTTATCCAAGAAACTGCGCAAGAACAACTATTGCACCAACAGGAACAATAGGAATCACAGCCGGAGTCCAAGGAGCTGGAATAGAACCATTTTTTGCAATAGCTTATGTAAGATATAATGCTGCTGGAATAGACGCATTGAAAAAAAAGGAAAAGCCATTAGATAAAGACACATTCTATGAGGTAAATCCATTATTCAAGCAGATAGCTGAAAAGAACAAATATTTTGGGTTTAATGAAAAGGAATTGCTTCAAAAAATAGATGATAACCATAAATCAATTGTTGGAATTAATGAAATTCCAGAAAATATCCAGAAATTATTCCTAACATCCCATGACTTAAGCCCATTAGACCATGTAAATATGCAGTGTGCATTTCAAAAGCATACAGATAATGCAGTATCAAAAACAGTTAACTTAAGGAATGAAGCCACTATAAAAGATGTTGAGGAAGTTTATCTTAAAGCTTATGAATTAGGAGCTAAGGGAGTTACAATATACAGAGATGGAAGCAAGCAATTCCAGATATTAAACTTAAATGAAAAAGAATCTAAGAAGAAAAAAGAAAAATCAGAATCTGAAATGTCAGATTACTATGAGGTTCCAACAGGACAGGGCCCGTTGCATGTCCATATTAATTATGATAAAGAGGGCCCTATGAAGATTTTTGCTAATATCTCGCCAATAGGAACAGAGATAAGCGGATTGACAACAGCATTGGGAATAATACTAAGCAAATATCTTGAGATAGGGGGGGATCCTGCCAGATTAATTAAACATCTTAATTCAATAAAAGGTGACAAGCCCTATGGATTCGGGCCAAATAAAGTAGATTCTATTCCTCATGGGTTATCAAAGGTATTTAGACAGCATCTAATTAAGACAGGAAGATTAAAGCACTTAAATGGACAGACATTATTGAATGGACAGGCTACATTAAATAGCAGATCATTAAGTCATGAAGAAAATAATAATGGATTATTTTGCCCAGAATGCTTTAGCACAAATGTTGTGATGGTTTCAGGATGCAGTGAACCAACATGCGTTGATTGTGGCTATAGCAAATGCGGATAGATAAAAAATGAAGATCTATACAAAAGTTGGTGATTTTGGCGAGACTGTTACTTATGGAAATTTAAGGGTACCAAAAGACAGCTATATCATAGACATTAACGGATATATAGATTCTTTACAGGCATCTTTGGATTTCTGCTGGCTCTATAATAAAGAGTTTAGGGAGATAATAGAAAAAATAAATATAAAACTATGGCAGCTTGGCGGAGAGATTTCACTTGGAAGCATTGGAAAAGACATAAAGAATCCAATTATTGATAATGACATTAAAGAATTAGAAAGCTATATAGACAGATTTTCATCCCCTAATAATTTTATAAGATTTACAAACATAGGATCAGTCTATCTTAATGAAGCCAGAATAAGGTGCAGGGTTCTAGAAAGGGAGTTAACCCAGGTATTAAGAGCTAATTTAATAAGGGAGGATATTTATAAGTACATAAACAGATTATCTGACTTATTGTTTGTTATGGCTTATAAAATAGAAACAGAGAATGCTGAATCTGACAAAAAATAATATAGAAAAAGAACTAAAAGGAAAAATCATAATAGACTTCTGGGCTGACTGGTGCTATCCGTGCAAGGAGATGTCTCCTTTATTTGAGGAGATAAGCAAGGAAATTAAAGGATTGAAGTTTGCAAAGATTGATGTTGATGAAGAGCCGGAGATAGCTTCCAGATTTGGGGTGATGAGCATCCCTACTTTTCTACTGCTTAAAGACGGAAAAGAAGTTAAAAGATTTGTAGGGGTAATGGCTAAATCTTCTTTAAAGGAAAAAATCAAAGAGTCAATATAACCAAACGAAATTCTTTTAAATCTAATTTTTAGATTAAGCTCATGAAGAAATCAATAGATGTATCAAAGAAGAATATATTAAAGGAATCTGAAGACATTAAAGGTATTAATATCAAAGGATTTGATTTTAGTAAAGAATTTAATATGGAGAAATTTCTTGATTCTTATGAAACTACTGGATTCCAGGCAACTAATCTAAAGAGGGCTATTGAGATAATAAAAAAAATGAGGAGAGACAAGGCTACAATATATCTAGCTTATACCTCTAATATAGTTACTTCTGGATTAAGGGAGGTAATAGCTTATCTGGCAAAAAATAAATTAGTAGATGTCCTTATTACAACTGGCGGCGGTGTAGAAGAAGATATTGTAAAGACAATAAAGCCGTTTATACTTGGAGATTTTAGATTGGATGGAAAAAAATTAAGAGAAAATGGAATTAATAGAACAGGAAATATCTTAATTCCAAATAACAGATATGTGGAATTTGAGAAATTAATGATTCCATTTTATAAAAAATTATATGATAAACAAGTAAAAGATAATAAAATCTTTAGTGTTTCTGAATTGGTATATGAACTTGGAAAAGAAGTTAAAGATGAAAATTCAATCTATTACTGGGCGACTAAGAATAATATTCCAGTATTCTGCCCGACATTTACAGATGGATCAGCTGGAGATATGCTTTATTACTTTAAGAACATGTATCCTGAATTTAAGATAGATATGAGTGATGACATTCCAAAATTAATTGAGATAGGGATGACCTCGAAAAAGACAGGGGTTATTTGTCTTGGAACAAGTGTAGTTAAGCATCACGCAATAAACGCTAGTCTACACAGGGGCGGGGCAGATTATACTGTTTATGTTACAACACAGGAAGAATTTGATGGTTCTGATGCCGGAGCAGAACCAGATGAAGGGGTTTCATGGGGCAAGATAGAAAGTAATAATAATACAGTAAAAGTACATGGAGATGCGACAATAATTTTTCCTTTGATTGTTACGGGGGCTTTTAAGGATTAAAATATAGCGAACTAAACATGTCTAAAATAAAAATTTTAAAATATAATAATCATAGGTTTATGTTTATTGATGATTATCTATGGATGTGGGATACACCTCAAGAAAGAGAACTTCAAAAACAACTTGCAGATAAAGCTTTTGGAGATGTTTTAGTTGCTGATTATGGCTTCGGAATTCTGATTAAGTTTCTAACAAAAAACCCAAAAGTAAAATCTATTACAATAGTTGAAAAATATAAAGAAGTAATTAATAAAATTAAAATATCCAAGAAGGAGATGGAGCGGATAATAATAAAAGATTTTTACAATTTACCAGAAAATAAGAAATTTGATTGCATAATCGGTGATATTTGGCCAGATATAGATGAGAAATTCTTAAAAGATTATTTAAAATTTAAGTCAAAAGCAAAGAAACTTCTGAAGAAGAATGGTAAAATATTGGCATGGGGCAAAGACTTCTTTGAATACCTATTACATAAAAAAAGATTATCTAATTTTAAAAACTAGAATTTTTCTCTATTATAGGGCTCTTTTAATTTATACAATGCCCCGACAAAAGCACAAACAGGTTCGTCTTTATCATAACATTCTCCGCTAATTGTATATAATTTTACTTCTAAGTCCTCTAGATTTAGTTTAAATCTCTTCAAATTTTTCTCATCTTTTGTTATCATATGAGAAAGTGTCCTTTTTAATAAATATCTAACCTCTTTTTCTGAATTACCATGGTGCTCGACAAAATAACCACTCCCATCTGGATACTGTGTCCATCCAATCCCTGCACAAGCAACATCTCCAGATTTTGAAACTGTATGGTATGATCTTACTAAATCCATAAGATAACCATGTTTTTTATGCGGAAGATTTAGTTTATCTACAACCTCTATTTCTGCTCTTACTGGAATAACAGAGCTTAATTTATCCAAATTAAGAATGTCTATGCCTGCACCTCTCAATGCTTCATGAAAAGCAGCTAACTCTGTTGGACCTCTTCCTAAACCTTTAACTAATTTAATTCTCATATTGGACTTAATTATTCTGTTTCTTTAATCTCTATCTCAATTTTTTGTCTTGGAATGCTTCTAAGAAAAACTTGTGAATTATAAGATTTAACATTGAAAAATTTTATTATTTCCTGTTCAGCCTTTTTAGGATCAAAATTTTTGTTGCAGGAGAAAATATCTATAGAGAATAAATTCTTCTCAGGCCAGGTATGTATGCTAATGTGGCTTTCAGCTAATAAGATTATTGAGGTGTATCCCGATATTTCCTCCTCTTCCACAACAGGAAATTTAAATGTTCTGGGCTTATCAACTTTTGTCATTTTTATTTTATCAGCTAAATAAGAAACAAACTCTGCCCCTATTTTTTCATCAGTTAATTTTTTAATATCAAACGAGATGCCGTCAAATAAGAGATTTGTCCCTATCATTTATTACCCCTTATAGAAAAAGTTTTGTTTATATAGCTATAATTATTTATATAACATACAAAATTGTTTTCTCCGGTTATAAAATAAGTTGCCTTCTTCAATTTCAGTAAGTTAAATTTATATTTTATATATTAAAAAAGTATTTATAAATATATCTAATTTCATTTTTTTATGAAAATTTTCATCAAGACTTTTGGATGCCAAGCTAATATCTCAGATTCAGAGCAGTTGGCAGGATTATTAGGCAAAGGAAATCAAATTGTTAATTCTGCAGAGGAATCTGAATTAGTAATTGTCAATACATGTTCTGTTAAAGAAAGGACCCATAACAAGGAAATCAATTTTATCAAGAATATTCCAGAAGGCAAAAAAATATTTGTCGGAGGTTGCTTGACAAAAACAATAGATATAAGAAAACACAGAAAGGATATAGATGCAGTTTTTGACACTAATTCAATAACAAAAATCCCTGGAATAATAAAAAATCCAGAAGACTTGTTCTCGGAAACAAAAGAAGAAAAGATAAACCTTCCAAGGATGAGAAAAGACAAAAATATCGCCAGAATAGTAATACAAGAGGGATGCTTGAATAAATGCAGTTTCTGCGCTACAAAATTAGCCAGGGGAAATTTAAAATCATATAGAATTGGAGATGTAAAAAGAGAGGTTGAAAAAGCTGTTGAGGAAGGCTGCAAAAAAATATACTTAACAGGCCAGGATTTGGGATGCTACGGATTTGACATAAATACTAATCTTCCAGAGTTATTAGATGAATTAACCTCAATTGAGGGGGATTTTAAGATAAGGGTTGTGATGATGAATCCCTGGCATGTCATAAAAATATTAGATAATTTAATTAGGTCATATAAAAATCCAAAAATAATAAAATTCCTGCATATTCCAGTGCAGTCTGGCTCAGAAAATGTATTAAAACATATGAGAAGAATCCATACAGTTGAAACATTTAAAACAATTGTTAATAAATTTAAAGAGGATATTCCAGATATAGACATAGCCTCTGATCTAATTATAGGATATCCAGAAGAGACAGAAGATGATTTCAATCAGACATTAGATTTAGTTAGAGAAATAAAGCCAGATGTTTTAAACATATCTAAGTTTGCAGCCCGTCCTGGAACTGAGGCATATAAATTAAGAAGATTGCCTTCTGAAGAAATAAAAAGAAGATCTGCCTTATTAGTAAATATATTCAAAGAGATAAAAAATAACTAGAGTTTTATTTTGTCTGATGCCTGCATGTCCTTCCACGCCATCTCAAACATACTGCTCAAAGCATTTGCAAAATAAGGTGTGCTGGTCCATATTCCTATGTCATATGTTGGATGGACTTCCTCATCATCCTTGACCATAAACATAATTTCCTTGTTATCAACTATGCAGAATCTTGCACTTATTTTATTTACATTTCTTATCTCTGCAATCTTGCTCAAGTCTTTTATTACAACAGAAGATTCTTTTGTAATAGGAGCAGCTATCTTTATCTTAATTCCTTTTTTTGCCAATCTCTCCAATTCAGGCTTTAAGGAATCAACTTTTCTTATCAATCCTTTTGAAGTTGTCATTATCACTACATTTTTTTCAGCTTTTTTTATCATTGTTTCTAAGTGCATATATAAGTTATGCCTTCCTCTTATGGCTCCGCTTAAGTCGCTTGCATCAATAAATTCAATTCCCTGCTTATGCAGTAAATCCAATTCCTTTAATACTGGAGTGCCTTTTAGCGAATCTAATTTTTTTAATCCATCATCTGCACTGTTTCTGACTAATTTCTTAGCCCTCTCAACAACCTCTTTTGGCTCTACTGCTATATATTTAATTGGCTTTCCAAGCTTCATCACTACAAAACCTTTTTTTTCCAATGACTCAAGAACATCATAAGCCCTTGATCTTGGAACATTCCCTATATCAGAAAGCTCTCCTGCTGTAGAAACACCACGAGAAAGAAGCGCTGTCCAGATTCTAACCTCATATAAGTTAAGGTCAAAAGAGCGCCTTAAATTGCTTAAAAATTCCTCCTTAACAATCATGTAAAATCATCTCCTTCCTCTTTTTAAAATATTGATAAGAATAACCACTTAAGATAAGATGTGGCTATTCACTTCTATCAAATGATACTATCTAACATAAAAAGCTTTTACTTATATTTAAAGATTATTATCATTAAGTTGTATTTGAAATTATTTTATTTCCTTTGTTTGTTATATTCTTTTTTTATATCTTCTAATGAATAGATATCTTTTATTGATTTGTCTGGTCTTAATTGGATTACTCTTGGAAATCTCAACGCATATCCGCTGGAATAAGTTGGGCTTTTCTGAATTTCTGAATAGCCTACTTCAATAATTACTTCTGGCTTGACAATAACATTCTTTCCTTTTTCCTCTTTTATTAATGGCCTTAATAATCTAGTCATCTGATCAAAAGATACTCCTTCTTCAGATTTTTCTTTTAATCCTGTTGAGACTTTTCCAACCTCTAATAACTCATCATTATGATTGCAAGCTACTGTATAGCTAGTAAGCCACTTTGACCTCTTGCCTTCGCCCCATTCTGCCTTTACAATTACCAAGTCAAATGTATCTGCTTTTGGTTTTATTTTAACTCCATAACCAACCCTTGAGCCGGGCTTGTATATTCCTTCCAAATTTTTAGCCATTACTCCTTCTTCTCCTTGTGCTAAAGATTCCCTGAAGAATTTTTCAGCCTCATTTTTATCTTCTGTAATAAGCTGGTTGGCCAGAACTAATTTTAATTTTTCTTGCTTTGTTATTTTCTCCAGGATTTTTCTTCTTTCCCTAAAAGTTTCATTCAATAGATTTGCTCCATTATAATAAATTATATCAAATATATTTAATTCAACTGGGAATTTTTTTGACATCTCTTTTATGTCATATTTTCTTTTAATCCTTTGAGAGATGCTTTGAAACGGCAGATATTTATTTGTTTTTGGATTATAGCCGACAGCCTCGGAATCTATGATAAAATTGTCTGCTTTAATGTATTTTTTAACATATTCGACAACCTCTGGAAACTGCCTTGTGACATCCTCTAATCTTCTTGTGAATAACTTTATATTTCCATTCTTATCCCTGCTGACTTGCAACCTTACACCATCATATTTATATTCAAATGCGCATGGCTTTCCGACAATCTTAAAGGCATCTTCTATATTCTCTGCCTTCTGGTATAACATAACATTAATTGGGTTTCCAGGAGTTAATTTCTCTTTTGCCAGCTCATCAATTCCTTTGGATTTTATTATCAACGCCACCTTAGAATAATCATTTGTCAAGTCATAAGCCCTCTGGACTTTCTCAATATAAAAATTGTATTTTTCCCTGTCTACTATGAAATTATTTTCTTTTTCATCATAATCAAAATTTATTTCCTTGTCAAAGAACGCCCAGACAATAGCATCCCTAACTATTCCTTCTGCTATTCCTACCCTTAATATTCCAAGAACATTCTTGACAATAAATTTTGCCTCTATGGGCTTTGCTGAGGTAAGCAATTCAGAAACTAACTGGACTTTTTTGTTTACTGTTCCCTTGCCTTCCAATTCAGCAAGTTTTCTTAGATTTTCCATTACTTTTTTTACAGTTAGTGTATTTCTTGTTAATGTCCTTTGTTTGTTCTTTTCTATTAGTATAAACGCAACATTTCCAAGGTCTCCCTCTTTGCTCCATAATTTTTCCACTTCATTTGCTGAATCTCCTGTTACAGAACTTAAAACTTTTATAATTAATTTTGAACTCATTCCAATCTCTCTTTGATCCCATTGGGGAAATATTCTTCCCTGAACTAAGTATATAATATATTCTATGTCATCTTTTTGTGTTTTTTTAAGGAGATTAGACAGAATGTGAGTTTTTTCCAATCTCTTGGATGTCTTTTCCAATTTCTCAAATACCTCAACCAAATCAATATAATCCATGATATGATTGGTTATTGGAAATTTATAAAGATAATTAAGAAAATTTATATATAAACTAATTTTAGGAATAGGATGGAATTAAAGGATGCAATAATAACAAGAAGAAGCTATACGAAATATTTAGACAAAAAAGTGGATCTTAAGCTAATAGCTGATATTCTAAATACAGCAATTTATGCCCCTTCTTCTGGGAACATGCAGAATTGGTATATTGTTTTGGTTGACGATGATGATAAAAGGGAAAAAATAGCAAATGCCTCTCTAAAACAACTCTGGATGCTCCAAGCCCCAATACATATTGTCATTTGCGACAAGAAGCAGGACATGAAGAGAATGTATGGAAAAAAAGCAGATGAATTTGGATTACAAAATTGTGCTGCATTGGCCCAGAATATTTTATTATTAGCAACAGAGGCTGGATTAGCTTCATGCTGGGTTGGAAGCTTTGACAAAGAGGCTGTAAGCAGGGTTATCGGGGCATCCCCAAATGAAGAGCCTCAGATAATAATCACTCTAGGCTATAGCAATGATAATCCTAAATCTACTAGGCATGAACTGGATAAGGTTTGCTGCTTTAATAATTGCGGGGCTAGAATAAAGGGTTTTGATTTGTTTCCATTGGAAAAATATACAACTAAAATGGAAAAAAAGATGAAAAAAGAGAGCAAAAGTTTATTTGAGAGGATAAAAAAATTATTCAGAAGAAGTGAAAATTAATATAATTATTTTTTCTTAGATTTTATTTTTCTATAAATTAATCTATAGATAAATTTTCAAAAAATAATAAAAAAGAAAAAAGCTGGTACATTGTACCAGCAAGAGTAAAGAAGGGCTTCTCTTTGGGGGGTCTGCCCTTAATTATCTAACTAAGTCAATTCCCAGTTCCCTGCTCAAGTGCATTGCTTGCGAACTTGGCTTTTTGTGGTCAACTCTTCCGAGTATATAGGGACTGTTGACTCCAGTTATGATTGTCATAACTCTGAACTTGCCTTTCATGTCTTCACTTATTCTGGCTCCCCAGATTACATTAGCATCTTCATCTAATGCTTCAGTTACCATCTCGCCAGCTTTAGCTACCTCATCTAAGGTTAAGTCTGATCCACCAGAAACATGGATTAATGCTCCTGTTGCTCCCTCATAGCTAACATCCAACAAAGGATTTGTCAAGGCTCTTCTTACAGCCTCTTCTACCCTTCTTTCGCTGTTGGCTTCTCCAATTCCTATAACAGATACATCTCCATTGCTCATAATAGCTTTTACATCTGCATAGTCTAGGTTAACCAAGCTTGGAACAGCTATTGTTTCTACTATACCTTTAATCATTGTTGCTACTAATTCATTGGCTACTGCAAAAGCCTGTTCAATTGGCAAGTTTCCAGCTATCTGTACTAATCTATTATTGTCTATTACAATAACAGTGTCTGAGACATTTCTCAGCTGTTGCAATCCAAATTCAGCTTTATCTATTCTAGCTCTCTCAATATCAAAAGGCATTGTTACTGTGCCAATAACAATTGCACCCATCTCCTTAGCTAGTTGTGCAACTACTGGTGCTGATCCAGTTCCTGTTCCTCCACCCATTCCAGCACATACAAAAACCATATCAGTATCTTTTAGGGCCTCTCTTATCTCATGAATTTGCTCCTTTGCAGCTTCTCTTCCTTTTTCAGGATATCCGCCGCATCCTAAACCTCTTGTCAAATCCCTTCCAATAAGGACTTTTCTATCTGCATTTACAATATCTAGATGCTGCTTATCTGTATTCATAGCAACTACCTCTGCCCCTTGTATTCCTTTCTTAAATAGCCAGTTGGCCATATTAGTGCCACCGCCACCACATCCTACAACCTTTATATTTGCTTGTCCCATAACATATTCTGTTTTATTCTCTTTGCTTGCCTGGATTGCGTTTTGCACAATGAATTCCATTTTTTTACCCCCTTATTATATATTTTAGCACAATAAACTTTATATATCTAGTTTGATTTGTACCTTTTAGAAAAAGTTATTATTTGCCCAAATAATATACTCAGAATACATAAAACTAAATAGGTTTGATTAATACCTACAAACAATCAATGCCCAATGGTTTTAATGCCCAATTAAAACCTTAATTTGATTTGTTGGTTTTCTTTTATATTATAATTTTAACAATATAATAAATTGATATATAAAGTTTTATCACTCTTAATATATATATTATAGTATATAATCCTATTTTAGCAATATTTTAAAAATCCAAATAATTCTATATCTCATGGAAAATTCAAAGAAAACCACCATAAGAATATGCACCAGGCCATGCGATGTTCTACTGGCTAGATTAATTAGATTGAGGCATATATTCATAATTGACGAATACAATAATATATATGAATTTTCCAGAAATATAAAAGGAACAAAAGAACTGACTAAATGGTATCTAGAAAATAATCCCGATAAGATAAATGTAAAAAAAATCAACGTGAACAGAAAATTGTTTTACAGGGTAGTAAGAATACAGAGAAGAATCATAAAAAGAAAGGAGTATGATATAATGAATTATAACTGCCATACCTATGTAAACTCAATATTAATTAATTTAAATAAGTTCTAAACAATAATAAAATTTAAAATATAATCTTTCTTAGATTTTGCATGGATTTAAATAGCTATGTTGATATTATAGTTATAGACTACAAAAAACTATTGATAAGATTTCTTATTTTTATCCATATACTTTTTTTTATCAGCTGGATAGGATTATTCTTCATTCCAAGATCTATATGGCCAGACAGGATATTCTATCATTTTTGGTATGTTGCTGGAGTTATTGGGCTAAATTTAGTCTGGGGCGGATTCTTAAGATTAAAACACAAGAATGGAAATCTATTTGTATGCCCGCTAACAACTATGACTCAATATCTCAGGGGATACAATATTAGTGATAAGATGAATAATAAATATCTATTTGTAGGCGAGGTATTATCAAAGTTTAATATAAAATACTCGAAAAGCATTATGGTAGTTGGCGGAACTTTGAGTTTGTTGATAATTAGCCTTCAATATTTTATGATTTACTGAATAAGTTTTTATATTAGTGTTATTTAATCTTCTCTATGAAAGTTGGCGATTTAATAAAAATTAAAACTTCTAATGCAGAATATGAGGGAGATCTAATGCCAAGCCTTAACAAAGATATTATAACCTTGAAATTAAAAAACGGCTATAACATCGGAATAGAAAAAAGCAGAATAAAAAATATTAAGATTTTAAAGAAACACAAAGAACTAAAAATCCGAAAAGAAAAAGTAAAATTCAATAAAAATCTTCCTACTATTTCTATAATACATACTGGAGGAACTATAGCTTCTGAAGTAGACTATAAAACTGGCGGTGTAGTAGCTAGATTTACTTCAGAAGAATTACTATCAATGTTTCCAGAGTTAAATGAGATTGCCAATATCAATAGTGTTTTCTTGTCAAACATGTTCTCAGAGGATATGAGATTCAAGCATTACTCATTAATAGCCAATGCTGTAGTCAAAGAGATAAAAAAAGGAGTCAAGGGGGTTATAATCGGTCATGGAACAGACACAATGCATTATACCTCTGCAGCATTATCATTCATGCTTGAAAATTTACCTATTCCAGTTATTCTAGTTGGAGCGCAAAGATCTTCAGACAGACCAAGTTCAGACGCTGCTATAAATCTAATATGCGCAGCTGAATTTATTGCCAAAACTGATTTTACAGGAGTTGGAATATGCATGCACGAGTCGATTAACGATGACAACTGTATTATTCTACCGGCATGTAAAACAAGAAAATTCCACACAAGCAGAAGAGATGCATTCAAGCCAGTTAATTCAAATATAATAGCAAGAATAAATTATAAAACAAAGTCAATGGAATTCTTGTATAAATATGAAAAGAATAAAGGTCCTGTTAAATTATTAGATAAGATGGAAGAAAAAGTTGGTATAGTAAAAGTCCATCCAAATTTCATGCCAGAGCAGTTTGAATTTTTCAGAAAAAATAAATATAAAGGATTAATAATAGAAGGAACTGGATTGGGACAAGCTCCAGTTGGAACTCTTAATCCTCTATCAAAAATAAACTCTAAGAATTTGAAAGCCATTAAAGACTTGATTAAATCTGGCTGTGTTGTTGTGATGACTTCCCAATGCATCTTTGGAAGGGTGCAGATGCATGTTTACAGCAATGCAATTGATTTGGTTAATTCTGGAGTAATTCCTGGAGAAGATATGCTAAGTGAGGTTGCTTTCATTAAGCTTTCTTGGCTGTTGGGAAATTTTAGAAATAAAGCAAATGATTTAATTAGAGAAAATTTAAGAGGAGAGATTAACAACAGATTAATGCCATATCATTTCTTATGAATGTTTGTTTAAGACATTGAAAAAAAATGGAAAGTATATATTCCTTTTAATGCAGCTGATTTAGAGAGGTATAAAGAATGATTGATTTAAACAAGCAAAATGAATTGTTTAAAATATTTGGCGAGAAACTAAAGAAAAAAACAGAATGTTATGTTATTGGGGGCTCTGCTATGATCTATTATGGAATGAAAGATTCAACTAAATATATTGATCTTGTTTTTGAAAAAGAAAAAGACAGAGAATATATTGTGAAATTACTAAATGATCTGGGCTACAGAGAAAGAAAACAAGTGTTTTGTATTTCAAAAAGAAAAACACTCCAATCCTTTTGCAAAGGGAAGATATAAGATTTGATCTGTTTTTTTATAAAATTATCAGCACAGTTCTTAGCGAAGGCATGAAAGACAGAATAAGATCTGTTTATGAATATTCAAATTTTATTATTAAAGTTTTATCTCCAGAAGACTTAATTATTACAAAATGCGCAACTGAAAGGGCAGGTGATAGGGTTGATGCTGCTGAAATTATAAAGAAAACTGAAATTGACTGGAATATATTAATTAATGAAAGCATCTACCAATCAAAGGCAACACCATATTTATTTCCTGTATTTTTATTTGATTTCTTATATGAATTAAAAGAAGATTTAAATGCTGATATCCCCAAAGAGGTTATAAATAAGATTAGAAAAATCGCAGAAGAGATGTTAGTTGAAAGAGTAAAGAAAAAGAAATAGTGCACAGGATAAGAAAAGTCACTATGTTTAATACAGTTGTGTTGGAGAGATGAATAATTATATACTAAGAATAAATAGCTATTAAATATAATAATCTTTATAAAATTAATACCTAATATAAATCAAATGATGTTTAGAACAAAGTTAATACTAATATACTCTATTCTTTTTTTTGTCATAGGATCCATTTTTGGTTATGGTTTAGCAAACTATTGGCCTTATATCAAATTAAGCAATACAACAAAAGCAGGAGACAATGAAATAGTTTTAGCCACCGGTCATTTTGTACAGGAAATAAATAAAGAAACAGGGAAAAAAGAGTATGTTGGCAAAGATGCGCAGATTATAATCATAGATGTTGCAAAGGGAACTAAAGAGATAATAAACAATAATATTTCCAATGTAGAACATAAGGCAGCTATTGGAGATGTTGATAATGACGGGTTGAATGAGATTGTTGGAGGTGGTGGGGGCGGTGGAAACCCTGATTATAATGCAAGTCTAATTGTATATAGACTAATGAACAATAATTGGGTTGAAGAATTAATATGGATGCCTCAAGATGTAAGAGTAAGGGATGTTGAGATAGGAGATGTTGATAATGATGATAAAAATGATATTGTTGCTATCACTCATGAAAAAGGTGTTATGGGAATACTTTCCTTTAAGAATAACGAATGGATTAAAAGGGAATTAATGGATAAATTTTCTGAGATAACTTATGTCCATGAGGTTGAGATAGGGGATGTTGATAACGATAGGTTGAATGAAATTTTCACTACTCCAACTGATCCCAATGTTGAACTTGGTGAAAAACAACCAGGTATTATTTCTATGTTCAAATGGGATGGTCTTAAATTTAATAGATTCCAAGTAGATCATTTTGATGATGCACATTCCAAAGAAATTGTTATTGGCGATGTTGATAATGACAACCAATTGGAGTTAATTGCAGCTGTTGATGGCCTTAATAATCCAAGAACATATCTAAAAATTAAGAAATATGAATGGATTGATAATCAGTTAAAAGGAGAAATAATCTGGGAATTTGATAATGAACTTAAATCAAGAACAATGGCTGTTGGAGACATTGATAATAATGGAGAGAATGAACTACTAATAGGAACAAGCTCTTCAGGATTAGTATACTTATATTTTAAAGACAATAAATGGTTTAAGGGATTTATAGATGAAGATTTACCAAATATACATTCTGTAGCTATCGGAGATGTAGACAAGGACGGATTGAATGAGGTAATCGGAGCTTCTGATGATTTAAGCATAGTAAACATGTATAAATTAAAGGATAATGAATGGAAAAAAACTAATCTTATACAACTTCCAGAAGATTATTGGATATGGGCTATAGACATAGGAAATGTAGATAATGATTAGTTTTATTAATATATATAATTCTAATATATTCATTATAAAATAGTCTTATTTATATAAAGTCTATAAGTATTAGATTTATGCTAGTTTCTGTTGTATTACCGTGCAGAAATGAAGAAGAGACAATAGGAAGATGTATTAAAACAATTAAAGAAGTTTTTAAGAGGGATAAAATTGAGGGAGAGATTATTGTTTCTGATTCTTCTACAGATAAGAGTTATGAAATAGCAAAATCTCTTGGTGTTAGAGTCATTAAGCATAATAAGATTGGGTATGGTAATGCGTACATAGAAGCATTTAAACATACAAAAGGAAAGTATGTTGTAATGGGGGATTCTGATGAGACTTATAATTTTTATGATATTCCTAAATTTCTAAAAGAATTGAGAAATTACGATTTAGTTATTGGAGATAGATTCAATGGATTGATTCATAAGAATGCCATGGACCCTTTACATAGATATTTGGGAAATCCATTGTTAGGATATACTTTAAGGCATTTTTTCAAAATAAATGTTCAAGATCCCCATTCTGGTTTTAGAGCGATAAAGAAAGAAAAACTAGATAGATTAAATCTAAAAGCTAATGGAATGGAGTTTGCATCAGAAATGATAATTAAAGCCCATAAAAATGGATTAAAGATTAAAGAAATTCCGATAAACTACTATCCAAGAAAAGGTCGTAGCAAATTAAACCCTTTTAGGGATGGCTGGAGACATTTAAGATTGATGTTGTTGTACAGCCCAGATTATTTGTTTTTAGTTCCAGGATTATTATTATTTTTATTTGGTTCTATATTTACCTCTGCTTTATTATTTGGACCCATAAATCTTTTTGGAATAATATTAGACATACACCCAATGATTTTAAGCAGTTTATTGACTATCTTAGGATACCAAATTATCTTATTGGGGTTGTATGCAAAAACATATGCTGTAATTCATCTAAAAGAAAAAGATGAATTAGTTAATCTAATTAATAAGTATATAAATCTAGAAAGAGGAAGTTTGGTTGGTTTATTGATCATATCGATTGGAGTTATTATGGGAATAAAAATATTCTATATTTGGAGCAGAACCAATTTTGGGGCTTTAGATCAAATAAGGCCCGCCATATTCATATTAACTTTAATTGTTATAGGAATACAAACAATATTCTCATCATTTTTATTAAGTATACTAGGATTAGAACAAGAATGAAAATAGCAATTGTTTATGATGCAATATATCCTTATGTAAAGGGTGGAGGGGAGAAAAGGATTTATGAGTTAAGCAAGATATTAAGTAAAAAACATGAAATTCATTTATTTGGAATGAAGTATTGGAACGGCAATAATGTAATTAAGAGAGATAATGTTTATTTGCATGGTGTTTTTAACTCAATTAGCCTTTATAATAAAAAGGGTAATAGGTCTTTATTACAACCTTTTCGCTTTAGCTTCTACTTATTTAAAGAATTGATGAAATACGATTTTGATCTAGTGGATTGTCAAAATTTTCCATATATACCCTGTTTTATTTGTAAACTCTATTCAAAAATAAAAAATAAACCATTTATTATAACTTGGTTAGAAATTTGGAATGATAACTGGAACAAGTATGGATTGTTTGGTTATATTGGAAAATTTATAGAAAGGATAAGCTTTAGGCTAACAAAAAATAATATAGTTTTATCTGATAATATGACAAAAATCATAAAGGAATCTATAGTCATTCCTGCAGGAGTAGACCTAAAGAAAATAAATAAAATAAAGAAGAGAAAAGATAAATTTGATATTTTATTTGTAGGAAGATTAATCAAAGAAAAGAATGTTGATTTTATCATAAGATCTGTTGATAGAAATATTAAAGTAGGCATAATTGGGGATGGCCCAGAGAGAGAGAATTTGATTAATCTTGTTAAAAAGCTTAATCTAAGAAATATAAAATTTTTCGGTTTTTTAGATGAAGATGAAGAAGTTTACTCTTATATGAAATCCTCTAAGATATTAGTTTTACCCTCAATAAGGGAAGGTTTTGGTATTGTTATTTTAGAAGCATTGGCTTGTGGCTGCAAAGTCATAGCAACAAACCATAAAAATAACAATGCCAAATATTTGGCAGATAAAAACTTTATCTCTGAGACTAATATAAAAAGTTTAAGAAACAAGATTAAATATGGCTTAAAAAACAAGTACAACAATAATATTAATTTAGAAGATTTTGATATAAATAAGATATCAAAAGAATTAGAAAATTATTATCAAAGGTGTATAAATGAAATATAAGCTGATTTTTATTGGTTTATTTATATTGATATTAGCAATAAGTTACTATTGGTCTATTAAATCATGCTCTTATTGCTTTCAGAGTTATATCTCTCAAGAATATCTTTTTGAGGATAAAGATATTAATTTCAGTTCTGAATATATAGATAATACTATAAACATTGTTAAACATGGAACAAATAATATAATTGGCAGATTCGTAGGTAATATATTAATATTTGATTATCTAAATCTAGTATTTTGGATTTTTATAGCTACATTTACTACTTATTTGTTTTACAATAAAATATTCAATTTAGAAACTGGAACTTTTGCAGCCTTTATTTTTTTAACAAACCCAACATTAAATGTCATTGTTCACACAATAGTCTATTACTTTATTTCACTATTTTTAATCTATAAATTTTTAACAACTAAAAAGCTTTCATTTTTATTTGGATTTTTATTAGTCTTATTAATATCATTTAACGTAGATGTTTCTCCCAGTTTTGTTATTTTAATTAGTTCTTTCTTTTTAGTATTATTTTATTATATAATTAATTACATAAGTACTAGATATATCAGTAAAGAAGCTATATTATCTTTTTGTTTTTTTATCATAATTTTCATAATAATAATAACATTTGAGAGAAATTTTGTACTAGATTTATTAAGTAGGATCCCCTTAATTTTTGATAAATTGATTTTTTATCTCTCATCTTATCCAAAAACAGCATATTTCTATTTATATATTGTAAGCAGAGTTATTTTAATTGTCATACCTATATTTTATGTTTACAATATAATAAAAAATAAATTACAATTAACAAAAAAAGAAACTTTCATTTTTTCTTATTTTCTAACGGTCTTTCCATTACTAATCTTATTCATTTTATTTGATATCTCTGCAAGAATATTTGATTACTATGCTCCTTTATTAGCTGCAATTAGTTTCAGAGAGAGCAAAATATTTTTAAAAAAAGAGATAAGAGATAAAATAATAGTTTCAGTAGTAATATTTTTTACTTTGTTTTCTATATTCTTACATCATATACCGCCTAGAAGCCTAGAAATATATGATAATGACTTATTGGATGGTTTAAACAATCTTCCCAAAGATTCGATTGTTTATACAGATGTATTTGTTGCCAATATTCTAATAACAAAATTAGATCATTTAAGTATAGTTGGTCCAGACTTTAATAAAGGGAATGAGTATAATAAAGTATACTATGAAAAGGACGTTAATTATATAAAAAAACTATTTATCGATAAAAATGTTGAGTATTTTATAATCTCAAGACAATCATTAATTAGGGGATTAGATATATTAAATGCTCCGCATATATTAAAACCGATAACCATTATAGAATATGATAACATGGAATTTTTAGATAAATATTATTCAAATGACGAGGTTTATATCTGGAGGATAGATGAAAATAGCAGTATTTCATGACTATTTGGATTGTATAGGTGGAGGAGAGAAAGTAGCATTGATGATAGCTAGAATTCTAAAAGCCGATTTTATAACTACAGATGTTGATAAGGATGTTATTAATAAACTTGGATTCAATGATATTAAAATAATTTCTTTAGGCAATACAATTAAAATCCCCCCTTTAAAACAAATTTCAGCTTCTTATAAATTTGCCAGAGCTGATTTTAGTAAAAAGTATGACTTATTTATTCTAAGTACGGGATGGAGTGTTTTTGCTGCCAAAAAACACAGACCTAATATTTATTATTGCCATAGCCCAGTCAGACCATTTTTTGATTTATATGAATTATTTAAGGAAAGAGAAAATTTAATTAAAAAACCAATATTCATTTTATGGGTTTATTTGCATAGACATTTTCTTAAAAAGAGCATCATACATGTAAACAAATTTCTTTGCAATTCATTGAATACACAAAAAAGAATTAAAAAATACTATGGCAGAGAAGCGATTATAGTTTACCCTTATGTTGATTGTTCTAAATATAAATATAAGAAGAATGGAGATTTTTGGTTGAGCGTCAATAGATTTTATCCTGAAAAAAGAATAGAACTACAAATTGAGGCATTTAGCAAGCTACCCAAAGAAAAATTAGTTATTGTTGGGGGATATGCTAGGGGAGATCATGCATTAAGATATATGAAAAAATTTAAGGATCTTCCAACTAATATAAGAATAATGGGTCAAATAAGTGAGAAAGAACTAATTAATCTATATGAAAATTGTAAAGCATATATAACAACAGCTTTAGATGAAGATTTTGGTATTACTCCATTGGAAGCCATGGCTGCCGGAAAACCAGTAGTTGCAGTAAATGAAGGAGGTTATAAAGAAACTGTTATTAATAATAAGACTGGAAAATTAGTTGATGCTAATATCAATGAAATAGTAAAAGCTATTAAAGAAATATCAAAAAATCCGAAAAAATATAGAAAAAATTGTGAGATACGGGCTAGAGAATTTGATCTGTTAATATTTAAACAAAAATTTGAAAAAACTATTTTAAATATTAAAAACTAAAAATAATATTTTATTGTTTTACCTAGAATATCTTTTAGATGAAAAAATCCTGTTTTGAATGTACTTACTTTTGAAGTTCCAGCTTTTCGTGCTTTATAATGTATAGGTATCTCTTTTATCCTTAATTTATATTTTCTGGCTGCAAATATCATATCTAACGCCGGCCATCCTCTTTCTGTTAATTTATCTTCTATAGTATTGCATTTAAATGCTCTTGTTCCACAGAAAACGTCTGTAAAATATTTCCTAAGTATCATTGAAGTTAACAACGAAAATATTTTATTTCCGATCTTATTAAAAAATGGCATTGCTCCTTTTTCCATAGGATAAATAAATCTAGATGTATTGACAAATTCTGCTTCATTATTAAATATTGGTGATACCACTATTTCTAATTCTGAAGGATCAACTGTGTAATCTGCGTCTAAGGTTACGATAACATTGCCTTTAGCTATTTCTAATCCTTTTAATATAGCTCCCCCTTGTCCAAGTTTATTATTGAAATGAAGGACTTTTAGATTTTTTATTTCCTTAGATAGTTCCATAGCTAGATTAGCAGTATTATCTATACCATCATCTATTACAATAATTTCTGTTTTCCATTTAAATTTTGGAAATTTTTTTATACATGTTACTATATTTTCCTCTTCATTATATGCCGGAATTATTATGGATAATAAATTATGGTTCATTTGTATATATCTGGGTTTTTCAGATTAAACTCTTCTGATAAGAGAACTATCAATTCTACATATGTCAGATATTTTAAGATATGAAATTCGTATGGTTCAATAATAAAGCAAGATCCTTTTTTAAATAAATAATTATATTCTTTATTTGTTTTTAAGTTTTTTATATATAATTCTAATTTGCCTTTGACTATAAAATGAAGTTCTGAAGTATGTTTGTGATAATGATTGCCCCTTACAGAGCCTTTTTTAGTTATACTATAATTTAATTGTTTCCATGTGAAATTTTTTGCAATTTCTTTTAAAATTCCTCTTTTATCTAAAATTATTATTTTTTGTTTGATTATCTTCATTTTTTAAATTATATTTCATTAAACTTTAGTATTATTTAAACTATTTTTATACATATCTTCTAAAGCTGTCTTCAAATTTGGCCAGTTTAAATTAAGTAAACCTCTTATTTTAGAGTTATCTAATGAAGAATCTATGGGACTTAAAAAAGATTTAGGCGCCATTTTCCCTACAATTAAATTTCTATCATAGCCAAAGATTTTTGCAATAAGTTTAGAAAATTCAAATCTGCTTACCTTTTCATTACCACACACATGAAATAGTCCAGTAAGATTTAATCTTATCATGGCTTCAAGATAATTACAAAAATAAGGCAAGTATGTCGGTGTATTATAAATATTAGTAAATGCTTCTACTTTTTTTCCTTGAGATAATTGCGAAATTACATAATTCATAAAGCCTTTTTCATTTGTATCAAATAAACCGCTAGTACGAATAATACAATGTTTTTTTAGATTAAATGATTTTTCTCCTTTTAGTTTTGTAATGCCATATATGGTTGATGGATTTGGTGTATCGGTCTCTTTAAAATTTCCTTTAAAACCATCAAAAACAAAATCTGAAGATATATAATATGTCAAAGCAGACGGAAAATATTTTGTAATAAGCTCTGATGAATGAAAATTAACTAATGATATTTCCGGATTTTCTTCGCAAAATTTCGCTTTTTTTCCTGCAGCATGTAAAATATAGTCTGGATTACAACTTTTAGCAAATTTTGAAACTTGTTCTTCATCAGTTAAATCAATTATTAAATGACCCTTTATTTTATTCTTATATGATAATTTAATAAGTTTATATTTAGATGAGAAGTGTTTTACTAAAACAGATCCTAGATATCCTGAGGCACCAGTTATTAACATTTTTTTCATATTAACTGCCTAAAACCACATTACAGTAATCTTTTGATTCGTTAAAGTAATCAATTCTTTGATTTTTATATTCTAATAAGCCCTTACAACATAAAGATGAATATTCTTTATATTTTTTGCAATCCTTAATTCCAAATTTTATATCTCCTTTAATTTCTCCAATAACATATCCCAACCATATATAACAGTATTTATTATATTTTTTATCCAATTTTTCACAAACTAATCCACCTTGTTCTGGATAATAGCCGTTATACCAACCAGTAAACCAACCAACACCACGATAACAATAAGGTCTATATTCTTCCTCAAGTGAATTACAATCTTTGTCAATTAGAGATTTGTTATTTTCAAAACGGTATCTTATAGAAGTAACATAGCCAATGCCAAGATAACAATTATTTCTATGTGTTTCATTTATTTTACTACATGAATTTTTAAGAGTATTAAAATTGTAATATCCTATTGCATCAGTAACGCCAATACCAACCCAATTATAACAATCATCCCTATATTCTTCTTTTAGTTTACCACAACTCTCAAAAGCTTTGTCTGGCTGAAGTTTATTTTTCGCACCCAATACGAAACCCAAAACATTATAACATAAAGGTTTCGGATTAGATTCTTTTTCAAAACTAAGATTAGATGAGATTAAACCAAAATTTGATATTAAGCCAATTATTATTAAAAAAGAAAATAAAAAAATAAATACCATTTTATTTGATTTATATATTTCTAAAAGTGAGATGGCCATACAAATAAAGATAAATGGGAATAACGGCATTAAATATCTATATTGCCCTGAATAAATAGCACCATCAAAACTAAAATTGCTCACTATATAAATTAGAAAAAAGAATATAACTACAAATAAAATAAATAACTGTTTTATATTATTAGATGGAATAATATCATAATTAAATGGAATATTTATTAAATATCTATAATTCTTATATAGAAGATAAATAATTAAGAATAAGAATATAATATAATAAGAATAATTTAATATTTCTCTTTGAAATATTATCTCTCTGAAATTAAACGAGTTCGGAATGTCATACAATAAAAGATTTGTAAATTTATTAGTAATCTCCTGGACTTTATCTAAACTAAGATAATTGCTATTAAATCCATATTTTATTTGATTTATGCCTATAAAATCATTTTGAATATTATAATAGAAAAATGGGGTTAAGCCTAAAATAAGAAAGAATATAAAAATAAAAAATTCTTTTTTTAAGAAAAACAATTGATCTTTAGTAAACCAGAGTAATAAACATGGAGGAAGAATAAATAAGAAAATATTTGAAAAGAATATACCAAATCCGCTAAAAGATCCAGCTAGAATAAGACTAATTTTCTTATCAGAATAAAAAAAATCTAGAAAGAAAAATAAAGATATAATTATAAATAAAGTTATATGGATATGTCCGTGTCCTACTAAAAAACTTCTTACAGTATAAGAAGATGGGGAAAGGATAAATAAGATAGATGCATAAAAAGCAGCCTTATTATCAAAGAATTTCTCAACTAAAAGGTATATTGCTATTAACATACCCAAAGATAATATTATACCAACAAGAAGTAAAGAAAAAGTAGTTTTACCAAATATCAAAAATAAAAACGCAGCTATAAATGGTGTAATTAATGTATTGCCATAATAAGCCTGATGTTGATAGTCTATGTATGGCTGTTTTAGTCCATCTCTTATCTCATTGGCTACAGTTCCTATATAACATACATCTATTGGATCCGCTAAGTCTATAGATGTGTAAGCTATTATTAATCTAGATAATAAAAAAACGATTATTAAAAAAACTAAAGTTTTTTTATTTCTATTTATAGGAAATAACATTTAAAATCTATTATGAGAACATATTTAAATTTTTATATATTATGAAATTGATGTAATACAAAATGACAAAAAATATTTTTTTCAGAAGATGTTAATAAACGATTTAGGAATAATAATAAAAGAGTTATGGATAACTCATCCGACAGATCGATACTCCACTTTTCTAGCAAAATTTATTTCAAAATATAAATTTAAAAATGTTTTAGAGATAGGAACAGGAACCGGAATAGTGTCGATATGTTTGGCTAAAAATGGTAGTAAAGTCACAGCAACAGATATAGATAAGAAAATAATAGATTTAGCGCAAGAAAACGCCAAATTAAACAATGTTAAAATTAAGCTTATAGTATCAGATTTATACGAAAATGTTAAAGGAAGATATGATTGTATTGTATTTAGCATTCCTTATATTTTATCAAAAAAGAGATATAACTATATAAATTTTTTGTACGATAAATTTATGCCAGAAGTTATAGAATCCAGATTGACTTATATGATAGATAATAGTATTATTGGCAGATTAATTTCTAGAGACAGGTGGAATAAATTAAAATATCTTTTAAAATCTAGCAAAGATTACCTAAATAAAAATAGATTTATATATTTAGTAGTTTTTAAAAGTGATATTAAGATTATTAAAAGATTTGACAATATAGCTTATAGTATAATAGAGTTTCCATTTGTTACATCTCAATGTATAGTTAAAATATCATATAAAAATTAAATTACTTATATATTTTGGTGTATAAATAATAAAAAACCTAAAAACATAAAAAGTAAATTTATTATAGGTTTTAATGACTTTAAATAAATACTTTAAAAAGTATAAAGTTCCAATAATTATATTCTCTTTAATTGCTATAATTTTTACTTTACCATTATTCCAAAAGTTTGAAAATATAGGAATTGTTGATTGGGATTTGTGGTTATTTTATAATGAAGCAGCTAGAAAAAGTATTTTAGAATATCATCAAATACCATTTTGGAATCCTTATTATTGTGGTGGAAATATATTATTGGCTCATCCGGAATTTCCATTATTCTCATTACAATTCCTATTTGTTTTAATATTTGGTACTATCCTTGGAATAAAATTGTCTATTCTTTTTTTCTTCTTTCTTGGACTAATCTCAATGTATATCTTAACCCAATATCTAAGATTTTCAAAATTAGCTTCTTATGCCTCTTCATTTATTTATATGTTAAGCGCACCTTTTTCTATAAGGATTGGTGCTGGACAATTTAGCTATTTAGCTATGGCTTTTTATCCATTGGCCTTTCTTTTTTTCATTAAAGGACTAAAGAATTTTAAATATATTCCCCTATCTGTAATATTTCTTGTTCTAGCCTTTTTCTCTGGAGCTATATATGAATTATCTTTTTTTATTCTTTTTTTAACTATTTACGCTATAATAAAAAGCATAACTGAAAGAAGAATAAAACCTTTAATAGTCTTAATTATTATTATCTTATTTGCTTTTTTAGTTGCATCAATAAAATTAATTCCCCTCTTAGATTTTGTCATTGATAATCCAAGAACTACCGAATTTGCCCTCGGAGAATCTACTAAATTAAATGAATTTTTTGACTATATTTTCAAATCTACAAGATTAAGCAAATATTATATCGGTGGCGGGACTCCAAATGATCCGATATGGTGGGAAGGGGACATAGCGATAGGTATACTTGGAATTTTATTAGTAATTATTGGTGGAATCTTTTCTCTTAAAAATAAAAAAGAATTTGCTATTACAACAATAATATTTATTTTGATATTTCTTGGAAGTACTTTATCTATTAGTTTATGGAAAATATTACATTTTTTCCCACCATTTAATTCATTTTTTGTAATTGGAAGATTGGGCATGATATTAACTTTCTCATTTGCACTTCTCGCTGGATTTGGTTTTTCAGAATTACAAAAAAAGCTTGATAGGAGCAAATCTATATTCTATTTATTTATCTTTCTAATTCTACTTCTATTAAGCTCTTTATTTTATATGAATTTAGGAATTATTAATGACTCTATTAGAATTCAGATACCAAAAATAGACAAAAGCGATAACTTTTACCAAACAATTGATATAATAAAATATGATGGACCTCTATCTAGCAACCATTATCTTACAATTAAACAAAATAAAGGAGACCTAACATGCTTTGAGGAGATTAGATCTCTAACTTCTGTTTCTGCTATCCCAAAAGAATATAATGATTATAAAGGAGAAGCTTATCTAAACGAAGAAGGTAAAGCAGAAATAACTTACTTCTCTCCCAATAGGATAATTATCAAAACCGAAAGCAATAAAGAAAATTTATTAATTTTAAATCAAAACTTTGAAAAAAATTGGAAAGTTAAATCTGGAGGTGTTGAAAACTATAATGGACTGTTATCCACAAAGATACCTAAAGGAAATTCAACTATAACATTCTACTATCTTCCACAAAGTTTTATTATTGGATCAATTATGTCACTTATTTCTATTATCTTAATTTTTATTTTTACTAAAATGAATAATAAAAATGCAATTATGATTATTTCAATTATATTAGTGTTGTCCATATTGTTATATCTATATATCTCAAAAGAGAATATAGAAATTCCCAGCATTTATAATAAACTAAATGAAGATAAAGAGTATTATTCTATTATAGAAATACCGTTTACAAGTCCTTTATTCCATGCTATAAGGTATTATGATGTGCAACAAAATAAAGAAGTGATATGGCACCATCCAAGTCAAAAAATATCTTATAAAATTTATTTGTTAAAAAAGATATTTTTTGCTGATGATAAAAACGATGAGAAAGTTGTGAGTGACATAATAATTCAAGATCCACAAAAAATCGGAATTTCAGTGCTTAATTATTATAATATTAAAAAAGTTTTATTGCATAAAAAATGGTATGGTTCACATTTAGATTGGAAGATATTCTCTACACCACCATCCCCTTATAATTATAGCAATTACAAAGATTGGTACGGTAATGAACTTTATAACATAACTAAAAATTTCTTAGATAAGGAATTTATAAAAATTTATGAAGATGATGAAATTATCGCTTATGACGTTCCTAAAGAAAAAGAAAAACAACATTTTATTATAATTGATAAAGGATGGTATTGGCTGGAATTAGATGATAAAGGAAAAAAATTTGGTTGGATTGAAGATAAAGCTTCAATAAAGATAATGTCTTCCAAAAAAATGAGTGTAAATCTAAGCTTTGACACATTTAACTTTTATGAACCAAAAACATTGGAGATTTATCAAAATAAAAAGTTTATAGAAGATTATAAGATAGTAGGAAATAGTAATATAAATGTTAGATTAATGTTAAATGAGGGAGAAAACTATATAGAATTCAAGACTAGAGAAAAATGTAGAAAACCCTCAAAAGTATCTGAAAGTGAGGACAAAAGATGCTTGAGTTTGGCATTAATGGATCTAGGCTTGGAATAATTTGATGCCATAGATTTAAATATATCTTCCATTATAAAACTTAAAAGAATCGCATGATAGATGACGAAAGTGATAAAAATTGAGGTTTAGAAAGATATTATTATTAGTAATGACAATTTTTCTATTTTTTTTAATAGGCGAATTAATAACTAGAGCTTTTCTATACTTTGATAAAGAGAATTTAGAATATATACATATTGAAAAATATGATGAAATTAATAAATATCCAGACAAAGAAGTTTCTTTAATTGAAATTATAAAACTTAGCAAAAATAGAAAAATTATATATGAGCTAAGGCCTAATGTTACTGGAGTTTATACTAAAAAAAATGTTAAAATAAACTCCAGAGGATTAAGAGACTACGAATACACTTTAGAAAAGCCAAGCAATACTTTCAGGATTGTTGGAATTGGAGACTCTATAATGTTTGGATTAGGCATTGATTTAGAAGATACATTTCTAAAAGTTTTGGAAAGAAAGCTTAATGAAAATTCAAACTCTATTAAGTATGAGGTAGTTAATTTTGCAGTTCCAGGTTATAACACAGTTATGGAGGTTGAGACATTGAAAGAAAAAGCTATAAAATATAATCCAGATTTAGTTATATTAAGTTTTAGTAGTAATGATATGCATCTTCCCAATTTTATAAAAAATAAAATAAAATTTAGATTGGATAAATCTTACTTTTACGATTTTATTCTTCAGAGAATATCACATTTAAGGCAAAAAGAAGATTTAAAAGCGAGACTTATTGGCTCCCCATTTAGAGTTGATGAAAATGGCTCTTTCTACGAATATGAAAGTGAACTTTTAAATGTTCCTCCAGAGTATAAAGATTTGGTTGGATGGGATAGCATAAAAAGAGCACTTAAAGATTTAAATGATTTTACATCTAAAAAAGATATAAAAGTTATTGTTCTTTTAGATTACAGCGACAATGAAATTATTGAACCATATATAAGGAATAATGATTATTATGGCTATTCAGAAAAAGTAACGTATAATCAAGAAGTTAAAAAACATGCAAAGGGGTATAAATTTTATTGGTTGGATCCTTTTTTTGGATTCTCCGAGTATATGAATAAAAATAATGCTACATTTTCTGATTTGATAGTATCAGAAATAGATCACCCGAATGAGAGATTTAATCAAATTATAGGAAACCAATTATTCAATTTTTTAGTAGAAAATAATCTTGTTGGTTAATATCATATATCGAAAGAAAAAATTTATTAGAAAGATATCAATGAATCAACATTAATTATTTAAACTATTGATATTAATTTAGTTTATGTTCACCAAACAGGAGATTAATCTAATAAAAGAGTTAACACTAAATGAGCTTAAACTTAAATATAGAAATTCTTTTCTTGGTTTTTCATGGTCTTTTTTAAAGCCATTATCTATGTTAATGATACTATACCTAGTTTTTAAGGTTTTTATTAAAATAGATGTCAATAATTATGCTTTGGTTTTGTTATTAGGAATATTAATATGGAATTTCTTTGCAGAAAGTACATCTTTTGGTTTAAGTTCTATAAATTCAAAAGCCAGTATAGTTAAAAAGATTAATTTCAAATATGAGATATTGATTATAAGTAACTGTTTAACTTCTTTTTTATCTTTTTTATTAAATTTTTTGGTCTTTATTATAATCCTACTATTTGCCAAAGGCATGCCATCATTATTAAGTATTTATATTATAATTCCAATAATAGAGATATTCCTAATATCTTTAGGCTTATCTTTTATTCTGTCAATTCTTTTTATAAGATATAAAGACATAATACATATTTGGGATATTTTTTTACAAATAGGTTTTTGGATAAGTCCAATAGCCTATCCAATAGACCTTATTCCTTTAGAGTATAAAAAAGCTTATATGTTAAATCCATTAGCTAATATTATAACTGCCTCAAGAGATGTAATATTAAATAATAGACCCCCTTCATTAAGTTTGATATTTACAAGTTTGATAACAACATTAGTCATTTTGGTATTTGGTTATTTGATTTATAGATATAATCATAAGAATATAGGGGAGTATTTATGATAGAAGTAAAAAATTTGAGTAAATCATTTAGAATACAAAATGAAAAAACGGATACTTTATTTGACGTAATAAAAAATATAAGAATGTCAAAAAACTATACCAATATCTGGGCTCTAAAAAATATAAACTTTAATGTGAAAAGGGGCGAATTTATAGGAATAATAGGAGAGAATGGCTCTGGAAAAACAACTTTATTAAAAATAATAGCCAAAGTATTAAATCCTACAAAGGGTTATGTAAAAACAGAAGGCAGAATAGTACCGTTTTTAGAGCTTGGTCTAGGTTTCCATGATGAGTTAACCGGCAGAGAAAATGTTTACTTATATAGCCAAATAATGGGTTTAGACAAAAAAGAAGTAAACGAAAAAATAGAAGATATAATAAGATTCTCAGGAATAAAAAATTTCATTGATGCTAAATTAAATACTTATTCTTCTGGAATGAAAGTAAGATTAGCATTTTCTACAGCTATCCAAACTAATCCAGATATAATTTTAGTAGACGAGGTTTTAGCTGTAGGAGATATGAAATTCCAACAAAAATGTTTTGATATCTTCAGAAAATTTAAAGAAGATAAAAAAACTGTTTTATATGTGTCTCATGATATGAGTTCCATAAAAAAATTTTGTGATAGAGTTATACTATTAAATAAAGGGAGACAAATAATAATAGATGAGCCAGAATATGTAACTGATAAATATTTCTATAGTATGATAAGAGATAATGAAAAAAATAGAATAGAATTTAGAACGGAAGCCAATAAGCCTGACTTTAGACGCATTGAAGATTTGAAAAAAACAGTTAATATTAGGTGGGGCACAAAAGAGATTGAGATTACTAAAGTAGAACTATTTAATAAATTTAATAAAAAGAGCAATATGTTTGTTAGTGGCGATCCTTTAAAAATAAGGATACATTATAAAAAGAATGAAGAAATTAAAAACCCCGTATTTGGCATAGGAATTTTTTATGAAAACGGAAAACATTGCTTTGGCACAAATACACAAGTAGAAAAATATAAGATAAACAAAATTAATGAAAGAGGATACATTGATTTTTTTATAAGAAAGATTATTATGTGGGAAGGAAATTTTTATTTGAATGTTATGGTACACGACGATAAACACTATCACTATGATTGGCATAATAAAACATATATGTTTAAAGTAGTAAAACTTAATAATTATGATCAAGGTCTATTTAATTTAAATTGCAAATGGAAGATTTCAAAATAAGAGGTCCATATTGGTTAGTCTATTTTCCAACAGACTCATGTAATTATAAGTGTAAACATTGCTATTTAGAAAATATTCCGGAAAAAGATGAAATGGATTATGAAGAAGTGATGAGGATATTTTCTAATTCTAGTCTATTAAAAAATACAAGAATTGGGATTTCTGGCGGAGAGCCATTTACAAAAAGGGACATAGTAGATATATTAACTGGCTTATCTAAAATGGGATATAAATTAGAGATTACAACAAACGGGGCATTTCCAGAAAAGATAGGGGATTTTCTGATGAATTCAAATACAACCAAAGTTGACATTGCGATTTCTATAGATGGTTTAAAGGACATTAATGATGAGATAAGAACTAAAGGGGGATTTAATAAAGCAATTGAAAGTATTAAAATTATAAAAGATATTGGAGTAAATCTATTACAAGTCAATACAGTAATTCAAAAATTAAATATTAACCAGTTAGAAGAGATAAAACAATATTTTTCTTCATTTGTAGACCATCATTTCTTTATACCATTATTAAGTACAAGAAATAATAGAGTTGATTATACAGACAAAGAAATTGAAAAGATCTTAGAATATATGCATTATAAATTTGACATTAAATATTTAATAACAAAGGGGGAATTTAGGATTAAAGATTGTCATTCAGGCCAAACAACTTGTTTTATAGATCCTACTGGAAAAGTGTTTACATGCATGACTGGGCAAAGATATTTTTTTCCAAGAAAAAATTATTTCATGGGAGATTTAAGAAAAATTAATTATAGTTTTGACGATTTATGGATATCTAAGCAGGCAGAAATTGCCAGAAAAGATGTTAAAAAATGCGAGGGATGCTATAATGCCTGTGAAGTTCATAGAGAAAAATCCTGGCATGGATTAGATGATAATATAGATTGGGAGATTATTTCAAAAAAATGGTAGATTTATTTAAAGTAAATAACGTTAATATAAATTTTAAAGAAATAGAGTTAGAGATAAACAAAAGAGTAAATGAGGGGGGAAAAAGATTTGATGATTATGATAATGATATACAAGATTTTGAAATTGAAAAAATAGAAGTTTCTGATAATTTAGTTAACCATTGTAATATAAAAATTCCTAGAGAGATAACTTCCCATAGACCGGTTATAGGCAATACGCTAATAAAAATAAGGCAGATACTAGATGATGAGATAAGAAGGTCTTTAGATCCTATGGTAAATAGACAGATAGAAATCAATATGAATATAGTTAATAGGTTAAATAAAATAGAAAGAATAACAGAAGAGAATGAGATAAGAACTAAGGGATTAAATAAAACACTAGATAGAGTAGAAAGAATAACAGAAGAGAATGAGATAAGAACTAAAAGGCTAGAAAAAGTATTTGATGAGATAATTAATCAAACAAACTCTAATATAAAAGAGATTTTTAAACTAAATCGAAAGTTAAAGGAAAAAAAATGGAAATTAGCCAGATAACAGCGTCTATAACTAGAGATGGAGATTCGATAAGCAATTATTTATTAGAGATAAGAAATCTTTTAATTGAACAGGGATTTGAATCTTACATCTATGTTGAAAATAAAGACTTCTTCTCCTATTTTATAAAAGATTATAGGGATTGTAAACCAAAAAAAGACGATATAATAATATTACATGCCACGATTGGTAGTAATATAACAACTTTTTTCAAGAATTTAAGATGTAAAAAGATAATGATATATCATAATCATACTCCGGCAGAGTTTTTTAGAGATATAAATAATGAAAACTTTAGATTGCTTAATAGTTATAATGAAGATCTTAAATCACTAATTAATCATGTGGATTATGTTATAAGTGACTCTGAATTTAATAAACAAGATTTGGAGAAAATAGGCTTTAAAGACATAAAAGTCAGTCCAATATTCATTAATTTTAACAGATTCAATGATATGAATAATTATATTTTTAATAAGTTCAATGATAATTATATTAATATAATTCATGTTGGTAGGATAATACCCAATAAAAAAATAGAGGACATTATAAAGATATTTTATTATTATAAAAATTTTATAAATTCTAAATCTAGATTATTCTTAATTGGAAGTATTTCCAGTGATGCTAAAAGATACTATAATGCATTAACAAAATATATAAATAAACTGAATTTAAAGGATGTTTATTTTTTAGGCAATATTAACAATAAAGATTTAACAGCGTACTACAAACTGTCAAATATATTTTTACATATGAGCGAACATGAGGGCATGGGTTTACCGTTAATAGAAGCGATGTATTTTAATATACCAATAATAGCTTTTAATTCCACCGCTATACCCTATACATTAGGCGATTCAGGAATATTAATAAATTATAAATATCATAAAAAAATAGCTGAATTAGTTAATATTATATTAAATAATATGGGGCTTAAAGATAAGATAATAAAGATTCAAAGAGATAGATTAAAATTCTTTGATACTGAAAATTTAAAAGAACAATTTTTGCAACATATAATAAATGTAAAGAATTTAGATTTGCCTTATGATAATAATATAATAGATTATTCAGAAAATTCTAAAGATAATAAATTAAACATAGTTAATAAGTTTGGAGATATTATAAAAAACTTAAGAAAAAAAGATGAAAATAAAACAAATTATGATAGTTATAATTTTATATTTAATCATCCGGAGTCTATAACAGAAATAAAAATTCTTTATATACAACCTAAAGGCGTTGGCGATATTATAATGTCTACTCCAATATTAAGGGCTTTAAAAAAGAGATATCCTTATGCACTTATAGATTTTGTAGCTGATAAATACTGTAAAGATGTAATAATAAATAATCCAAATATTAGAAATGTTTATTCTTTTGATAAACTTCCTAATTTACAAGAATATATACTGGTGCTTAGGCCATATCTAAAAACACAGTATATGTTAAATTGGCAAGATACTGGAATACATATAGTTGATTTATATGCTTCTTTATGTGGAGTTAAGTTAGATAGTTACAAAACTGAGATATCTCCACTACAAGTAGATTTACAAGAATATGGTATAGATGAAAAAGAAGATTATATTTGTTTACATACACAAAGTTCACTAAAGTATAAAGATTGGTCTTATTTTAAAGAGTTGATAAAGAAATTAAAAGATGAATTTAATATTGTAGTAATAGATGAACAACAACATAATTATAAATATACAATACAATTGCCACAAAATATAAAATTAAGAGAAAAAGCCTATATTATTAGTAAAAGCAAAATGTTAATAGGTATAGACTCTATGGGAATACATATGGCCTGTGCATTTGACATTCCGACAATTGCTTTATATGGAAATACTCTTCCAGAATTATGTAAACCTTTATCTAATAAAAATCTTATAACAATAGAACCTAAAAAAAGATGTATAGAGGGTTGGCATCATTTTTGTAAAGAAGATAATTATTGCATAAATAGTATAAGTGTAGATAATGTATTAGAAAAAGTAGATTTTATTTTAAAAAAGAATCAATTAGTAGCGTAACGCTCTAAGATCCTTTCAATTATTCTTGTAGTAGAAAATCCTTTTTCTACTTCGAATGTTTTATACTTGCCTCCTAATCCTTCTATAAGTTCTCTCTCATCTTTCATTCTTTTCTCATCATAAGTTCCGCCTTTTATATGTATATCTGGCTTTATTCTCCTTAAGTAATCAAGAGGGTCATCTCCATAAAAAATTACAACATAATCAACATATCTTAAATAAGTTAGAACTTTAGCCTTCTCTTGTTGTTCAATAATAGGTCTTTTTTCTCCCCCTTATTTCGCCTAATAGAATCATCACTATTAACTAAAACAATCAGAATATCTCCTTCACTTTTAGCCTTTGAAAGAAGATTTACATGTGCTGAGTGTAATATGTCAAAACTTCCGTTAGTAGTAACAACTATTTTTTGTTCTAATTTTAAATTTCTAGAAATTTGCTCCATTTCTTCAATTGTTTTAATTCTATCTTGTATAGCTTCCATACTCTTTTCTTTCTATTACCTCATCTGTATAATAATCATTTAATTGAATATTCCAACTTACTTTTGATTCTATAAATGCAATATCACTAATCTTTAAAGGTTCTGAAAATAAAATTCCATTTCTTATATCTTGGTTTACTTCTTTAAGAAATTCTATATAATTTTTGAAATTTTTATTTAATTCTATAAGATTATAGAATCTCATAAAAGTAGTGTGTATAGTTTTTGGAATATCCGGTTTTCCATCTCTTTTATCAAAATAAAAATTCTCATTTGAGAGTAGCCCTTGAGATATTTGACTACGTATATTAAAAATCTCCCCTTCATTATCTAATGGTTCATAAGTCATAATTCCCAGAGGAGATAGCACTCTTACTTTTAATGAGAATGAACTAAAATTAATTGATCTAAAAACTTCTAAATATTCTTTATAATATTGAAATTTATTCTTATCTGGTTTATAATAAAAACCATCTTTTAAACTACTATTTCTAATAATTACACATAAAGAGATATGTGTCTTATCATTTCCATAAATGAATTGGCTAGGTAGAATTTTTCTGAGTTCATAAATTAAAACATTAAAATCTTTTTGTAAACTATGTGTTCTAAATAATGGAATCCCAGCAACGATACTAATCCCAAACGGGGTTACTTTGTGATCTATAGATTTAGCAATATCTGGTGTAAATCTCCATAAGCGTCTCTCTTCCTCACTAATTCTTTTTCTATAATCAGATACTAAATTTGAATGTATTAATCTTTCCAAACTCATCTTAATTAAGGTATATATTTATCTATCATTAAATTTAAATAGTTAATAAGAAAAAATATTTAAAAGCTTATCGGTGGATTTTATGGAGGATATACTAAATAAGGTATTAAGTAATGATGAAATAGCTAAAAAATCTAGAGGATTAAAAAAACAAGGGAAAATCATAGTAATGGCTAATGGAAGTTTTGACCTTCTTCATATAGGTCATATAGATCTTTTAAGGCAAGCAAAAAGAAAAGGTGATATTCTTATTATTGCCATAAATAGTGATTTATCTATAAGAACTTATAAAGGGAATGATAGACCAATTATACCTGAAAAAGAGAGGGCACTTATGCTAGCCTCTCTATTCTTTGTTGATCATGTTACTATATTTAATGAAAGTAAAGCATTAAATATTATAGAAAAGATTAAACCTGATATTTTAGTCAAGGGGATAAGGCCTGATCCAGAAAGATTAGAAGAAGAAAAAAGAATTAGTTAATTTATTTGGAGGCAAAATAGAATATGTCAAAGAATCTATTAGTAGATCTACTAGTGATATAATCGAAGATATTAGGGGACAAAAATCTCGTTCTGAAGATGATAGGATTTATGATAAAATGCCAGAGGTGTCAATAAAAATATTAAGTAATGATGAAATAGCTAAAAAATCTAGAGGATTAAAAAAACAAGGGAAAAAAGTTATAATGGTAAACGGCGTATTTGATATGCTCCATATAGGGCATATTGGTTTTTTGAGAAAAGCAAAAGAAAAAGGGGATGTTTTATTTGTGGCTGTTAATAGCAATCAATCTGTTAAATCTTACAAAGGGGAGAATAAACCAATTATACCTGAAAAAGAGAGGGTACTTATGCTAGCCTCTCTATTCTTTGTTGATCATGTTACTATATTTAATGAAAGTAAAGCATTAAATATTATAGAAAAGATTAAACCTGATATTTTAGTCAAGGGGATAAGGCCTGATCCAGAAAGATTAGAAGAAGAAAATGTAACAACATCTAGTGGACAAATTATAGATAAAATAAGGGGTGTCAGTAGTGAGGGTATTAATAATAGTCAATGATTTTATCATAGAACCTTTAGGTTTAATGTCAATAATTGCAGTCCTTAAAAAGGAGAGTCATAAAGTTGAACTTCTAAAAATAAACTCCAGAAGAAAAGAATTTGGTTCTGCTAGAAATGATGAGGAGATATTTAATTTTTTGGAGAAATTTTCACCAGATTTGATATTGTATAGTACTACAACAGGCATGCATAAATTATATCTGAATATAAATAAAAAACTGAAAGAGAGATTTAATTTCATATCAGTTTTTGGCGGAATGCATGTTTCTTTCTTTCCAGACTTTATTAATGAAGAAAGTGTTGATATTATATGTATTGGTGAAGGAGAAGAAGCAATAAGTGAGTTAGTTAATAATCTGGAAAGTGGCGAAGAAATAATAAACATAAGAAATTTATGGATTAAAAAGGGCCATCAATTATATAAAAATAATTTAAGACCATTAATGGAAGATTTGGATAGTCTACCGTTTCCTGACAGAGAAATAGTCTATAGGTATGGACTCCATAAAAGAAATCCAATAAAAAACTTCATAACAACAAGGGGTTGCCCATATAAATGTTCTTATTGTTTTAATGACGGCTTTTATAAGCTTTATAACCTAAATGGTAACAGAAGAGTTAGATCGAGAGGCGTAAATAATATAATAAGCGAAATTAATGAAGTAAAAAATAAATATAAATTAAAGTTAGTTTATTTTCAAGATGATATTATCACATTAAATGAGAACTTCAAAGAGTTAATGGAAGAATATAGAAGAGAAATTAACATCCCTTTCCATGCACATATAAGACCAGATTTAGTTAATGATTATACAATTAAATTATTAAAAAAGGGTGGTTGTCTTAGTGTTACAATGTCTGCCGAAACAGCCAATGACAATACAAGAAATAATATGATTAATAGAAACATGTCTAAACAGAGTATATATCTGGCTGCTAAGCTACTCCATAAATATGATATAAAATTCAGAATAGAAAATATGTTGGGATTGCCTAATGAAACTTTAAAAGATGCATTTGATACATTAGAAATGAACATAAAATGTAAACCAACAATTGGTTGGGCATCGATATTTCAACCATATCCTGGAACAGAATTATTTAATTATACTAGAGATAATAACTTGTTTAACGGGGAGGTTGATACTTTTAACAATTCTTTTTTTGATAACAGTGTTTTGGATATAAAAAACAAAAAAGAAGTAGAGAATCTTCAAAAACTATTTTCTATAACTGTCTCTTTTCCCTTCTTAAAGCCCATAACTAAACAGCTCATAAAACTGCCGAAAAACAATTTATTCAATTTTGTGCATGACGGATGGAAAAGTTACTGTTTTGATAATAAATTATATAAAGTAAATGGTTTTAAGAGTTAAAACATGTATAATTATCTAAAAAACAAAATTTTCCCATCATTTCTATTTATATTAATCATAATCTCTCTTCTATTAGTTGGCAACTCATTAACTGAATTTTTTACCAAAGGCGATTATGCTAAATTAGAAGAGGAAAAATATATCATATTAAATGAAGATTACAAGTGTATTGATTGTAATGTTATAATAATTGGAATTGACACGCTAAGGGCGGATCATTTAGGCTATAATGGGTATTATAGAAATACTTCCCCGAATATAGATGAATTTTCTAATGAAGGTGTAGTTTTTAAAAATACGTTTTCTCAGGCACCCTCCACATTGCCTTCTTTTGCAACAATCTTTACTTCATTATATCCAATAATGCATAAAGCACAAATTGAAAATGGGCCTGTTGCGCTAAGTAATGAATCTAAAACTATAGCTGAAATATTAAAAGAAAACGGATATTATAATATAGCATACACTGGTGGCGGTCAAGTGGCTAAAGAATTTGGTTTAGGTCAAGGATTTAATATTTATGAAGGCAATGTATGTTATAATTATATAACTGCCCCATTAATTAAAAAAGGTGTAATTGCTGACCTTAAATGTCTAGAAGATAGCATTGAAATCGTGATGCATAATATCAATTTAAATAAAGACAGAAAATTCTTTTTATTTTTCCATAATTATGTTACACATTATCCCCATGTTTTATCAACTAATAAATATTCTATATTTACAGATTACAATAATATAAGAGAAGAATATTCTAACATAATAACCGATCCTTTAGTAGTAAAGAATAAATTAGTGGAAGATATAAATAATGGCAAAATTAAGATGAATAATGAATTAAAAGATTATATTATTGGAAGATACGATGATACAATATATTACATGGATGATTGGATAGGATATTTATTGGAAGAAATAAAAAAATCAGATATCATGGATAATACAATAATCATATTTCTAGGAGATCATGGCGAAGAATTTACAGAACATGGGATGATTGGATTACATAGCCACACCCTTTATGATGAACTTTTGCATGTGCCTCTGATAATAAAATATCCAAAATCTAAACCAAAAGTTATAGATCAACAAGTAAGATTAATTGATGTTATGCCAACAATACTAGATATATTAAATATAAGCATAAAAGAAGAATTACAGGGAGAGACACTAATACCCATAATTCAAGGTAAAGATAAGAAACTGCCAGTATTTAGCTCACTAGAGTATACGAGTGAAGGTCAACCATTAAAGATATCAATTAGAAAAGACAGCTTTAAACTGATCTATGATCTAAAATATAAAAGAACAGAACTTTTTGATCTTTCTAAAGATAAAAATGAACTTAATAATGTAGCAAGTAAGCACAAAGCTAAAGCTAACGAGTTAAAAAAGGAATTATTGGAATGGTATGAAAACAACAAAAATTATAATATGGAGAAAGAAAAAATACATGACGCTACATTATTGGAATTGAAATCTTTAGGTTATATAAATTAAGATTTAGGAAAGGTTATTAATATAATGAATGATAGGCTATAATATTTTTTAAATTAAAATTTATTTTTAAAATATAAGAAGTGGTAAATGGTCTCTATAATTGAAATTAAAAATAACTCAAGAAAAAGAAGAATTAAGATAATATTATTAATAATAGCTGTATTATTCTTTTTTAGTCCTTTTTTTATTACATACTCAAATGAGATAAATAAACTTTTTTTTACTTTACCATATATACATCCTGGAGATGAACCACACTATTTAGCTATGACTAGTAGTATTATAAAGGATTTTGATTTAGAAGTAAAAAATAATTATGAAAATGCTGTAGCTGGCAAAGGAGATACTGGTTTTAAATACAGATATGAAAGAATCAGTCGTCATGCAATTTTGGTAGATGGAAAAACCAATATTAGATATAATCTAGATGATATTTATAACCTAAGTGGTTCTGGATTCTCGCTAAACGGAGAATCCCCCACTATACGTGATGATCTAGAAAATACTGATACTGCTAATTTAAAAGAACGACCTACACGTTATATAGGACTGCCTTTTTTTAGCTCTATTTTTTTATGGCCTTTTAGAAATTCTTTAAATTTAGATTCTATTGCAATTTTATTGAGTGCTATTGTTTCTCTTATTGGCTTCTACTTTTTATATTTAGTATTAATTCATTTTAAAAATAATGAAAATAAAGTGTTATTCATAACAATTATCTTTATTTTCACAACACAACTATGGTTTTACTCAAAAACATTTTATCCTGACCCCTATATAGCTTCTTTTTTAATTATTTCTTACTATTTTTTTATTGTTAAAAATAAAGTTGCTATCTCCGGCATTCTATTGGGCTTAGCATTCCTCATGAAATATAATATGATTATTTTCCCAGCTATATTTGCATTATACCTATTAAAAAATAAAAGGTTTAAAAAGTTTTTTCTTTTTAGTTTAACCATTGGGATTTTTGCATTTCTTCTTTTAATTTACAATTTTATAATGTGGGGGAATTTATTATTCTCTCATCTTCATTTTATGTACGGAAATATTATTTCTGGGATTTTAGGACTGCTCTTTTCATTAGATCATGGTTTAATTATATTTACACCTCTCCTTATATTCTCATTTTTTGGCTTTTATCAATTCTATAAACAAAAAAAAGATGAAGCTATATTTACTTTCATACTTTTTTTTACATATCTATTGATAATGTCTGCATTTTTAGAATGGCATGGGGGCTTTTCTTATGCTACAAGACACTTAATTCCAATAATGCCTTTATTATCTATCCCTCTTCTGTTTTGGTATGATTCAAATAGAAGTAAAAGCTTGAAAATGATATTTTTTATATTAGTTATTATATCTTTTATTTTTAGTTTATATTCAGTTTTTGCTGATCAAAGTTATGTTTTAGACAAACCGCCCTTATTTCCATATATAAAATTTTAGCCACAAAACATATGAAATTATCAATAATTATACCAGTTTATAACGAGGAAAATACTATTGGTGAAATAATAAAGAGAGTAAAAGAAGTAAAATTTCCAATAAAGAGAGAAATTATTATTATTAATGATGGTAGTAATGATAATACTTCTAATATACTTAAAAAAATTAGAGGAATAAATGTTATAGAATATAATAACAATATGGGAAAGGGCTTTGCTATAAAGCAGGGTATTAATAATATTAGAGGAGATATAATAGTAATTCAAGATGCTGATCTAGAATATGATCCAAATGAAATACCCTCGTTATTAGAGCCGATAATAAAAAATGAAACGAACATAGTATATGGATCTAGAATGCTTAGAAAGAATAAGATATCATATTTTCATTTTTATTTAGGCAGTAAAATTTTGACATTCTTAACAAAATTATTATATGGTGTTTTAATAACTGATGTGGAAACTTGTTATAAATTATTTAAGGCGGATATAATTAAGAAAATAGATATAAAGGCCATGGGTTTTGATTTTGAATCAGAAGTAACTGCAAAACTATTAAATATGAAAGAAAAGATCATCGAACTGCCTATAAGCTATACCCCAAGAAGAATTAATGATGGGAAAAAAATAAGATTAAAAGATGGTGTGATTGCTTTGGGAGTGTTAATAAAATATAGAATAGATTACTATAACAAAAAATGATAAAGAATTTAGATTCAATGAAAATTAGAATATGTTTAATTAATGTTACTAATAAAGATAAAATGGTTATGAATAAAGACCTTAATGGTGGATTCGGAACATGTGATGATTATGGGAATAGCATAACATCTAAAATAATAAGGTTTATAAAAAGCAGAACAATAAAGCTCCCGATAATAAGTTACGCGTTTCTGCAGGCAATATTTAAACAACAAGGACATGAAGTTGAGTATTATGAAGATAACTTTCCGGATAAATCTAAAAATTTTGATTTGATTCTTATATATGGTACAATAGTTGATTTTAAAAATGAAAATATGGTGTGTATAAAACTAAAACAAATGTTTCCTACTGCAAAGATTGGAATATTTGGACCTTTTCCATCAGTTATGCCAGAATTATTTAAAAGTGGGGATTTTGTTATAGTCGGAGAGGCAGAAGCATATTTTATGAATGATTTTAAACATTTAGATAATTTAAGAGGATATGTAAAAGTTTCATCTCAAACTAATATGGAATCCTTACCAAGTCCTTGTTATGACGGCTTTCCGATAAATAAATATTCATATTATCCAGCCATTAGAAAAAAACCACTTCTTACTCTTCAAGCAAGTAAAGGATGTCCATATAGCTGCAGATATTATTGTGTATATGGAAATTATCAAGGAGTTAAAATAAGACAAAGATCTCCAAGAAGAGTAGTGGAGGATATGATATATCTTAAGAAGAATTACAATGTTAAAGGAATACAATTTAGAGATCCTACATTTGGGTTTAATAGAAATTTCATTCAGGAATTTTGCAATGAATTAAAGCATAAGAACTTAAATATAGACTGGGGGATGGAAACTAGATTGGACCTATTAAATAAAAATAATATTAAAATGATGTATGATGTCGGACTTAGAAATATAAATGTCGGGATAGAAACTATCAATTTATATGTAGCTAAAAAAAACAGAAGAAAGTTGATAGAAACAAATCATCAAGAGGAGATAATAAAATATTGTAAGAGATTAGGTATAAATATATCAGCTTTTTTTATTATAGGATATGAAGGTGATACAAAGGAGACAATAGAAAACACAATCAAATATGCAATAAAAATCAATGCTCCATTGGCTAGATTCTCAGTAGCTACGCCATATCCTAGCACTGAATATTATGAACTTCTTGAAAAAGAAGGAAGATTATTAATAAAAGACTTTGAAAGATATAATCAGTTTACATTAGTGTATAAGCATAAAAACTTAAATGAAGACGAAATTAGAAATTTATTAGAAAAATCCTATAGGGATTATTATTTTAGAATGTCTTACATTTTATCTCTAATAATGCGGAAAGTAAGGATGGCATCGGTTTTTTAATTTTATATAACAATTATATTTAAATATATTTAATCACTCCAATTCGAGATATGATTAACATAAAAGAGTTTATATCCATAATAATTCCAGCTTATAATTCAAAAGACACAATAGAAAAATGTCTTACTTTTATATTCAAATCTAAATATAAGAATTTCGAAGTTATTGTCGTAGATGATTGCTCAACCGATAATTTATATTTAACAGCTAAAAAATTCCCATGTAAACTAATAAGATTAAAAGAAAGATTTGGACCTGCCAAAGCCAGAAATGTCGGAGCTAGTAAGGCTAAAGGCAACATTTTAGTTTTTCTTGACTCAGATTGTATTGTCGGTGAAAATTGGTTAAATAGTATAGTTAGAAATTTCAAAGAATACAACATTGGAGCTACTGCAGCCCAATATAATGATTCAATAAGTAAAAGTTTTATAGCTAAATTTGCTTTTTATGAACTTCTCTTTAGAGAAAGAAAATTTGATAAATTCGTAAATACAATTCCTTCCTGTAATTTTGCTTGTAAAAAAGAAATTTTCGAAGAAATTAATGGGTTCTCTGAAGATTTTAGGGGTGCATCAGAAGATTTAGAGTTTTCTTATAGATTAGGAAAAATAACTAAAATATTATGGGATCCTTCTATAAGCGTAACTCATCATTCCAGAAATAAAATGAATGAATATATCAAACAACAGTTTATTAGTAGTAGAGATGATGTTCCATTATTTATAAGACAACCAAACTTATTATTAGAAGACACATTTGAAGATAAAACTAACTATTTAGAAGTAATATCCCTGGGATTATTTCTTACATTTGTATTCTTATCTTTTTTTATGTTGATAAACCAGTATATCATATTAATGCCATTAATTTTTACATTCATATTAAATATAAATTTTATGAATTTTATAAGAATTAAAGAAAATATTATTTTTTCCATTAAATCTATATTTTTAGTCTATCTAAGAGACTTCGTATGGTTTATGGGGGCTTTAGTTGGTCTATTTAATGGAATGAGGGAATTGTTTAGTATAAAAAATGTTAAAGTACACTAAGAGCTTAATATTTAAAAATAATGAATGTCCTATATATTTAACATACTTTGTAACATCTAAATGTAATTTAAAATGCCAACATTGTTTCTATTGGGATTCCCTAAACAAAATAAACAACGAGCTAAGTCTTGAAGAGATAGAAAGATTTTCTAAGAGCATTAAAAATTTATTGGTTTTATCCCTAACTGGTGGAGAACCATTTTTAAGAAGTGATTTAGATAGAATAGTTAAGATATTATATAACAATTCTAAACCTAAGATAATTTCAATAGTTAGTAATGGGTATTTTACGGAAAGATGTTTAGAGATCACTAAAAGTATATTAGACAACTGTAGGAATATTTCACTTATAATAGAACTATCAATAGATGGTCTTGAGGAAAATCATAATCTAATAAGAATGAATAATGACTCATTTAAAAATGTTTTACAGACATTTTATAAACTTAAAAAACTGAAGAGAAAACACCCAAATCTTAATATTGGCATAATCACTACATTTAATAGTTTTAATCAGTATAGAATGTTAGAGATAATGGGTTTTGTAAAAAAAGAGTTAAATCCTGATTCTTTTACATTATCTTTAACTAGAGGCAATCCGAAAAACATAGAAAGTAAGAGAATAGATATAGAACAATATAAGAAAGTAACAAGAATAAAGAATAAAATATTTAAAAATGGCTATAATAATTTTTACTTATCGAGTTTAAGGAATGCTAATGAAAAAGTTATAGAAGATGTCGTATATAACACTATAAAATATAACAAATTTCAAACAGAATGTTATGCTTCTTCTTTAAACGCAGTCATGTCTCCAGAAGGAGATATTTTAGGATGTGAAACTTTAAATAATAAAATAGGAAATATAAGAGATTTTGATTACGATTTCAAAAAACTATGGGCTATTGAGAAAAGAATAAACATGTCTAAATCAATAATAAATAATAAATGCTTCTGTACTCATGAGTGCAATATTTCTGTTAATACCTTATTTAATATAAAACATTATCCAAAATTAACCTTAAAATTAGTTGATGGTATAATAAAATGAAGATTTTAGTTATAGATGCAAGTTTTATAACATTAAATAATAAGTTTAAGTATGGAGATATAGTTCCACAATTGCAGATTGGATATATCATATCTATACTAGAAGAGAATAATTATGAGAATTATTTCTTAGACTGTAAATTAATAAATGATATGGATAACTCGTTAGAAGATTACTCCAATATAGCCCCCAATATTGTTATAATATCATTTAATACATATGACTATAAATTTGCATTTAAATTAGCCAATTTCTTTAAGGACAATAATATCATAATTGCAATAGGTCCACATCCTTCTGTATCGCCTAGCACTGTAGTTTATGAAAATTCTCCATTTGATTTTGTTTTAAGAGGAGAATGTGAGTATGATATAATAAATTTAATAAAAAACTTAGATAATATGGAAGAATTAAAAAAGATAAAAAGTTTATATTTTAATGATAAGAAAGACTCAGAAATCTCCCTTATAAATCAATTTGATGAATTACCATATCCAAAATACCATTCATATGACGGACAGTATTATCAGATATTACCAGTTCCATTTTTTAAAAAAGCAAAATGGGGATTTTTAAGCTCTAGTAGGGGGTGCCCTAATTTATGTACATTTTGTTCTCCTGTTCACAGGACATCTTATGGTTATAAATATAGAATTAGATCGAGTAGGGGGGTAGTAGATGAAATGGAATATTTAGTCTCAATAGGAAAAAATGTCATTGAAATTGTTGATGATAATTTCACAGTATCAAAGAAACAAGTATTTGAGATATGTGATGAAATAAAAAAAAGAAACTTAAAAATCAAATGGACTGTTCAAGCAAAAGCAGATACACTTAATAGAGATATAATTTTTAAGATGAAAGATGCCGGATGTTTTTGTATAAGAATGGGTATAGAAACTGGATCAAATAAGTTGATTAATAATATAAAAAAATATAACGGAGACTGGAAAAATCTCGTTATTGATGTTTTCAAGTGGGGGAAAGAAGCTAATATTATTATGAATTCTTATGTCATACTCGGCTTACCAAATGAAACCAAGGAAGATAGAGAAGAAACTGTAAATTTACTTAAGGAAGCTAAGCCAGATTTCGTACAAGTTCATTACTTTAAACCATATCCGGGATCTAGTTTATATGAAAATATTAGTAATAAGGAGGATTTTAATGAGTATTTATATCATTATAATTGTAGTTCTGAAGAATTCGAAGAAATAAAAAATAAGATACATAAGATAGTCTACTTTAATCCTAGATCAATAACTAAGCATCTATCTTTATTCAGTGGTTTCTATATTAAAAATCCTAAGATTTTATTAAGATTAATAAACTTCCTATTTAATTAAAATGTTTAGAATTATCCCTAGGCAGAGTGTATCTCATTTAAAGGGACAGTTAAAGATAATGCTAAAAGAAAAAATTTCTGTGGAAAGATTTGAGAACAAATTAGCAAGTTATATTAATATAAACAATGTTGTGGCTGTTGGATCTGCTACACTGGCTTTTTATCTAATTTTAAAAAACATAAAGAAAACAAATAAGGATGAAGTTATACTATCCAGATATAATTACTATGATTTGGCAAATGTTATTGATTATTGTGGAATGAAACCGGTTTTCATAGAAGTAGATGAGAGTTTACAGATGAATATTAGTGAAATTAAAAATAAAATATCAAAAAATACTAGAGCTATATTAGTTACTCATTTATTCGGATTTCATTCCGATATTAAAAGTATTTTAAAAACAGCCAAAAAAAACAATATTTATGTAGTAGAAGACGGCACTCATGCCTTGGGCTCTAGTATAAATAATAAGAAAATTGGTTCTTTCGGTGATTTTGGCATGTTCAGTTTTAATAGATGGAAAATTATGGATTGTTTTGGTGGTGGGGTTATAGTATCTAATAATGATGCAATTATGAAGAATATAAGAAATGAAATCAGTAAGTACAAATATCCTAATAAAAATGAGATTCTTAGAAGAATTATTTTCAATTATGTATCTTGGATTTTAACTTTTAAATTAATCTTTAGTCTATTTATATTTCCTATTGTGTATCTTTTCAATTTGTTTAATAAAGATACTTTATTTGATTTAACTAAAGATGATTTATCAATTAAATTTTCTAATAATAAAAAGTTAAGATTCTCAGAATTACAAGCCACTATTGGTTATAAAATGATTGATAATTTAGATTTTATAAATAAAGAAAGGGAAAATAAATACAGGAAACTAATCGCTGAAATCAAAAATAGAAATGTTAAGACTATTGAGATTAATGGTTTACAACCGATATTCTTTCCTATTATTGTAAAAAACAAGAAATTTGCTTACGATTATTTATTGAAAAACGGCATAGATACAATAAGTAAATATTATGGATATAATTTAGATAAAAATAAAAATGTAGAGGATAACTTAATATTAATACCTGTTCATATAAATGTGAATAACTCTGATATTGATTATATAGCTGATTGTATAAATAAAATTTAGAATAGGGTATATATGAAAGGTGATATAGAACTACTCTGTCCAAATATCATTAGAATACTAACTAATAAAAGCATAATCAGTATAGGAAGTAACCACCATTTTTTATTCTCTTTCATAAAACCCCATGAGTCTCTTAAAAGATAAAATCTAGTCATATCATTCTAATAAATCAATCATTTATTAATCTTTTCAATCAAAAAATTATCCATAACCAAAACATCTATTCCTGTATTAATAAAACAATTGTATGCATTTTTTGGACTACAAACAATAGGTTCTCCTCTAACATTAAATGAGGTATTAATTAATATTGGAATTTTACTTATTTTTTTAAATTCTTTTATCAAATTATAAAATTTAGGATTATATCTCTCTTCAATGGTTTGTAGTCTAGCTGTATTATCAAAATGAGTTACAGCTGGGATTTTTTTACTTTTAACATCACAAACTAAGGTCATAAATGGGTCATATTGCTTAATATTAAAATAATGATGGACCTCTTCTTTTAGAGCAGTAGGAGCAAAAGGTCTAAAATCTTCCCTATGTTTAACCTTATTATTTAATCTATATTTCATGTCTTTATTGGTCGGATTTGCTAATATGCTTCTATTTCCTAACGCTCTTGGACCAAACTCCATTCTTCCTTGAAACCACCCAATTATTCTATTGTTGTTTATTAGCCTAGCAACTCTTTTTAGTAGTTCTTTTTCTTCTAGTTCTTCAAATTTTATATTATTATTTATTAAGAAATCCCTTATCTCTGTATTAGAAAAACTAGGACCTAAATAAACATGTTCTATGGTCTTTCTTTTGTTTTTTAGTATAACATTATAAATATAATAAGCAACGCCTAAAGCTCCCCCGGAGTCTCCAGCAGCTGGTTGTATAAATATTTCTTTAAACTTAGTTCTTTTTAATATTTCAGTGTTAGCAACACAATTTAATGCTATACCGCCACCAATACAAAGTTTATCTAATTTAGTTTGTTCATAAACATAATCTGATATCTTAATTATAATATCTTCTAATAATTTTTGAAGGGATGCTGCTAAGTCTTTATGTTTTTGTTCTATTTTTGATTCTGGAATCCTAGATTTCCAAAATTCTTTTTCCAATTTCTCGTTAAACATCTTCAATTTATAAGAATAAGCAAAATAATCCCGATTAAGTCTATAACTGCCATCTTCATTTATATCTATTAATTTCTTTAATCTATTATAATATATCGGCTTGCCATAAGAAGCTAATCCCATTATCTTATATTCATCATTATTAACTTTAAAACCTAAAAAAGATGTAATTGTAGAATAAAACAATCCTAAAGAATCTGGAAAATTAATTTCTTTCAATAATTTAATTTCATTATTTTTGCCATAACCATAACTTGTAGTTGTCCATTCACCAACTGCATCTAATGTTAAAATTGCCGCTTCTTTAAATGGAGATACTAAAAAAGTGGATGCTGCATGACTCATATGATGTTTTATAAAGATAATTTTCCCATTATACTTTAGTTTCTTTCTTATTAAAGTAGGAATTCTTAATTTTTCAGTTAACCAAGAAGGCATGGCTTTGCAAAAGCTCCAATATGATTTTGGAAATGTATCAATATAAGTTGAAATTAATCTATCAAACTTTAATATCGGCTTTTCATAAAATCCAATGTATTCTATATCATTTATGTCAATTTTTGCCTCTTCTAAACAATATTTTATTGAATTAATTGGAAAAGAGTTATCATGCTTTTTTCTAGTAAATCTCTCTTCTTCTACTGCAGCTATTATATCATTATTTTTGATCAAGCATGCAGCTGCATCATGATAAAAACAAGATATTCCCAGTATATACATTTTAAAACATTTTATAATGACTTTTATTTTCCCTGTATTCTCTCCAATAAGTACATTTATTGTTTGAATCTAGAAATTTTTTATTAGATATTTTAGCAAATAAACTTACTATTCCTATGCCTATAAAATAAACAAAAGTCAATAGTATTATATTTATAATAAACTGGATAAATAAACTTATTCTCTTAAATAAATCTAATAAACTTTTGAAAATATTTCTCATCATCATTTCTAAGGTAGCTTATAAATATAAGTTTTATCATTATATACTTTGGTATAACCACAATCTAATTTCGTTTGAGATAATATAAAATCTATATCATATCTTTTAATTATATTTGTCTTTTCATCACAGTCTACTTCATAAAATCTTCTAACCATATCTATATTTCCACTCAATAAATTACCTTTTGTATGTGCAATAACAAGATTCTTGCTTATTGGATAAATAGCACTAGATTGAGGTAATGGTGACATAATTACCTTACTCTTAAATTGTGATAATAATTTTATCGCTTCATAATCTTTATCTTCAACAACATGATATAAACCAGAATCCTTATCTAAGTTGTAGTAATTAAAAAATGTGAAATAAAAAACAATTAATAGTATGATTGGAATTAACCAAACTAATTTACCTTTTAAAACACCCAATAGGGAGTATAAACCAATAGAAGATAAAGGAACTAACCCAATCATAGCATAATAAAGTACTCTCTGATAAGGGAATAAAATACTAAATCCAAAATTATGAAATAAAAATATTAAAGATAAAGTAATAAATGAGATTATAAGAAAAATTCTTGAGTTTTTATTCTTAATACTTGGATAGATTCCGATAAATGCTAATAATGTTGGAATTATTCCATAGAATGACGGTAAAAAATATTGTTTTTCAACATATCCCCAACCTTCTTCTATTATTAGCCAATCTAATAAAAGATTAAAGATTTCCGAATTTTCCCTAATTAGGATAAATAATAATATAATGATTGATGTTGGAATTATCATCAAAAATATGGATAATGGTCTAAAATTTTCAATCTCTTTATGATGTAATAATAAATAGATAAAACTAACAATTAATAATAAAATTAATGATATTGCATGTACAAATAAAAGTAGAATCAACGGGATAACGCTATAAAAAAAATATTTTATTTTATTCTCCTCAAAGTATTTTAAGAAAAATAAAAAATAAAGGAATATAATGGGAATTGCTAAGGTTAATGGCAGAAAGAACCATAACCCCTGTATGTTTATATTACTTTTTAAAGATGAAAAAAATAATATTGAAAATAATCCAATATAGAAATTACTTGTTATTTGATGAACTAATAAAAATAAGATAAAAGCTGCAAGAGTTGCAAAAATAGCCGGAAGAAATTTATAACCCATAATTGGATCAATAAATCTGAATAAAAAAGACAAAAATACAGTAAATCCCGGCTCAAGGTTTGGCTGAAATGGTTTATCTACTAAATTCGGGTTTCTTTGCAATTCTTTTGTTTCTGAAAAATAAACAGCTTTAGAAATATGTTGCCATTCATCCACATGTAAAGGATATTTATAATCAGAATGCGGGCTATAAACCAAGATAAAAATTAATATTAAAGCTATTATTAATAAAGTATATTCATATTTCTTAAATTTCATATTTTAATCTTCTTCTAAGCTCTTTAGTTTATTAATTAAGACTCCAAGTTCGTTTATGGTTTTTTTAATAAAATTGTTTAATTCAGTTTCTTTTAAATTTTTAAATTTTAAATCAACATTTCTAAATGCCAATTTAAATATTTTCTTGATATCTTCTTGTTGAATAGTTTGTATTACTTCTTCAATAAGCTGAATTACATTCTCTTTTTTTTTAAAAAGCGCTATATCTACTTTTCTTATTAAATATGATATATCATATAAATCCTTGAATTCTTTTCTATTAACAAACGTTAGTGCTTTAGTGATAAAAATTCTTTCTGTAGGATAAAGATTAAGTTGCCCAACTTTAATTAAATTTTTGGGTAACTCTACAAAATCAATATCTATCTTACTATAAATTATTTTATGTGTTTTCAATTCTAATTTTATATGGTATCTATTAGTAGATGCAAAAGCAGATTTTGTTATCTTAAAATCTTTTACTATTTGTTTCCGTTTTAATCGTTCTAAGATTGCAGTAAGGTAATTTTGTATTTCCTTATACTTTTTAATTAGATGTTTATCTGCATCAAAATCAAGATCTTCTGATTCTCTATGACTATTTAGATAATAGATTGATAATGCTGTTCCGCCTTTTAATACTAAATCAAATGGATTATCTTTTTCTACTTCCAGAAGAAATTCTCTTATTATATTTAATATTCTAGACGCCATATTTTGAATAATCTATTTTTTGTTTTGGTAAGATATTTTTAAACTTATCAATATTTTTTACAAACATATTTTTGTATCTTGCAAGCATCTGTATCCATACATTTTCTGTGTATTTATTCTTAGTAAAGGCTATATCTTTAATGATCTGCTCATTGGTTGCATATTTTAAGCCTGATTCTTTATCTATGACTATTTTACTGCTCTTTATTGACTTTATTCTTATGAACTTAATGGTTTTGTCATTTAAAGTAACAGTCCCTTCTACTTTTGTGTTTATTATTTCAACTATCTTAGGCTTAAAATACCAACCATATCCATTATGTTTTAAGGCTTCTAAACCAGTTATATAATAAGAGCCAATTATGTCTAGCAATATCAAATAGTTATCTTTTAGTTGTTCTATGCTCATAAAACTTTGTAGTAATGTAATTTTCTTCTTCATTTTCCCCCTTAGATATCTCTTTTCATTTTCTGTTAATTTTTTGCCATTGTCAAGCTTTTTGATTACATTAAATTGTACAGGTTTAAATAGAGTTGGAACTATCAAATCTTCTTCTTCTACTATCCAATGTATTATTCTTTGGTTTATCATAGGATATAAAAATATCCTTATATATTTAAATGTTTCTAGGGAAGATTAATCAAAAGTTATAAGTTTTGGTCATATTACATATAAATCAAGTATAAATTACATTTATTATAAGTATTATAACTCAATATAGTCACCTTTATAAACAATTTATACATACATAATGAGTATAATTTATATTAATACTTAAGAATGAGAAAAAAAGAGACAAAACATAATAGCTCTTATTATTCAGATTTACAAAAAGATAGAAATCTAGAGATTCTTAAATTAGCCATAAACGAGTTAAAGGAGAAGTATAATTTAAATTATAGTGAGATTCTTAGTTTAATTAAGGAAGAGCCTAAAGAATTAGAAATTCCAATTTCTGCATTCTCTAATAAAAAATTAAGCACTTTAGAAATTATATGCAAATATCTAAAGGAAATCAGAAATCTCAAATATCATGATATTGCTATTTTAATAAGAAGAGATGACAGGACTATATGGACTACTTATCAAAACTCCCTTAAGAAATTTTCAGATCCTTTAGTAATAGAAAAATCTGAAATTTTTATTCCCGTCTCAGTTTTTGCTAATAGAAATTTCTCTTCATTAGAGGCTTTAATTGTTTTCCTAAAAGAAGTTTCCAAATTACGATATAATGAGATTGCCAAATTGCTGAAGAAAGATCAACGTAATATCTGGACCGTTTACAACAGAGCAATCAAAAAAAGAGGTGTAAATGAGAAAGGTTGAGCTAGAAATAACTAGCTACAGAAAGAGAATAGAGAATCTAAATAGTAAGATTCAGCTATCTCAATCTAAGAAGAGAGAGATTATTGAATATGTAAAGAGATTGACATTGCTACATCATAAATCTAAGATTAGCAATGAGCAGTATAACATAGAGCTATACAGATTCTTAAAAGGAAGTTCTTATGACGAATGGATTAGATATTATGATTCTTATATTAATGAATGCCATAAAGAAATATCTAATTATAGTAGAGAGATTAATAGATACAAGACAAAAGAGATAATATCAAATAAAGTCATTAATACAGTTTCAAGCCCGTACTTCATAATTTTTGCTTTATTAACTATAACATTTGGATTCTTCTTGTTTACAGGAACAACTCCATTTGAACCAACTGGACTAGTCATAGGAAATGTGACATTTAATCAAACAAATATTGAATATTTAATCGGAAATAATTTGTCAGATGTAAATGTTACATTAGAATTGAAGAGGAATGATTTAATTCCAGCTGGGTCTAATGTAACTGTTATGATTATAAATGAAAATTCATTAATATTAAACATTTCATCAATGAACCTAACAGACTTTATATTGAATTCAACTATTCCATTATGTACAAATGGAACTATAGATGTATTGAATGATGTAGATAATGTATATAATTGGGAGGGTGAAACTGCCTATGGTTATGCCCACAATGATACACAATCTGGAGATCTAAGTTTCTCATTATGTAATGATGGAGACCCTAATTCCAATATCTATGATGTAAATTTAAGAGAGTTCTTTGAAGGAGGAGATCCAACAGTTCCAAGTGAGATTGGAATTTATAATATATCTATGAATATCACAAATCAGAGTGATCCCGGAGAAGAACAGGTTGTATTTACAACACAATTATTTGTAGTTGGAAATCCAGCACCAATATTTGATGAAGTAAGCAACTTTACATTGAATGAAGACTTTGCAACAGCGATAGAATTAAACTTAAGCGATAATGTAACTGATGCAATAGAATTAGATAGAGATATAAATTATACTATAACATTAACAGATTCTAGTGTTATAACAGCAGAGTTTGATCTTATTAATGGAACTGGGAATCTAACATTTAGAAGTGTTGCTAATGTTACAGGAGAAACAAATGTAAATGTAACTGTATATGATTTGAATGGAACTGGGGTAACAAATAGTACCCTATTTACAGTAACAATTAATGCAGTAAATGATCCTCCTGGATTAGCTACTATAGCTGACTTTAGTTTGAATGAGGACTTTACAATATTTGAATTGAATATTAGTGAGAATCTAACTGATATAGATGATCCACATAGAGATATTAATTATACTTCAACAAGTTCAGATACGTCTGTAATAACAGTACAAATTGAGAATGGAACTGGAAACTTGACATTCTTCTCTGTAGCTAATGCTACCGGAAGTTCAACAATCAATATAACAGCATATGATAATAATGGTAGTGTTACAGATGGATTAAATGACAGTAAAGAATTTGTTATAACAGTAAATGCTGTAAATGACAATCCTTTATTCAATGATATAGGAAACTTCTCAATAACAGAAGACTCTCAACTGCAAGAACTAAACATTTCATTAAATATTTCAGATGTTGATGATCCTCACAGGGATTTGAATTACACAATATTTGAGAATAATTCTTTATTCTCTATATTGGCAGTAGAGAACGGAACAGGAAACTTCACTTATCAACCATCTGGAAATGTAACAGGAACAACTACAATTAATATAACAGTAATAGATTCAAATGGAACTGGATTAATAGAATCAGATACATTTGACTTGACAATAAATGCCGTTAATGACAAGCCATTATTTGATGCTATAGCAGACATTGACTTGGATGCAAACTTCGCAACATTTGAAATTAATCTAAGCGATAATGTAACTGATGTGGAAGATCCAGACTCGCAGCTTAATTATACTATTGAAAATAATAATTCAGCCGCATTAACAACAGAATTTGATTTGATTAATGGAACTGGGAATTTGACAATAAGAGCAGTTCAAGATGTACAAAATACTAATGCAACCATTAACATAACATTATATGACCAAAATGGAGAAGCAGGATATGAAATAGAAAGCGATGAATTTATTATAACAATAGGGTCAATAACGAATGTGGCTCCAGAAATAACATTCTTATCTGAAAACGTCAATTCAACATTCGATCCATTAGAAGGAGACATTAGAAATATAGAGTTTAGTGTTATAATAAATGATTCTGATGGAGATGCTGACATAGGAAATGTTACAGCTAACTTTACGCAAGGGACTATTCTAAGAGAGAATATAACAATGTGTGTTCCAGAAGAGACAGGAACAGACACATTTAGCGTCAATTTCTCATGCACTATAGGATTGCAATACTTTGACCTTAATGGAGATTATATAATAAACATAGAAGCGAATGATTCACAGGGAGTGACTGCTATTAACAATACTATTACATTGACATATAATCTATTGACTGCAATGAATTTAAGTGTAAATGCATTGACATTATCAACTGCAAATCCAGACGACCAAAATATAACAAACAGCACAGACACTAGTTTCTTGAACATAACAAATACAGGAAACCAGCCTGGATTGAATATTAGTGTAAATGCATCTGATCTAGGAAATGAAACTACAATATTTACAATACCAGCAGAGAACTTTACATTTGGAAATATTAGCATAGATTATACTGGGAGTTCATTCGCTGAATGTATGGATTCTACAATAGATGATCCATTGAATCAAACAACAAATCTTGTAAATGCCACTCTAACTTCAGTTAATGGAATAATAGAAAGAGGGGCTGGAGAAACTAGTTCATTATACTTATGCCTAAGGCATGTTCCAGCTGGAATTCCAGGAGTAGCATATAGCACCTCATTGGGCGGGTCTTGGAGCATACAAGTAGCTCTTGAACCATAAATAATTAAATAAAATAGAGAATAAACGATAATAAAGTTTATATATAAATAATCAATTATAAATGGGATAAAATACAATAAGTTTATATATTAAAAAGAGATAGCAAAAATGATGAATATACAAAAAGGGGATTTTCTATTTATATTTATCATAATGGGTGTTTTAATTTTCCTTCCTTTAGCATCTGCTGGATTCTCAGATTGGTTTTCAGGATTAATGGACATAACTGGCTGGCCTGTTGGAGATGTGACAACTGTTTCAATAGCATTATCCAATGCTGCTCCAAATGTTAGCGAGGTATCTGCAAATGTAAATTCCTCATTTGATCCTATTGAGGGCGGTTTAAGAGAGGTTGAATTTACAGTTATAGTGAATGACACAAATGGGGATGCTGATATACAAAATGCTTCAGCCAACTTTACCCAAGGAACTACAGAAAGAGTTAATGGTACTTGTGAAAGAGGAGATGTTGGAACAGATAGCGCCAGCGCTAATTTTTCATGTACTATTTCTCTGCAATATTTTAATCCTAATGGAGATTATATAATAAGGGTTGAGGCAAATGATTCATCTGGACTAGGAGATATAAATAATACTTTAACATTAACATATAATCTATTAACAGCAATGAACTTGTCAGTAAATGCATTGACATTGGCAGCAGCAGATCCTGACGAATATAATATTACAAATAATTCAGCCACTGACTTCTTGAATATTGAAAATACAGGAAATCAGGCTGGATTGAATTTAAGCGTGAATGCATCTGATTTAGGAACAACAAATGCCCAAGCAGGTGCAAATGATTTTATTCCAGCTGAGAACTTTACATTTGCTAACATAAGCATTGATTATGACGGGGTGTCAAAAGCAGAATGCATGGATTCTACTTTAGATGGAAATCAAACTACTAATTTGGTTAATGCTACTCTAACAGCTGTTACTGGAATAATTGATAGGGGAGCAGCCCAATCAAGTTCATTATATCTATGTTTAGTTCATGTTCCAGCTGGTATTGGGGCATATACTTATGACACAACAAGAGGAGGATCATGGAGTGTATTGGTAGCTTCTGAGCCATAAATAAATAATGGAGAATAAAATGAAGATAATAAAAAAACTGAATATTTTTGTTTTAATAGCTGTATTATTGAGCATTAATGTAATTGCATTTGGGGTTTCAACCTCTTATTGGCCTGGGAAGCCATTAGTTTTGGAGCCAGGAGAATCAATGGATGTTTATTTCACATTGCAAAATGGAGCTGGCGCTACAGAAGATGTAATAGCAAATGTTGATTTAACTAATGGAAAAGACATTACTCAAATAATAGATGGAAGCAATAGTTATTTAGTAAAAGCTGGAGGAGAATCTAGAGTAAATTTAAGGGTTCAGATTCCAGATAATGCTAATGTAGGAGATACATATACTGTTGGAATATCAGTTACAGCCCTGCCAAGCGGAAGGGGGGGTCCAGTTACAATTGGAAGTTCTGTAGATGCCACATTCCCTGTATTGATACAACCTCATGAGCCAGTTCCAACAGCTCCTACTGGAGAGGCTGTCAAAGGAATTAAGGGAAGCTATAATATTTATTCTGTTGTGGGATTATTATTGATAATAGCAATAGTAATATTTATATTCTACGAACTCCATAATAAAAAAAGTGGAACAGAAAAAGGAAAAGGCAAAAAAAGAGATTAAAGAAGTTTTAGTTATAATAATAGTTGTATTGCTATTTTTTCTTTTTATAACAAATTACGCAAAGATATTTGAGATAAGTTCAGCTACTATAATTGATGCTGCCACAATATTTGAGATTTTTGCTGTTTCAGACACAACAACTATAGCAATTAGTATTCAAACTCCTGTTCCTAATATTACCACTACTCCTATAACTACTGCAACAGAAGATGTATTATATGAATATGATGTTAATGCAACAGGCCATAATTTAATCTTCTCAGTAAACAGCAGCGGGCTTTTCACAATTAATTCTGAAAGTGGATTAATTTCATTTACCCCAAGAAATGGACAAAACGGAACACACTCTATAAATATAAGCGCTTTTGATAATAACAGAAGTATTGACAGCCAAAATTATAGTCTAGTAATAAGTTCAGTAAATGACGCTCCTATTCTAAATACTGTTGGAGATTTAACTGGCGAAACAGGAAGCTCAAATACATACACAGTAACAGCAACAGACGAGGAGAATGATACATTAACATTCAGCATTCCTAGCAAGGATAATGACTTATCTATGACTATAAACAGCAATACTGGGGTTATAACAATCCCTTCTGGCAACACTGCTGGAAATTACTCTGCAACAATAAGGGTTAGCGATGGCAATAGCAACGATGATGAAGATATAATGGTTAATATAGTAACAACAAATACAGCTCCGGAAATATTGGCTTTCGCTAACAGCATCTCAAATAATTTAGTTCCAATAATAAGGGAAGATCAAAATATCTCATACAATATAACATATAATGATGATAATGGTAATAACACAGTAAGCATAATATGGAAGCAAAAAAATGGAAGTTTGAGTTTTGATGATATAAGCAATGGGGAAAATTTTACTTTCTTTGGTGCTGTGGGAAGCACAGAAGGAACCTATCAAATAAAAGCAACTATTTCAGACGGATTAACAAGCGTAGATTCAAATATCTCAAATTTAACAGTCACAAAAGTCAAAGATAGCGATGGAGATGGGGTTTTTGACTATACGGATAATTGCAAGTTTATAAAAAATGCCAACCAGGCAGACAGTAATAGTAACGGCATTGGTGATGTATGCGAGGATGATTTGGACGGAGACGGAGTAGATGATAGTGATGATTTCATAGATGGTTTTGCCAGTTCAATAAATGCAGTAGACAGCAGCGGAAGCAATATTACAGTAAACTTCACAATCAATAATGATGATAATATTAACCAAAGTTTTAATGGAGTAAAAACAGTGGCTATAACCTCAACAACTATCGATTCATCTACTGGAAGCACAATTATCGAGCCAATTGTTGAATTTGACCATAATTTTAACAGCGCAAATAAGCTTGATCTTTCTAATATGAGCATTAAAGAAGAGACAAAAGTCATTAATGGAGAATCCTCTTCTGTTGTTGTTGTTTCTGGGATATCTCTTGGGAGCGGAAACACAAAAACAGCATATTTAGAAGTACTATTAGATGGAAATGGTGTTTGCATAAGGGATGAAGAGATTACAAATATAGATGAATTAAGCACAGACTGCAGCAAGGCTAATGAGAAAAGCATTGGATGTGATGGTAGCACTCAAAACGGATTTACATGCGAGAAAAATACTACATTCAATAAGTATAAGATTACTGGATTAAGTTTCAGCGGCATTGGCGAAGAGGAATGCACTGAATCTTGGAGTTGTACCTCATATTCAGCTTGTTCTAATGGACAGCAAACAAGAACTTGTACAGATTCAAACAATTGCGGCACAACAAATAATAAGCCAGCTGAAAGCCAGTCTTGTGGTGGTAGTGGTGAATCACAAGCTGGCGGAGGAGGCGGAGGTGGAGGAACTACAGGAAGGGCAGTTGAAAGTAAGATAAAAGAAGGTGTAAGAGTCTTATTAATAGACAATAAACTAATTAATGTCCAGGTTAAAAAAGGAGACTCATTCAAAAAAACAATAAAGATAAAGAATATAGCAAGTTCTTCTGTAGAGGTTAATCTAGAGCAACAAGATGAATTAAAGGGAATAATATCATTCCCAGAGCCAAGGTTTACTCTGGCTTCATTAGAGGAAAGAGAAATAGAAATCCTATTTAATTCCGGAGCTGGAATAGTTCCTGGGGTTTATGTTGGTGAAATATATGCTGTTTATCAAGATATAAGGGAAAAAATACAGGCTGTAATCGAAATTGAATCTTTAAGGACATTATTTGATGTTACTCTGGATATTCCATTAGACTATAAAAAAGTGCTGCCTGGAAAAGAGTTTAGATTGCAAGCTACAATATTTGATTTATCTGGATTGAGATCAGATGTCAATGTTGAGTTTTTCATTAGAAACTCAAAAGGCAATACAATATTAAGAGAAAGCCAGATTGTTAGGGTGCAAAATCAAGCTACATTTACCAAGAGCTTTTTGATTCCAGAGGATATTCCATTGGGAGAATATATTGTGGGGGCAATTGTCAAGTATAAAGACTCAGTTGGAACTTCCACAAAAAGATTTGATGTAGTTGGTGAAAAAGGATTAATAGAAATAAGCATACCAAATACTGTTTATTATATTGGTTCTGGGATATTGATGATTTTAATAGCATTATTTGGATTGTATTTATTGCAACAAAGAAGACTAAAAAGTATAGAAAAATCCCAATCTATTAGGTTGAAGGAATTAGAAAAGAAAACTCCAGAGACTGAAATGGAAAAGACAGATCATAATAAGAAATTAGAAAATGAATTAAGCTTGTTGGAAAAGAGCTATAAAGCAGGCTATATCACTAAATCAATATATGAGAAAAGCAAATCCAAGATTGAGAAATTAATGAAATAATTATATATATTTATTGTTAACCTATTGTTAATAATATATATAAATAATAAGAAATTAAAGAATATATGGATTGGGAATTATTATCTTTTATCAAGAGATCTGTTCAAAGAACTAGAATATTAGAAGCTATAGACCAGCCAATTACCCCTTCTGAATTAGCTAAAAAAACTAATTTGGCTCCTTCCCATATAAGCAGAACAATAAAAGAATTCTCTGAAAAAGGGTTATTGGAATGTAAAACCCCCAATCATAATCACGGCAGGATATATTTTCTGACAGATAAAGGCAAAGAAATTACTGAGATAATTAAAGGTGGGGAGTTAGCTGATGAATATTCTAAATAGATATAATGTATATTTATTATAAATATATTGTTAATTAAATGTAAAATTAGAATCACGGCAGGATTTATTTTCTGACAGATAAAGGCAAAGAGATTATTAGCTGTTATAATGGGGGAGAAATAGCAGAGAAATATTCTTAGATCCTTAATATAGAAATATACTTTAAAACTAAATCTAAAATTTGGTATAGATATAAATTTAAAATAAGAAATAATTTAAATTAAATCTTACTAATTTCTATATGAATAAATTAGCTAAAGAAAAAAGTAGTTATCTAAGAAACGCTTCTAAAGATCCTATTAATTGGTATGCATGGAATGAAGAGGTTTTTAGAGAAGCTAAAAAACAAGATAAGCCTATCTTATTAAGTATAGGTGGGGTTTGGTGCCATTGGTGCCATGTAATGAAGCATGAGAGTTTTGAAGACAAAGAAATAGCTGAAATAATAAATAAAGAATTCATAGCTATAAAAGTTGATAGGGATGAAAAGCCTGATATAGATAAAATGTATCAGACATTTGTAAGTAATTTAACAGGACAAGGAGGATGGCCATTAACTGTTTTTCTAACTCCAGATAAAAAGCCTTTTTTTGGCGGAACCTATTTTCCTAAAGAGCCAAAATATGGAATGCCTAGTTTTAAATTATTATTAATTCAAATATCTGAATCCTATAAAAAAGACAAAGCTAATTTAAATAAAAATGCTGAAAATGTTGTTAAAGCAATAAATGAATCCTTAAAATTTCAGCCTATAAAAGAAGATTTAAACTTAGAAATAATAGAAAATGCCTTAATTAATATAAAAAACAACTTTGATCCAGTAAATGGTGGATTTGGTTTTAGACCAAAATTCTTTAGCATAGAGATTCTAGATTTATTATTTAGTTTATACTATGAATCAAAAGATAAAGAAATATGGAATATTATAGACTTAAGCCTTAGAAAAATGGCTCGGGGAGGAATTTATGATCAATTACAAGGAGGATTTCATAGATATTCTACAGATGAATCTTGGTTAATATCTCATTTTGAAAAGATGCTTTATGATAATGCTCCTTTATTAAGTTTATATATTAAAGCATATCAAATCTCAAAGGATGAATTTTTTAAAAAAATAGCATTAGAATTAATTAATTTTTTAATAAAAGAAATGTATGATAAAGGATTTTATACTAGTATAGATGCAGATACGGATAATGAAGAAGGTAAATATTATACTTGGACTAAACAAGAAATTGATAAAATACTAGGAGAAGATTCCAAAATGTTTTGTTTATATTATGGAATAGAGGATTATGGAAATTTTGAGCATGGAAAAAATGTTCTTTATGTTAAAAACGAAATAGAAGATATAGCTGATGTACTAAAAATAGATGTTGATAAAGTAAAAGATGTATTAAAAAAGGCAAAAGAGAAAATACTTGAAGAAAGGCAAAAGAGAAAGAAGCCATTTGTTGATAAAAATAAATTCACAAACTGGAATTGCATGGCTGCTTCTTCTTTTATTTTAGCCTATAATGTTTTTCAAGATAAAAGGTATTTAGACATAGCTATTACAATAGTAAATGAAGTGTTAAAAAACTATAGAGATAAACTATATCATTATTATGATGTAGAAGGAACTTTAGATGACTATGTTTTTATGATAAGGGCTTTAATTGACTTACATCAAACTACTTTTGATAAAAAATATTTAGATAAAGCAATTGAAATTAACAATAAATTAATAGATTTATTTTGGGGGGATGGTTTTTATTATACAGAAAAGGAAAAAGAAGTTTTATTTAATGAAAAGCCTTTTGTTGATTTAAGTGCTCCAGCTGGAAATTCTATAGCTATTGAAAATCTACTAAGACTATATTACTTAACAGAGAATAATAAATATAAGGAAAAAGCTGAAATAACATTAAAAATATTTTATGATAAAATACAAAAAGAACTTATGTATTCAGCTAGTTATTTAAATTCCTTAATTTTCTTTATTAAAGGGCCCATTGAAATTGTTGTTTTTGGAGACTTTATTAATGAAATAAATAAAAGATTTATTCCTAGAAAAATAATTTATAAAGAAGGAATGAAACTAAGAATATTAAAAGGTAAAAATAAGATTGGAGAAAAAACAATTTATATATGCAATAATAATACTTGTTCTAGTCCAATTACAAAAGAAGAAGAGCTAGATAAATATGTCTAGAATAATAAAAATAATTTCATTATTAAAGAAAGAATATCCTAATTCTAAAACTTCCCTTAGCTTTAGAAGTCCTTTAGAATCACTAGTTGCGACTATTCTTAGCACACAATGCACAGATAAAAGGGTTAATATTGTAACCAAAGATTTATTCAATAAATATAGAACAGCTGAGGATTATGCCAATTCTAGATTAGAAGAGCTACAAAATGACATTAAATCCATTAATTTTTACAGGAATAAAGCTAAAGCACTAAAGGAAACTGGAAGAATTCTTACAATGGAGTTTAATGGAAAGGTTCCAAATAAGATGGATGATCTGCTAAAACTAAGAGGGGTATCAAGAAAAACAGCCAATGCTGTTCTGGGAAATGTTTTTGGAATATATGAAGGATATGTTGTTGATACCCATAACATAAGATTATCTAATAGATTGGGATTGACAAAAAATAAGGATCCTAAAAAAATAGAACAAGATTTAATGAAAATAGTTCCAAAAAATGAATGGTTAAATCTAAGCCATTTGTTTATTGACCACGGAAGAAAGGTTTGCAAAGCCCCTACACCAATTTGCAGCCAGTGTGTTCTTAACAGATTGTGCCCTAAAATAGGAGTAACGAAGAAGAAATAATTACAATTACAAAATATCATTAAATAGCAATATTTAAATATATGTAATGGTAATAATATTTATGAGAATAATCAAAAGAAAGAAAGGGAAAAAAGAATATTTCTATCTGCAACATTCTTTTAGAAAGAATAAAGAGGTTATAACAAGAGAAATCTACCTTGGAAAAGCCATTCCAAAAGATATTGAAGGATTAAAAGAAAAGCTAGCAGAGGAAGAGAAAAACTCCATTTATGAAAAACTTGAAAAAATAAAAAAAGATTTTCAAAGAGAATGGTCAAGATATCCGGAAAGCATAAAAGAAAAGGAAAAAGAAGAAATAGCAATTGCATTTACATATAATACAAATGCCATAGAGGGCTCTAAAATAACATTGGAAGAAACTAGGGGCATAATAAAAGATAATATATCTCCATCTAAATCATTGAGGGATGTAAAAGAAACAGAAGCGCATTATAATTTATTTTTAAAGATGTTAAGCAAGAAGAATAAAATAACCAATAAACTAATTTTAGAATGGCATAAAGAATTATTCAAAGAAACCAAAGAAGAAATAGCCGGAAAATACAGGGATTATCTAGTAAGGGTTGGGGATTATACAGCCCCTAATTGGCAGGATGTAAGAAAGCTTATGAGAAAGTTTGTTAATTTAGTCAATAACTCTAAAATTAACCCTGTTGAATTGGCAGGAAGGGCTCACTATATATTTGAGTCTATACATCCGTTTGGTGATGGAAATGGTAGAATTGGAAGATTAGTCATGAATCATATTTTGTGGCATAGTGGATATCCTATGTTGATTATAGAACGTAGAAAAAGAAGCCCTTACTATAAGGCATTTAAAAGAGGAGAAGAAGGATTTGTTAATTATTTTATAAGAAGATATTTGTCTGCCCATAAGAATAGATTAAAAAATTAAGCTTCTGCTTCAGAAGCTGATTCACTGCTGCCCCACTTTTCATAGCCATGCTCTTCCAGTTCATGCACTAATTCTTTCCCTCCAGACTGGACAATTTTTCCGTCTACTAATACATAAACTCTGTCCGGAATAACATAATCTAATATCCTCTGATAGTGAGTTATTATTAGAATAGACATATCTTTTGTTTTTATTGCATTAACTCCATTAGCAACAACCTTTAAAGAATCTATATCTAACCCGCTGTCTGTTTCATCTAAAATAGCCATCTTAGGTTCTAAAACGGCAAATTGTAAAATCTCTGCTCTTTTCTTTTCTCCTCCTGAGAATCCCTCATTAAGATAACGATTCATAAATGATTTATCCATTTTTAACAGTTCTAATTTTTCAATCAATAATTTTCTAAAGTCCATAACGCTAATTGGAGCTTCTCTTTTTGAATTTAGAGCAGTCCTCAAAAAATTAGAAACAGAAACCCCTGGAATCTCCTGAGGATACTGAAATGATAGGAATAATCCTTTTTTAGCTCTCTCATTAGGCTCCATCTCTGTAATATCTTCCCCATTATAAATTATTTTTCCTTTTGTTATTTCATACTTTGGATGCCCCATTAACACATAAGATAATGTTGATTTTCCAGAGCCATTCGGACCCATGAAAGCGACTATCTCCCCATCTTTAACTTCTAGATTAACTCCTTTAAGTATTTCTTTCCCCTCTACATTAACGTGTAAATCCTTAACTTCTAGCATTTTGACCCCCATTAAAAGAATTTATCCCATTTCTTAATGAAACTAACGGACAAGTAATACATTTCATCCTTGCCGGTCCAACTTCAATTCCAACTAATTTCATCATATCTTCCCTTGTCAAATTATTTAATTCATCCAAGGACTTATTTTTTATATTATCTGTCAGCAAAGAGGCTGAAGCAACACATATAGCGCATCCTTTGCCTATGAATTTTACATCCTCTATCTTATTGCTATTAACCTTGGCTTGAATTTCTACCTCATCCCCGCAGCTTGGATTAAAGCATCTTTCTTTGAAATCAGCATTCTCCAAGATGCCAAAATTTAACGGATTTTTATACAAATCCAATATGTGCTCCATATACATCCCTTCATTTAAACTATTCATTTGAATACTCCCTTGACTTTTTCCAATGTTTCAGCTAAATAATCAATCTCTTCCTTTGTATTGTAAAAATAAAAGCTTGCCCTTGTTGATCCAGTCAATCCCATTAATTTCATGGTCGGCATTACACAATGATGGCCCCCTCTAACAGCAATCCCATAATCATCCAATAACGAAGTAGTGTCATGAGGATGAATATTAATTAAATTAAACGAGATTAAAGAACCTCTTTTTTCAGGATTTAATGGGCCGTAAATCTCAAGATTTTTTATTTCTGATAATCTCTTTAATGCATATCCTGTTAATTCATTGGAATAATTTTTTATGTTTTCCATTCCTATTTTATTTAAGTAATCAATACTAGCTCCAAAACCAATTGCACCAGCAACATTGGGGGTTCCAGCCTCGAACTTCCATGGCAATTCATTGAATTTAGTATCATCAAATCTTACTTCCAAGATCATATCTCCCCCATAGTTAAACGGCTCCATCTCTTCTAATAATTCCTTTTTTCCATACAACGCTCCAATCCCCATTGGACCCAGCATCTTATGGGATGAAAATGCCAAAAAATCACAATCAATATTCTTGACATCTATTGGCATATGGGGAACAGACTGCGCTCCATCCAGAACAAATAACGAATTATTTTCATGCGCTATTTTTCCAATTTCTTTAACTGGGTTTATTGTTCCCAGAAAATTTGAGGTGTGAACGCAAGAAACTATTTTTGTTTTTTTACTTAGTTTAATATCATCTAAATCTAAAGTTCCGTCATTTTTTATTTTTATATAATTAAGCTTAAATCCAAAGCTCTTTGCTATTTGCTGCCATGGAACCAAATTAGAATGATGCTCCATCTGGGTTATTAAGATTTCATCTCCTTTTTTCAGCTTAGATGATAGTGAATATGCCAATAAGTTTATTGATTCTGTTGTTCCTTTTGTGAATATTAACTCCTGAAAATCAGCATTGATGAAATCAGCAACCTTCTCATGGGATTCCTCAAATTTTACTGTTGCCTCTTCGCTTAGCTTATGCAATCCCCTATGGACATTTGAATTATAATTTGTGTAATAATCTGTTATTGCATCTATTACTTGCATAGGCTTCTGGGTTGTTGCGGAATTATCCAGGTAAACTAATTGCTTATTATTTATCTTTCTGGACAAAATCGGAAAATCTTCTCTTAATCTCTCAATTTTATTTTTTGTTATATTTATCATATTGGCTTTGCTCCTATTAAATTCCTTAATTCATTTCTTATATTTTCATTTCCTATTTTGCAGATAAAAGAGTCAAAAAATCCATCTACAATTAATCTTTTGGCATCTTTCTCTTCCAAGCCACGAGACTTTAAATAAAATAATTTCTCATTATCTATCTGAGAAACTGTTGCTCCATGGGTGCATCTTACATTGTGATTGTTAATTTCTAAATTCGGAATAGGATCAACTTCAGCTTCTTTGCTCAATAATAATGTGTCTTCCTTTTGATATCCGTTTGAGCCATTGGCATTTGACTCTATTCTTACCAAGCCGCGGCATATTGCCTTTGATTTATTGTTTAACGCTCCCTTTGTCAGCATATCACTTGTTGTGTTGGGAGCATTATGGATTGTATTAAAACAAAGGTCGAAATTCTGCTTATTGGCTCCGAAAAATAAGCTATAGTTATTTGACACAGATCCTTGGCCGTTTAATAAGCTTGTGACATCTGACAATGTAAATGAGCTTCCAAGATAACAGTCTATCCAGTCAAAATTGCAGTCTCTTGACACATTTGATTTTCTTGTAACTAGATTAACTGTTTCTTCGCTCAGATTTTGTATTGTTGAAAAATTAACCTTGGAATTGTCATCGACAAATATCTCTATTATTTCAGAGTAGAATAATTTTCCCTTATTATTCTTAGTCTGGATTATATTGGCTTTGACATTCTTTTCAGCTACAATTAAAACAGTGTCAAATTGCGTGTTTGTTTCCAGATTAAGATTTAAATGAACAGAATCATTAATTTCAATGTTTTTCGGAATATAAACAAAAATTCCCCTTCCGAAAATAGCCTTGTGCAATAATGTGAATTTATTATTTTTTATTGAGGTCATGAAATATTTTTTTATTAAACTGCTATAATTATTATTTTGCAACGCCTCCTGAAAGGGCAATACAATTATATTGTCATTTTCCAGTTTAACTGAATTTGTTACTTGATTTAGGGCATTAACATCATTGAAATTTATCCTGCTTGTGTCTGTAACAACAGACATGCTGTATTTTAATTCAGGCATTTTTGTTTTGTTAAACTCATCTAATGCTTTTAATCTAATGTCAAGAAGCCATCTAGGTTCATTCAAGTTTCTAGATAAATCTCTTACAATCTCTTCCTTGATTATTTGCGTCATAAATCTCACTAATCCTTACCACCATCTTTATAATTTAACCCAAAGAACCTTCCAATTCCAATTCAATTAATCTGTTAAACTCAATAGCATATTCTAATGGCAGTTGTTTTGATACTGGTTCCATAAATCCCCTAACAATCATCTTTGTTGCTTCCTCTTCAGATAATCCTCTACTCATTAGATAGAATATCTGATCCTGGCCTATTTTTCCAACTGTAGCTTCATGAGCAATGTCAACATTCTCATTTTCTTTTACTTCCATTGTCGGAAATGTATTTGATTTTGATTTATTGTCCATCATTAATGCATCACATTGGACTTTTGATTTTACATTCTTTGCTCCCTTTACAACTTTCAATAATCCTCTATAAGATGTTACTCCGCCATCTTTGGATATTGATTTTGAAACTACTGTAGAGCTTGTATTAGATGCTAAATGAATGACTTTCATTCCAGTATCTTGGTTTTGGCCTTCTCCTGCATAAGCTATTCCAATGGCTTCGCATCTTGCTCCTTGTTCCATTAAAACACTGCTCGGATAGAGCATTGTTACATGAGACCCAGTATTTCCGTTTATCCATTCTATTGTTCCATTTCCATAAACAATAGCTCTTTTTGTATTTAAGTTAAAAGTCTGTTTGCTCCATGATTCCATTGAGGTGTATCTTGCTCTGGCATTTTTTTTAACATATATTTCAACGCAACCAGCATGTAAATTAAACGCATCTCTATATAATGGATTGCTGCAACCTTCGATATATTGAACTTCAGCTCCCTCATCAACAATGATTAATGTATGTTCAAACTGGCCCCCTTTCTTAGCATTCATCCTAAAGTAAGCTTGTAATGGAACATTAACTTTTACATTCTTTGGAACATAAATGAATGTTCCTCCAGACCATACAGCAGCATGAAGCATAGCAAATTTATGATCATTTATCGGAACACACCTTGTCATAAAATATTCTTTTACTAAATCTGGATATTTCTTTAGAGCTTCATCCATGTCCTCAAATATAACTCCTTTCTTAGCCCACTCCTCTTTTAAGTTATGATAAGCTGTTATGCTTTCATATTGAGAACCAGCTCCTGCTAAAGAATTCTTTTCAGCCTCTGGAATTCCCAATCTTTCAAATGTTCTTCTTATATCTTCAGGAACATCCTCCCATTTGGTAGCATGGGATTTTTCATCTGGATTAATATAATAAGTTATCTCATCTAAATTTAAAGAGGATAAATCGGGACCCCAGCCTGGCATTTTTGTTTCTGAAAAGAATTTTAATCCTTGTAACCTTTTTTTTAGCATCCACTCCGGCTCATTCTTTGAAGATGAGATTTTTTTTACAACTTCTTCGTTAATTCCCGGCAGAGTTTTATCTACAAACCTTTCTTCATTAGCATGATCAAATATTTCTCTTGTAATCTCAATTGCTTCTGCCATTTCCACCACCACCTCACAAAAAAATTAACTAAATGAACTTCCACACCCGCATGTTGATTTTGCATTAGGATTAGTTATCTTAAATCCAGATTCATGCAATCCATCCAGGTAATCTATATTTAATCCACTTAACATCTCCAAATGTTCATTGTCAACAAACACCTTTAATCCGTCATATTCTATTACCTTGTCATTTTCCCTTTGCTCGTCAAAAGTTAGGTCATATGAAAATCCAGAGCAGCCTCCAGAAACTATTCCTACTCTTAATCCTTGTTCCTTTGTCCCTTCTTGTGATATTAATTCCTTTACTTTCTTAACAGCTTTTTCAGTCAATTTTATGTCTTCTACTTCATTAATAGATTCATTTAAAGCAGCTTCATTTACCCTTTCAAGCATCTCCTCAAATACCTCTTTAGGCATTCCATGTCCCATAGAACCTTGCTCTATTGTTTCCATTGTGTTTACATGACAGCCAACGCAATGCAGTCCATACTCTGTCAATGTTCCTATGACTTGAGGATATTTTTCTACAATTTCTCCTACAGTCATATCCTTTGTAATAACATATTGTTTTGTTTCTTGCATTTTTACCCCCTAACTCATTAATTTTGGATCGCAAGCCTCGCATAAATCGCAATTTTCAGGAAGCTTGACGAATTTCCTATGAATATCGCATATTAACTGCTCCTTTCTTATTAATAGTATAATATTCTGGACTTCTCTTATTAAATCATTTTGGTTCTTTATTTTTTTGGAAGATTCTTTTACTGCTGATTCGATTTTTTTATTGAATTCTATTGTATTAGCCCTTTTATTATTAATATACTGGGAGACTGTTGATTCTCTTATATGCAATAATCTAGCTATTTCCTTTTGGTCTAATCCTTGCTCCTTAAGATGGACGCTTAAGGATTTCCTTATTGACGGAAGTATATAGTGAAATTCAATCTCCTGGGGCTGTAAAATCTGCAGATTCATAAGACTTCACATATGTGAATATTTATAAAGATTTTGGTAATTTAAAAATAATGGAAGAATATGACAGAATAATGAAAGAGGGTGGCTATAAACTACTAGATAAAACAGCTTATAAGATAAGCAATAATGCTGTTAAATTTGTTGACAGCATAACAACTAATGATATGAATAAATCTTCCAATGCTTTTATTACTAGATTAGGAAGATTAATTGCTTTAGTGGATCAAAAAGTCATTAATGATGATGTTTATGTTGTATTAGAAGAAAAATATGAGAAGGAATTTCTTGACAACCTTAATATATTCATTAGAATTTCTAAGTCAAAAGCAGAAAAATTGAATTTTAAGGTTGTTCATGTAATTAATTTAGACATTGAGGGAATAAAAATAGAAAAAGAGATAGGTTACTTAGTTTTATTAGATGAATTGGATGATTTAAAGGGTTTTAATGAGATTTCAGATGAAGTTTATGATATAATAAGGATTGAGAATGATATTTCCATCCAAAGGGTTGACTATGATAATAATATGTTCCTGGAAACAAATATGGACAGGGCTATTTCATATACAAAAGGATGCTATGTCGGCCAGGAGATAATTGCAAGAGTCCATAATCTTGGAAAGCCAGCTAAGAAATTAGTAAGAATTCTTTATGATAAAATTCCAGAATTTGTAACTATTGATGGAAAGAAGGTTGGTGAAATAACATCAAAATGCTTCTCTCCAAAGTATAATAAATATTTAGTATTTGCGATGATAGAAAAGTTCTGGGAAAAAATAGATGATGGAGAAATATTATCTTAGTTTCTTAGGATTAGAGCCATTAGAAGACACAATCTGATTGATTATATCTTCTATTTCTTTTTTCCAATTATGTTTATTAAGATTTCTTAGAGATTTTAGTCCTTTATGACCTAT
>JACPNG010000010.1 GCA_016185605.1 Candidatus Woesearchaeota archaeon
AGATACAGGAAAGGTCATAATAGCTCCAAAAGAGGGCTTCCAAGGTTCTGAGATTATAAAATTCGCATTAAACAAGACTAAATCTATTATTACACTGCCGGAAGAAACATTAAAGGAGATTAATATAGGAAAAACACAAGTATTTCAGGATGTGCTTGATGAGATAATAGATGATATTAAAAAAGAGGAGATAAGAAGTTTGGAAGCCGGATTTAGGGATAATAATATAATCATAAACATAAATGATGAGATTAATTTATTTGCGGGATATGACGAGGATTTAAAGCCGGAATTCAGCTTTGACATACTATTGGCAAATAAAGGGGCAGAGGTAAGATATGGAATTTTTGACAGGATAAACCTAAATTTTATAGCAGTAATAATATTGATAATGCTATTGATTTATTTTTTCAGGGATAAATTAATCAGTATAATAAGAATAAAAGAGGATAAAACTAAAGTAAAAAAAATATTCCTGGCCAAGCTAAGTAAATATAAAGATGATGATGAAAAAATTATAGAACTGGCCGAGAACTTTTTTGAAAGATTCTTAAGCATAAAAAAAGGCTCTGGTTTATATCTGTTGGATTTAGCCTTGGAAAGAAGAGATATTAGGGGGGACTTAAAACAGGAGATTATAGACTTGTTCAAGCATCTGAATAATGATGTTCATAATAATAATGAGATAAAGCATATATATGAAACATTGAGAAGAATTCTAGTCAAGCTATAACAAGATTTTTATACTAGTCTAGATAAATAATTAGTATGAAGAGGTGGATTTTTTTATTAATAATACTAAATTCTGGATTAGCATCAGCCCAGGAGATTAATATTTTCGGCCAGAGCTATTCAATAATTATACTGGCTCCATTAATACTTATAGCAATAGGATTATTATTTTTTTTGTTTATATACCTAAAAGACAATCTTCCAAACTTATCAAAGCTAATGCCGAAAACCAGGATAAAAATCAGGAAGAAGCACAAAGATAAGACAGAAGAAAAAAATATTATTGACTACAAGTCTGAATTTAGAAACTTTAAGTTAAGGGCTGATAAACTGGAATTAAAAGAATTCTTCAGCCAATTTTACGGATTGGTAAAAGACTTTTTTTCATATACATTTGATATTAAAGGCCAGTTTACATCTGATTATTTAAGATCAAACTTGAAAAATAAGGATGATATTATCTCATTCATAGAAAAATTTGAGCATATAAGATACAGCGGAAAAGAAATCTCAAAAAATGAATTAAATAGTTTAATGCGTGAGTTTGAAACCATTGTTGGAAAGCACAGCAAAAGAAAAAAAATAGAAGTCAGCTTCTATGACAAACTTAAGAATAATGTCATTTCTTACATTAATTTTAACCCAATAAAAATAGATGTCTTAAGCAGAATAAAAGAGGAATATTTTACAGATAAGCTGAAACTGCTTAGAAATTTGAAAATAATAAAAAATAAGGAGACTATAACTTCAATACAAAGAAAGGAGAAAAAAATAGAAGTAAAAGAAATTGAGCCGCAAATTTCCAAAATAAAGAAGAATCCTTTTGATAATTTAGTTGAGAATTTTCATAATAGAAGAAATGAGAATAGAATACTAAAGATGATAAAAAACTGTGGTAATATAGCTGTATACAATCCAGATAGGGCTAAAGAGATATATTCTGAAATACTAAGAACATATTACCAGATGCCGATAGAATATGAGGAAAAACTAGCTTTTAGCCTAACAGAATTAAACAACAAGATAGAAGAATCAATCAAGATTAAAGAGGAAAAAGAGTTAAATGAACTGACAAAAAAAATGGTTGATATTGTAACGTCAAAGAAAAAAGTTGTTGTAATACATGACAAAATTCCTTTTTTCAACACCAAGATTAATGATTTCATAGAAAGCTTCAACCATCTTAAATCAAAAGAAAAGTACAATGTAAATAATTATTTCACAGAAGAATTTATAAAATTCCTGCATGAGATTAAAAAATTTGAGAGCATAGGAATCAAGAGATATAAAAAAGCCAAGAAAAATATAGTTGATGAATTGCATGAAATAATAAATAATATAAAAACAGCAGAAAGAAAAGGAATAAAAGTGATAAAAAAGGACGAAGAAAAGTTTATTGATGATTTGAAAACAATATTATATAATGCCCACGAGATAAAGAATAATGAGAATAAATTATTTGAGCATAGAGAAAAAACACTAAAGAAAGATGTCAGAAACTTCCTTGATGAGTTAAAATCAAAAGAGGAATATAAGATAAATAATATAAAAAACAGGGAAAATGACTTAATAGAAAATATAAACAGATTAATGAAAGAAAAAATAAAAAGCGAGAAAATATTCGAGAGCGCGAGAGCTGAAGAATTATATAAAACTCCTAAGATAAAAAAGCATAAAGAATATATAAAGCCAGAACTTAGAAGATATGAAGTTGAGGATTTCCTTCCAGCAATCAAGAAGCAAAATATAATAAAAATCCCAGAGGTAGAATCCAGGATAAAAGTGGAGATGCCGAGAATTACGAAAGGATTTAAAGGATTAGACAAGGAAGAAAAAGAACTATTTGAGAAATTAATAAAAGTTGAAAATGACACAAACTATATAGATCATAGACATCCAGTAATAAAGATATCAAAAAGAAAGCACACAAACTTAGACAACATTGGATTATCATCATTAAAAGACAAGATGAACAAGCAGATTAAAAATTTAAACAAAGAAGAAGAGATGTTATACAAAAAGCTTACTGGGATCTCTTAAATCTCAAGGAATAATTTATTGGGTTTTTTACCCTGTTGCAGATATTATCAGGGCATTTTATACCTAGATCCTTATAATAAGATTCATTGGCGCAGTTTGGCGGAAGCTTAATGCTTTGGCTCTTGTGCCATTTAATCTGGGATGAGATATAAGATTCCTTCAAGGGCTCATAATTCTTCTTGTTCCATTCTTTTAAAAGATTTTCAATCTCGTCAATATTCCAGCCTGCGCTTCTTAGGAAATTTATCAGAATAAACAAAACCCTTTTTCTTCCATCTGATTTTATGCCCTCGAGGCATTTTGTTATGCACGGCGGAAATCTGTCTATGCTTATTTTATCTTTGACTTGTATCTCAAATCTATTTATTTTTGGCTCTTTGTTTTTTTTGAATGAGTCAAATGCCTGGATTATTAAATGAGAAGCCTCATCTTTTTCTAAATTGTCATTGAGAAATTTCATACTGGAATCCACATTATCAATTTTAGCTGAGCTAAGCTTGAAATTTTTAATTTGACTGTATTTTATAGGGATGCTCACTAATCCTGTTTTTTCATTTACTGAATAAGGAGACCTGTACATATGCCTGCTAGAAACTAGCATTTCATCTATTAACACTATGGAAAACGGATTAAATGAATTATTTTCCATTATATCATTCTTCTGCTTATTTAAACTTGATGCAATTTCATTAACTGTATTTATCTTTAATATTTCTTCTGCTAAATGATTTCTTATCATATTCTTAAGATAGTAAACTATTACTTTTATACCGTCTGGGAATAATAAGTTAGTAGAAATATTATTAACAACTTTTGGAAAAGAATTGAACGGGATTCCTATATGAAATGATCTATTACCGGAAAATTTCAATCCTATATTTTTAATTCCATGAAACTCTATTGCTTCTATCAATAATCTGGCTGCTATTTTTGAATAGTCTATAAACTTGCAGTCAATATCAATTAATAAATCCCATCCCATCCTTAAGTCATCTAATTGCTTTTTTGACATTCCGGGCTTTAAATCAAGAGGATTTGACCAATGCTCAACAGAAATATGAAAAGATGTAGCTCCTTTCCTGGCTAATTCTAATATATCATTTTCAAACTGGATTATATCCGGCCTTTTGCCGAAATTGTCATTATACTTGGCTGCAATCTCTCTATTTTTAGAGGCCATTAATATCTGGTTCTGGACATCTTTTCTAGAATAGTATTTTAAGATATTGTTCATGAATATTATTTTGGCATTAATAATTCCAACTCTTCATGTAATTCCTGTAATTTTACAGTGTTATTTCTTAAATCCTCGTTCATTTTATTGTAAAATTCACCAAGCTCTTTGATCTGCAATTTTACCAGTTCAATTGAATCTTCAATGTTTTTTATTGTAACAGTATTTGAACCAACATTCATCAAGATTTTCTTATTGTCAATTAATTTTGTTTTTATATAAGTTCCAGCTCCCAATGAAACTAAAATTTCATCATTGACTTCAGAATTATTTATTGTTTCTAAGCCTTCTTCTAATTTTTTCAGTTCATTTATCTGATGGTCGAGGTTCAATAAAGATTCTTGCAGCTCTTTTGATCTCTGGCCTATTGTCTGGAATTCCATATATTTTTTCTGCAATTCTTCGTTTGCCATTTAATATACCCTAAACAGTTTTCTTAATATCATGCTGAATAATATGGCTGATATAAAATAAATGCCAAACCATCCTAATCCGAATATAAGGTCTCCAAATGCTGCATAAGTCACCCTTAACCAATTAAACACAACAAATAAAGGAACTAATGTTATTATCAACGGCTTCATCTGATGTTTCATCATATCTATAAATCCTTTTTGGAAGGACTGCTTTTGGAGTTCTATAATCTTTTTAGGGTCATCTTTGAATTTTTTCATATCTTCCTGAATGCTTTTTAACTCATCTTTTAATGCCTTTATTTTATTTTGGTCTGTTAAATACTTATATGCCAATGTTGTTACTTTCCCATAACCTTCTTTAGCATAGGGTGCATATCAACCATATGCTGCTGGGCTATATCTTGATATAATCTATAAATGATCATGACAGTTAATAATATTCCTGTGCCTTGGGATAATGCCCCCAGTAAATCTGCTGAAGCAGCTAAAAATCCAATTGTGGCTCCCCCCATTACTGTTAACGGAAATATATATCTAGATAATATCTGCTCTATGACTCTTGGATCTCTTCTAAATCCTGGAACTTGCAGTCCAGAAGCCATTATTTGGTTGGCCTGCGAGGAAGCATCCATTCCAGATGTCTGTACCCAGAAGACAGAAAATATTACAGAGCCAATAACAAAAAATGTAATATACACCAAAGCCCTTATTATAAGGTCAAATGAAAATCCCCCTGTAATAACTGCTTGGATTAAATTAGGAGAGAAGAGCCATGACACTAATCCAGAAGCTGGCTGGTTTCCGGCAAATGTTCCCAATAAAGGATATCCCCATCTTTCCAATAATCTCGCCCATAATTGGATATTTGCTATTAAAGCAGCTATTAATATAACTGGAATATTGCTAGTGTATAAAAAGTTTAACGGCCATCTTATTCCATATCCCCTAATCCTTCCAAAGCTTAATGGGATTTCTATTTTCATAGCTTGTCCATAAACTGCTATTAAGAATATAATGATTGTTGATAAGATTGTTGATAATGCTAATATAGCTCCTGTTGGATTTCTGCTTATTAATGATCTTATAAATACCCATATCTGGCCCACTGGGGCTTGAGTTGTTCCAAATGCCAATAATCCAGTAGCTGTTAGAGGAGAAAACGCTCTTATAAATACCTGAGACGAGACTCCTGCTGCTATAAACAAGCTTATTCCAGAGCCAAAACCCCATTTGCTTATAACCTCATCCATGAATAATATTAATATTCCACCCAATATTAATTGAAAAATTAAAACTAACTGCATTGTCCTATATGTTACTGGAGCCAGTAAAAAAGAAGGAGATAATCCCCCAAGCAAAACAAAAACAAAAGACTCAAATAGTATAAAGAATATTGCCAATAATTTTTGTATTCCCTGAAATCTTTTTCTGCCTTCTGTTGTTGTTGTATTGAATTTTACTATTCCTGATCCATTTAATAATTGCAATACAATAGAGGCAGTTACTATTGGCCCAATCCCCAATGATATTATAGAGCCGAAACTGGCTCCAAGTATAATTGATAACTGCTCAAACTGCTGCAATGCATTTTGGCCTAATCCGAATAATGGCACAATCCCTAAAATAAAGAAAGCAACCAATACTATTGATGTCCACTTGAGTTTTTCCTTAAAAGATAATTTTTTCTGGTCTGGGCCTTTAACCTCAGGCAGATTATTTAAGATTATATCAATAAAACTCATCTTAGTTTAAGACTACTTCGCCGCCTTTTTCTTTTATTTTTTCTATGGCTGATTTTGATGCATAACCAATATGGACTTTTACTTTTTTATTTATATTTCCCCTTCCAAGCAGTTTAGTATAGCCTAATTCTTTTAAATTAATTTCTTCCTTATTTATATTGTTTAATTCATCTAGATTTATTGTTTTAATATTCTTTTTATTAATGCTGTGGAATCCGCGCTTGCCGTAATATTCATTCCCAAAATATCTTAAGATGTATGTCTTTTTTTGGTCTGCTCTTTTTCCAGATCCAGCCATTCCCTTTCCTCCTTTATTTCCAGAGCCCCTCCATTTTTTCTTGCTGCCGTGGCCATGAGTTTTTGTTCCCCTCATTCTATTTGTTTTTTTTCTTTTAAATCTCATTTATATCATCCTTTGTATTAAGTCATTAATTTTTTCTTTTCTATAACCAAGAGCTCCGCCCATAGAAAATGGTTTTTTTATTCCTTTTCTCTCAAATCCCTTTGATGGGGGCCTTAACCTAAATACTAACTTAATTCCAGGAATATCTTTTAGTTTCTTTTTTGAATCAAAAAAATCCTTAGAAAATGAATCAAAGTTTGTGTTTAATTTATCTTTCAGATACTGCTCTGTTAAACCTTTATTGCCGGGCAGTTTTCCTCTTTTTGTCAATAGAAGATTAAATGTTTTATTATCAATTTCTCCCCATGTAATATAATCTTTTATTTTTTGTATCATCCCTATGCTTGATTTTGTTTCATCCATGATTACACAATTGTTTTTGTCATATAATCTAAGCATCTTCATGGTATCATCTATATTTTTTTTAATATTCATTCTTCCCCTGACCCTTACAATAGCTATTTTATTTTGCATGTCCGGAAATTACTCCTGCTCTCTGCGAAAATTCCTCTTTCATTCTTATCTTGGACAATTCCTTAAGTGCATTGAAGCATGCATATACTAAATTCATTTTAGTTCTTGACTGTCCGAATGTCTTTGAATAAACATCTTTTATTCCAGCTAATTCCAAAAGCTTTGCGCATTCTTTTTCCACCCTAAGTCCAGTTCCTTTTGGGGCTGACATCAATATTATTCTAGAAGATCCCATCTTGCCCTCAACCTTGCATGGAACTGAATTAAATTCAGCTGACTCAGATTCCCATGAACCAGAGCCCCTTTTTATTTTGATAATATTTAATTTTGCATTTCTTAATGCTTTTTCCCTTGCCGGAACAGTTTCTTTTGCTTTGCCTGATCCAATTCCAACATAGCCGTCTTTATTGCCGACTATAACTAAAGATGAGAATTTTGGCTTGTTGCCCTCTTTTGTTTTTTTCTGCGTCTGTCTCCATATTGATCTTTTACCGCCGCCGAATTTTCCTTTGCTCTGTCCGAATAATATCAATGCTGATTCTATATTTGGAAGCAATAATTCCACAATTTCCTGCTCCATTATCCTAATTCCATTATCTAAGATGTAATCAATGTCTTTTATCTCTCCTGATTTTACTTTTCTTCCCAATTCTGTCTTAGGATTCCAGGATTCAAGACCATATGATAATGATATTCCAGTATCTTCTATAATCTTGACTTCCTCAATAATTTCTTCTTTTAATTCTGGTGTTGGCTCTTCAGGCATTTTTTATTATGTTCTCCTTGGTTTTATCGAAATTTAACATTATATTATTGTCTAAATTCAGTTTTTTATATCTTGAAAATTGAAAAGATTGATGTTTGTTCGAACTGATAAATTTTGAGATATGATCCCCCTTAATCCTTGATTCTTCTGGAAAAATTTCCTTGTCATGCGGAATATTTAATCCAGAGTCCAACGCTCCCTTTAATACAGCATATAATACCCCTTTGCCGATTGTTCTTTGCAGACCAAAATCTAAAACAGATTCTTTGATATTTTTTTTATTGGCTTTTTTGCCTATCAATAATCCCAATAAATATGAGGCTGGAATATTTGATGTAGAATAACCCCAGTTATAATTGGATAATTCTTTTGTTGTTGCTGACACCAATACTTTGTCCCCTTTCTCATTATATTCTACAATTTGGGCAATAGAATGCCTTAATGATCTTCTGACAACTAATCTTGGCTTATTAGATGCTATCAATTTTAATCTTTTCTTATAATCTGTTATTCCCAATGTTTTTCTTTTAAAGTAGCTCATTTTTCACCCAGATATAATTTTATATGTCTCCTGCTTCTGAAGTATCCGCCTTTTACTTTTCTGTACAAACCCCTATAAACCTTGTTATTGATTATTTTTTTGTCTTTTAACTCCTTGATTAAATCCCTTTGTGATCTAACAAGGTTAATCCATTTTCTTTTTCTGGATAATCTTGCTGTGCTTTTACCTTCCCTAGATCCTTCTCCTTTTCTCCTTCCTTTTCTTTTTTGTATTAATAACTTTCTAAATCTGGATTTTGATACTCCTAATTTTGGCTTTTTTTGTATTACTCTGTCATTTACTAATTTTCTTATATCATCCTTAGTAAGGGCTTCCTGAATGTCATTCAATCTAGATGGATCAAAATAAACCCTGTTTCTTCCTGTCTTCATTACTTCTGATGCTAATCTTTTCTGTGTGCTAAGATTCATTTTTCCCTGGATTTCTTCTGCTCCAAAACTTTTTTCTTTATTTCTTCTTCCTTGTTTTCAGCTTTTTCTGTTTTCTTTTCTTTTTCTTCCTTTTTGGCCTCTTTTTTGGTTTTCTCAGATTCTCTTTTTTGTTTATTGCTTTTAATTAAAGACTCAACATTATTTATAAACGAATCAATATCTTTCATGTTTGACACAGCTAATTTTTGTTCTTTTGCTTTTTTTAGTACTTCAATTCTTTTTCTTAATCCCATACTGCTTGATAATAAAACAGCTTCATTGTCATTTATTTTATCTAAATCTTTTATGTTATTCACTAAAATTTCCTTTAATCCATCTTTATTTAATCCTCTAACTTCAAATGGTGAAGAGTATCCTATTGATGGGCTTTTTCTATATCCTCTTAATCTAAATCTCATCTTTGAGTGTCTGCCTTTTGATCTTCTCCAATTCTTTTCTAGTTTCTTAACTCTATGAGCATCCTGTCTAAGAAAATCAGGCTTCTTTGATTTGATATTTTTCCTCAATTCCAATAATCTATTATTAACTTGTTTTGTAGATGTAGATGCCATCTTGAAAGACTCTCCTGTCTCTATTTGTTATTCTGCAGGCAGATTCGATGTTTGCAGCAGTTTGACCAACTTTTTCCAGATCTATTCCAGTTACTATTACATCAAAACCTTCAACCTTAACATTTATCCCTTCTAATATTCTGGCGCTTCTTGGAGTTTTCTCTCCTAAAAAATTCTTGATTATGACTATATTCTTATCTACAGACACAGACATTGGAAAATGACTTGAACATATTTTAAGCTTATATTCAAATCCTTCTGATGTTCCAAGTATCATATTTTTGATGTGGGACTTAAATGTATTAATCATTCTTTTTTCCCTTTTAGATGCTCCCTTGGACATTAGCTGTATTTTATTGTCTTGTTTTTTCAATTCGACATTTGGAAACGCTAATCTTCTTTCTACCTTGCCTTTAGGCCCCCCTATCTTTAAGGTATCATCTATTAGCTCTACATTTATGTTTTCTGAAAACTGAATTTCTTCCATTAAGTCTGTCATTTTAGTATACGAATGAAATTAATCTCCCCCCTAAATTATTCTTTTTGGCATCAAGATGAGTCATAATTCCCCTGGATGTTGAAATGATTATTATTCCAAAGTCTTTTGCAGGCAGGAATCTTTTTTCAAATTTCTCAAAATCATTTTTCTTTATTGAGAATCTAGGCTTTATTGCTCCAACTTTATTTATTCTGCCCAGCATATTAACCTCTACAATCTTTCCTTTTCCATCCTCTATAACATTATAATCGCCGATGTAATGATTATCTTTCATAATTTCCAGAATATTCTTAAGAACTTTAGACATTGGTTTTACTATGCAAATGTTTTTTCCAGTCTTCTCTGCATTTTGCAGATTTGACAATGCCGTTGCTAATGTATCGTTTAACATTTTAGTGGTATTTTTTGAATCCTAAACTTTTTGCATTTAGCCTAAAACATCTTCTGCATAAATCAAGGCCGTATTTACTTATCATTCCCCTTGTTGTTCCGCAAAGTTTACAGTGTTTTATATTTCTGCCGTGCTGCCTTAACTTAGGAGCATTATGCTTCAGGAATTTTTTAAGTATAGTTGGCTTATTCTTAAGCTGATTCAGCATTTTAGTGTGTGAACTTGTTGTCATTATATTACCTCTGTATTAAATTCTTTTTTAATGAAATTAATTGCCTCTTCTTTTGTTATAAGATGTTTTGGATGAATTTTTCTTTTTTTTATTTTGCGTCTAGTTATCCTAAAGCCTGGCCTTTGCAGTGTTACTGCAGCTTCTAATCCAATTATTCCTATATCTGGGTCATATTTAACCCCTGGAATCTCAAGATATTCTTTTACTCCAAATGAAAAATTTCCATTGGTATCAAATTTTCTGGATTCTATCTTATTATTGACTGAAGTTAATAATCTCATAAGCACATCTTTAGCCAGTTGTTTTCTCATAGTTACCCTGCATCCTATCTCCAATCCGGGCCTTATCTTCCATCCTGGAATTCTCTTCTTTGTTTTTGTTGCAACTGGCTTCATTCCAGAGATGCTGCTTAATAATTTCATAGCTTTGTCTAGCTTAGCGCCTGGTTCTCCAGTTCCTATATTTAATGTTACTTTTTCTATTTTTATCTCTCTCATTTTAGCTGATGACATTTTCGTCTATAACAAACGCATATTTTTTTAATGTTTCAAATTTTCCATCTTTGTCTTTGATAACTATCCTGTCATTTTTAGCTTCTTTTTTAATATCCTCAACTTCTCCAATCCTGCCCTGGTATTTGCCATCCATGATGTAGACTCTGGCTTTTTTTCCCAGTTTAAGATATGATTGTATATTATTCTTGGCAAAATTGTAAATTATAGTGTCTCCAACCTTATAAGAATCCTTCTCCACAATTACATTTCTGCCGTCGAATAAGTTTAACTGTGTTTTATTTTTCTTTAGTGTTGTCTTGCCTATTATTTTCAAAGGTTTAAGATTAGAGTTTTCCCCATTAACTTCGTTCACCACAAATTTCTTATTATTATCGACAATTAATCTGTAAGATTTATTTAGTTTCGGAATTTCTATTAAGTCCATTATTCCAACCGGGAATTTATGATCTTTTCTCGGCACTTTATCAATAATAATCTGTTTAGTATTTATTATCTTCTTAATTTCCCTTGTTGTTTTTGCATAATTAAGTATCTCTCTTAACAATAAGCTTAAAGTGATTCCTTTGGTTAATGGATGTGGTCCAGGACTAGACTTGGCTGTAAACTTTGTCTTCTTCCTCTCGACAGGCCATAATTTTGGTGCATTTAATGTTTTAAGATGTGCCATTTTATTTTATTTTTCTTCTCTTGTCTCCTGTGTTTAATTCTATAATTTGTAAATTAGAGGGATCTAACGGATAAAATGTCCTTGTTCCGTCCTTTCTTACATTTTCTATTCCTTCAACATAAACTTTTAATTTCTTTAGATCAACTTTATTTGCTGTTCCTGATTTCTTTTTGAATTGCCCCCTCAAAATTTTTACTTTATCTCCCTTCCTTATAGGAATATTTCTTATATTATGCCTTTTTCTTAGGTCTTTTGATATATTTACAGACATTAATTTGTGCCTTATATGCAAAGGGGAATTGTATCTATATTTGCGCTGTTTACTTGGCTTGATGCTTCTATTCCATGACTTAATCCAAATTTTCATTTTATACAACAATGCTCGCTATTTTTCCTAGATTTGGCCATTTTTCAACTGCCTCTTTTGCTATTGGCCCCTTAATCATGGTTCCTTTAGGATTTCCTTTATCATCCTTTAAAACAACCAATGCATTATCCTCAAATTTTATCCTTTCTCCATTTTGTCTTCTGTATTCTTTTTTTTGCCTTACTATTATGCAATAAACAACCTGTTTTCTCATATCCGGCCTGCCTTGCTTGACAGATCCCATTACTAGATCTCCAACACCAGCTACTGGAAATCTGCGCTTTACTGATTTATATCCCATAACAGTAAATATTCTAACTACTTTAGCTCCTGAATTGTCGCATGTAGGTATAAATGCCCCGACAGGAAGCGCCTTATTTACTTTGGATTTTAACGCTTTCATTTGAAAACCTCTAATATTACAAAATTTTTAGTTTTTGATATTGGCCTTGTCTCCATAACTTTTACTTTATCTCCAATATTAACATTGATCCAGTCTGGTTTGTGAGCTTTAATTTTGCTTCTCCTTTTCTCGAATCTTTCATACTTATGCAGATAAAGTAATCTGTTCCATTCAATTGTTACTGTTTTTTGACTGGACATTTTAGTAACTACTCCTGTAAATGACCTTCCCCTGAATGATAATGGTCTTCCCTTCTTTGTTACAAATTTTTTTTCTTCTGTCATATTTTTCTTGTTCTCTTTAATCTGTCTTCTGGCCTATTAGTTATTAATTTGCCGTTGACTTCTATTTTTCTATTATTTGTTTCCATCTTGAATTTTACCTGTGATTTTATTATTTTTTTAATTCCGTTTTTTGTGTCTAATGTCAATATATTCTTTGTCTCATCTATTATTTTGCCCCTCAATCCAATCAAAGATTTATTCTCAGATTCTGTAATTTCTATTGATAATCCAATTAATTCTGATCTGGAAATGTCTTTTACTCCCATTTTATTCTATTTTTATTGTGGATTCTGCAAAGCCCATCTTTACAAGTTCTTCCTTGGCTTTTTTCACATGGTTTCCTTGCAATTCTATTGTGTCTTCTTTTGTTGTTCCGCCGCATGCAAGTCTGGACTTTAATTTTTTTGCTATGTCTTTTATGTTTACATCCTTTTTGTTTAAACCTTCTATCAAAGTTGTCAGCTTTCCAAACTTCCTATTCACTGTTCTTATTGTTATTCTTTGTTCTTCTTTAACTAATTCTTCCCAAACACCAAGTTCTTTTGGAAGTCCTGTTATTGGATCTATGTCACTCATGCCTTTTGCTTCGCCCCCTCAAGATTTTCATTAAACTTTGTTAATAATCTTGCTATTGTTCTCTTCAATTCTTTGACTCTGCCTGGATTTTCAATACTTGTTCCAGTAGACTTTTTAGTGTTAATTCTCATTAACTCATTTCTTAAGTCGTTTAATTTCTGATTAATCTGACTTTTGCTCATCTGTTTTAGTTCTTTTTTTCTTATTATTGCCATTTTTCTCTTCTGTTTTCTTTTCTTGTTTTTTTCTTGGTTTTGTTTTTTCTTTAGCCTCTTTTTTAACATCTTCGATTATTTCTTGTTTTTCCTCTATTTTTTCAATCTTAATTTCTGGTTTTTTAATAATAATCTTATCTGGCAGTTTAATGTCTGGCGGCATTATGCTGACTTTAACGCCAACTGTTGCCCTTCTCAGATTTGCAACTGCCTGCGCTTTTAGTACTTTGGAATCTGCAACATCTCCTGACTTTTTCAGATAGCCTGCTGAGAATCTCCAGGATTTTGCCCTGGCTCCGGGAACTCCAGCCCCGCCAATTATAATTTCTGCGCCAATGGCTCCTGATTTCATTATATTTGATAACGAATCATATCCTATAAACTTAAATCTTTTTGGACCAAATTTTTCTAAGGTATATGTTATCTTGTCAGCTACTGAATAAGGATCTAAATTAGGATTGTCTATTTCACCAACCTCTATCTGCGGATTCTCCATTTTAAATTTGGTTCTAAGTATATTCGTTAGTCTGTTTATATTTTCTCCTTTTCTGCCAACAATCAATCCTGGTCTTGAGGTATATACTATAATTCTCTCCCCTACTGGAGTTCTTTTTATTTCTATTTTGCTGCATCCCATTCTAGTTAATTGCGATGTTATATATGACTTAACCTGTAATTCTCTTATCTTTTGGTTTGTGAATTTTCTTTCTATCATTTTTCCTCTAGTATTACTTCTATATGCGTCCTTTTCATCTTTCTTCTAATCTTTCTTCCGCTATGAAATGGCCTCGATGCTTTATTGGCAATTACATTTTTCACAACTAAGTTATTAGCATTGAGTCCTTTGTTTATTGCATTATGCTCTGCTGAGTTTAATAAATCCAATATATTGGTGCATGATTTTATTGGATATCTTCCTGCAGCTATATTTCCCCTCTTATGGCCCCTGTCTGTGTTAAATCTTCTAAATGGTATTGCCATCTCTTTTTCAATTACTTTTTGCAGGATATATTTTGATCTTTTAAGGGATTTTCCTCTAATATGATTGCATACCTCTACGCTATTCTTTGTTGAGATTGGTAAGTCTCTTCCTATTGCTCTTGCTATTTTTTCCATTTTTATTTAACTGATACTGCTGCACTTGATCTTGTTGCTCCAATTCCAGGAGCAGAATGCGCAACTTGTTTTCTTGTTAATGCAAATTCTCCAAGATAATGGCCTATCATCCTTTCAATTATTAATACTGGAACAAATTCTTTTCCTCTATGGACTTGGATTGTTAACCCAACCATCTCAGGCATAACTATCATATCCCTGCAGTGTGTTTTTATTGGTTTATTTTTCTTGGTTTCCTTGTATTTTTTTACTTTAATCATGAATATCTTTTGCTCATCTGTAAGCCCTCTCTTTAATGACCTTCTCTGGCGAGCTGGAAGTAGTTTTATCAAATCTTTAAGCTCCATTTTCTGTAACTCTTCTAAAGTTCTTCCTCTGTAACTAAATTTTGTTGCCATCTTAACTCTTCTTTCCGCCCCTTCCTGTTTTTCTAGCATGCAATAATCCAATGTTTCTTCCAGGAGGGGCATTTCTAGGTGGAATCTTGGATTTACCAACATGTCTTCCTCTTCCAGATCCAAATGGATGATCATAAGCATTCATTGCAACTCCAGATGTTCTAGGATATAACTTGCTTTTGGCGTGCATTGCATGCCATCTTCTGCCAGCCTTAACAAACGGCTTGTCTCTTTTTCCTCCTCCAGCAGCTATGCCAATTGTGGCTCTGCATTCTGGATTAAGTGATTTTTCTTTCTTTGATGGAAATTTAATTACAACTTCGTTAGGAGATTTTGAAACTACCCTGGCAAATGAGCCTGCACTTCTGCAAAAAGATGGCTTTCCAACCCTTGATTCTATATTATATATTAAAGTTCCTTCTGGAATATTCTTTAAAGGCAATGTATTGCCTGTATTTATCTCAACATTATCTCCGATTGATATTTTATCCTTGATTCTAATATTTGCTGGAGCCGGGATTAATACTTGCTGTCCATTTTCATAAATAACTTTTGCTAATGGGGCTGTATGGCCTGGGCATTTTATTACATCAAATATTTCTCCTTTAAGAGTTTCTTTATTAACTAGATTTGTTATTTTGCCCTTATAGCGATGGCTATGCGATTTATATGCAAAAGTTCCTTTTCCACGCCTTTGTGTTATTAATCTCTTTCCCATTTTATATCAACCCCAGCTGAGTAGCTATGTCCATTGCCGGAGTCTCTTTTGATAATGTCAGATATGCTTTTTTATTTCCATCTGGCAGGATTGTCGTGTTAATTTTATTTATTTTAATATTAAACATTGACTCAACTGCCTCTTTAATCTCATGTTTTTTTGCTTTTCTATTCACTATGAATATTAATTTATTCTCTGATTCCATTAGCCTAACTGATTTTTCAGTCGCTAACGGGTATTTTATTATTTCATTCGCTTCCATTTTATAAAAATAAACTCTCCTTTGATAATCTTTCTATTGAATTTTGCGTCCATATAACTAATCTTCCGGCATTAGTTCCTGGAGCCAATAATTCTGCATTAAGATTTTTAATATTAATTATATCTACTCCCTGAAGATTAGACGCTGCTTTTTCTAATTTGCATTTATTAGACAAGACTATTAAAGGGCCTTTTTTAGTTCTGTATTTTCTTCCTCTATTCTTACCTTTGCCAGGCCTTACTTTCTTTGTATTTATTCTGTCTAACTCAAGATTAAGCCCTATATTCTTCATTACCAATAATATATCTTTGGTCTTTGACAAATCCTCAAATTTGTTTTCTATTATTATTGGGACATTATCAAATAGATGGCCTCTGTTTTTTATTAAATCTTTATTTATTGTGGATGATATTGCTGATCTTATTGCTTTTTTTCTTTCATTTAGATTAATTTTTTTATCCCATATTTTTTCAGCTTTTGGCGGATGCGCTCTTCTACCGCCTACAGTTCCTGGTGCTTCTGCTCCCACCCAGCCAAACTGGATTCCCCTGTGCCACATTGTCTTTCTTGGAACCCTTGATATTCCTTTTCCATAAGCTGTTTTGTAATCTCTTCTTCTCCTTGATAATTTAGCAGCATAATTTTTTCCAGCCCTTACATCTGCCCCATAAGATTGCCTATTTCTTGACTGAATGGCTAATACTGCTTTTTTTATTAAATCTGGCCTGTATTCTTCATAAAACTGAACAGGCAGATCAATGCTTCCTGATTTCTTTCCTTCTAAATTAAGTATATCTGCTTTCATTGTTTAGACTCCAGACTTATGTAATTTATCTCTGGCTGCTGGAAACTCTTTTTTTGCCTTAATGGATCTGTCAGCAAGATTAATCTTTTCCTGCTTCCAGGAATAGAACCTTTTAATAAAATATAATTATTTTTTACTGTTCCATACTGCAAAAATCCGCCATTTGGATTTATCTCTTCTATTTTATTGCTTATTTTTATCAGCCATTTATTATAGTCCATTCTTATATGATATCCCATCTTTCCAGGCATTGGTACTCTGTAAGACACTCTTTTTGGTGTCCAGCCTCCAAGACTTCCAACTCCTCTTTTAACTTTTTCAGATTTATGCTGTCTTACAGCTACGCCAAATCTCTTAACTGTTCCCTGAAAACCCTTTCCTTTTGTTACTCCGTGAACATCCAGGAATTGGCCCTCTTTAAAAACATCATTTATGTTTATTTCTTTATCCAGTATATTCTTTGCAAATTCTAATTTTTTGTCCTTTGCTCCTGTAATTGGCAGCTCAAATATTTCTGGTTTCTTTTTTCCTATGCTTGTCAACTTTGGCTGGGTATATACTACTAATTTTATATCATCATAATCTTTTGGCTCATTGGATTTTTTAGAAAGTTTTGCTTTTCTGTTTAATTCCTTGTCAAAATTCTTGCTGTATAATTCAGAGATTAATTTTATGCCATAAGGCGTATTCTTATAAAATCTTACAGATAAAGGTTTTAACGGGGGGCATTCAACTACAGTTACTGGCTGGGAGATAAGCTCTCCTTTGGTTGTAGAATTTGAATTGTCTTTTACAATTAGATGGGTCATTCCAACCTTATAGCCTGCAAAGCCGATTAATTTTACACTGTCTGAATCTTTCCATGAACCAACAGATGCATAGCTACGTTTGGCCCTACTCCTCGGCCAAAATTGTAAACTTCCTCTTCTGGGCGACCTTATGTTTGGCATTTTAACTAACTAATAGAATCAGCGGCTGTTTATTCATTGTTATACATCTTATTTCAGTAGGGGTATGATTTATCCTAAACATCTATTTATAAATTTATTGTTTTATCGAAGAATAGCTGTTATAATACATTCTTATAGAAAGTTTTAAAAGATTCATTTATGACTTATAATATTAACAAAATGTCAAAAAAAATACTGCCTCTGGCTGCAATGGAGAATCTATTAAAGCAAAAAGCTAATGCTTCCAGGGTAAGTAATGATGCTAAAGAAGCATTAAGGGATGCTTTAGAGGACTATGCTGAACAATTAGGATTAAAAGCTGTTAAGTTTGCAAATCATTCTGGAAGAAAAACAATCAAATCATCTGATATAAAATTAGCTGTAAAATAGCTATTTCATCTTCGCTACTTTAATCTCTTTGTCGCATTTTCCGCATTTAAATATTAAAGCTTCTTTATAGACTTCTTTTTGTTTATCTTCATCAAGAATTTTTGTTCTTTTCCTTCTAAATGGAGTTACTAATTCTCCATTGTTTTTGCAGTAAGGACAGGTATATTGTATATTAGCATCTAATTTTTCTGCATATTTTTCGATGTCTTCTGTATGACCACATTCAGAACAGATATATTCTTTGGCTCTTGTCTTGAATCTGTTTGTTTTAGGATCTTTTGGCTTGGCCATTAGTGCTTTGCCGCATTGCGGGCATTTTTCCCTGAGAACCCATAATCTAACCCTGCCTTCCCCAATAGTTCTAATTGTATGATACACACATTCATCCATTGATGCTGGTTCTCTTATTTTTGGATTATTCATTTTTTGTTATATCTGCTATCTTATAATTAATAACTTTTTCTAAATCCTTTGGATTTAATATAAGTTCATAATATAAATCTCCAGAGCCAAAATGCAGTTCATCTTTTTCAAATATTCTTTTGTCTATAATTATTGGCATGTTAATTAGTAATGGGCATACCTCTCCAATTTTTAATCCAGTAGATTTTTTCACGCTTTCATGAGAGGCAACATCCACTTTTTTTCCTATTAAATCTTTTACTTTCTTTGTATCTATTCTGTCTTCCCCTTTTAAACAAACAGCAATATAATCGCCTTTTCTTGTCTTCAGAATTATTGTCTTGCAGACATTCTCTTTTTTTATTCCTTTATCTTCTAAATCATCTGATCTTATGATTTTTCTATTATGCTTAATAATCTTATATTTTATATTATTCTTCTTTAGAATTTTCTCTACTTTCATTTATGGATTTTATAGGTTAATATTTATAAATATTCATAAAAACTTAAGATTATAGCCCCATAGTCTAGCGGTCAAACTCTTTGAGGACTAAGGACGACAGGCTCTGGACCTGTAAACCCTGGTTCGAATCCAGGTGGGGCTATTCATAAGTTTTATAAAATATACAAAAAGAATTCTGAATATGCTCCTGTAGTCTAGCCCGGTCAAGGACGTCGCCCTCTCGAGTAAACTTTAGAAAAAGTTTAATCAAAAACGAAGAAAGGCGAAGACCCGAGTTCGAATCTCGGCGGGAGCATTTAATATGAGAGAATTTATTTATTATTCAGCAAAGGGAACAACAACAGGAAACTTCAAGGATTTGATGAAAGCTGGAAGATTAGATATAGCCTGTCATGTTATAATTTCCTCTTTTTTTCTTTCCCATAAGATAAGGGAGAATATTAAATTACATCTCATATTGGACGGACAGCCTGATCCGCCGAAACATATTGAGTTTGTATATCATCCAGATATGCCTATATCAAAAAAAGATGTCGGTGGATTATTAAGAAGAATTTTATTTAAATATAAAAAAGGGCAAAAAATAGAAGCATTTCCTGGCTGTTTCATAGAAAAGAAAAGTCTTAGAAATTTAATCCAAGATTTAAATAACAGAAATATATATCTTCTCGATAAAAAAGGAGAGGATATAAGAGATATAGAAATAAATGAAAACTCTGTTTTTATTTTAGGCGACCAAGATGGGCTGCCAAAAAAAGAAAAAAGATTATTATTAAAAAAATTTAATATTAAATTAGTTAGTGTAGGAAAATTAGATTACTTTGCCTCACAGGTTATTGCTATAGTTAATAATGAAATAGACAGAAAAGAGATATAATTTTAGCGGTTTTAGTTTAATGGCAGAATATGAGCTTCCCATACATCTGGAAAAAGCTTAAGATGTGAGTTCGATTCTCGCAAGCCGCATATAGCAAGTTTTAAATAAATAAAACTAAGAGTCTTTATAATGAAAAAGTTTTATATTACTACAGCCATAGCATATGTCAATGCCCCTCCGCACATCGGATTTGCTTATGAACTCATTTTAGCAGATGTTTTAGCTAGATGGCACAGATTAAGAGATGAGTATGTTTTCTTTTTGACTGGAACAGATGATAATGCAGAAAAAAATGAAGAGGCTGCAAAAAGAGCCAGAAAAGATGTCAAAGACTTTGTAGATGAAAATTCTGAAAAATTCAAGGAATTATGCAAAAAATTGAATATAAGCTATAATAATTTTATAAGGACAACAGAAAGCAAGCACAAAATAGCTGCGAGAAAAATATTTGAGTTGGCATATGAGAATGGAGATATATACAAGGGAAAATATAAAGGATTATATTGCCAGGGCTGCGAGGCATTTTACACAGAAAAGGAACTAGTCAATGGAAAATGCCCCGAGCATAATACAGAACCTATTTTATTAGAGGAAGAAAGCTATTTCTTCAGACTTTCCAAATATAAGAATAAAATAATAAAATTAGTTGAATCAAAAGATTTTATAATCCCTAAAGAAAAAAAGAATGAAATATTATCAAGATTAAAAGACGATGAATTAAATGATTTAAGTGTTAGCAGAATAAATAAAGAATGGGGGATAATAACACCAATAGATAATAATCATGTTATATATGTCTGGTTTGATGCTCTTATAAATTATCTTTCTGGAATTGATTATCCAGATGGGCAAAAATTTAATGAGTATTGGCCGGCTGATATTCATTTAATAGGAAAAGGCATTAATTGGTTTCATAGCGTAATCTGGCCTGCAATGTTAATGTCTGCTAGAATAAAAACCCCTAAAACAATTCTTGTTCACGGGTATTTAACAGTCAATGGGCAAAAAATCGGAAAGAGCCTTGGTAATGTTATAGATCCTAACTATTTTATTGAGAATTACGGAGTGGATGCTTTAAGATATTATTTAATTAGGGAGATTCCCTTTGGACAGGATGGAGATGTTAATGAAGAGATTATTAAGAGTAGAATAAACAATGAACTTGCTAATGAACTTGGAAATTTAGTTAGCAGAGTAATAGCCTTAGTCGGGAAGAATTTTAAGGGAAGATTAAACAGCTCAGAGATAGATAAAAAATTAGCAAGCAAACTTGATTTGGACAAGATTAATAGCTATGTAGATAAATTCGAATTTCATAATACAATTTCAGAAATTTTTAAGTTCATAGCTGAATGCAATAAATATGTAAACGAGGAAAAACCATGGGAGAAAAACGGCAAAGAATTAGAGAAAATATTATATAACTTACTGGAAAGCTTGAGGATAATAAGCATATTAATCAGCCCATTCATGCCTGAAACAAGCGATAAAATAAACAGGCAGTTGGGAATAAAAAAAGGATTGTTAAAAGACTGTAAATTTAGCATGATTAAGTCTTACAAGATAAGCAAAGGGGGAATTTTATTTAAAAAGATAGAATGAACGAGATAAAATTTAGTGATTGGGGAAAAATAGATTTAAGGGTTGGTACAATATTAGAAGTAAAAGACCACCCAAATGCAGACAAACTTTATGTTCTAAAAGTAGACATTGGAGAAGAAATTCAATTAGTTGCTGGAATAAAAAAATCCTATTCTAAAGAAGAGTTAATCGGCAAGCAAATAATTATGATTGCCAACCTAGAATATTTTAAGATAAGAGGGGTAGAAAGCCAGGGCATGTTATTGGCTGTTGGAGAAGAAGAAATTTCTTTGCTAACTGTAAATAAGAAAGTTAAAAACGGAGAAAGAGTTAGATAATCAATAATTCAATATGGGCCTGCTCGGATTTGAACCGAGGACCTCTCGATTTATGAGTTCAAAAGACGATAATTCTTTTAAAACCTATCAGTCGAGTGCTCAAAGCCAGGCTAAGCTACAGGTTCAAGAGTTTTTTCTAAACTTCCCTTGCTAGTACTTAGCCTATCTTAATCATTTATAACTTATTTATAAGAGTTACGAGAAACTTTGAATAGCTTTATTTAGTCTTTTTTGCTTATACTCTAAATCAAAATTTATGTTTTTACAGAATCTCCCCATACTCTCTTTTTCAGAAATTCTAAAATAGTATCCCTCTACTAATTTACGATCTATTTTTCTAATATAACTTTCTTTTATCCAATTATTTGAAGCATTAATATTAAAATTACTCAACATCCCTTTAAGTGAATTTAGATATTTTTTGTTACTATCTGATAAATTAGCGAGCTTATACATTGGATATCTTATTTCCCATCTTTTCGAATTTTTATCATAACTTATGGAACCTTCACAAGTAAATGATCTTCTTAAGAATGCTCTCTGAATATCTAGATTCCCTTTACTAATCCATTTTGGAATATCATATGAAATATTTGTTTTCCTACCAAAAGGAACACCACATAAATTCATAATTCTAGTAATTGTAGAATTAACAACTATACAACCCTGACTTTTCCCATAATGGTTAACTCCCCATTTCTTTGTTAATCTACCTTTAACCTTAAAAAGTTTGTATAAATTTTTATTAAACCTAATTAACTCATCATTATGCTTGGAAAAGAAAGCTATATAATTATATTTCATAGACTTTAATCTTGGTCTAATATCCATCGCACCATCCGTAAGTAAATCCGCGGTAATCTCAGCTAATTCTTGAGAAGGTTTAATTGGAAATAAATAAGAATAATTGTCCCAACTTCTATTTGCGTAATTAATAGATTTATATGTCTGAAAGAATTGCTTTTTATTAATTAATACTTGCATTTCTCTATATAAAGTATTTACCATTTATTTATATTTCTATAAAAATAAAAAAATAAAAACGCCTCGGGCGGGACTTGAACCTGCTTAGGGTGTTTTTAATAAACATGACCCCATGGTTTCTACAAGGCTTTAACAGCCATGTGCTCTACCAGTTGCTCCCTTACGGTCTGAGCTACCGAGGCATTTTCAAGATTATCATTTTAAAGATAATTTAAAAACGTTTCTATAAAGAGAATATTTAAAAAGAAAATAAGCCTTATGATTCTAAAATTATAAGGGGTGAATTATATGGCTATGATTAAGAAAAATATGATGAAAGATAAAAAGGAAGTTTGTATGCACTGCGGAGAATCTGGATGCAGTTGCGGTAATACCATGAAGGTTACTATGGTTGTTATTGGCGTTATATTCTTATGGGTAGCATGGTCTTTATGGACTGGAGCATGGTCCTTGGAACAGAGTATAGCTGTATTAATAGCTGTCTGGGGAATTAAGAAAATAATATTAAGCTTTACAAAATCTTATTGTTAGCTTTTGAATTTTTCTAATTTATTTGTTTCTTTTTTATTTGATATATCACTTACAATTTCTAATTTTTCATAAATTCCTTCAATCAAATCATATTTTCTTGCTTCTTCTAGGCTTACCCATCTAAAATCTGTAAAATCTCTGCTTATTTTGACTTCTCCAGAAAGATAACTGCAGTAATAGCTTAATACAACCACTGGAATGTTATCTGGCCTTATAAAAGTCATGTCTATAAGATAGTTTATATCATTAACTTCTAGATTAGTCTCTTCTTTAACCTCTCTTTTTATTAAATCTTCGATAACGCCATACCAGTTCATATCTCCCTTTTTTGTTGGCGGTTTATCTTCATAGTCGCTTCTTTCTAATTTTCCTCCGGGGACTGTCCATCTTCCTGGAAATGCAATTTCTCTTTCGCTTCTCTTTAGAATCAAGTACTTATTATCCTTTATAATTATTGCTGTAGCAACAACATAATGCAGTTTTTTATTTTCCATTTTCAAATAACAAATTAAATTCTTTTAAGAATTCATCTTTTACATGTTTATTATGGATTATAATTATATTCTCGTCATTTCTTTCATCTCCGGACTTGGTTGGATTGTAACTGCCGAAGACAACTGTATCATCAACTATAAACACCTTATGGTGCATTAATTCCCCATTATATATTTTAACATTGAGATTTTTATTCTTCATCTTAAAAAATTCTGAAAATTCGTCATTTTGAAGTTTATCAAATATCCCTTTGACCTCTATTTTTTCCGAAGATTTTTTTATTATTAAATCGCCTATATTGTCTGAGGTAAATGAGAAAGTCATGAAATATATGCTGTTTTCAGCGTTATTTATTATATCTAACACTTTCTGCTCGCATAAATCTTCTGGGCAGAAATAATTCTCTATTAAAAAATCATTGAAGTTTATTATTGGATATTTTACTTTATCGCCTTTGCCATAAATATTACTCCATAATTCATTAAACTCACCCTCATAATTTTCATATAAATAATTAGAATTTATAACAACTAGATTATTATTATGGTTATTAAATCCTTTTTCTGTTGGATTTAAAGAACCAGTAAATATTACGTTTTTGTCTTTTATTTTTAATAGACAGAATTTATTATGCATTAATTGATTATTGTTATCAAATCTTATGAAATCAAAATTTTTCAGATCTAACTTATTGGAGTTATCTACTACTATCTTAACATCTATTTCTTTGCTTTTTTCATTGAATAAGTCTATAATTGGCCCGATTTCATACAAAGCGCATTTTATATCCTCTGATTCTCTTATTAATTTGTTATATACATCTTCGCAATTATCCCTGGGGCAGAAATATACATCTATAGACCCAATTTCACTCGGCGGAATATATTTTGACGCTAATCCAGTATATCTAAAGCCAAAGAATAAAGTAATAGCTATTATCAAGATAATTACTGTAAAAAATAAAATTTTGCGTTTCATTTAATCTAAAAAATCCTTATTTTTTATCTTTTCAGGAAGGTATTTCTCAGATATAAAGCTTATTCCCCTTGAGGATAATGCCTGAATTTCTGCTTTTGCATTAAATTCCTTCATCATCTTTAATTGCCTCTGCCATTCTTTATTGTCTTTAAACCAGTCATAATCAGCCACTTGTTTCATTCTTTTTACATCTTGTTCGTTTAGCTTGATTAGATGTTTTTTAAGGTCATATTTTTCAATGTCATCTGCTGTTATGCCTAAAAATTTTACTCCAGGAATTGATAATTTCTCAGATGCATGCGCTAACGCTATTGAGCCGTATTTTATTACGGAATAAATATAAAATCCCCAGGGATCAAAGTCAGTCATGACATAAATTGGGAGTTTTTCCTCTTCGTATAATCTTTGTAGTAATCTTCTTATTCCTCTTGTTGTCTGGCCTTGTGATGTGACCAAAATACAATTATTCTTATTCCAGAATTTATCTTCGTTTAATCTTTCAAATATTGCTGCTTTTTCCATATAAAGTATGTATTTCGCATTAACTTTCTTGAATGTCAATTCATCTGTAATTGAAGGGATTGAATAGCCTCCTTTTCCAAGTTTAGAGCAATCAATTGTATCTCCGGAATCTTTTAGGATTATATTTCCGACCATGCTTCCCATTTTATTGGCTGAAACATGTAATTGTTCTCTAGATAGTCCAGTTATAACCTCCAAATCCTCTATAGCTTTATCACTTTCAACTTGGTCATCCACAATATTAATATTTGTTTCAGGAATTGTTCTCTTTGCAATATAGAAAACTCCTCTAAGGTGCTCGTGTTTTCCTGTATTTAGCAACTCTTTTTTTATTATGCTTGCCACCTCAACAGTTTGCAGGAATTTTTTGGCATGCGCTAAGTTAAAGAAGTTTCTAGTGCCTTTTTTATTCCCTAATCTTAATGTTTTTGTTTTCTTGTCATATACTATGTTGCTTAAATTCCTTAAAGGAAATTCTATCTCTGGATTCTTTCCTTTCTTTGTCTGTTCCACTATTTCTTTTCCAAATTTTTTCAATACTTTTTTCTGATCCTCTTGTTTAGTCATCCTTCTAATTCTTCTGCTTCCTCAATCCCATTCAATAAATCTTTTAAGCCTTTTTTCAATATTTTTCTGAGATTTTCCTCTATAATCATTTTTTTCTCCTCGCTTAAATCTCCCAAAGATGCAGCTAATTCAGGAATATATTTCTCGAATAAATCTATTTTTTCTTTTTGTTCCTTTGCCTTGAATGTCTTCCTTATATAAGAAGATAATTTTCTTCCGCAGTCCTGCAATGCTAATTTCATATCTTTTATTATTTCTGGATAATGGGCTATGGCTTCTTTTGCTTCTGAAGTAAAAGGCACCCAAACACTAACCATATGCACAATAATTGCTGCAGGTCCTATTGGCAGAGAATCTTTGCTCTGGCTTAATCCATAATTTCTCCATGCAGTTTCTATTATAGATTCTGTAGTTGAACATGCGCCTTGCTGATAAAGCAATGGAACTCTGTTAGCAAATCTCATGACTCTTACCTGACCATCTTTTTCTAGATTCCCGCCAAATGCTATAGCAACCTCTATTGCAAAAGGCATCCCTCTATAAACACTAGGAGATCTAGAAACAGCGCAATAAAATTCAGCGTCTATTTCCTTCTTAATTCCTTTTAATAATGCTTCCTCTCCCAAAGGGCTCAAGCAATCTGTAGGCGGCGCTATAATTTTTGTATCCTGTATTGATTTATACAAAGATTCAGCCTCTTCTCCTGACAAATTATTTGGCTTTGATTTAGGATTTATTTTTGCTTTTTCACATATTTCATATGCTATATTCTGGCTTATTCTGGAAAATTCACTTTGTAAAAATCCAGCTGTTGTATTAGCGTTTGTGCTTTGCAGCATTCTTATTAAAATCCCAAGCTCTACACCATATGGATGTGGCTTTATTTCTTTGGATTCTTTTGGCAACTCATTAACAGCCCTTTTATATTCAATTTTTTCGCCATCTGGCATTTTGTAAGTTATTTGGGCATGCGGATTGATAAGAGCGATTTCTTTCACATATTCATCAACACTTTGCCTGCCTTTTTGATAAATTCCTTCAATCTCAATTTCTACTCTTGTTCCATTGTCCTTATCCCATTCAACTATTTTTTCATCAATTATAATCGGCTGGTTTTTTTGGGTATCAATCTGTATTTCATAAAAGTTTGCTGGTTTTTTTGAGGAAATTTTTGAGGTAATCTGCATTCCTTTTCCAGTTGTTAATTGCCCATACAAAAGAACAGCACTAATTCCAATTCCCTGCTGGCCCATGCTCTGCCTCAATCTATGAAATTTACTTCCATATAATAATTTGCCAAATATTTTCGGAATCTGGTCTTTAACTATTCCTGGGCCATTATCCTCGACTATTACCCTAAACCTATCTTCTTTAATTTGATTCAATTCTATGTATACATCGGGCAGTATTTTTGATTCAAGCGTAACATCTAATGCATTATCGACAGCTTCCTTTACAGCCATTAACAATGCTTTTCTCGGATTGTCAAATCCCAATAGATGCCTGTTCTTTGTAAAGAATTCAGAGACAGATATTTCTCTTTGCTGTTTTGCCAACTCTACAGCTGTTATCTTCTCTGCCATTCAGGTAAAATTTTATATTGTATTAATAAAGTTTTGTTTTATTCACAATATAAAATATCTCATTTTCTATTTCAAATGTTGAATAATCTGAAATTAATCTGTTAAACCATGCTAATCTTCTTTTACTTAAGTTTTTTCCAGACAAAGTTTTTGTCGGAAAACTAATAACAATAATTTTAGATTTTATTTTACTCAATATGTCTTTAGTTGCTCCTCTTTTCAATGTCTCCAATGAATCTAAAGTTTTGAATATAAAGCATATATCTGTTTTTGGCAATTTTTTTATTTTCAGCAAATTCATATTTATTGCTTTTCCATTTAATCTAAATTTCCTCATTAAACTAAAATATTTATTCAAAAATTTAACATCATTGTCATTTAACTCTGTTGCTATATAGTCAACTTTGTCCAGATTCATCCAAGGAAATGATATTGGATTTAGCCCAGAAGATAAGTCTAAAATGGATTCTGGAGTTAGAATACTAAAAATTTTATTATATATCATTTCATAATTGTTAATGCGCTCAATTGTTGATTTGTGGGTTTTTAATAATTCCAAATGAATATTTTTTATCTTTTCATTTATTATATCCGATTTTTCTATTTCATTTTCAAGCTCTTTTAATAATTTAACTCTGTTTTTGCCGATATTGAATACTCCGTGGACTTCATGAAGGATTTTTCTTATTAATTTCAATGATTTTTTGAACTCCTTTGATTTTTCAGGCTTTGAGTGCTCTGCTATTTTTATTAAATCCTTGTCATTTATCTTATTGTATAATAATTCCGCTATAAACTCATCTTCAATTTCAGAAAACTCCTTTTTATTTTTAATGTATGATATTAATAAGTTTATTTTTTCTTTCTTGTATTTTTCTGTAAACCTTACCATGGGGCGCTCCAAGCAGTATTGATTCCATTGCATCTTTAGCAATATCAACATCATCTGTTCTGCCGATTATTGAGATTGTTTTTCCATATATTGAAATGTTTGTATTTGTCAACTGCTCTATTTCTTGCCGGGCTTTTCCTGATGTTCCTATACACCTGCTTCTTAACCTTATCAACTTCTTCTTAGAATTTCCAGAATAATCTTTAATGTCTATAATTTCCAATATATGGTCTTCTTCTGACAATAATTGCGCTATCTCAGGATTAAAACCTCTAGCTATTGCCTTAATTATCGGTGTTGCATTAAAAATGGATAAACTATCCTCTGACTTTAATGTTATTATATTATTTTCTGAATCTACTTTAATGCTTGTCTTTGTAATCTTCTCAAGTTCTTTTCTTAGTTTTCCGTATTTTCCAATGAATACTCCAACCCTATCCTTTGGAATTATTATTTCTTCTTCATACATCTTAAAATTCTTCAATATCTTCTATGCCTTTTATATACCCTTTTCTCTTGAGCCATTCTACTTGAGTTTGCTTGTATTTGTAGATTACATCTCCTTTCTCATCTCCCCCTAATTCCCATGGCTCCACCAATACAATATCACCCTCCCTTAACCACATCTTTCTTTTTAATCTTCCTGGAATTCTGCAGACTCTTGTCTTTCCATCCAAGCAAGTTACCCTCATCCTGGATGATCCTAATCTCTGCTGCAATACCCCAATTGTTTCTCTTCCTCTTGGGGTTTTTACCCTGAACTCTTCTTCATTCTGTTCCATATTCATTAATAAGAAATTTAATTTATAAAACTATTGATTTAACCTAAAACAAACAGTAACTCTATATAACGGCTTGCTTGCTACTCTGTCTCTAGAATGCAGTTTTCTCGATAATTTTAATGTTCCCTTAAATTTGTCTTTAAGCTTTTTGCCTATGGCTACAGCAAAAGAATTATTGTTTATATAAATATCAATTCCTGTTTTTAATTTCTCTTCCTTGTTTATGAAGCAGTCATTTCTTTTTTCTATTAAATCAAGAACATAATCATAGACTTTATCATTCATTGGTCTTAATTGTATTATTGCTCTGTAAGCCTGGTCTTTTGTATAAATATTAGAATAATTGCGCATGGGGAATTCCTTTTATTTTTATTATATGTTCTTTAATGATGATTCCATTCTTTAATGCAAGATTAATTGATTTCTTTCCTACTATGTTTAAGATTTCTGCTTTTTTCATAACATCTAAAGCTTCATCTTCATTCATTTTTTTCCCTTTGTAGAATTCTTCTGACACATCTAATCTAAAATTTTTATCCTCAAATTTTTTATTTATCAAGTCCTCATCGCAAACAGCTGCAATATCCCTATCTTGCGATTTGTGAATTTTAACAAGTATTTTATTATTTTTTCCAGGCATTTTCTATACTCTTAAGGCTTTTTATCACTTCATTCTTTGTAGTTGGCCATGACTTGCAGAAATCCCTTATGAAATCTGCTATTGATTTTTCATTTTCAAGCTCTTTGTATAATATCTGATGGTAAATAATTGATATTTTTTTATATAAGGCTGCTACTTCTTCTTTTTCAGCTTCTTTAAGGTTGTTCATTTCTGTCATTGAATGCATAGAAGGAGATGGATTAAATACCGGCTCAAGATAATTTAGAAATGTTCCTAATCTGGATAATATCATTCTCAAGATTGCTTTTATTAATATTCCTGACTCATCAACTTTTAAGACGCTTATCTCAAATTCACCATCCATGAATTCGAAACTAGGCAGATTGTATTTTTTTGCTAGTTTTTCATATTCTGACTTTAATTTCTCATTCATGCTTTACTTCTTATTGGGTGCTTAGCTCCGCAAACAGTGCATTTTAGCATTAGAATTTTATCCTCTTTTACCACAATTGTATCTGGTTTTCCGCATTCTAAACAGATAACATACTCTTTGGCAAATTGCTCTATTTTTGTGTTTATTAAAGATGCATTTATTTTTCTGCCTAATATTAATCTTGGACCGTCTATTTCAGCCGGGGTAGCTAATTCTCTCTGAAGATATTTTAATAACTGCTCTTGTTCTCTTCCAAAGGTGCTCGCTATCTGGTTAAAATTAGATATTACTGTCTTTGAGCCTTGTATATGGCCTCTGACTTTTGGGACCTCAAATCTTTCCTTATTGGATATTTTTTCTGGAAGAGAATTCCTTGCTTTTTCTAATATTTTGTCATAATCATAGTTTGTCATTGAGTTTAGTAAAGAATTAGATTTAAAAATCTTACTCTAATATCTTCAGATACTGCGGCTTGGGCTGGTATATCTCGCCTTCTTTTAAAAGTTCATTTAGTATCTGTTCAGCTTCTTGTCCCAATCCTGATTTTTCAACAACCTCATCTATCTTAACTCCCTGCTCATTGCTCAAAGATTCAATTATCTCTAAAATTTTCTTTCTTGAGACAGAAACATATGGATCATTAACCTCTATTTCTTTTTCTTCTATAACTTGTTCTTTTGATTCCATGATTAATGGTCTGCCGAATTCCTTGAATAACTCTAATTTTCTTAACATCTCAATATTGGGATTATCAATTAACTTAACAATTTCCGGAATTAAATATATTTCATCATTAAACTGCCTTATTTTTCCTATAACCAAGACCATGTCTCCTTGATTTATGTCTTGCAATAATCTTGTATCTTCATTCCATGCCTTTAATCTTATAGAAAAACTTCCATCATCCAATGTTATTGACAAGTAATTTCCGTCCTGGCTTTCATATTTAAAAGTGACATTTCCTATAAGATTAACCCTTGATATTTTGTATCCATTAGTTTCTATGTAATCTGATTGGAATTCTTCCTCTCTTTTAATGAATGTCCCATTCAGAAGATTAGACAGCCATATCTTATATGCTACATTTCTTTTCTGCATCTGTGTTTTTTCCATCTTATAATTTTGAGATTATACCCCTTTGCGGCTCAAATATTTCTCCTTCTCTTTTTAATTTTTCCAGGATTTCCTCAACTTGTTCATCTTTTATATTCCTTGATTTTGCCATCTCCAGGATTTCTGTTATTGGAATATTCTTTCCTATCTTGCTTTCTAGGTCATTTATTATTTCTCTTACAACAAATATCCTCGATCTTTCAGATGCTGGAATTCCAGTAGATATAATATCAATATCAATCTGTTTTGTCTGATGGTCATATCCTACATTCATTAGACAGTATTTTAACAATTCAATTGCCCTTTTAGCGTCTTTTTTAGTTACTTTGTCATCTAATCTTATTCTTGCTGAGGCTTCAGCTAATCTTACTAAAGCTTCTAATTGCCTGGCTGAAATTGGTATCGGCTTGATTACCTCTCCAGTCTGTCCAGATGACCTTAATTCAACATAGAATTTTTTTATTTCATTAAAAGCTTCATCAGTTAGATAAGGAAATATTTTCTGCTTTGAATAAGCTATATATTTTTTAAGAAGCTTTGTCGGAATTTCACTTGAAATTGAGGTTGGTTCCTGCTGAAGTTTTAGAATATGCTTTGCAATCTTTTCGTCTATTTCTTTGTTTGGAAGATCCCTTATAACAAAGATTAAGTCAAACCTATTTATTAGAGTAGAGGGCATATTTATCTGTGTTGCAATTGGCTGATAAGAGTCAAATCTTCCTAATTTTGGATTAGCTGCAGCTAAAACAGTAGTTTCTGACCTTAATGTTGCCTGGATATTTGCTTTTGAGATGCTAATTGTTTGTTGCTCCATCCCTTCGTGCAATGCTGAACTGTCTTCTGTAGATAACTTGTCTAATTCATCTAGACAAGCTATTCCAAAATTGCTAAGCACCATGGCTCCTGCTTCCAATGCCCAGCCCTTAAGAAATTCATCCCTGACTACAGATGCTGTTAAACCAGCACTAGTTGATCCTTTTCCGCTTACATATCTTGCTTTTGGTGCAGCTTTAGAAACAAATTTTAATATCTGGCTTTTTCCAGATCCAGGATCTCCAACTAAGAGCATATGAATATCTCCTCTTGACCTTGTGCCATCTTCTCTAATCTTTTTAACACCGCCCATTATCTGTAATAAGATTGCCTCTTTTACCCTTTCATGACCATATATTGAGGGGGCTATACTGCTAATCAACCTTTCATAAACCCTTGGATCTTTTGATAATTTTTGTATTTCTTTTAATTCTTCTTCATCAATATCTACCTCTTCAAAGCTTTGCTCTAATGGCTCTATATAATTTGATTCAGCTATTAAATCATATCTTATTGATTGCGCTCCGGATTTAAGCATAACAGGAACTTCCTTTATTACTCCATTAACCCTTATTTTACTTCCTGGAGTGGTTTTCTTCTCCATAATAGGCTCAACTAAATCTTCCTTGAGAAAAACAGCCAGTCTTTTTGGCTGCTCCCCGCCTTCTAAATCCTCTGGAGCCTCTTCAACAATTAATCTCTGGGCATCAACTAAATCTTTGTTTAATAATCTGAATTTTCCTCTTCTTCCACAACTGCATCTTGTTGGTTCCTTAAATCTTGAGTCAATCTGCAATATTGAGATTATATTTCCGCAACTTGGACATTCAAATCTAGCAGAAACTACCTGGGGCCTTATATCAGATGATTGTCTGACAATTCCAGTAAATGTAAGAAACCTATCAAGATGCTCTGATCTTATGTCTTTTATCATAATTTCCTGGGATTTGGGAAGATTCCTAAATCTTATTCTAAATGTTTTTTTAACTTCAAAATTTTCAAGGGATAATTCTGCTGATTTTATGGTATTTTCAGGATCATCTAATACGTCTTCAGCTAGTTCTGGGTCTGACTCTGCTAAAATCCTAAAATCCAATACTAAGAATTTCCTGCCCTTGTTTATTGAATTATGCAACTCTTTCTTGTAGTTACTATCAATAAACTCCTGAAACCTCTCTATTTGTTGTTGAGCTTCCATTCTCGTGAAGAAATTAATGGATTATAAATCTTTATTGTGGTTTAAAGATATTATTATTTTATATGCTTCTTAAGGTGAATTATTAATTTATCCACAGCTTCATGAAGCTTTTTCTCTGATTTTGTTCCGGTGCAGACAATTTTTCCATTACTGAATAATAAAAATGTGGCGTTTGTTCCTGTTAATTTAAATACTAATCCAGGGAATTGCTCTGGTTCATATTCTGTATTGTCTAATGTCATTGCTAATGAGTTTAAATTTAAGTCCATTCCAATATATCCAGAAGCTACCATATTCTGGACTTTTATCTCTTTTAATACTTTATCTACTTTAATTCTTATATTTATCTTTTCAATATTTTTTATTATTGCCCTTATAGAATCCTTGACTTTTGACATTGACTTGGCTCCTGTGCAAACTACTTTGCCAGAGCTAAAAATCAAAGCAGATGTCTTTGGCTCTTTTATACGCATTACTAATCCCGGAAACTGCTCTGGATTATATTCTGTATTGGGCAATGTCTCAGCTAATTTGATTAAAGGAATATCCTGCCATAATGTTGTTGTTGCCACAATATTCTGAAGTTTTACTTCTTTTTTTGATTTTTTAGAATCCTTTGATGATTTTTTTACTCTTGCTTTTAGTCTTGCTATTTTAATCCCCCCACGAAGTTTTATTTATAAATGGATAGAAAGATATTTAAATATAGCCTAAAAGGTGTAGTTACTATAAAATTATTATAATTTCGAGACTGAGATTAAAAACTCCTTTCCTTTGATGCTTTCTTTTGATGAATTTTTGGTTATTTTATCAAAAGAAATCTCTTTGGCTCCAACTTTTTTCTTTATTTCTTTTAAGAATTTTCCAAGATTATAATCTGTTTTTAACCCTAAAATTACCTTATCCTGTTTCTTTAAGCCAATTTTCTTCCTTAATGACTGTATTCTTCTTGTTAATTCCCTTGCAAAGCCTTCTTGCTCCAATTCTGGAGTTAATTGTGTGTCTAATTCTAATCTAAATTTATTTTGAGCCCTTTCCTTTTCTATTTTTATCTCTTTGACATTAACTTGAGATTGTATTAATGAACTTGTTTGTTTAATGGATTTTACTATGGAGTCATCTTCAGTGTAAACTATTAGTTTGCTTAATGGCCATCTAACGCCTATTTGTTTGTTATTCCTTTCATTTAGGGCTCCCTGGATAATCTCCTTAGTATTTACTATATTAAATTCAATATCCTTATTTATCATTTTTTTATCTGCTGAAGGCCATTCACCAAGATGAACGCTATTTTTATTATTGTATAAATAATCTGAAATATATGGTGCAAATGGCCCTAATAGCCTGCTTAATCTATCAAAAACATAGCTGAATACATAGCCAATAGTTTGTTCATCTTCTCTGTCTCTTATCAGTTTTATATATGTACGAGATAAATCTTCATTTACAAATTCTATGAATAAATCTAGGCATTTATGATAGTTATGTTTTTCAAGCTCTTCTGTAACATTATTTATTAGATTATTGGTCTTGGAAATTATCCAATGATCTTCAATCTGCAACTTTGGCTTGTTTGTTGATCTGAAATCATTGGAATATTGATAGCAATTCCACAATATATTAAGAAAAGGCATTACTTTTTGATTAACTGAATTTAAACTAAATCTTTTTTGGTCTCCTGGCTCATTAACGCAGAATTGCAATCTAGTTGCATCAACCCCAACTGTATTGAACATCTCCCAGGGATTAATAATATTACCTCGGGTTTTGCTCATCTTTTCGCCATTCTCATCCACAACATGTCCTGCGCAGACTACATTTTTATATGCGTTTTTACCAAATAATATTGTTCCAAGGACATGCAGTGTATAAAACCATCCCCTTGTTTGATCTATTGCCTCTGCTATAAAATCATAAGGAAAACTCTTGTTGAAAATTTCCTTATTTTCAAATGGATAATGATACTGGGCAAATGGGGCTGCTCCAGAGTCATACCAGCAATCAATTACATCTGGTATGCGCGACATTAATGAATTGCATTTATTGCATTTAATTTTAATCTCATCAATTCCAGGCTTATGCAAATCAATTTCTTTTTTTGTGTTTGATTTTTCTTTCAATTCACTTATGCTACCAATTATTATCTCATTTTTGCATTCGTTGCAACGCCATATTGGCAGCGGTGTGCCCCAGAATTTCTTTCTGCTAAGAGCCCAGTCTTTTGCCCCTTCCAGCCAATTGCCAAATCTCCCTTCCTTGATGTGTTTTGGCACCCAGTTTATGTTGTTATTATTAATAATTAATTGCTCACGAATAGAACTGACTTTTATGAACCAAGAAACCATTGCATAATATATTAAAGGAGTATCGCAACGCCAGCAAAAAGGATAATCGTGCTCATAATTTTCTTTTTTGAATAGATGTTTATTTTTATCAAGATGATCTATAATTTTTGGATCAGCATCCTTGACAAATAATCCCTTAAAATCATGAACCTCTTCTGTAAAACGGCCATTTTCATTAACTGGTTTGACAAATCCAATTTTATTTGACTTGCAGGATTCATAATCATCCTCTCCAAATGCAGGTGCCAGATGTATTATGCCTGTTCCTTCTTCACTAGAGACAAAGTCAACCAATAAAACTCTAAATGAATTTTTTAAATCTTTGAAATATGGAAATAATGGCTTATATCTCAAATTTTTAACCTTCTCTCCTTTGAACTCTTCAATTATTTTCGGATTTTTAAAAAATTTATTAACTAGATTTTTTAATAAGATATATTCTTCATTTTCATGCTTTACAACAGCATAGATTAGATTTTTGTCCAGGCCCAAAGCAAGATTGCTTGGCAGAGTCCACGGTGTTGTTGTGAATGCTAAAAAATATCTATTCTTTGTATTTTCTACTCTAAATTTTACATATATTGCAGGCTCAGATATTTTTTTATAGCCGAGGGCAACTTCATGGCTGCTTAAAGGGGTTTCGCATCTTGGACATAGTGGAACTACTTTATATCCTTCGTACAGCATTTTTTTATTATATAATTCTTTTAAAGACCACCACACACTTTCCATGTATTTATTGTCTAATGTTATATATGGGTTGTCCAAATCCACCCAGAAGGCCATCTTGTCAGTCAGCTTATTCCATTCATTAATATAGGAAAATACACTATCATTGCATTCTTTGTTAAATTTTTTTATGCCATAATTTAATATCTCCTTCTTTGAGTTTAATTTCAAGGCTTTTTCAACCTGAACTTCTACAGGCAATCCATGGCAGTCCCAGCCGCCTTTTCTTGGAACAGTATAACCCTGCATGTATTTAAATCTGCAAAATAAATCTTTGAAGACTCTAACCTCGACATGATGCAATCCAGGAGGGGCATTTGCTGTTGGAGGACCTTCTAAAAAAGAATAAAGCTTTCTTTTAGGATTATACTGTAAGCTTTTTTTAATTTCTTTCTTGTTTTTTTTCCATATTTTAGCTGTTTCTTCTTCTACTTTTTTGAAATCATACATTTTTAACTTCTAACTTAATTAGGCTAAATTTATAAAATTTTTCTAATATACAAAATTATATAAATAAAGATAAAACAGCACTAAAATGTTATTTACTGAAAAATACAGGCCTAAAAAATTCAATGACATAAAAGGGCAATTAGTTATAGTGGAAAGAATTAAAGCCATGGTGGAGCAGAAGAATCTTAATAATTTATTATTTGCCGGTCCTGCTGGTGTTGGAAAAACATCACTAATCTTAGTTGCTGCCAGAGAATTATATGGTGATAATTACCAAGAAAATATCCTTGAGTTAAATGCAAGCGATGAAAGGGGAATAGATATTATAAGAAACAAGGTTAAGGATTTTGCCAGAACAAAATCTTTTAGTGATATTCCAAAATTATGCATATTAGATGAAGCTGATTCTTTAACTAGAGAGGCTCAGCAGGCATTAAGAAGAACAATGGAAACCTTCTCAAACACATGCAGATTCTGTTTATTGGCAAATTACTCCAGCAAGATAATAGACCCAATACAGAGCAGATGCACAGTATTTAGATTTAAACCATTGGAAAAAGATGAGATAAAATCAATTATAGAAAATATATCAAAGAATGAGAAATTAAAGATAGATCAAAAAGCAATTGATGCTTTAATTGAAGTCGGAGAAGGTGATGTTAGGAAGACAGAAAATATATTGCAAAGCTGCGCTGTAATGAATAATAACATAACAGAAGAATTAATTTATGGAATTGTCAGCAGGGCAAAGTCAAAGGACATAATTGAAGTATTAAATATGTCAATTAATGGGGATTTTATAAGAGCCAGAGAGAGATTATTGGAAGTTATGCTGCAGCAAGGGCTAAGCGGGATTGATGTTATTAAACAAATACATAAAGAGATTTGGAATCTTGATATAAATGACGAAGAAAAGATAAAGCTAATAGACAAATGCGGGGAGATTGAATTTAGAATAGTTGAAGGAAGCGATGAATTTCTGCAATTGGAAGTTCTATTGGCAAACTTTGTTAGAAAATGAAAGTAAATTTTTTTTATTCAGTTCCTTATGACAGGATGCTGACAGAAATGTCTGGTTTTAATTATTCAGACAAGCAATCAATAGAAGCTAAAAAAAACCTTGTCAAAATAGAGAAAAACTGGAGAATTTCAGAAAAGAAGATAGTAAATGAAATAGAGAAAGTAAGTAAGTTAAAATTCAAAAGTGATGTAACTTGTTTTTTAGTAAAAAATATGCATTATAACGCATTATCCCATCCACTGACAATAAGGATTCATAGTGATTATGACAAGTTTAATGATGTATTAATGCATGAATTAATTCATGTTATCTTAGTTCAGGATGATAAAAGCAAAGAGCTATTATATAATTTAAATATATTATATCCTAAGAGAAATAAATCATTTATCTCCCATCTTCCCCTTTTACTAATTGAGAGGGTTATTATTGAAAAGTTATTTGGAAGTAAATACTATAATAAGATACTTAAAGAAGACAAAGAAATAGAAGGTATGAATGAAGTCTGGGAAGAAGCAGATAAGTTATATAATAAATTTGAGAATTTTGATAAGGGAATTGTAAACTTCTTTAAAAATGAAACTGTTAATAGATAAGTATAAGCCAAAAAATCTGAAGGATATTAAAGGATTAGACAGAGAGATAAAAACAATAAAAGAATTTATCGCTAATTTTAGAAAAGGAAAAGCCTTGCTTATATTTGGCCCCCCTGGAACAGGAAAAACTTCTAGTGTACATTTATTGGCCAGAGAATTAAACTATGAGTTATTCGAGTTAAATGCCAGTAATTTTAGAGACAAAGAAAGCATAGAAAATATATTGGGCGGGGCAATCAAGCAAAAATCCCTTTTCTTCAAGGGGAAATTAATTTTATTGGATGAAATAGACGGGATGAGCAAAGATGACAGGGGTGGCATGACTTCTTTGCTAAAGATGATAGAAGATTCAAGTTTTCCAATAATTATAACCTCCAATGAAATAGAAATTAGCAGTCTGGAAAGTCTAATTAAAAAAGTTAGATTATTGGAGTACAAAAAACTAAATGATGATATTGTTTTTTTTGTACTAAAGGATATATGCGAGAAAGAAGGAATAATTTATGATATTGAAATACTTGAAAAATTAGCAGAATCCTGCAAAGGTGACTTAAGGGCAGCCATAATTGATTTGCAAACATTAGTTATTAATAGTAAATTAGAAGATTTTAATGTTGAAGATTTTAATAGATTAAAGACTGAGAGTATAACAAGAGTATTAAATATAATATTCAGCAAGAATGATATAAATGAATCCAAAAAGCATATAGAATTATCAGACATTGACTTGGTTGATATTTCTAAAAGATATATCTCTCCTGTTGTTTTTAGCAATGATAATGTATTATCTTACTGGTTAGAAGAGAATATTCCCCTGCAATATAATTCTAAAGATATTATTAAATCATTCGAAATATTAAGCAGAATTGATTTGCTTAGATCAAGAATAATGAGAAGGCAATACTGGAGATATCTGGCTTATATAAATGACTTATCAGCTGGAATCTCATTGAATAAAAGCATTAATCTTAATCTAAACCATAGAAGGACAAAGAGAAGCCCTAAAAACAATAATAAACTATGGTGGTTGGTGAGCAGAAAAAAGAAGGATATAGCTGAAAAGATATCTCATAAATCACATATATCCATGATGAATGTTATGAATAATTTTTACTATTATGAATTAATGTTAAGGGATGAAAAACTGCAGGATTATTTTGGATTAACTCAAGAAGAGATTCTATGGCTGGAAAAATAAATAAATTTAGTTCAAATTTTTAAAGCTCTTAATCTTTTTACCCTTTCCTGGACTTGAGGATGAGTTGAGAATAAATTTAATAATGCCTGTCCCCTAAATGGATTGACAATAAACAAGCTGCTTGTGGCAGGACTTCCAAACATCATTGGGTGGGCTTTATTGTGTAATTCTAATTTTTCTAATGCTCTTGCTAATGCCTCTGGATTTTTTATCATTCTTGCTCCAGATTCATCTGCTATATACTCTCTGCTTCTCGAGATTGCCAGTTGGATTATTGTGGCAATTATAGGAGTTAATATAGCTAATCCGAGCAATGCAAATATATTTCCAGAATTTTCATTGTCCCTATTTCCAAACATAGCAGCAAACCTTGTCATATAAGCCAAATAACTAATTACTCCAGCTATTGTGGCTGCAATAGTAGCTATTAATGTGTCCCTATTTTTAACATGGGATAATTCATGTGCCATTACCCCTTTTAATTCCTCTTTTGTCAGATTTCTTATTATTCCTTCTGTAGCAGCTACAGCAGCATTTTTGGGAGATCTTCCTGTAGCAAATGCATTTAGGTTATTAGCTGGAATTATATATACTTTCGGCATTGGAAGCCTTGCTTCTTTTGCAATTCCCTCTACTAATTTATACAACTCATGATTCTTATCAACTTGCTTTGCCTTATACATCATTAAGACTATTTTGTCTGAAAACCAGTAAGTGCCGAAGTTCATCAATATAGAAAGCACTAAACCAACAAATATTCCAGTGTTTCCTCCGATTAAATATCCTAAAAACAACAATAACCCGGTTAATAATCCCAATAGCAATGCTGTTTTAATCTGATTATTTATCATGATATAATTATGAAAGATGTATTTTTAAATCTTATCTTTGAGAATCTTTTTATATCTCAAAACTATGATAATAAAATATGCCGTATGATATTATAATTGGAAGGGATGAGGAAGACAGAAAGAAGTTTGGTAAAGAAGGCTCAATATTTATAGGCAAAGGCTATGTTAAGATGGGCCAGACTACTTCTTTAAGCAATAATATATTTTTAGATATAAATAAGCCTCATGTTATTCTTGTAAGCGGGAAAAGAGGCTCTGGAAAATCAACTAGTCTTGGAGTAATGGCAGAAGAGATGAGTAATCTTCCAGAAGAGCTTAATAAAAAATTGTCTTTTATCTTGTTTGACACAATGGGAATATTCTGGACAATGAAGTACAAAAATGAAAGGCAAAAAGAACTATTGAAAGACTGGAA
>JACPNG010000011.1 GCA_016185605.1 Candidatus Woesearchaeota archaeon
TTTCTTCTTTACCTTTATCCACTTTAACAATGTTTATTTTTTTCTCTTTTTTATCAACTTTAAGAGTAAACCCTTGAGTATTAACCATCCCAACTTTCATTGTAATTTTTAACCCTATTCTTCCATCTTTATCCTTGTAGCCATATTTTTTCAATAACTCAGCATCACTATATTTTTTATACCTTGGTTCAAATGTGAATAAAGTAATATTTGAAGAAGTATCTTTTCTCTGTGCTTTTAATTCAACTATTTTTCCTTTGTAAATCAAATCTCCTTTAGGATTATTATTCTCATTAATACCTAACTCAGTTTCAAGTGTTTTTCCAATACCCGTATCAGCATTTCTCAATGTCTTTATATATCCTTTATTATTTATTTTAAGTAATTCTTTCTTAATATCAACTTCTGGAATTTTGTTAGTAGCCATGATTAAAAATGAAGTAATAAATTTATATATAGGAATACCACAATTTAAGTATAAATTAGATTACGGAAAGTCCTACTGCTCAGGAGAATTAGAGACTCTGTGCTCACAAAGTTCGCTACTTACAGGAAGAAGATCAATCCTCAATAAATATTTTTCCAGGATTTAATCCCTGGTAATGATGGGGGGTTTTTATGTCAGCATCTTTCTCATCCAGAGGATTTAGTAATTTATGATAATTAAGATAGGCAATTGGATCTCCATCGCTTAAAGTAAAAGGCACTTTGTTGACTGTTGTTTCTAATATTAAAGGGGTGCCTAATATCTTATCAACCCTATTTAGCCCCCAGCCAGGATGCACAAATCCAGCTTCATGAACGCTTATCTCCCCTAAAGTTTCTTCAAATTTTTTTAATTCAGCCACATAATCTAAAGGGACAATTAAATTTTCCTTTGTTTTTATTATATAAAACTCCCCTAATCTTAAGGTATATTCACCTCTTTTATCCATAAACTCTTTATGCCAGTAATCCCCAAATTTTAGAAGATTAGTCTTTCCATGAATATCAAAGTCAACAGTCAAGTCTACTGTTTCTCCTTCTTTAGCTCTTAAAACCCCCTCGCTTAGATCGCAAGTTACTAATACTCCATTATCCTTGATAACATCTTTTCTATCAGAAATAGCTCCATAAAGTTTATTTGCATGAAATAAAGTCATTAATTCATGATTGGCTAATTGTCCAGTTCCATTATAAAAAAATCTAATTTGATTTAATGAAATCCCTTTCTTAATTATAATATTAAATTTCATAGAATAAAATTCAATATATAATTGCCCTTCATAGCCGTCTGAAACATTATTGTATAAATGCCCGTCTTCTGTTATTAATCTTGTCAATATCGCTAATCTTCCTATTGAGCTTTTGGAAGACGCCTTGGCAAAGCATCCCTTGGGCAATTTTAATTTTTCCATTAACGGAATAATATATATTTTTCCATAGTCAAGGAAAATTCTATCATTTTTTTCAACAGCATACTGTGATCTTTCCTTTAATATCTGGGTCATTGATCTTCCCCTGGGCAGTATGCTCTTGCCAATAAAGCATATCTTGCCTTGTATTCTGGGCTCAAAAGAAGATGGCTGTATTTGTTTTTCTGCATCTATCGGCTCATCTGAATAAATTAATCCATTATCAATCATTAATTTTATATCGTTTTTATTATATACTCCTATTTCCATTTCAATTTTTCATCTGATTAGATTAATATAAATATGTATTTTTTAAAATAGGTTTTATTTTTATTGTCTTATCTAATACTTATCTTTCCATTTCTTTTTTGATTTTTCAATTCTTCCAATAGTAAATTTAGATACCACTCAGTTCCATCAAATGCATCATTTAAAACATCTGGATCTACATAAATCCTGCCATTTTTTGTTATTATAGCTCTTGGTCTAATTCTCCCAAATTTAGGATACATATTAAGCTGTAGAGAGAAAGGTAATTTTATTACCTTTTCATCTAATGGTGATAGTCTTATATCTAAGAATCTCACAAAATCCTCAGTAAGCTTGGATAAAATATAATAAGATGGTTTATCTATTATTGATGTAATGCCATCTAGAGTATCAACACCAAGTACATAATCAAATAAATTGATTTGTCTTCTATTTCGGACACCATAGTATCCTTCAACAAAAACTCCCAGTTCCATTTTAACTAAAATAAAGGGATTAGTTTTTATAATTTTATATATTAAGATATTTATTTTTCAAGGATAATATTTTTATTGGAAAAATCCAAAAGCTTTATAAATAAGCTAAATCAGAATAAATTTCTAAATGAGAGCGTTTGCTTGATTCTAAGTTTAATGTCCTTAGGGACATAATAGGTGAGTGCTTTATTCTAATAATAAAGTATGAGGTATGAGTGAGCTATTGTAGGATGCTCTTTAAATTTTTTTAAGATTGCGACCATAATTTCCGTTGATCCTGCGGAAGACCGCTGCTATTGGGATTGGACTAAGACATGCAAGTCATCTCGCAAGAGAGGCGAAAGGCTCAGTAACACGTCGATAATCTGCCCTTAGGTTCAGGATAACCTCGCGAAAGTGAGGATAATACTGGATAGGTGATTGAGGCTGGAATGCGCTTTCACTTAAAGGCAACGCCTAAGGATGAGTCGGCGGCTGATTAGGTAGTTGGTGAGGTAAAGGCTCACCAAGCCTGTGATCAGTAGGGGGGATGAGAGTCCTAACCTCGAGAAGGACACTTAGATAAGGGTCCTAGCCCTAAGGGGTGCAGCAGTCGCGAAACCTTTACAATGCACGAAAGTGTGATAAGGTAATCCCAAGTGCTTACTTTTTAAGTAGGCTTTTGTCAAGTGTAAGAAGCTTGGAGAATAAGTGGTGGGCAAGACCGGTGCCAGCCGCCGCGGTAACACCGGCGCCACAAGTGGGGGTCAGATTTATTTGGTCTAAAGCATTCGTAGCAGATTATGTAAGTCTTCTGTGAAATCGTTGGGCTTAACCTAGCGGCTTGCGGAAGATACTGCATAGTTAGAGACCGGGAGGAGCTAGGAGTATTCCTTGGGAAGCGGTAAAATGCTTTAATCCTTGGAGGACTACCAGTGGCGAAGGCGCCTAGCTAGAACGGGTCTGACTGTGAGGGATGAAAGCTGGGGGAGCGAACTGGATTAGATACCCAAGTAGTCCCAGCTGTAAACGCTGTGAATTATGTGTTGCATAATTCAAGTAATTATGCAGTGCCGTAGTGAAGACATTAAATTCACCACCTGGGAAGTACGGTCGCAAGGCTGAAATGATAGAAGTTTAGGACGTTTTAAGGCTTCTATCACACTAGACTTAAAGGAAAGATGAGATAGTCGATAGCTCTAGATTTGTATACTGCAGAATATACCTAACGGACACAGCGGACAGGAACGCACGTGAGACTTATAAACAATAATAACATTTAGATTACAAAGATGGTTAGTAATGACTTATGTTATTTGTTTGGAGCATTAAGAGATGCTAATCTTGATATAAGGCCAAATAAAAATTATGAGATTAAATTTGGTCAAAAGGACGAGAGATGGCTCTTTTGCATTTCAGATATTATATTTAAATTATATAATAAAAGATTTAATCCATCAAATAACATGTTAAGATTATGCAACAAAAAGATAGTAAATGATTTAGTGAAGATTTCCGGGATAAAATCGCCACAATCAGAATGGTCCACTCCACTTATTGTAAAGGATTTTACATTTGAAAATATTCAATCATATATAAGTGGATTTTTTGATGCAGAGGGAGGTTTGCCTATTAATCCAGAAACAGCTAAACAAAAGTATATATCATTTGATCAGAAGAATAAGTCTTCACTATCATTTATTAGGGATAAACTAATTGAATTGGATTTTATCCCAACTAACTTAACATATACTGGAAATGTATGGCAATTTAGATTAACAAGAAAAAAAGACATAATAAAATTCTGTGATTATATAAAATCTAGACATCCTTCAAAATCTTTAAGATTAAGAAGGTTGATATTGGCTATTTCTCCCTGAGTTGGCGGGGGCGCACTACAAGGGGTGCGGCGTGCGGTTCAATTCAATTCCACACGGAGAATCTCACCAGCAGCGACGGCAGGATGAAGGTCAGATTAAAGGTTTTACCTGACGAGCCGAGAGATGTTGCATGGCCGCCGTCAGTTCGTGCCGTAAGGTGTACTGTTAAGTCAGTTAACGAACAAGACCTATATCCACAGTTGCAACCGAGTTCTACGGAATGATCGGGCACACTGTGGAGACTGCCCGCGTAAGTGGGAGGAAGGTGTAGGCAACGGTAGGTCTGTATACGCTAGCGAGTTTTGAACCGCAATAACCATATATTTATTATGCTATAAAACAATAAGTGAAAACAATGATGACTAAAGAAGAACAAGATCAAATTGAAAAATTTTTAAGTAAATTTAATTTTCATCATCCAAAATGGTTATTGCTGCGTTCTATAAGAATTCCTAGCGGCAGAGGGCTCGAATCTGCTGGGCTACACGCGCGCAACAATGGCAGGAACAATGGGATGCAACTCTGAAAAGAGAAGCCAACCCTCTAAATCCTGTCTTAGTTCAGATCGAGGATTGTAACTCATCCTCGTGACGCCGGAATCCCTAGTAATCGGGTATTAGCATAGCTAAGGATAGCAAAATCTATGTCTTAGCTCTAAATGTGCCCGGTGAATATGTCAATGTGCCTTGCACACACCGCCCGTCATCCCAATCGAGCAGGGTTTAGGTGAGGCTTAGCTTTAACTAAGACGAACCTAGGCTCAGTGAGAAGGGGCAAGTCGTCACAAGGTAACAGTAGGGGAACCTGCTGTTGGATCACCTCCTTTAATTTACATTCTACAAGCTTAAAACTCATACCTTAACTATTACTAAATAAATTTTTAAATTAGTTAACCAAACAGACTTTGTGATTTTACCAAATTACAAAGATGGAAGTATTGTAAATTTAATGAGTTCTATATCAAAGGCTTTAGGTGATAAGCCAATATATAAACCATTAAAACAGTTAAATCCAAAAGAATTATCAACAAAAAATATTGTTTTATTATTTATTGACGGATTGGGTTATGAATTTATAAAGAAAAACGGAAAAAATACTATTTTTAACAAATATTTGAGGGGTAAAATAACATCTGTTTTGCCCTCTGCTACTGGCGCTTGTGAACCCTCATTTATGACAGGGGTTGCTCCCCAACAACATGCAATGACTGGCTGGTTTGTATATTTAAAGGAAATCGGATTAGTAACTATATCATTGCCTTTTGTTTCAAGAGTAGGAAATTTTCCATTAACTAAATTAGGAATAAATCCTAGGACTTTTTTCAATCAAAAATCAATTTTTGACAAAATTAACGTTAAGTCATATACAATCATGCATCAGAGTATTATTAATTCTGGCTGTACAATCGCAATGTCTGGAAAATCAAAAAGGATCGGATATAAAAATTTAAATTCATATTTTAAGGAAATAAAAAAATTAATTCTATCAAATAAAGAAAAAAAATTTATATATGCCTATTGGGGTAAATTTGATGGTTTATGCCATGACTATGGTGTAAAAAGCAAGGAAGTTCTTAAACATTTTAAAGAGTTAAATAAAAAATTGAGCTCATTTTTAAAATCAATTGAAGATACAGATACAACAATAATTATTGTATCTGATCATGGGGCAATTGATACAGAAAAATCCAAGATTATAAGCTTAGAAGAACATCCAAAATTTGTTGAAACATTAACATTACCTTTATGCGGCGAGCCTAGATTTGTATACTGCTATGTTCACCCGTCAAAAATAAAACAGTTTAAAGATTATATCAAAAAGAATTTTAAGGGAAAATGCAGATTATACAGAAGTGAAGAGCTAATTAAAAAGAACTATTTTGGTTTGTTTAAGCCGAATAAGGATTTATTTGATAGAGTTGGAGATTATATTCTGATTATGGAGGATAACTATATAATGGAAGATTCTCTTTTGGGGGGAGAAAAATATTTTAATATAGGAAATCATGGGGGTGTTAGCAAAGAAGAGATGCTTATTCCTTTGATTGTTATAAAGACTTAAAATAAATTAGTTTCTTATTTTTATGTCTGAAGCTGGAATTTTATCAATAACTCTTAGATAGAATAACTTCTTTTCTTTTAGATAATGTTCATATCTTTCAAATCCATACCCATTAATTACTTTTTTAAAATGTTCAAATCTTCCAAATGGGGATTTTATATATCTTTTTCCACTAAGAACTCTCTGAAAATGCGCTGTTTCAAAACATCTAGATGAACCTTTAACGACAAGCACTTTATTTTTAAACTTAGATTTTTTAATAGACCATTTATATAACATGTTTACTAAATCAAATTCTGATTTTGTTAATTCTGGTTTTCTTTTTAATATATCATATGTAATTGCTTTAATAGTTGTTACTAATGCTCCCCCTCTATGTCTCCTATAATAATATGTTTCTTTGTACAGTGGTGTGAAATCAATAAACGGTGAATTAATATCTTTTAAGCTAGTCTTTACAATATATTTAGCGGTTACTATTTTAAAACCCCAATTCTGTTTATGAATAAATTTCTTTTTTTCTAATCTCAAAATTAATTTAAATAATCTCTTAATATCTGGGATTAATTTTTGATATGGATCTTTCTTGGGGTTTAATCCTTCCTCTTTTATATCATTTATATATTCTAGAGAGACTACATGGTATAAGTCCTTATTAATATATTTTCTATAAAATCTAAGCAATTCTCTTTCTTTCATTTTTCTTTAATCTTTTTAATTATAAGACCAACAGATTCATTAATTTTTAATTTATCTGTATTTATTTGAAAATCAATTTTTTCTGGTTTACTATACAAATAATGTGTTTTTCTTACTAAATCACCTCTTGTTTTTTTTGTTCTAGATTTATCTCTTTTTAAAGAAGTATTTAGGGAACAATAAAGATGAAACGAGATTAATTTATAATTAAATTTCTTGAAGTATGGTCTTAATTTTCTTTTTAAATCAATTGGATTTAATTCTTGAACCAAAATATTTTTCTTTAATTTCATTAACTCTTTAATTATTAAGAAAGTTGCTTTTTTGCTAATTTTTCTTGCATTTTCTCTTCCTGCTGGTTTAAGCATTTTCTTTATATAAGCTCTATCTACATAGGAATAATTTTTCAATTTTTTATTCAGAATTTCGACTATGGTGGATTTGCCGCTGGCCATGACACCATGAAGATTTACTATTTTTGGCATATAATTAATATAGTTAATTAACTTAAAAACATTTTTATATTGATAATACTTTTATCATAAGAAAAAGTGGTGATAATGTCTAAAAAAAGAAAAAATATAGATTTTAATTATAATCTTAGAGTTTATCTAGATTTTTTAAAAAAGTATAAATGGATGCTTATTTTTGTTCTTATAATTGTATTTCTAGTTGAATTTAGCTATATAATTAATAATTATCTGTTTAAAGTTGTCATAGATGATGGAACTAAGTTCGTTAATAAAAATTTAGATCATAATGAATATGTCAAAATCTTAATTATATTAGTTATAATTTATTTTTTAAATTTGGCTATTAGAAATTTTCTCAAATTTATTAGAATGCATTTATTAAACATACTTGAAATGAGAGTAATACTAGACTTAAAAAGAAAATTCTTTAATCATATTACTCATCTTTCTTATGGATTTCATACAACTCATAAAACTGGCTCGTTAATTTCTAGATTGGTTAGAGGAGGTAATGCAACTGAACGTATGACTGATGTCATTGTACTTAATATTGCCCCATTAATATCTCAATCTATAGTAGTTATAAGTTCATTACTATTTTTTGATTTGACTTCATCATTTATTGTAGCTATTACAATATTATTATTTGTAGTATATAGTATATTTATTCAAAATAAACAAAAACTCTATAACCTTATTAGAAATGAAAAGGAAGATAACGAAAAAGCCTATATCAGCAATGTTATGACTAATATAGATTCTATAAAATATTTTGGTAAAGAGAAATATATTAAAAATAGATTTAAGCGTATTAGTTATATAACCGGAAAGGCACTACTTAAATTCTGGAATTATTTTGTTTGGTTAGACTTAGGACAATCAATAATATTAGGCATAGGAATTTTCTTCTTAGTTTATTTTCCAATGCTAAAATTCTTAAATGGAAATTTAGAAATTGGATCATTAGTCTTTATTTATACTGTATTTGGAAATCTTTTTGGACCTCTTCATGGTTTTGTTGGGGGAATAAGAAACTATTATAGCTCAATGGGCGACTTCCAGGACTTATTTCAATACGGCAAGGTAGAAAATGAGATTAAAGATAAACCCGATGCAAAAAAACTAAAAATTAAAAATGGTGAGGTTGAATTTAAAGACATAAGTTTTAATTATAACAAAAGAAAGATTTTTGATGGTTTTAATTTAAAGATAAATAAAAATCAAAAAGTAGCTTTAATAGGGCACTCGGGAGCCGGTAAATCCACTTTAGTTAAATTATTATATCATTTTTATAATTTAGATAAGGGAGAAATATTAATTGACAGTAAAAATATAAATGAATTTAAACAGGAGTCTCTGAGATCTGAGTTGAGCATAGTGCCCCAAGAATGTGTATTATTTGATGATACAATATATAATAATATAGCATTTTCCAATCCAAATGCAAACAAAAAGGATATTATTAATGCTATAAAGTTCGCACAACTTGATAAAATAATAAAAGAATTTCCAGATAAAGAAAATACAATAGTTGGTGAGAGGGGTGTTAGACTATCAGTTGGTGAAAAACAAAGGGTTTCTATTGCAAGAGCTATTTTAGCTAATAAAAAAATATTAGTTTTGGATGAGGCTACTTCTTCCCTAGATTCGGAAACAGAACATAATATTCAAGTTGCATTGAAAAAATTGATGAAAGATAGAACTTCATTAATTATAGCACATAGATTATCTACTATAATGAATGCTGATAAGATAGTTGTAATGAAGAATGGAAAAATTGTTCAAACTGGAAATCATAAAGAATTAATTAAACTTCCTGGAGTATATAAAAAACTATGGAATCTTCAGAAAGGAGGATATATAAAATAATTATTCCTCTTCCTCATCTTCATCTGATAAATCTCTATCTTCTCTATAAGAATTCTTTAATTTTATTAGGTCATACTCATCAGATTCTTTCATGTGGAATATTAGATATTTTTAAGTATTTAAAAATTACTAAACCAATAAATTGAAGGAAAGGCTTAAAAATTAAAAAATTATGGTTTTAATATGTATACAGGAACTAGATTACAATATAGAAGTAGAGATTATGGAGCTAGTTTAGGCAGCTATAAGCCTATTGCTAGTTATACTCCAAGCTCTGTTTATTTAAGGAATTCTTATACTAGAATGGATACTTCAGATGTCAAGTATAGTAATGATCATAAAAGAGGATTATAGTCGAGGATAAGAATTTAATCTTTCTTAAGTGGATCTCTAATATATAAAATATATTTTCCATTTTCTTTATCTGGAAGATATTTGTTTGCTACTTCCATAACCCTTTCTGGACTAACTTCATCATATCTTTCAATAACTTCCTTAGGAGTTAATCCCTCATCAAGTTTTAATTCAATGGCAGATACAAGTCCTTCATTAGATTCAAATGCATTTGCAAGATTATATTTTACAGATCTTCTTACTCTATCAACATTTTTACTACTGACTTTCTGCGTCTTTATTTCCCCCATCACTTCAAAAAGCGCATCAATAGCTTCATCAATTCTATTTGCAGGAACATGTGATTCTATACTTAATTTTCCAGTATTATAACTACTATCAATTGTTACATCTGTGCTATATGCAAGACCCCTTTTTAATCCAAGATTTTGATAAAGAAGAGAGTCTGTGCCAGAACCAAGAATTTGGCCCATAGTTCTAATAGCATACTCATCTTCATGTCCATCTACTACTCCCATAAATGATAATAAAATTTGTGCAGAACTCTCATTTGGATTATCAAAATTGAAATTTCCTGGAGCTGGTCTATGCAATACAACTTTATCTGATAATGGCTCTAATCTTGGAAAACTTCTCCTTGTATTCTCTCCGATTGGTAATGATCCAAAATGTTTATTTATAATCCCTTCAATATCCCCTGGAAGTCCTCCAACAACAATTAAATCTATATTATTTGGATGATAACCCTTTCTATGAAATCTTTTAATATCTTCAAGAGTAGCACTCTTTATTACATCTTCTTTTCCCATAGTGGGTTTCCCAAATGGGTGTCTCCTATAAAATAAACTGTTAAATTCTATAGTTGCAGGATATTTTGGTGAGGTTTTAATATCTGAAATCTCTCTTAAAACTCTTTCGCGTTCACCATTAACTCTTTCTTCGTTAAATAAAGGATTAAATAAATGATCTGAATTATAATCTATCCATAGAAATATATCTTCTGATAACATATTTCCTACAAAAAAAGTCCTGCCTATGTTTGTACAAGCGTTAAAATATCCAAAAGAACCCCTAATTTTATCAGCTGTTAAAGGATCAAATTTTTCACTTCCCCCTGTGACTAAGCAATGTTCAAGAAAATGAGCCATTCCCTCTTCACCATCTCTTTCATGTGAAGATCCGTAATTAACCCTTAATTTAGCTGCAACTGTTTGAGTTGGGGTATTTTGTAGAGCTATAACTAGTCCATTATCGAGTTTATACTCTTTATAATCTCCATTAAATTTTACCATGTTATTTTAACATGTTTTGACCTTTTTAAGGTTTACTATTTGTAATCTCTACAAAGTAATAACAAATAGTAAGACTTATAAATGGCAAAATCTCACTAATTCTATGGAAAAAAAGGCTTTTTTTAGAGATAGAGAAGCTAGAGAAATAGCTCAACTTAGATTAAAAAATGTCTATATACAAAGAGGATTAGTCAAAAGAATCCTAGATTTAGACCCAGAAGAAGAAGCTATAGTATTAAGAACACAAATGACTCCTGGAAGATTTTTTAGAGGGGTTGAGAATTCTGCAGAAGCTTCTAGAAAATGTTACAAACACGGAGATTTAATTGCATTATCTCAACCATTAACAAGAGAAGAAGCTTACAGAACTAAAGAGATTCCATTAGCAATAAGGAATAGGGATTTTAATAAACTAAAAGGGATGAAAGAAGAAGATATTAATTTTATTGGTTATAGTTTTTATCCTGTTCAAGGAACAGACAGAAGAAAAAGAATAGTTCCTTTTGCTTGGTTGCCTGAAGGAAGAGATATATTTAGTTATGCTGAAAATTTTGCGAATGGAATTGAGATTAATGACTTTCCAGATGCTAAAAGAGTTTCTAGAGAAGGGGCAGATATAGTTTGCAGGGTTCCTTCAAGAACGGAGAAAAAACAGAGATATGAATTAAAATTAAAGCATGTTCCAGTTGATGGAGTAACAGAAAGAAGAGCTATTCCTTGGAGTTTAAGAGCTGATTATAATGGTCCTGGACCAGAACATAGTTTATTCAATATAAGGTATACATGGGAATTAGAAAGAGAAGGTTCTGATGTTATTACATTTTATCCACACGACATTGCTGCATATATAGCTGTTGCCGGAGATTATTGGAAAAGACATAATCTAACTCCCATGGAGATGAATCCTTTTGCTTTAATCTCTAAAAAAGAATATGAATTTGATAAAAAATTAAATAATAACATATTAGTTTATGATCCTTCATTGAGTTCTAAAACTAAATTAAGGACACTACATCTGGATGAAAAATGTATTTTGATAGGAAGAAGCATTCCTATTTTAGGAACAGAAGAAACAATGTATTGGGATCCTGGAAGAGATGGTAAATTAAAAGATTATGATTTGTAGGATACTAAATGGCTAGATGGAATAAAATTAAAGAAGAAGATAAAAGAGCATTAGTTGATCTAGTTAAAGAGGAAATTGAGAAACATAAAAGAGGAAAGATAGAAAGATTATCTACTAATCAAGAATTAGCTGAAGTTATTGATTTAAAAAGTATAAGTAATGTTTCCTTACTTCTTAGAAGATTAACTAAAGATGAAAGAAAATATAGAATAAATAAAATCATTATGAGTATGTATGCTAATTCGACGCCAGAACAATTGAGTGAAAGAGGAAAAAAAGGTTATATAAATGGATTAGCTAAACGAACAAAAGAACAAAGAAGAGAAGATGCTAGTAAACTAACTAAAGAACAAAGAAGAGAAAATTCTAAAAAAGGTATAGTCAATTCTAAGTTAACTGCAGAGCAAAGAAGTATAAATGGTAAAAAAGCTTATGAATCTAGTCTTGGAAAACTGAGTCATGAAGAAAAGATAAAACATGGAAAGAAGTATTATGATGTAAGTTTAGGAAGACTTACTGCTGAACAGCTGAGTAAAAATAGTAAAATGGGAAGAGCAAAACTTACATCAGAAAGAAAAAGAGAGATTGGAATTAATGCCGGGAAAAAATCTATGGAAACTTTAAGACATAAAAGATATAGTTTTGATGGAAATTTCTATGATTCTATGTCAGAAGCAGCTTGTGGAATTTTAATGGAAAGATATATTCCTAATTTTAAAGTAACAGAACATGAAACGTTTCAATTAAATAGTAAAATTCCCATAACTATAGATTTCTTAGTTAATGGAAGATTTATAGAATATCATCCGATTTTACCATTTAAAGGAAGAAATGGATTGGGAGATTTCAAAACTCTAGAAGATTATGTTAAATTTAAAGAAATAAAAGACTCTTTGCCAGAAGAAGAAAGGAGACAATATGCAGAACAAATGAGAGAAGAATTAGCACAACAATATTTCTTGACAAGAAGACAAGCAATAGAGCAAAGTCCATATAAGAACTCAGAATTAGTATTAGTACAATCTCCAGAACAGCTTTATGATTTTGTAATAACAAGATTTGGTCAAAATTATCCTTCAAAAGAAGAATTCTTAAGGGAATTTAAAGAAATAAAAAAACAAGTCAAAGAAACAAATAAAGCGAAAGAAGTCTTAATTAGTTAAGTTTTAGAGTAATTAAGGTGCTTTATATTATAAGTCTTTTCTTTTAAGTAGTTACAATCAGTAAGGCTTATAAATAAATTTTATTAATCTTTCTTATGGAAGTATTAGATCATAGAGAAAAGGAATTCCCAAAAGATTTAGAAGGAAGATTAAATGCAGTACTTAATGTGGTTAATACAGAATTTAAAACTTTAACTTTATTACATTTAGATGACTATCCAGCTAGTTGTTCTGAGATAAAATCAAGAATTAGAGAAAATGTAGGTGTACAAATTTATCTACCTCATGAATCTTCTTTTGGAAAATACTGTAATCAATCACTATTTCCAATAGGAACAGTGGCTGAAGAAGATATTGTCTATGAAGATAAGAGAATAATCACGAGTTATAAATTAACTGAAGCTGGTAAAAAATATGGAAGACCAATAGCTGCTTTTACCTTAGATTATGGATTCAAAAATGATCTAAGTATGTTAAGTATACTAGGAGTTACACACTCAAATAGGGAAAAAAGATCGCCCTCTAGCAGGATTAAGATATTAGAAAAACTAAGAGAAGGCGATTTAAGAGTAACGGATTTAATGATGGCATTAAATTTAGAAGATAGTACTATATCATTAGCTCTAAATACTTTTAATAAAATTGGTTTTGTCAATTTTGATTCTTTTGGTGAAACATTTGGGAAAGGTAGATTCAAGTATATATGGATTGAAGATAAAGATTATAATAAATTAGTACCATTATATAGGTATTCAAAACTAACTTATAAAATAGCTGAAAAATTAAAAGAATTGGGAAAATCTGATTGTCATGAATTATCAATTAGTCTGGGAAATATACATATAAATATGATATCAAGTATTTTGTCACATCTAGAAAAACATGGGTTTACTAGAAGAGAAGATATTAGGTGGAAAGCGGGTAAAGTATTATCAAAAATTGCTTTGTTAGACAAAGGAAAAAAATTCTTAGACAATTATATATATTTGATAAAAGATGTATTAAATGATGGAATCAGATTGAAAGAAATGAACTCTTTGCATGAAAAGTTAGTTTTAGATGTAGATAGATTGAGGAAATATTCCATAAAAGCTGTTAATAATTATAAGCGAATATCACCACATGTTAATCAGAAACCAGTTGAAGAGACACAAGAAAAAATTATTAAATATTTAAAAATAAATCCAGGAAAAAGAGCATGCGAAATAAAGAAGGATATATCTTTAAAGAACCTACATAGTTATTTAACTCCTTTATTTAATTTAGGCAAAGTAACTAAGACAAGAGATGGAAAGGTAGTAAGATATTATGTAAATGAATAAATAGATTACATAGTTAAGTTTTTAAATAATTTAAGAAGCTAATTCTATTAAGGGCTCGTAGCTCAGCGGTAGAGCACCTCCCTTGCAAGGAGGGGGTCTCGGGTTCAAATCCCGACGAGTCCAAGCCTATTATTTGTTCTATGCTCACACCACTTAAAACATATAAACCGAATAGGAGTGTGAATAATATGGCAGAAGATGATATATATGGCAACAAATCCACATATGAGAAATCAAAGAATAATATCAAAGACTTTCTCAATAAACCAAAAGAATCAGAGAATAGAGTAGGAAGATTAAGGAAGTATTATTGTAAGAATCCAGATAATATAAAACACTTTGAGAAGCTGTTTAATAGATTGGAAGCAAAGGACAATAGCTATATACACAGGAATAGAATGATCAGCATATTAAAATTAATATGTCATGCAACAGATAAGGAATTATCAAAAATACAAGATAGAGAAGATATAGACAAGATTGTTGCTTTTGCTCACACCACACAAAAGACTATAGACTCAAAAAGGGATTTTATAAAGCACATAAAGTTAATCTGGAAGATATTATTTCCAGAGAAAGATGAGAAAGGAAGAATAGATGAAGCAATAACTCCTTATGTCATAAGGCATTTGACTACAAAATTTGACAAGAGCAAAGAGAAGAGAAAAAAAGATATCCTAGAGCCAGAGGAAGTAGAGCAGATAATTGGTTATTTCTCCAAAGACCCTAGAATACAGGCATGGTTATCTTTGATTTATTTCAGCTATGCAAGACCGCAGGAATTAGCTTATATTAAGATAAGGGATTGTGAAATTTATGACAACTATGCAAAGATATGGATAAGTGAGCATGGAAAAGAAGGGGTTGGATTTTTAGAGGTAATAGACAACTTTTATTATATCTCAAAATGGTTTAATATACACCAATATAAGAAAGATAAGAATAGCTTTTTATTCTATTCTAATGGAGACAAAAAAAGACCATTAACACCTTTTAATGTTAATAAAAAACTAAGGGAGGCAGTTAAGAGATTAGGCATTAATAAGAGGATTACAAATTATAGCTTTAAGAGAAGCGGAATAACAACAGACGCAATAAGGGGAAATTCTCCAACAGAGATAATGCACAGGGCTAGATGGTCTTCTGTAGATCAATTAAGGACTTATGATTATTCGGCTCATGAGGATACATTCAAGCGTCAGTTAGCCATTAAGGGAAAAATAACAGACGGGAAATATAAAGACTTAATGCCAAAGACAAAGAAATGTAGTTTTTGTGATTTTGAGAATGGAATAGCTGAAGAGATATGCAATAATAAATCATGCGGTAGACCACTAAATAGAGAGAAAATAAAACAGCAAATTATCAATTTAGAAAGAATAGAACGAGCTAGTAAAATCTTAGATAGGACTATAGAAAAAGTTAAAGATAAATCACCAGATTATGTTGTAGATAAGGAGAAGGAGCAAATAAGAGAAACAATAAGAGAAATGCTAGAATCAGGAGAATTAAAGAATTTAGAATGATTATAATTTCATTAGAAAACATCATAACGCAACAATGTATTCTCAGCAGTAAATTTATTAAACACTAATTATTTCTTTTATTGATATGGGACACGAAAATATTCCTATTGGAAGGTTTATAGATGATATTAAAAGAGGAGAATATGTTATACCTCATTTCCAAAGGGATTTTGATTGGCACCCAAATATGGTTGCGGATTTATTCGAATCAATTATTTATAATAGGTATGCTGGAACTATTTTATTATGGAATTTAGAAAATATTGAAAGAGAATTAAAAATGTGGGATCCTTTGTGGGGTGCTGAAAAAGGAGAAAAGCCGACTAAAGCTATATTGGATGGACAACAGAGATTATCTTCAATTTATTATGCTCTATGTTCACCTAAAAAACCGTTTCCTAATAAAACAGTGTTTTATTACTTTTATATAGACTTGGATCAACTTTTTTCTGGAAATGAAGATGAATCTATAGTATATGATTACTCTAAATCACCACGAAAATTAGAATATTTTAAAAGAGAGAAGGAATGGTTTATAAAAAATGGTAAATTCCCTATTTGTTTGTTATCTGATAAAGAATTTTTAGATAGTGAAGAGTACCAAGGTTGGCTAAATAAATATATTGATTCTCGAGAAGAATTATGTTTGACTGCTTTATCTGTTGCTAAAAAAATAGAAAGTATTTTGAGTTATAATTTTTTAACAGAAACCTTGGAAAAGAAAGAAGTGAAAGAAATTTGTACTATATTTGCAAATATAAATAGCAAAGGATTAAAATTAGATATTTTTGATTTAATGAATGCTTTTTTGTATCCAAAAGGGATAAAATTAAGAAAAGATTGGGATGAATTAGAAAATGATGAATTAAAAAATATAGACCAACAAATGAAAGTCTATGTATTAAAATTAATTTCTTTATATAAGCAAAGATATTGTTCTTCTAAATTTTTGTATAATCTTATACCTGGTTCTACAATAACAGATAAAAAAGGAAATAAAACCATTTTAGTTAAAGATGATATTGAATTTGAAAACTTATGGAATAATAGTATAAAATATTCAGAGAAAGCTAGAATTAGGATTATGAGTAGTGGAATTAATGATCTTGGAGCTATTAAAAATACATTTATCCCAAATACCACAATCATACCTGTTTTAGGGGCTTTGCTTCTAAACTATAAAATTTCAGATTTAAAAAACAAAATTTCTGAAAATGAATTTTGGGGTAAAATAAATAAATGGTATTGGTGTGCAGTATTATCTGGGGATTATAGTGGTTCTTCAGATTCTATAATGTCTAAAGATTATAGAGATATTATAGAATGGCTCAAAGATGATTCAAAAATTCCAGAACGTATCTCAAAAATTAATAGTATTTTTATAGAAGAGTCACTGAATCTTAGAAAAGTTAAAAATACAGGCAGTGCTCAATATTGTGCTATATTAAGTTTGTTAGCAATTAAATCAGCAAGAGATTTATTTACTGGAAGGATTTTAGGAAACTATCCCATAAATGAAATCAATGATCACCATATATTTCCTACAAAATGTGGATTAAAAATACCTTCAGATGAAATAGATTGTATATTAAATAGAACATTATTATGGCAAGAAACCAATAATAAAATAAAAAATAAAAAACCTAGCGAGTATTATAAAGAAATACTTAAAGAAATTAAAAGTGAAAAAGAAGTTGAAAGCTTAATGAATACTCATCTTATTTCCCAATCTGCATTGAGATATTTAATTAATAATGATTTCAATGGATTTGTTGAAGAAAGAAATAAAACTATAAAAGAAGAAATTAAAAAAACTATAGGGATTAAAAAAAATGAATTAGACTATTCTTTAATATCTCCAGATAAAGAATATGACAACGAAATAAATTATGTTAGTTATATAGAAAATTGCGAGGATTATATTTTTATTATAGACCCCTATATTAAAGAAAATTCTTTCAGATTAATAAGAAAAGGTCTTGTTAATAATAAAAGTATTAAAAAAATTAAGATTATAACTAAAGCTGATGCTTTAGAAGAAGATTTCAAAGATTCCTTTAAAAAATTTTCTAAACAGATGAATAAAGAAGGAATAAATATAGAAATTAGAGTTTTGGTTGATCCAAAAATAAAAAATAAAATACATGATAGATACCTTATAACAAAGAATAAGACATATAATTTTGTAAGTGCTGATACTGTAAGCAGGGGGCAATTAAGCCATATAAAGGAAGTTGGCGATATTACCCCTAAATTTAATGAATTTTGGGAAAGTGGATTAGAATTATTAAGTAATTGGAGTATAATAAAAAGTAAAAATATTAGGAGAGAAAAATGATAAATTTAATAAAGGCTGTTAATTCTTTTATATAATCATTTGGTAAGAAGATATTAAGAAGATGAAATGTAAAAAATGTGGCAATGAACTAACAAAAGATGATTTATATTGTTCTGAGTGTGGTCATAAAGTAGACCATGATGAAAAACATAAAGAAAAGATTTCTTTCATTTCTCTTTTTACATATAAAAGAACGGCAGTCATAATTAGTATACTTTTTATAGTGGCATTCCTATATTTTATTTATCCAACACTTAAAACAAATGAAACAATCCCCCCAACAACCTCTGATAATTTAAAAAAAGAAGATGTAAAAGTAGAAAATGAGGTTAATGAACTTAATGATGAAAAAAATTATCTTAAAGATAAGATAAATGTCCGTGAAAATAGTATATTTAATAAAAATTGTGAGAATGGAGTTTGTGAGAATGAATGTTCGGCAGTAGTATCAAATGATGGAGATAATAAAGTAAGACTTTCTATGGAGATATCTTTTAGAAGTGATGATAAATTACGTTTTGGTGGAATTGAAGATGTAGCAGTTTTAGAACCATATGATCTTAAAAAAGTTTCATTTAGCTATAAACAAGATGAGCTTTTGAATATAGATAATTGTGAAATGAAAAAGAGTTTTGTTAAATTTACGAAATGAAATACTGTAATAAATGTGGAACAAAAGTAAAGAAAGATGAGAAATTCTGTCATAAGTGTGGTAATAAGATTTCTAAAGAAATTAAACATGAAGAACATAAAAAAGAAGATGAATGTCTAAAATGTCATTCAGAAATACAAAAACATGCCACTTTCTGTGGAGAATGTGGGCATAAACTTTCAGAATCAAAGACTAAAAAGAAGCTTTCTGAGAAAGTAGAACCTTGGCATGTTCCATGGATAATTATTGGAGCATTGATAATAATAGCTGGTATTATTTTATTACCTACAAAAGTAGTTACTTATCAAGTAGATGTAGATTATATAGATACTGAAACATATACAGAACAAGTACCTTATCAAGATGTTGAAGAGTATATTGAAAGAGTTCCTTATGAGACTACAGAAACATATGTAGAAAGCATTCCTTATGAAGAACAAGAACCTTATACAACTATTGAATGTGCATTTGCAGGATTATTTTGCAAAGAAGTTACTAAATACAGAACTGTAACTAAATATAGAGATACAACTAAAACAAAACCAGTTACAAAATATAGGGATGAGACTAAATATAAGACTGTAACTAAGTATAGGACTGAAGAAAGGGAAAGAGATGTAAAGAAAACAAGAACAGAAACAAGAAGAAAAGAAGTAAATTGGGTTTTTGGTTTTGATGCTATTATAAAATTTAGAAAATTAAATTAAAATGAAATATTGTACTTCTTGTGGCAAGGAAATAAAAGGTAATGAAAAGTTTTGTATTCATTGTGGAGAAAGTTTACAAGGAACAAAACATAAAACAAAAATACAAATTGCCCAAATAGTATTTATACTAATAATTTTTATTGGTATCATAAGCTTCTCAGTCGTATTTCTTAAACAAAAAAATCAACAAGAATCTGAAGATATTATTCTACCAACTAAATTATCTGATAGATTAATAAGAGCAATAGTACCAGAATCAAAAGAGTCTGATAATGGTGTTAAGAAAGAAGGTTACGCTTTTGAAATAGAAAAACCCTTTTATGAAGGAAATTATGAATATGATGAAAGGACAGTAGATTTTAGAATGGTATGTGAGAGACCTTGTCCTGTTCCTAGAAATATTTTAGATCAAGAATTTGTAGCAATTAGCTATGCGGTCTCTACTTTGAGAGGTCTTACACAAAGTGATTTTGAAGAACATATTCTACCTTTTGAGGTTCATGCTTCAGAAGATTCTATTTGTCCTTTGCTTCCAACCGCTCTTGCTTATATGAGCACTTTTGTTGATAATAATGGTGTTGAAAGAGGTAAATTATGCTTTTTCTTTGAAGAACTGAATTATAATAGGGACAAACTACCTTATTCTACCTCAATACATGAAGTTACCCATTTACTTGAATCTGGTAAAATAGAACATAATAGTGTTATTTGGGAAGGATTATCTGAAATGATGGAATCTTTCTTTTTGAAAGGAAACGAGAGAAATAGTTTTTGTTGGCAAGGTAATGCATGGTATAAAGATATAGCACAAAATAATCACGATCCTCATTGGGTTGGTGGAGCTTTATTTTTCGAATTATGTAATCAATATGGTTTTGATTATAATAGTTTACCTACTCTATTTGAAGAGATAGACAAGAGAGGGGAAGTTAGTATAAAAGAATTTGTTAATATAATAAATAATATTGTTGGAAGAGATACATCACCTTTATTTAGAAATGCTGGAGTTGATGTTTAGAAATGGGAGAAAATATTCTAATAAAAGGTTTAAAATTACTGAGAGAAAATCCAGAAGGATTAATAAAAAAAGAATTAGAAAATGAACTTGGAAAAGACAAATTCTATACAGAATTTTTATTTTTTGCATTAATGGGTAAACAAGAGGATCATTTAATAATACTAAATAATAAAGAGAAGTGGATTCTTACTAAAAGTGGTTTTGATTATTTAAGACAAGTAGAATTGGAGGAAAATCAAATAGAGGTAATAAATGTACAGAAAGAACAAAAAGAGATTTTATCCAAACAAGTTGAAGTATCAAAAGAACAAACTAAAATACAATCTGGTCAAAAGAGGTTTATGGGACTGCTTATTATAGTAACATTAATTTTAGGAGTATTATCTTATAATATTCAAATAAAACAAACAGAGATATTAGAGCAAACTAGCGTACCTAATCGTGCAGAATTGTTTATTAGAGGAGTAAGAACAAGTGGAGAAAATATCCCCACATATCATTATTCAGCTTTTTCTGATCCAAATATGGGAGATATCGATATTTATATAGCTAATGTAGGTAGAATACCAAGCGGGGTGGTAAATTTAATAGGATGGGAGAATGAAAATTGGTTAGATTCTAGTGTATTGAAAGAAGGATATCCAACTCATTTTTTAAATATAGAAAGTGGTGGACTAAATGTAACTGAATTAAAGATAAAAAATATATCTGATGTTCCTTTAGGAGTTAGTGATTTGATATTAAAATATGATTGTAATTTTTGTGAACCACTAACAAATTTTATTAATATAACTATTTGCGTTTATGAATCAAGCTATGGAGAATGTCAGAAACTCATAAATGAGATAAAATGATAATAGCTGAATCTGAAGAATCTAAAAGTATCAGAGGAATAATTTTGGCTGATTGCTCTGAATTAGATAAACTTCTCTCAAATTTTCTCTCAAATTACTTTAGTAAGGAAGATAAAAAGAAAGAATTATTTAATTTAGTTTTTAATACAGATATGCTTAATTTATACAATAAAATTAAGATATTTAAGAGAGTAATTAATACTGATTTCTATTCTGATTATGATAAATTAATTGAAGCATTAATTTGGCTTAATAAGACAAGAAACCATCTTGCTCATTGGATTTGGGATCACGAAAAAAGTCAAGATAAAGATAAATTTTCTGTTCTGAAAAATCCTAGTGATGGTAAACAAATTCTCTTAGTTGATAATAATTTATTAAAAGAACATGAGAAAAGATTTATGGATATTTTAATGTTCTTTGATGTTTATTATGCTTAATTCTATCTCTTTCTCCAAAAGAAACCAGCCTTAGATTTTAGTTTTTCTATTTTATTTTGAGATTCCAATTCCATTAAAATTCTATACAAAGCATGCCAATTTATAATCTTTTTAACTTTAGATTCTAATTCTTTTAACACTTCATTAGTACTTTTAATTTGATCTTTTTTTATTATATCCAATAATTCCTTATCATATTTACTCATATAAATATTTATATCAAATCTTTTTATATTCTAATATACAAATCTTTATACCAAATATTTATATATAAGTAGTCTAAATGTTTATATATTAGAATCAATATTATAAATATATAAGAAGAACTAAGAAGATGAAATTTAAGATACTATTAGGCATATTTTTTATAATTATTCTAATTAATATATACAGTAGTGAAGCTCAAATATTAAGATTAATTGGAGAACCCAAAATATTAGTTTGTCAAGAAGATATAGAATTAGTGTCTTTAGCATATAAAGAAGTTAAATTCGTTGTTCAAAATCAAGCAGAAAATAATGCTAATTTTAATGCTTTCATAGTATGTGAAGACGATAGTCATCAAGAAATTTTTCCAAGCAGAATACAATTTAAGAGTGACGAAATTGAGACAATCCAAGGAAGAGTTAGTTTTGGTACTCAAGAAGATAAGTCTGTATCTTGTATATTTACTGTTCAAGATTTAAATAATCCAGATAATAAAGATAGTTGTAATTTTAATGTTAATGTTAAACCTAGACCCATAGATTGTGATATTGGAGATACTATATGTAGAGACAATGATTTATATGCCTGTGAAAGTGGAACTAAATTTGTCAAGATTAAAACATGTGAATTAGGATGTGAAGAAACTGGAAAAGTGGGTGTTGCAAAATGTAAGGGAGAACAATTAGTCACTAATAAAAGTTATCAAAAGAAAGAATCTAATTATATAATACCTTCAATAATTATTGCATTTGCTATCATCATAGGAGCTTGGATAATTAAAAGAAAAAGAAAATGAAAGTTGATTTCAAAATATTGTTAATCTTAATCTCTTTAGTTGTATTAGCTGGTTGTACCAATCAAAATTCAAATTATCCAGTTGCTAATTCAGAAAATTGTAAAGATTACTGTCCTACTAAAAATTTCCCTGCTTGGACTGAATTTTCAGAAGAACCAAAAAGCGATTTTTTTGATTTACATATTCCAATATCAGATTGGAATGAACATCCTCAAGTTTTAACGAGTGACTGTTCGAAGGAATTGCGAAAACGAACAGGAATCACTCAAACAGAAGGTTGTGGTATATGTAGGATAGGAGATGTTACTGTAACTGATGATGCTACTATTGGTTGTGAATGTTACTATGGCAGATGTTAAAATGAATGGAGGAAATGAATAAAAAATGAATAAAATTATTAGATATTCAATTACTACTCTAATAATTATAGGTTTTCTTATTGGTTTTTTTATATTTCTAAAGAGAGGACAAGTTCCAGACATAATAATACCTTATAATATTGGTGTATTATTTACTCAATTTGGTTCTACTCCAGACAGTTTTTGGAGAGACCACAAGTTAGTATCTACTACATTTAGAGTTGATAGTGGATTAGGAGATTACAATGGGGGTAAACATAAAGATATAAGTGCTAGACAAACCTGTAATGACGAGTTTGATAAAAGAAATTATCCCGTTGAGTATTACTCTGATGGAAATAATAATTACCCTATAAGGTCTTGTTGGATTGAAGGAATAGGCTCAAGAGAATTTGAATGTGAAGGAAATACTTGTCATACAAATGCTTATGTTGATTGTGATTGTTTTTATGCAGTTAGGAACTAATAGATAATATAATTATATTTATTATCTTCCAAATCTCCCTTTTATTCTTTTATTAGCTTTCTCAAACTCTTCTTTTTTTATAATTCTTTCTTCTAAGTAGATTTTATTCCTAATTATAGAATAAACAGAAGCTAAAGATATCCCATATTTATCAACAATCTCATTATAAGTACTACCTTCATTCCATAATTTAAATATCTCTTTAATATCATTAATACTATTAGGATCTTGAATCATGACACCATCTTTAACTTTAAATCCATATGGGGCTCTTCCAACTCTAACACCTAAACTAATTTTCCTTTTTAATCCTAAAATAGTTCTTTCAGATATAAGCTCTCTTTCAAATTGAGCTACAGAAGAAAATAGATTAAGTACTAAATTTCTAGATGCTCTACCTATAATAGAATTATCTCCAGTATCTATATTTTCTCTTATAATAATAAATCTCTTGTTTAGCTTATCTAATATATTAAAAGACTCATGCAAATGAATTAAAGACCTCATCCATCTATCTACAGAATAACAAATTATAATATTAAACTTATCATCTTTAGCTTCTTTCATTAGTTGATCTAAAAAAGGTCTAGAAGCCTTTCCTCCACTCTCTCCTTTGTCAATATATTCTTTATAGAGATCCCATTTATTCTGTTTTATCTTATCTCTGCATATCTCTAATTGGTTTTCTATGCTATTAGAAGGCTCATCCTTATTCCTAATTACGCTGATCCTTGCATATATACAAGCTATATCCTTCATTTTTACTCTTTTTAAGGCATATATAATTAAATTTTAGATACTTATTATTTTAGTAAACGGTCGTTTTCTAAAATATAAATGCTACTAAAATGGCTTAGAATAGCCTTTAAATCCATTATTTTAAGTTTTAAAAGTCTAAAACAATTATTAACTATATTAGAAAATATAAGTAATAATTTTATTTTTGATTTAAATTTTTCTAAATAGTAATACCAGTCTATAAAGGGAAAAATTATTCTATTAAAATATAAATTTTTTTGGTTATTAATTAATAATCGCATTTTTTTATGATTTTCTAGGTTTTATTTAAGATTATAATTTAGTTTTAAAACAAAAAATATACTATTGAGGCATGTCTATTGATAATCTCCTGCTTATTGTTTTTTCTTAGGTTCAAACCATGAGAATTTAGATATTCTCCTTAATTCAACATACTCGGGAATGTATTTTACTTCATTCTTTCCTTCTTTTAAGTCAATTATAGCTATTCTATAAGGTCTTAATCTCTCTTTCTTCTTATAGTAGCCTTGTCTCCAGATATAAAGGTAAAAATAACCATTTCCAAACTTATTATAAAGCCATTTTGCTAGTTTATCTCTTCTTTCTAGTTCAGAATAAGGGATTAAGAATGTGCCTTTGGATCTAAACACATATCTGTAGACTTTTTTTCTTATTTTAGGACTCCAATGTTTTAATCCTTCATTTGACATTGGCTCTCTAACAACAATCATAATTTTTCTAGCTTGAATCATTATCAACCTCTTTTAATTTTCTTAATATATTGAAGACCATGGGTTGAGAAATTTTATATTTCTGGGCTATTTTGCTTTGAGAAAGTCCAGCTTCAGAATCTTTTAGAATATCCAAGTTTCTCTTTTCTAGTTCTATCCTTTTTTCTGATACCTTTTCTTGCTTAATTTTTTGTAATTCTTCTTTAATATTTTCACTTTTAGTCTTTTCTTCTTGTATTTTCCTTCTTGCTTCTATTCTTCTTTTAACTTTATTTCTTGCAATCTGCATAAAATAGTTTATGCTTTTTTGCTTCTTTTCATTCATTTGCCTCTTTAAACTAGAATAGTTAATCATTTTTTCTGGAAAGAATTTCTCATAGAATTTATCAAATTTGTACCCTGCTTCACAATGAGGAAAGGGACTAAAACAAAATCTTAATGGTATCTCATTTTCTACTCCTAAACCTCCACCAATTATATAAAATTGGTTTCTTTCTAGATCTAAGATGAACTGAATATCATCATTATTATAACCATAAACTTTTCTTAGAGTATCTAAATCAGTTTCTCCGCTAATCTTCATTACTATTATTTTAGTAAATGAATTGCTTCTCAATAAAGATTTACTTAGTCCAGCTAAAGATTGCGATGTGGATAATGAGTTAATCTTTCGTGCTCTAAAATTGGTATTAAGGTGTCTAGCTATTTGATTGCTTAATATTCTAGAATATTGAACTGTAGAATCAGAGGGGCAAATATCCTTAATCTCATCTAATACTACTAAAATTCCTTTTTTAGATAAATGAGCATGTTCTACTAATTGATTTAAAAGCATTAAAACAAAAAAATCCTTTGTTTTTTGGTCTTTTATATATCTTGTTGAAAATATTTTAATTGAAGTATCTGAAAATATCTCCTTTTTCCAATCTAAACTTAAAGTAGAATTAGATTCTTGTAAAAACATATGTCTTTGAAATCTGTTGAATATTCTGACTAATTCGTCTAGGTTCTTTATAGTTCCTAAACTAACGCCACTCAAAGCGAAATTTTCAGGATCTGGCATTCTAAATTCATAAGATCCCTCTAATTGTGTTTTTCTCTCTATTAAATGGCTAAGGTTGAACATAAAAGACCATAAATCTTCATTTTCTTTTAAGGAATCTCTGGCAGAAATTAATAGTTCCCTTGTGCTTTTATCCTCTGATGTCTCAATTAGCAAATTAAATGCCGAATCATCTATTGATAATATAGGAAAAGAAAAAAATCTTGTCTCTGGGATTTTTATATTTGGAATCTCAAAAGTAAAGGGGTGAAGAATTCTAATAGAAACTGACTCTGGTTTATTATCTTGAATATTTAATCTTTTTCTATGATATTGCTTCATTATTGTATCTGGAAAACACATAAATCCTAATTCCATTAAACCCTTAACATCGCTACAAATAAGAATATCAAAACCCTCTTTCCAATAACTATAAATTGTTCTTTCTATGGCATGTGTCTTCCCAATTCCAGATTGTCCAATTATTAAGAGCTGTTCATCTTCATCAATTTCTTTTTCATCTGACTTTCTTAATGCTAATTTTGTCATTTCTTTTCCTCTCTTTTTTTCTCAATTTCTGACCAGAACGAATTTGGAATATCCATATGTTTTAGCTTTTTTGTCTCATTTAATAGAATGTAAAAAGCTTCATAAATAATATCTATATATAAAGAGGATTTTGCAAATAAATTTCGGTATTTAATTACATAAGGAGACGTAACATCAATTTCTTTTCTTAATTTTCTATCGTCTAACTGAAAGAGATAAAAATTTAATTCCGATAAGATTATTCCAACCTTTCTCAATTTCTTTATTTTAATATCATATTTTTCCTTCCAGACTTTTTTTAACGGGTCATCTCCTAATTTCCCCCTTAGCATTGCTATAACTTCGTATAAAATTAGGTAACCTGTTCCAGAAGTGTCAGAATAAGCTTTAGCCATCCTCATCAAAATTCCTTGTTGAGTTGAGCTTTTGAATTCTCTTCTTAGATCAAATGCGTTATCATCTTCCATTTAGAAATCCTCCCAAACAGCTACAATATGATGATCTATCCTAGTTAATTTTCTAATCTCTTTTTCTTGTTCTTTAGATTGTATAATCTTAAATAAGATACTATAATCTTCTCTTATCTTTTGTTGCAAAAAAGAGAATGCTTTTTTTCTCAATAAAAAGTATCTCTTTCTGATTCTTCTGTTATAATCTCTATCTGACTCATTATCTTGTTTTGGAGCACTATTTTCTATAGCTTCTTTCAATGCACCAAAGATATAATAAGCAAAATACTGTCTTCTAGTCTTTTCTAACTTATGATTTATAGGAAACCCTTCAAACTTTAGTTGTTGTAGAGCTAAATCATAGGACTTATAGAAATTATATGGACTAAATCTTAGTTCATTAAATATTTTTAAATTATGTTCTATTAAATTTCTAATTATCATCATTATCCTCCTCCAAATCTTGATCTTCTGTGGACTCAAATTCTAGGCTACTTATGTTAAATTTTAACTTCTTGAGAATTTCTAGAGAAACATCAAATAAATAATTAAAATCATAAAGAAATACATCCTTGACTATAAAAAAATCATTACTAGCCCTTTCTAGCTTTTTAAATAGCATATCAAATTCTTTATCATTTTCTTTTTTATTTTCAAATAATAATTTTTCTAATCTTTCTTTTTTTTCCAGCAATTTTTGAAAGATTAAGAATTTATCTTGAAGGATCACAATTCCTTTTTTTATATCTGGATTCTTTATGAATTTTTTTGTGAGTAAAATTATATTAAGCCCAGCTTGATAATCATTAGTATCATTATATTTTACAAAATTTTTGTTTAATAAAGTCGAATCTAAACTGTCCAATTTTATGTCTTCAATAAGTTCAATTTTATCTAATTCTATCCTTTCTATCTCCATATTCAATATATTTACATCTCGATTTTCTTTTTCCATTTTATCACCCCAATGTTGTTTATTTCTTTAAAGTTTTACTTAAATATAAAACAACCCTGACATCGTGACAACCTTGACATCATTCAGTCAACCCTGTCACAAGGTCAACCTTTTTTTCTATTTTACTTTTACTACCCATTATAATTTATCCCCTTCCAACATTGAACTCTTTGTTTATTGCCGTTAGTATCTAAATTAGGTCTATAATCTTCTACCCTTACTTGTCTTTGAAGTTCCTTATGAAACATATTCTCTGGTACCATTGGATAATTATTGTTTCTGCAATAATCAGTATAATGTGTGTATAGTTGTTTTTTTGCTACAAAATCATCAAAAGAGATAAGAATGTGGTCTATCACAAATGAAGCCACAGAATCAGACTTTCGGACATATTCATCTCTAACTTCATTTATGGATTTAGCATTACTGAAATCCCCTTGTTCTAAAAGTCTTTTTAGCCCTTCTATTGCCCAATTTAATAACCCAGACATTTCTTCTGGAGTTGTTAATCTCTCCAAAAGCTTCTTATCAACTTTATTTCCTATGAATTGGTTAGGAAACATCAAGATGATCCATCTTCTAAAGAAAGCGTCTGTATCATCTGGAGTTTTTGGAATTTGATTGCAACTAAATATTTGTTTGGCATAATTTATAAAAAAGAATTTATCCTTAAACTTCTTTTCAGCAGGGATCAAGTCTTCTCCAGTTAACATTTTAAAAAAAGAGGTTTGTTGTAACGCTTTTGATGGTAAATCAGCAAACATATTTGCTAATTTTCCAAATAAAGAGGATAGTGAAAATCTATTATTCTCCAATGATTGTAGTTGAAGTGAAGCAACATTCCTTTGTCCGAGAAACATTCTTAATAAATTAATAAGGGTTGATTTCCCATTTGCACCAGTTCCAACTAACATAAATGCTTTATGTATTGGATAAGATTTATATAAACAATATCCAAATAATTCTTGTATAACATTTATTGAATCATCCTTAACAATTTCACTTATGAATTTCATGATCTTGGGACAAGTAGCATTTCTTAGATAAACTACTGGGATTTTACCAAAAAAGAATAAATTCGAAGAATATGGTTCAACTTGCATGGAATTAAGATCAAGAACACCTCCAATTAAGCATATTTTATCTTTCGGTTCTTGAATTTTTTCTCTGTTTTCATAAGTCCTTCTTTTAATATGTGCTAACGTTTCATTTACAATGTGGGTATTATTTAAATTTCTTAATATAGATTGTATTTGGCTACTGAGTATTTTTTCTCCTAGATTTTCATAGATTCCTTCTTGTTTATTGTAAATAAAAACCTCATCAGTGTCCTTGAATGTTATTATAATTTTTGTATTCAATAGATGATTACTTAATTGATAAATTCCTTCTTGTTTATTGTCCTTTATTAAAATCCTGATTCCTTCTAATTCTTTTTCAGTTTCAATTTTTTCTAATATTGGAATAAATTTATTATTTGGATCTTCTTTTCTTTTTTGATTTCTAAACTCTCTTGCTTTTTCTTCTGTTACAATTAAATTATCGGTTGTCATAGCTGACTCCCGACAACGCTTCCTGATATTAAAACTAAAGATGAAACATCTTCCAAGTTGACAAAAACCAAAGATCCAAATTTATCACGAACTGTGAGAGAATTATTACTGATAGAAAGAAGGACACAATGGTAAACTATCCTATTTTTTAGAAAAATCTTAAATCTTTTACCTAACTAATTTTAATTCATTCTCTATTTTTAATTTTAATTTTGTGTCTTCCTCGAGCTTTCTAAAGATTAATAAACGGATTACATGTGAAAATGAAAGGTCTTTTCCAACTAAGACACTAAACAATTTTTGATAATTTTTTATATAAGAAATTTCTGATTGACGGAGATAAATCTGTTTTTGAATTCTTGCCCCATTAGATACAATTTGCTTTTTAATTTCTAATATTTCACCCATTTTCAACATTACTTAATATATTTAAACTCAACAAAGAAATTAATATTGTAAAATCATCAGTGAAGATTCTTAATCTTTGCTGGTTTTTTTTGTTTTAATTCTTTTTCGACTTCTTTGATGAGTTGCTCTATTCGGGTTACCCATAAAGGAAGTTCTTTCATATACATCATATATCAACACAATATTTAAATATAGAGGTTAGTTAAAGTTAACACCTATATTTATCATAAGAGAAAATGTTAGATAATATAAATAATTCATTACGAGGTAAAGAGAATGAAGTATTCTCACTATTTTTTAGTCAGTGGAATAATATAAAGGGCTTCTCAAAGATTTATGATAAAAGATATCCTACTAAGAAAAATGGGAAATATGTATGTAAAAAATGCAATATGTCTACAAACTCTCCACCGAATAATAAAATATGGAGATGTGAAAATAATATAGAAAAAAATGAAAAATGTAACCAAAAATTTATTATTCCTGGGTCTAAGGAAGATAAAAATTATAGTAATAATCCAGTGGTACGTGATTTTTTTGATAAATGTAAAGAAAGAGGTTGGCTAGATTTTAAGAAAATAGAAAAAGAATCAGATAGATCAAGTAAAAAAGGAAAATTACATAAAGTACCAAATGATAAGATTGGTGGGTTTAGACTTAATATTAATTCACTTCTTGATTTAAACAATATTAATCTTAGTGAAAATGAAAAAACAAAACGCTTTTTAGAGTTATATTTAGAACTATCAGAAATTAGAGATATCGTTTCTAAGAATATAATAGAAAAATTAGATATATTTACAAACATATTAGAAAGAAGACTCATAAAACAGTTACTTAATATAAATTTAATAATCAACCCTTATAAAAATATGAAATATTTGGGAATTCTTAACTATTTTGATACTTCAGATATAAAATCTGAAGATATTAAAGAATTTAGATATTTTTCATCTAAACCTTCAAAAGAAGCTAAGAAATTACTCAAACAATCTATGCCTTCTGAATTTATAGAAAATATAAAAAAGAGAGACAAAGAAAGGAAAATCTCATTAGTTCAATCTATTAAATATTTTCTTAATGATCCAAAATTCAATAATAAAGAAGAGAGAATTAAAAAAAGAATTTCCATAATAGATAATTTTGATTTATTATTATCTAATATAAAAAAAGATGAGTTGTCTGATGAAGAAAAAGAGATATTGAAAGATAAAGTGGAAACTTTTACAATATTAATGTCTTATTATTTTATAGAGAATATTGTAGAGATTTTAGCCAATATGAATAAACCAACTCTTAAAGAAGCTATAGAATTAAATTTAAAGAATAAATATTTTGAGTTAGTAAATAAGTACAAAAATTTACCTAAGAAATTTTGGGAAGAGAAAACTTATCCTTTTAACGAAAATGAAAATGAAGGATTATTTATGTTTAAGATGAGGTATCTCAAATGGGAAAATAAAATAAACAAATCCGAATTTGAATTAATCAAAATTATATATATAGAAGAGATTTCTAAAAGATTTGAAGTGATATCATTAAGCTTGTTAAAATTATTAGTAATTTTAAATGAAGAATTTTCATACAATGAAGAGAAAGAAGAGATAAGCAAAATTAAGGGAAAAATTATTGATGAAGGCATAAAAAAATTTAAAGAGATTACATTAGATAAAATAAAGAACCTTCCAAAAAGGTTTGAACAAATTATAAATTATTTTAAAAATGAATCTCAAGAAGAATATGGAGAGCTTATTAAAAGATTAGAATCATTTGAAAATTAATAAAATAATTATATTCTTTCAAAAAATCCTAGAGTATCTGGAGTCCAATTCTGCTTACATTTTTTGTTTTTACATTCAATAGTTACCCATTGTCTTTTATTTTTTCCTTTTATCTTATATCCATTATCATGGTCACACATATTAATTTTATCTAACGATAATGGTTCTCCACAAAAACAAGTAGTACGCCTAAATTTCCTACTCATAGCTTTTCTTAATCTTTCTTTAATCTCTTCTATTTCCCACTCTTTATTGTTTAAATATTCCACATTATCTCTCATTTAACCTCCTATAATTAATTTTTAGAACTTATGATCTCTTTTTGTAATCTTAAATATCAAGGTCTTAGTCTTTGGGTTGTATTTAACGAATTTAAGCTTCATAACCTCGCTTTTCTTGTATTTCTTGTCTGGAATAAGAACTAAATCTGGTAAATGGTCTCTTTTCTTTAATTCAGCTTTTGCTGTTCTATAGATATATTTTCCTGTCTCTTTTATCCTTGCCATTTGAATATAACTATTAAAGTATATAAATAGAATATTTTAAAGGTTTCTGTGATTTACGACCTTTTTATTATTTTTAAAAGATTATATAATCAGCTTTGACGAATAACTAGTAAAAAACACTAAATTGAAGAATAACCCATAGTTTTGAAGAATAAGTCAGAACACCCCTCAAATTGATGATAATAAAATAATTACATCAATCATCAATCCAAATACAGCACCAATATATCCACCAATTCCTTTCTTTAATCCAAGTAGTTGTTTTCCTATTGCTTCTCCTATCACAGTAGATATAAAGAAAATTATTGCTGAAAATACCCAAATTTTAATCATATCAATGTCGCTTGGCATTTTAACTTCCCTTTTTAAATTAAAAATGCATATGACCATCCAATCATTGAGAGGGGTATAGCAACATAATTATTTCTAGAGAGAACCGCTATAAAGATGGCAATACTAAATAAAGCTGGGGGGATAAGTTCCACAATTTCTATCATTTTAATCGATTAAAACTATAGTAGTTTATATAAATTTTACTTTTTTCTAGCCTTTGATTTCTTTGAAGATTTTACATATTTAACCCTATTTTCCAGAATTATCTTTATTTTATTTAATCTGTCTAATATTGATTTTTTGGGAGAATATACTACTCCAGCGATGTTCCAAACAACTGCCTCGCAGTCATTAGAACAGACATTCCCTATCTCTTTCTTTGAAGCTCTTATCTTGAAATAGGTATTAGGTAGATTATTAAGACAGACAATACAACTGCCAGAAGGCTCTTTCGTTTCAATTCTTGTTGAGTTTAGATATGATCCCATATTAAATCAATCATCTATGGATTTAAAAAATTAATTATGACAAAAAGTAATAAAACAGCTTAAATTCTTTTTTATTATCTATATGCTTATTCCAATATATTGATTCACAGTCATTGCCACAGAAATAATAATTATCCTTAGTTATATTCTTGTTTGTTACTATATTACCACAGATAAAGCATGACTCTTTTTTCATATGATTTTAGAATATCTTTGGTTTTTTATAATTATTGTGGTATTCTATAGTTCTATAAGGATCTTATACAGAAGAAGTGATATTCCTATCAGTCCAAGAACTATGCCTATTATTGCCAAAATGTTTATTATTAACTTTTTATTAGACATCTTACATTAGTTGATATAGTTTTCCTTTATAATTGTTGTACTATAAAAATTTTAAGATTATTTTTTATTGTTCTTTACTTTTTAATAGTAATGGATTATTAGAAATCTCGTAAGAGTGATATGGGGAAAGATAATATGAATGTGGAAAAAAGAAGAGAGATTAGATGGGGTGGTAAATAAATGAAAAGAAGAAATGAAGAATATATAACCAATAAAACAATAAGTGAACTTATAAATGAGAATATTTGTCCAAGTTGTGAGTGTAGATTAATCTTAGATGGCAAATATTGTAAGAATTGTGGTTGGACACATAAATATGGGGAATATATAATTAGTTTATATAATGAAGAGGATAATTAATAAAACTTATTAATCTAGTAAAATTCATAATTAAGTTAAAAAAATGACTCTATTTGAAACTATAGTTGTAATTTTGATACTTTTACTAATTGGTTTAGTCATACACTTAATTAGAAAAATAAAGCCTATAGAAGAGCCTAAAACTCATGGAGAAATAATGAGCAGATTTGCTGAAATAAAAACTATTATTGATGAAAGAGAAAAGAAGCATGAAAAGATAGAAGAAAAGAGGGATGAATTTCTAAAGCAAAATACTGATAATTTATCAAAAGAATTAACAAATTTTACAAGATTAATAAGTGGTACAAAGAAAAGTGGTAATATTGGAGAAAATATGCTAAAAGAGGTTTTACATCCATTCATAAAATCAGGTAAAATAATGACTAATCTACATATAGATAACAAAGTTGTTGAGTTTGCTTGGAAAATAACTAATAATAAATTTGTTCCTATAGATTCCAAATTTCCAGATATAATAGATTTATATAAGGATTATTTTGAAGCAAAAGAGGAAAAAGAGCAACAAAAGTATAAAAGAGAAATAATAAATAAATTAAGAAAGTCTATAGATGAAGCAAAGAAGTATAAAAATAAAAGAAATACCACAGACAAAGTTATAATAGCCATACCAGATGCTATTTTTGAATTAATACCAGAAATTAACTCTGATTTTGAATCTACTGGTGTTATTGTTTGTGGTTATAGTTTTGTTACATACATATCAGCACATATTGAAAGAGAATACTTAATTATTGTTGAAAGTGGAGAGATTGGAGAATATAGGGAATTATTAGATAAGATTATGTCTCTTATATATGAAATTAAGAAAAAAACTGAAACTATAGATAAAGGAGTTAATATGGTTGGTAATGCTAATATAGAAATTAAAAAATCAGTTATAGAAGCAGAAAGCAGTAAACCCAAACAAAAGAAAAAAATTGTTGTAGGTAATAAATAATGATCAATATGACTTTATCTAAGTACTATATTATATTAATCTAAGATAATCCTCCATTTAAGATTTAAAAGCTTCTTTCTTTTTTTAAATCTCTATTTTCAGCTTTCAAATATATTTCATCAATCTCTTCTTGTGTACAATCATCAAAACTTTTCTTTTTCCTTCTACACAATTCAATATATTTTGGTAACATTTTCTTTTGATATGGACTAATTTCCATAGCCTTTTCAAAAAAATTAATAGCTTCTTTAAAATTACCTAAACCCATATAACAATAACCTACTCCCTTTAGTAAACTTCCAGTAGTTTTTATTTTCATAGCTTCTTTAAAATATTCAATTCCTTTCTGAAATTTACCAGATTCTTTACATAAATAACCTTTATTCATTAACTCTTCAAATGGACTGAGTTTCTTTTTAATTGTTTTTTGCTTTTTTAATTGGATATAAGGTTGCTCTTTTAGTACTAATTCCTTAACTTCATTAAAATCAAAATTTATAAGCGGTTTTTTTGATAAACTATTCTTTGCTTTTTTAACTAATTTTTTATCTCTAATACTAAATAGATAAATCGTATTTTCAGGATTAGCAGTAGTTACAATAATCTCAGTTCCATCATCTGATATAGCTTGTCCGCCAATATTAGAGCTAAATTTCTTTTCAAATAATTTTTTTCCATTCTTACTAAAAAAATATATTTTTCCAGCAAGTTCACCAGTAAAGGATATCCAATCTATAATTACAACTATTCCATCATTAGTGACAAAAGCTCCATTTGGTCTGGAGATGTCCTTTTGCCATAAAATCTTTCTTTCATTTTCTATTAAATATACCTGACCAGAAATAGTCTTTTCATTGCCATATTCATCTTCTTCCCCATGTGCATCACAATAAGCTACAATATATTTATTATTATTTGATTTACTATATTGACCATAGAATTCTCCTTCTTTATCCCCTAATGTTATCCATTCATCATCAATGTCTATAGAGAAATTATTGAAATCAGTTACTTTTTCCAAAAGCATATCATCTTCGTTATAATCCTCATCATCAATATCAAATCCAATTGAGAAACCAGCTTTATCTCCATAGTTTTTAATCTGACTAACTTTTAATTCCTTTCCTAATAGTTTAATATCTTTTTTAAATTGAGTTATCTCATTCTTACAAGAATCAATATCTATATGTTTTTCTATTTCTAATACTAGTTTGAAAGCACCCTTACTAATTTTTCCTATTTTCTGTCTAAAATCTTGATAAACATTAGAATTAATTTTACCTTCATTCGATCCAGATTCTATAGTTTCATCACATCTATCAAAAATTTCTTCAAATTCTTTATATATCTTTTTTAATTCATTTTGAGTAATATTTAATTCTTTTAAATTCTCTTCATTAAGATTATTCTTATAATTATTTATAAGATTGCTATAAAAAAATCCTTCAACTACATCTATGGCTAGATTTTGAATTGTATCTACTTTAGGTGACTTTGAAACCATCCATTTAGCCTGTTCAATAACTGGTCTAAGTTTATTAAGAAATTCATTTGATGTGCTTTGAACCTTTCCTTTTTCAGAACCAAATAATTTATCAAAAAATCCAGTCATTTTAATTTTTTCTTCTTTTCAAATAATTGAACTATTTTAATAAATAATCCTCCTAATATACCACTGCTAGTAAAAATAGCACTTACTAATAACATTAATATTCCAATAATAAATAGAATAACCCCAATGAAAGCACCGATTATTGTGAAAATTAAAATTATTCCTATAAAAATGAGTATAACTCCTAAAATAGATAAAGCAAAGCCACTCAATAATCCAATTCCTGCTGTTTGAGTAGCTGTACTAAATTGACTAAATTTCTTAACTTTTATAGGATGCCTATTAGCATATTTATCCTTACAACTTATACTGCAAAATCTTTTACTATTATACCAATATAAATAACCTATCTTAAATTTATTAAGTTTATTACCACAATAAGGACAATCATTCATAAAAAGAATCTATATTATTAGAATTTAAAGGTTTTTAGTCTTTGTAGCTTTGCCCGACAACTAACTCCTGCCCGAAAAGTATAATTACTTTAAAACCTCAAAATTATTAAGGTATTTGTTACTTCTATGTTTTCCTCTCCTTTAATAGTTCTTAAGAGATACTTATTTTCGATCTTATCAACTATGAAATGCCATCTACCAAAATCTTTTTCCTTTTTCTTGTCTAATTTTACTCTTTTTAGCATATCATTTAAGGTTAAGGATGGAATTATCAAAATCTGCCCCTCATCCTCACAAATAAACATAAAATAGAAATAATGTCTCGGTTTGAATGTCCTCTCATTAATCTGAAACCAATAATTTTCTGTAGCATCCATATACTTTTTAGAATATTTTACTTATATTTCATTATAGGTTATGTTTTCTCCTTTATCATTCCTTACTATTAAATCAATAGCTTCTTTATCCAAAAATCTGCTATAAGGGTTATAGCCATTTTTATGTAAAACTAACTTTGCCATAGTTTCTCCGATTATTTCTTTATGTCCAGATGTTGAATTATCACTAATAAATTTATTTATCATTTTCTCTTAATAATCCTTTTTCTATAAAGATATATTGTAAGCATTATCCCAATCCCTAATCCAAGCATAAAACCACCAATTACTAATCCTGTCTGTTGTAATGTTAGGTTCATTTTTTCCTATAATTTATCAATTATCTTCCTTAAAGACTCTTCCACTGCCTCATATCCTTTTCTTGATTTATCCAATTCTTCTGACACCTCATTTTTTTTATGCATAGCTACTTTATACCACATCTCTAACTTCTTGCCAGTATCCTTGTAGTCATCTATTATATGTATTAACCATTCTATATATCCTTCAGTTGACCATTTAGAGAATATGAATGTAGAATCCTCTTTATTGTTTGGGTCATGTCTTTCTTTTCTATGATCCTTACCTAGATATTTTTGAGGTTCATCTATCCACATATGCAATTCTCTATATTCTTTTCCTGTTCTTTTTTTGCTTTCCTCACAATGTATATTTAATTCAGTCATTTTTCTTTATCTATTTACTCTTCCAATAATCAAAAACTTTTCTTAATTCTCTAGCAAAGAATATTTCTCTACTCTCACCTTTATTTCTAAGCCCCAATTCTTCCCATAATGTAAAGAATCCATAAGCTGGACTTGGAGGATGAGAACCTTTCATAACTACAACTGTAGAAAGTAGGGGTCTACCATTTTTATACTCTTCCTTTGATATATCTCCTAAGATATGAGCAATCTCATTTCTATCTTTAATATTATCAAAGTCTAGGTTTAGATTACACTCATTATTTAAATCTGTATAAGTCATAGTAGTTCCTCTTCTTGCCACATCCTTTAATTTTTCATAGACTTTTTTATTCATTTTTTCTTTAATATCAAACTTAGTTTCTCACCAGCCTTGATCTCAATTTTATCTTTATGTTGCCAACCGAAACTTTCAACTAAAGCTTTAGGCAAAGTCATAAGATATTGTTCTTTGTTTTTTACTAATGTTCTTATAGTCATAATTTCACCCCAATAATCTTTATTAATATTACCACCAATAATAATAGTAATATTTATATAGTTTAAGTGGTTGTATTACTATAGGCATAAAACTTATAGGGCTAGTTCTCGACGAGTCCATATTTTAATCAAGATTCTTATGGAAGATTACAAAGAAGATAATATAGAAGAGATTCCCCGGAGCAAAATAAAAAGATATCTTGTATTAATTCTGGCTGTAATTTTAATTTTCTTGGTTTCAACTTATTATGTTATATTTTACGGCGTTGATGATGTACTATCTGGATTAATCCAAAGCTATAAAATAGATGATAAATTAACATTGAGTTTTAAAAACAATAAAATTATTTTTTCCAAAGAAGTTTATGATGAATTAAATAACATTTATAATGAAAATAAAGAACTGGAATTTAAAGCTTGTTTAATGGGCTATGTAAAAAATAATATCTATAATATTGATAATATCATAATTCCAAAAACTTTTTCTCAAAAATATAATGAAGTTGTCTCAGAAAGGTGCGACAATGAAACTCTAATAGACTTGCATAGCCATCCATTCAGGAGATGCTTGGCTTCTTTTCAGGATATAATAAATTTCAGAATATTAAAGATTACAAATGAAAATATCCTATTGGCTGTGATGTGCGAGAAGGACAGATTTTATATTTATGGATGATTAAGAATGTTTTTCATAATTCATAAAACACCAAAAGATTTATAAATAAGCTAAATCAGAAAATAAATCATGGCAGACTAAATTAGAGCATTGGTTTCTAAATAAATTTGTCAATTATATTTTTCTGCAGCTCAAATCTGAATTGAATTTGGGTGAAGGGCGCTAATTTTGACGAGACTTTTCAAGAAAAGTTTCTTTAGCGTCGTGCATAGGTAAGGCATCCTACGCAATTAGGTGGATGACTTGGCTCAAAACAGCGATGAAGGACATGGCAAGCTGTGATAAGCCTAGGGTACTGCTGTGAAGTGTATTGGAGTGGAGAAATATTTATATTCTTTGAAATTAAAAAGACACTTTACAGCAGCCTAAGAGGCGCACGCAGCCCTTGAACCTAGGATTTCTGAATGGGACTTCCTGAATATTCCGAAAGGAAGGCCAACGCGGTGAATTGAAACGTCTTAGTAACCGCAGGAAAAGAAATTAACAAAGATTCCGTTAGTAGCAGCGAGCGAAAACGGAGGAGAGCAAACTGAATTTCTTACAGTAATGTAAGATAGATGTGGTGTTGTAAGACTCGCTTTTAGTCCTTTTTAGTTGCCTAAATTCCTCTGGAAAGGGGAACCATAGAGGGTGATATAGAGCCAGTCAAAAATCTTTTTTAACTCAAAAAACATAGTAGATAGGTGATAGAAAAACAAAACTATCTTGCTTATCTTTTAGGGGTTTTGAGGGATGGACATATTAGAATAGACAAAAATAAAAAGTATGTTCATTACACAATGGAGTTTTGCAGTAACGACAAGGTATGGTTAGATAATATCGCAAATATTATTGAAATATTAGCTAACAAAAGACCAAGTATTAGACCATTTAAGAAGATATATTGGAGACTTAGGTTGAGGGATAAAAACTTTATATTAAAACTAAAAGAATTATCTCAGTTTAAGGTTCCACAGTCAACATGGTTTACACCTCCATTTATAATGAAGTCAGATAAAGAAACTAAGAAATGGTATATAAGTGGTTTCTTTGATGCAGAAGGGTGCATTGGGAAAGGTAACTACAAATATTATAATTTTGATATTTATCAATCTTGGTTTCACGACAATAACTGTCCTCCATTAGATGATATAAAAGAGATGTTATTAGATTTCAATATTAAATCATCTAAGATAAAATTAAGAAAAAATAGAAATAATCTTTTTGTTTTAAGAATAACAAATAAAGAGTCTATAATTAATTTTTGTAATAATTTTCAGTTGTTAAATTCAAAGAAGAGTGAATTAATAAAAAAGATTGTAATTTGACTGGTTCTACACCATAGTCCCGTGGGGTAACATGAAAAGGATGTGTGAGTATCTTGAGTAGTGCTTCTTGGATATGAAGCATCAATCTGGGAGTCATTAACTTCTAACTCTAAATATGTTTTGAGTCCGATAGCGCATAGTATAGTGATAAAACGTTGAAAAGTACCCTTAACAGGGTGTGAAAAGAGCCTGAAACCTAATTGTTACAGTGTGATACTGCTCTTCGGAGTTGTATCGTATGTTTTGAATAACAGGCCAGGGAGTTTATCTAAGTGGCAAGAATAATCTAACAAGAGTATTCATAGAGAAATCAAATTCCCGCAGTTCACGAGGGGAAGGGTTTTAACTAGCCCAAGTCACTTGGATATTACCAGAACGCGGACGATCTAATCTTGAGCAAGGTGAAGCGGTCTTAACAGACCGTGGAGGCCTGAAGGGATTCTGTGTGCATGCGTCCCTCTGACTTGAGATTAGGGGTGAAAAGCCAATCGAGTCCGCTGATAGCTGGTTCCTGCCGAAATATGCCGCAGTATAGCCTCGATGGAGGTAACTAAGATTGTAGAGCTACGGATTTGAGGGTAAGGGGTAGAAATACTTCGCTTTCTTGTCCAACTCCAAATGTCTTAGCGCCGTAGAAGTCGGGAAACAGGGGAGCGCGGTAAACGTGTTTTCCAATAGGGGAACAGCCCTCTCTAGAGTTAAGGTCCCAAAATGCTAGTTAAGTGTTAAAGGGTGAAAGGTGTATAATACCAAAGACAGCTGGGAGGTTGGCTTAGAAGCAGCCATCCTTTAAACTTTTTAGGAAAAAGTTTAATCAAAAATCCTAAAGAGAAAGAGAGAAAGCGTAACAGCTCACCAGTCAAGGTATTATGCCCTGAAAATGGACGGGGCTAAATTAGCTACCGATACTCTAGACTCCAGAAATGGATGTGGTAGGCAGGCGTTCTGTTAGGGCAGAAGTTTTTTCGTAAGAGGAAATTGACCTAATAGAAATGAGAATCCTGGCGGTAGTAGGATCAATACAGAGTGAGAATCTCTGATATCGTAAGGGTAAGGGTTTCTTAGCAATATAGATTAGCTAAGAGTAAGTCGATCCTAACTGGATTCCTAATTGGACATCCGGGAATGGGAAACAGGTTAAGATTCCTGTACTATCTAAGATTTGCTCAGATTACGCTTTGGGATAAGCTGACAATCCTCGTCTAGATTGCCCTTGAAAATAATTTTGTGGAGTATCGTAATGATGAGAAACAAAATAAGTTTAAGGGGCTAGCAATAGTTCAGCTGATTCCTAGAGCCCGTGAAAAAAATCTGAGGCCATACTTAGATAATCGTACCCAGAACCAGCACTGGTGCCCTAGCTGAGAAGGCTAAGATATGAGAGAATAATCTAACTAAGGGAAATCGGCAAATTAGGTGCGTACCTTCGGTATAAGCACTCCCTGCGATTGTTAGTCAAGCTAGCGATTACAGGGTTCAATAACAAGGGAGGTCCGTCTGTTTAACAAATGGAAATAAGAGAAATGTTTAAATACAACGTTGGCTGAATTTTAGCTAATGGATCAGTATTTAACAGGACTATTTGTGGGAGATGGGTCAATTCATCTTGGTAAAAATTGGAAGTACCAAGTTTGGATAGACCAACATAACAGAAATGCTGACATTCTGAAAAAAGCTGCTGAAATTCTTCAAAAAGAAGGATTCAATGTTTGCGTATATAAAATTCCTGATAATAAAATTAGGGTATATGTATGCGCAAAAAGGCTTTTCACAGAATTTTCTGAAGTAAAGAAAAATCCTGTAAATCATTTTCTTAATTTGAATGAAAACGATAAAAAAGAATTTGTTGCAGGATTTTTTGATGCAGAAGGAACAGTTACAGACAGATTTGTAATCTACAATGGAAATATAACACTTCTACAAGCAATAGAAAAATTCCTTAAAAAACTTGGAATTGTATGTTATATATACAGATTCGGAAAGATTTTTGGAATTCAAATTTATCAGAAAAAATCTGTAGAAAAATTCGTTAACCACATTAAATGTATTAAAATATCTCGTATTTCCGGTTAAGAAACGCCGCTATCTGCTAGCCAGCAATGGTTTGTATAGATAGCCACGTCTGCCCAGTGCCAGTACTTCAAACTCCTTTTCAAGGGAGCTAAGAGCTGGTAAACGGCGGGAATAACTATAATTCTCTTAAGGTAGCGAAATGCCTTGCCGTTTGATTGGCGGCCTGCATGAATGGCGTAACGAGATCTCCACTGTCCCTAGTTAGAGTCTCCCGAATACATCCTTCTGGTGTAAAGACCAGAGATGCCTAGTGGGACGTAAAGACCCCGTAGATGGATTTATATTAAATATATCTCCAACGGAAAACTTTACTGTAGCATGTTGCTGCAGTGTGGAATTTATTGTGCAGTATAGGTAGGAGTCGCTATGGCCTAGTCGCCAGATTAGGTCTAGACAAAATTGAGATACTACCCTTTAGATTCTATACTGCTCACCTATGGGACACCGGCATGCAGACAGTTTGGCTGGGGCGGCACCCTGCTGAAAGGATATCAGCAGGGCCCAAAGGTAAGCTCATCCAGTTTAGAAAGAAACTTTTAGGAAAAGTTTCATCAAAATCCTAAGTTTCATAAAGATCTGGAGTAGAGCGCAAGAGCAAAAGCTTGCTTGACTGTGTCTTCCTCAGTAAGAGACGCAGGGGCGAAAGCCTGGTCTAGCGAACCTCTATACCTCTTTAATGGGGGTTAGAGATTACAGAAAAGCTATCTCGGGGATAATTGAGTTGTAGCGCCTGAGAGCTCAAAGAGCTTTTTCTTAAAAAGAAAAACCTCGGAAAAAGAAACGAGTATATCGACGGCGCTGCTTGCTACTTCGATGTCGGCTCTTCCTATCCTGGGCGTGCAGAATTGTACGCAGGAAGAGAGAACTCAAGGTCTTTACTAAAAAAGTCACTTGACAATGCTCTTCACGATACTGTGAGCGCCCAAGGGTGAAGGGGTTCACTTATTAAAAGGGATCGTGAGCTGGGTTAAGTACGTTGTGATTCCCACTGTAAGTTTTAGCCTTAATTGATTTATAGCGTCGACAAAACAAAACATTTAAATCCATTTAACTTAGTAACAACATGGAGTTGAATGCTAAGAATAACAGTAATATAGCATATATAATTAGTGCTTTAAGAGACGGTTGTTTTACTCAACAAAACAGTAATTACATCTATAGAATCAGAGTTTATCAGAAGAATAAAATTTGGATAAACAGACTATCCAATATTTTAGAGAGTACTTTTGACAAAACACCAAGAATAACCTTTGATAAAAGAAAGGGGATTTGGTGTTTAGAAATAAACTCTAAAACTATTTTTAAAGAGATAGTAAAGTTGAGCGAATATCCTGGAAGCCAGAAAGAATGGAAAACTCCTTCATGGATACTGAAATCCTCTAATGAGATTATCAAAAGCTACATAAAAGGGTTTTTTGATGCTGAGGGTGGAATTCCACATATAGAAGAAAGAGAGATTGCACCAAAAGACATAAGGATTCATTTTTCACAAGGCAACAAGCAGTCTTTAAGCGAATTAAAGTCTCTAATTGAAAGATTTAACATCAAGACTGGAAAAGTATGCGGACCATATTACAAAAAAGGATACAGCAATCCGCAGTATGTTTTAATGATCCATGGAATAAAAGAAATGATAAAATTCTATAATTTAATCGGCTCTTTACATCCATTAAAAATCAAAAGATTTGAAATAATAAAACAGGCTAAATAAAACTTGCATGGGGACAACAAAGACAGTATGTATAATAGCTACTAGGTATGTTCAAGATCTGAGTGGAAGGACCCTTTAGTACGAGAGGAACAAGGGTTCGGCGCCTCTAGTCAACCTGTTGTCTGACAAGGCAGGCAGGGCAGCCACGCGCTATGGGATAAGAGCTGAAAGCATCTAAGCTCGAAACCCTCCGCAAAAATAGATTCAGAGCACTTCCATAACAGAAGTTTGATAGGATTGGGGTGTAAGCTTCAAGGCAACGAGAAGTTCAGCCTGCAATTACTAACAGCTCAAAATATGCCTTACTTATGCAGAAATTATTTTATTTCTTGAATATTTTTTATAAGTAAAATCAATTTAATATAGTTAGTAATATCTAAATTAATTCCAGTTACAAAATATTTATAATAAACATCTCTTGTGTATTTTTATGATAGAAACACAAAATAAAATTAAAAAGTTCAACGATGAAAGGGAATGGAGTGATCCATCTTCAATTAAAGACCTTCTTTTGAATATGAATGAAGAGGTTGGTGAGATGTGGAGCATCATTAAATGGGTTGATGTTCAAACACAGCAGAAATTAATTAAAGAAAACAAGGAAGAGGTTGAGAATTTTATAGGGGACATGATATATTTAATTATGAAAGTCTCTTATTTGTGCGATGTTGACTCTAAGAAAGCCATAAATGATGTTTTAAATGAATATGAAAAAAGATTTCCTGCTGAAAAATCTAAGGGAAACCATGGAAACATTAAAGCTGGTGGGATTGACTTGAAATAATTACTCCAATCTTAGATAATAATTAATAAATGGGATAATAAATTCTATATTCTAAATCTTAATAAAGTTATTAAATGGTTATTTTCATATATTTCTATGGATACTATTAGGGTTGCTTTTGATTTGTTTTATGATTTAATAAAACCAGTTGTTTTTAAGTTAACAGATAAGGATCCGCAGACAGCCCATGAGTTGTTTATTAAATTCTGCAAGCTTATCCATAGATTTGGCTTAGAAGAACTAATTTTAGACAATAAAAGAAATAATTCCATATTACCATTTGAATTATCCAATGCAGCTGGATTTAATAAAAATGGGGATATTCCTCCAACTGTTCTTAATTTTTTGGGATTTGAAAGAGTGGTTGTTGGCACTGTAACATATGATAGATGGGATGGAAACCCCAGACCAACAATTAGAAGATATCCAGAAACAGAATCAATGGTTAACTGGATGGGATTACCTGGAGTTGGTGCTAAAGAGGTTGCGCAAAGATTAGCTAGTTATGGAAATCATGGAGTACCAATTACAATTAATATTATGTCAACTCCAGGAAAACAAGGGAATGAATTATTAAGAGATCTTGAAGGAACAATATTATCAACAAGGAATCTTAATTATGTTAATAGATTTGAGTTAAATGTTTCTTGTCCTAATACCCATGGTAAAAGTGGAGAGATGGATGCCAGAGATGAAAATCTTAGAATGTTAGATTATATGTTAAAAGTAATGGATAAATGTTTACATCATTATCAAGAAGCTTACTTTAAAGTATCTCCTGATTCCACATCAGCTGATATTGATGATACTATAAATGTTGCAAAAGAACATAATATTAGAGGTGTTGTTATAGGAAACACAACAACACAGCATAATAAAAAGTATATTCCAATTTCTCCTATGATTAACGGAAAACAAGTTGGTGGCGCTAGTGGAAATGCTGTTTATACCAATTCATTAAAAGTGCAAAAAGCATATGATAAAAAAATAAAAGATATTGGAAAAGATTGGAAATTAATTGTATGCGGGGGAATCAACTCATTGGAAAGATTATCAGATAGATTAATGTATGGGGCTAATGGTATACAAATTTATACCCCATTAGTATTTTCAGGACCAAAATTGTTAAGAGAATTAAGAGGTTATAAAAAATAATTATTCCAATTCTAAGAAGCAAAGATTAATTTAATATGGAAAAAAGATTTCATGTATTAATAGAACAAGATGAAGACGGGGGATATATAGGGAGAGTTCCAGAGTTGCAGGGATGTTTAAGCCAAGGCGATACTTTAGATGAACTAATGAGAAATATTAGAGAAGCTATTGAATTATGCCTAGAGGTTGAAAAGGGAGAAAAGTCTATTTCTGAAGAAGATATTAAATTTGTAGGTGTCCAAGAAATTACTGTATAATGAAACTTCCTTTATTATCTGCTAAGGAGCTTTGCAAGTTTTTGGAAAAAAATGGTTTTGAATTTATAAGGCAGTCATAGATTCTATAGACATTCTGATGGAAGAACAACTGTTGTTCCCATTCATTCTGGCAGAGATATAAAAAGAGGCCTTCTTAAAGGAATACTTGACGAGATAAGAATGAGCAGAGAAGAGTTCTTTAATAAATATAAGAAATAATTATTCCAACCCCCAGTCATCACCTGCTGGTTTTCTTTCTTCATTTAATGTTCTTCTTTGTTTCATCTCTTGAGATCTAAAATAAACATCTCTATGAGATTTTAATCTTTTTAACTTGGCTATTAAAATATTTCTTATCTTGTCCCATAAAATCTTCTCAAAATCCTTGTCTTTTATCATATCTGGATAGACTGAAATGAAATCCACTCTTTCTTTATGGTAGATAGCTTGCTTTCTTTTCATAGCCCTTGTATACTCATTCTTGTCAGCCATCCCAAAATACTCTATAACAATATTAAAATCATCCAAGTAAAAATCAGGATGCCATATCTGCATCTTATTATCCAGAGAATCTTTTATTAAGATTGGTTTTTCATAGGTGAATCTAATCATTCTTTTCTTTAGAAATTCGAAAATTCTCTTTTCCCCGTCTGACTTGAAATTATAAGCCATTATTCTATTATCAACTTATAATATAAAAAGATTTAGCTCAACGAAAGCAATATAAATCTTTGGTAAAATATTAAAATATGAGTAAAATTCCTAATCCTAAAGAAAGTAAACCTAGAGAAATGGATAGGTTTTATGGAGACGAAAGAGATTGGTTTTTGAGAAGAGGCATTTCCAGATTAGTTGTTACATCAGGAATTACAGAGAATATTCTAAAAGAACATCCCCAATTAGCTTCGGATATAAGAGAAAAATTAGAACAAATTTACCCAAAACTAGAATTTGAATCAGCATTATTAGCTATTAAACATCTTTACTTTTGTGTTCCAAAGGAATCTGAAAAATCAACGATAGAATTATCTGATATATGCTCTAGTTATTTTGTAGATTTAGTTAGAGGATTGTTTATATGCTCCTCTTTTGATTACAGCAAATTACCCTTAAACGAACTAGATTACTTAAAATTTCTTGGAGATGAAGTGGTTAAAAGACTTGAAAATATGGGGTATATCCAGATAGATAGTAGAGGGGAAGGAAATAGAAGAGAACCTAGAGCTTATTCTTTAACTGGGAAAGGAAGAGAACTTGCAACAATATTAATAGAACAAGACTCTAAAACCATGGGAAATTTTAAGAGAGAATGGTCTAGTAGATAATAATTTTTATTTACCAAACATAAGTTTTATAAGACTATATTTTAATATGGAATTATGAGGATGAGAAGAAGGACCAAAGACAATATGATATTTATTTTGTTAATTTTATTAGTCGCTTCTATATTATTGAACACATTTTTATTCCAGGATTACCTAAATGAAAGAAATAATTATAATTTAGAAGAGATAATAAAGCAGACCACTCCTGCAGTAGTTTCTATATTTTCTCCAGACAAATCCGGATCTGGAATAATAATAACAAATGACGGCTATATAATAACAAACGAACATGTAATTTCGAAAGAAAAAAACATCACAATTTTATTGGCTGACAACAGAATTTATCAGGCAAATGTTACAGCATTGGATGATAAGACAGATATTGCCATACTAAAAATAAACGCCGATAATCTTCCTGTAATAAAATTCGGGGATTCTGATAAAATTGAAGTCGGCCAGGATGTTATTGCAATAGGCCATCCTTATGGATTAGCTCATACAGCTACTGTAGGAATTATCTCTGGAAAACACAGAAACAGAGGTCCAACACAATACAGGGATTTTATCCAGACAGACGCTTCGATAAATCCTGGAAATTCAGGCGGGCCTTTATTGAACACAAAAGGAGAGGTAATTGGATTAAACACTTTTATTGTCTCTGATACAAGAGCAGGAGAATTAGGATTTGCAATCCCGGTTAACGTCATTAAAAGAGTATATAATGAATTATTAGAATATGGAAAGGTAAGAAGAGGCTATTTCGGGGTTAATGTTGCAGATATTGTTGACATAAACAAAACTACTGGGGAAGGAAGAATAGAAAAAGGAGCTGAAATAGTTAATGTTGAAAATAATAGCGCTGCGGATAATGCTGGATTAAAGATTGGGGATAAAATAATCGAAATTAATAATACAATAATAGAAAATCCAAATCATTTAAGGAATGAGATAGCTGATATATTTCCCGGAGAAAATGTCACTGTTACCATATTAAGGGATGATAAGATATTAAATCTAAATATTAGCGTTGATGAAAGGCCTGATGAGTAAGCCTTATATTATTTTCTAATCTAATTAAAATATGGATAAAAATAAAAAATTGATAATGGTTGTGGAGAGAGATGTTCTTTTTGGTAATGGCCACTTTATTGGATTTAAACATAAGGATGATTTAGATTATATGCAGATTATACTATCAAATTATTCATGGAGGGAAAGAGGCCCAGTAGAAGATGATACAAGATTAAAACAACCAACAGGCTATACTGTTATTATAAATCCCACGTTAAAGGAAATTTTTGTATATCAAAGATCCACTAAAGATAAAGAATATATAGAAAAGAGACTTCAAGGTAAATATTCTTGGGGTGTTGGGGGTCATGTAGAAAAAATTGATGAGGAATCAGAAAATCCAATTACTACAAGTATTATGAGGGAATTAAAAGAAGAGGTTGAGATGAATAATAATTTTCGAGATCCAGAATTATTTGGATATATTAATTTAGAACATGATGTGCATGCAGTTCATTTCGGACTTTTATATATAGTTAAAACTGAATCAAGAATTGTAAAGCCAAAAGATCCTGAGATTAAAACAGGAGGATTAAGACCAATTAGAGAATTAGAAAAAATTTGTTCTTCTGGAAAATTTCAAGTAGAAGACTGGTCAAGAGTTGCGTTACCTTATATAAGCCTCTTATCCAGATAGTTAGTAAGTTTTATAAACATTAATTCTAACAATATATTAGTAGGAAGGTATCTAACTTTCGGATATTATCTGAGGAAAGTCCATCCACCGTTATAGGTTGCTTCTGAAAAGAAGTCCCAGAAATGGGAGGCGACCGCTAAGAAACGACACGGCCTATTAGAGCCATGATGTTGCGAAGGTTTTAGCAATAAAACTGAGTTAACCAGCTGAGCATTTTAATAGGATGCGATGAAACGACGAGTCCCAACTGGTGCAAGTCTAAACGACGCTTAGTTGAATGTTAGGATGAACTTTCAATGACCTGTTTTTACAGGCAGAGTTCAACAAAAGATGGCTTATGCCTTCCTACTTCTTAAATAAATTCTTAAAGAAATTAATCATTTTTGAGAAGAACCCAATTTTTTCCTCTTGAATTTCTTGTGTTTCCTCTTTAGTCTTATTTACTTCTTCAACCTCTTCTATTATTTTCTCAGTATTTTCTTCTGGTTTAAGTTCTTCCTGAGATTCTTCTATTCCGCATCCGGAAATATCCTCATTAAAGCATGTTCCATCCTCGCAATAGTCTTTTGTGCATTCATCTTTATCTTTACACTGTAAACTAGAGGTGCATACAAATGTATGAATACACTTGCTACTTTTGCATTTATCTTCTGTAGTTGAGTTCTTATCGTCGCAGTCAATATCTTTCTTGCATTCTGGAATTATAATCAACTTACATTTATTCTCATCGCATTCATATCCTTTTGCACATTTACAATCCAGGCAGCAAGAATCTTTTTCCTCTTCATCGCATTTATTATCCCCGCATACATAGACTGAAGAAGCTGTTATGTCTGCATAATTAATTTCAGGATCATCAGCATAGAATATTTCCAAGACTGTTATTTTTATCCCTTTTATAATATTAGTCTCATCCAATCTCATTATTGCGCCCTGGCCATTTACTGACACTTTAATGGAGCTTGGACCTACACTTACTAATGTCACATTTTTTCCGCTAATGTCCATGTATTCATTTGATTTTAATTTATCAGCTAATGAAGGAGTAGTAAGAATTAATACAATTAATACGGGAATAATCCATTTCATTTAATATAAATATATTAACTTATTTTTTAATGTTTTCTAAGCCTTTTCATATATTATCCTTTGCAGGAATAAAATATACCAAAGAACCCCGTTAATCATAGTAACAACAGCTGAAAAGTATAATCCCAGGGAAATAAAAGATATTGTTAATGTAAATAGCCCAAGAAGAGTCAATAAAGAAGTCTGTAATACAATTAATCCCTTCTTTCTTACAAATCCATAATAGGCTTGCTGGGATAGTGAATAAGTGAATAATAAATTGCTCAAAGATACTGCTATGTCCTGCCATGCCATCTTATCCTCCAAATTTTATGAATCCCCTTCATAAGTCAACTCGACTCTAATTTTTAAAGGGTTTTTATTATTAACATCTCTTAAAGAAACTGGATAACTTACTTCTAGAAAATGATTTATTGGAAAACATTTTTCAAAATCACCCTCATTAGGTCTTATATTCTTCTCTTCCAATTTCCCTAATAAAACCCCTTCTACATTCAAATATTTATTATCATTTGGGTCTTTTATAGAATATGAATCAAATTTTCCACCAGAAGTACTGACTTGTCTCTTATAATAGACATTTGGAATGTATTTACCATTATCTAATTTCATCGGAGGTAACATTTTACAATAAATAGCATGTGAAGGAATAGATTCTATAACCCCTGAAGGGCATCTATACCTGAGAGATCCTATTTTTTTTATATCTTCTGGATATAAGGTATATAGCATAATCGGTGGTTGTAGGTGACCCATAGATAAAATAGTTGATGCTTTTATATTAAAATAATCAAGATGAAGTTTTTGGTAGCATTCTAACCATTTCATACCGCCATCATATCCATTCAAAATTTCAGCTAAATCTATATCTCTATTAGATAAAGACAAATTTCTATGAAATAAAACTGTATCTATCCAATCCTTTTTTTCCATCATCTCTGGGAGAATTACTCTCCCAAGCACTACTCCTTTTTTAGTTCTAATCTTTGCTGGTTCATAACCTCTTATTGTAGTTCCAGTTACATCTCCTGCAAAGAATTCCCTCTCTAAAAAACTAATTTTCAGTTCTGCCATCTTATCTATAAAAGCAAAAGATTTTTATATTATCCTATTTAATATATTAAAATGGCAGATGAAAGGATACAGATGCCCTCTTCTGGAGGGGGATTAGTAAGGTATTTTGATGATTATAAGAGCAAGTTGCAATTCAAGCCGGAATGGGTTGTTGTATTCATAATAGTTGTAATAATAATAGAGCTAATTCTTTTCAGATTCGGCTCAAGATTTTTAGGCTAAAATGTTTCCAAATATAAATCCAAGGGAATTAGAGAAAGCTATGAAGAAGCTTGGGGTAAAGCAGGAAGAGATTAAGGCTTCTGAAATAATAATAAAAACAGAAGACAAAGATTTAATTATAAAAAATCCCAATATAATGAAGATAAACATGATGGGCCAGGAGTCGTTACAGATAACTGGAAATATAGAAGAAAGAAAAAAAGAATTATTTGATGAAGAGGACATTAAAACTGTAATGGAGCAGGCTAACTGCTCAAGGGAAGAGGCAATAGATGCTCTAAAAAGAGAAAAAGATATTGCGGCTGCAATATTATCCCTAAAGTGATAATGTTTATATATTAACTAATCTAAGGATAACCATGGAAGTTTTAAAGGATTTAATGAAAGATTCAAATACTCATCTTAATACAGCAGATCATCTGGCTTATGTCAGCTATTCAAATATAAAAGACAATAAAATTATAGTAAGCATAGCTGATAATTTGTATAAGTCATTGCTAAAAGCTGTTGAGGCTGTATTGCAATATGAAAGGATGTACAAAAGAATCCCCCCTTATTCTGAAAATTTTAATGCTAAGCTTGAGATGTTCAAGACAAAGTGCGCTCCAAGATATAATCTGGATAATGAGATTACAGCATTATTGGATAATTTAAGAGGAATAGTGGACCAAAAAAAAGAATTAATGGAAAACGGAAAAGAGAAATTTATTGCATTTAATAATGAATACAAGGCAAGATCGCTTACAATAGAGAAAGTAAAAGAATATTTAGCTAAATCAAAGCCGTTTATACAAAAAGTTAACGAGATCATAAAAGAAGAATATGATAGAAGAATCAGAGAATATTGAGAATGCAGTGTCTCAACTTAAGAGAGCAGACCATTTATTGTATGTAACACTAAAATATACAAGAACTGTAGACGTAATAAAAAGCATAATAAAAAGACTAATATCTGCATTTGATTTTGCTGTAGAGGAGATGCTTGAAAAGTCAAAGGAAAAGAAAAAAATCAAGTCAGTTCCAAGGTCTCCTATAGAAAGGATAGAACTTATCAAAAAAATAATCAACGATAAGAAAATAAAAGACTATATAAAATTTTATTATTTGCTAAGGCAGATAGACAAATCATCATTCAAGGCAAAAGAAGAATACAGGAAACATGTCACTTTAATAACCCCGAAAATAGAGGTAGACGTGGAAAAAGTAAAGGAATATTATTATAAAACAAAAGATTTTGTAGAATCTTCAGCAAATTTCAAGGGAAAATGACAAGATATATAACGTGCATTTCAGGAAAAGGTGGAGTTTCAAAAACAACAACATCAATTAATCTTGGAGCTGCATTCACTTATTTCGGCAAGGACACAACAGTAGTAGATGCTAATTTAACCACTCCAAATGTAGGAGTGCATCTAGGAGTTCCAATTGTTCCAATCAATCTTAATCATGTATTGCAGGGAAAAAACCATATTTCTGAGGCAGTTTACCTGCATCCAGTCGGAACAAAAATAGTTCCTGCAAGCATCTCAATAAATGACTTGAAAAATACAAATCCTGGAAATCTAAGAAGGGCATTAAGGGGACTGCATGGAACTACTGATATAGTATTAATAGATTCAGCAGCTGGATTGGGAAGAGAGGCTTTATTAGCGATGGAATCTGGAGATGAAATATTAATTGTGACAAATCCAGAATTGCCTGCAATAACAGATGCACTAAAAACAGTCAAGGTTGCAGAAGAGCTTGGAAAAAAGATTATTGGGGTAGTATTAACAAGGACTAAAAAAGATAATGGAGATTTATCAGCCAATAATATAGAAACTATGCTCGAGAAGCCGATAATAGCTGTCATTCCAGAAGATAAATCAGTAAGAGAGGCATTGACAATGAAGGATGTTGTTGTCTATACCCATCCAAAGAGCGATGCTGCTGTTGCATATAAAAAATTAGCTGCATCATTATTGAACAGAGAGTATAATGAAGAAAATCAAGAGGAAGGGACAATAAAAAGATTATTGAAGAAATTAAAGATTGTTAAGTAAATTTTATAAGCTTATATTCTAGAATTTTAAAATGGGATGTAAAAACTGCAAGATAAAACCAGTAATAGAACTTACAAACAACAATATTAAGCTCTGCAAAAATTGCTTTTTAAAATATTTTGAAAGAAAAGCATTCAAAACAATCTCAAAATATAATTTAATAGAAGACAATGATATTATAGGAATAGCTGCTTCCGGCGGAAAAGATTCATTTGCAGTATTATATTTACTAAACAAACTAGCAAATAAAAAAAAGGATATAAAAATAAAAGTAATAGCTATTGACGAGGGGATTAAAGATTATAGAAATCTGGATCATTTAAAGAATTACTGCAGGGAAAATAATTTAGAATTGCATATTTACTCTTTTGAAGATGAATTCGGGATGACTCTAGATAAAATTAAAAATAAAATAAGTTTAAAGCCTTGCAGCGCCTGCGGGGTATTAAGAAGATTTTTATTAAATTCAAAATCAAAAGAATTAAATCTCAATAAGATAGCAACAGGGCATAATCTAGATGATGAGGCTCAAAATGTCCTGATGAATTTATTTAGGGGAAATTTGGAAAGATCAGCCAGGCTTGGTCCAATTACAGGAATAAAAAGAGACAAAGGATTTATTCCCAGGATTAAGCCATTGTATTTTCTGACTGAAAAAGAAGTAGCTGCATATGTTTTTATAAAGAAATTTCCTGTTGATTTCTGCGAGTGTCCAAATTCTTCTGGATCCTATAGATCAGAAGTAAGAAAAATAATAAATGATTTTGAAGAGAAGCAAAAAGGCACAAAACATTCAATAATAAACTCATTCGTCGAGGAACTTCCAATGTTGAAGGAAAAATTCAAAGATTCAGAGATAAAATCATGCGAAAAATGCGGAGAGCCCTGCTCAAGCAATATTTGCAAGGCCTGCGAATTAATAGAGGATATTAAATCAAAACCTTTAAATAAAATGTCATAATAAGAATAATATGCTCACTACAAAAAAATATTTCACATTAGAGGAAGCAAACTCTTTATTGCCATACATTTCAAAGATTTTAATTCATATAATGAAGATAAATAACAACATAAATGCCATTTATTCAGTATCTATAGACTATGAAGACGAGCTTAAGGCTGTCAAGAATGAAATAAATATAAATAAAAACTTCCATAGATCATATTATCATTTGTACAAAAAAATAGAAACATTAACTGATATGGGCTGTATTGTAAAGGATGCTGATCTGGGAATAGTTGATTTCTATTCTATATATAATGAAAGAGAAATTTTATTGTGCTGGAAATTAGGGGAAAAGCAGATTAAATACTGGCATTATCCAGAAGACGGCTATATTGGAAGACGTTCTGTTTCTGAATTAAAAAAAGAAAATTAAACTTTCGCTGTTGGTTTATTTCTAACAATTTCCATATAATTACATAATGTCTTAATATATCTAGCAACATTAAATACCCTATATTCTCCAGGCATTACCTCAATTGTTACATCTTTTTCATAATCATCCATTCCTAGAGTAATCGCCTCCTCCAAACACATTTCAATTCTCCTAAGTTGCCATTCATGTTTTCTTCTCTGATCACCATTTCCCATACCTCTTAAAAATTCCATCTCATAATCAATTTCTGCATTATCCTTATCTAATTGATCTTGGATACTTAATACAATTTTTCCTTTAGCTCCTTCAGCTTTTTCCTTTAGATCTTCTAATTTTCTCCTTCTTGCTTCAATTTTATCCCATAACTCTTTTTGTGATTTAGATAAAGAGTCTATTTTTAGAACTACTTTCTGTGCAATCCCACTATAATATTTCTCAGCCTTTACACGTAGTTCATCATCTATTTCTTTATCAAACTTCCCATAAATAGTTTTTAAAAGTAGTGGATTTGGATTATTTCCTAATAAGAATCTCTTGTTAATCTCATCCCAACCTTTATAATAACAAGAAACATATTCAACACTATTACTCCATCTACTACCAATCTCCTCAGACTTGCAAGGCTCTAAAGAATGAACTTTTAATTCAAGACCCTCCATTTGGGTTTCAATAATCTTAAAAGACTTAACAGCCTTAAAATGAATTTTTCTTTTATCTGGAGTAACTACATACGTGGGATCATCCAACTGAACAACAAATTCATTATCTAAAATACAAACTTCATTTGATGGGAATTTTGATAACTTTTCTTGTAAACTTCTATTTTTTTCATTCAATTTATCAATAAAAGATGTGTCTAAAGATTGGTTTGCACTTACATAAAGAATAACATAGTCTAATACAGGATTCCCTGTCGTTTCTCCTTGAGTGATTCTTTGTCCTAATAATCTAATATCAGAGATAAATCTTTTCTGCGATTCTGCTAATCTAATTGAATGTAAATCCAATCTTTCTTGTCTTTTTGTAAAGGATAATATATCTTCTTGAATTCCCATGTGACCCCAATATTAATCTTAAGATATAGTAAAATTTATATAACTTTCTAAAAAATATTTTGCACAGAAGAAGTTATGCCGAAGAAAAACTAGAATAATTTTAACTGCTGTCCATTTGTCATGACAATACTAAATAATTTATCAAATCTATCTCTGTATCTCTCATCTTTTATATCCAGTCTAAAATATTTAGGAGGTAAATGAATATCAAATGAAATTTCAGCACACGGATAAATCAATTTACCATCATCTCCATTAAACCTTAAATTTCCTCCAGCCATTTTATAATCTCTTTTTAATAACTCATCTAAGCAAGTTAGAAATATCCCAAACTCATTAGCACCATAATATTTTCCAATGCTAAATTTCAACTTATTAATTTTACCGGGATTTATTACCTCATTTAAGGTAATCTTTGATGACCTAAATGGAATAGCAGTTTGCATTAAGGTTGGAACAAATTTTTCTGTATCCCTTGAATATTCGAACTCTCCTGATGAATAAGGGTGTATTCCATTCTCAATGCATTTTCTCAAATAATCAGAATGATCTTTTTCTTTAGGATCTGGAATTGATATTCCATGCGCTAGAAAAGTAATCTCTGCAGAATTAGGATGAATAGGAATTCTTTTTATAGCCTCTGGAAAGGTTTCATCTAATAGTTTAGATATATCTTCGGTTTCAGAGATATTTACCATCCCGTCTTATAATTTGATGAAAAGAATCAATATGCAGGGGGTTTATTAATATTTCCCTATTTTTTACTTTAACCTTATGCTCTCAAGATTCCTTGGAGCTTCAGTTTCTATCTGGTTTAGCTTATGCAATGAGCTTGATAAGTCCAGACACTTGGAACTCTCTCCATGCAATGTTAATATTCTCCTTGGTTTTGGATCCATATTTTTTATGTAATTTAGTAATTGAACTCTTGAGCTATGCCCTGAGAATCCGCTAATTAAGTGGACATCCATTTTTACACTTAACATATCCTGCTTTTCTGCTGAGCCGAAATTAATCTCCCTTTCTCCGTTTACAATTCTCCTTCCCAAAGAGCCCTCTACTTGGTAGCATGTAAATATAAGACTATGTTTTGGATTTTCAGCTAACTGCCTAAAATACTCTTTTGAGGCTCCCCCATTCATCATCCCGGATGTTGCTAAGATTATGCAAGATTCCCCCTTGTCTATTACTTGCTGCTGCTCTTTCTGGCTTCCAATCTGCTTGAATATATCGCTTAAGAATGGATTTTCATCCCTATGGAATATATTCCTTTTGACTTTTGGGTTAAAGAAATCCGGATAGGTTGTATGTATTGCTGTAACATCCCATAATATTCCCTGTAGATAAATGGGAATGCTTGGAATTAGATTTTCTCTTATGGCTCTTTCAATTATAAGCATTATTTCTTGGGATCTTCCAACCCCCAAGACAGGCATTAGTATCTTGCCTTTCCTGTCTATTGTATTCTTAATTATATCCAATAAATAGCTTTCACATTCTTTTCTGCTAAGATTTATATCATCTTTTCCGCCATAGGTAGCTTCCATAATAACACTTTCCACTCTTGGAAATGAATTTACAGCAGGAGCCAATAAATTTGTGCTTTCATAAAGAAAATCTCCTGTATAGACTAAATTATGCAATCCATTTCCTATATGCAGATGGCATATTGCGCTTCCTAATGTATGCCCGGCATTATAAAATGTCAATCTTATATCAGGAGTAATATCTGTAACTTCCTCATAATTTAAGCAGACAGTATGCTTGACCATATTTTTAATATCTGAACTTGTATACATTGGATCCTGACCCTCTTTCTGTGATATTCCAATAAAATCAAGCGTCATTAATGCTGTTATATCTCTACATGGAGCAGTACAGTATACTGGGCCATCATAACCCATCTTATATAAATATGGAACCAATGCAGAATGATCCAAATGACTGTGAGTTAATATTACAGCATCTATATCATTAATATTAAATTCAGGGGCGTCAAAATACGGAAATGCCTCTGAGTCATTTAAACTTTTTCCTGGATTTATTCCACAATCAAGCAAAACCTTTGATTCTGGAGTCTGCAATAATAAACAACTTCTTCCTACCTGGCGACCAGCTCCAAGATATGTGACTCTTACCCATTCATGCTTTTTTTCTTTAGTCCAGCCGCCATATATTCTTTTTCCAATCTTATGAAGAAATTTTCTCCTAAAGTCGCTATTCTCATAAAGAACATATCTTATGTTTTCTATTAATTTTGATCTTATTGCTGGAGTTCTCTGGATATAAGGAACCCATAATGTCTGCTTTTTTATTTCCTTTAATAATTCTCCCTGCTTTCCTATTACTAATCCAGGCTTCTCAGCTTCGATTATTACCCTTGATCTTTGGTTGTCAAATATAATATTAACTATCCCTGCATCTTTTGGGATTATATTCTCTATAATCTCCTTTGCTTTTTCAGGATCTAGACATATACTGGGATCTGGCCTTATCTCGACTCTTTTCTTTATATCATCAACTATTTTTTTTATTATTCCATTGCTGTTAAAGAAGAATTCCTTGTTTTTTGTATACACTACAATATTAGCTCCTTCAAATAGTGTATCGCTTACATTAGCGCTTTCTGGAATATATTTTAGTATCTCTTGTAATATATCTGCCATTTTTCTTTATACATAGAATTATTATTTACATCAAAACTGAGTTATTAACTTCTTTTTCAAAGACTTTCTTTACCCCATCTTTGGTTATTGTATATACATCTATTCCATTGCCAGAGGCAGCATCCCTCTGCATGGAGGCATTAACTGCCTTAACCCCTAATCTAATTCCCTCTACTATTGGGATATCTTTTTTATAATTAGCTTCAAGAACTCCTGTAGCATACATCATGCCAGAGCCATCTGTTACATAATCATCATGCGACATTACAGATCCATCAGGACCAAGCTCATATAAAAATGTTCCTTGGTCATCTTTGCCAGCCAATAGAAATGCAGCCACTCCTGAGAAAAATTGCCTCATGTTTGAATATAATAAAGATCCCAATAAATTAGCAACTTCTTTTACTTTTAGTTTCTTATTTCTTCTAAGCTCTATTAATCTTATCTGCGCTTTTATTATTTTTGTCAATAACTGGACATCAGATACTGAACCAGCCCATGTGACAGCCATCTCATCATTTAATACTGCTATTTTTTGAGTCTTTTTATGAGCGACAATTCTTCCGCCTAATGTTGCTCTTCTATCTGCTGCCAGGACTATTCCCTCTTTGCACACTATTCCCAATGTTGTTGTTCCAGACTGTAAAATTTCTTTCATTGTCATCTTATTAGAATCAGTTATCTAAACTGAATTTAACATATTTATAAACCTTTCGTTTATAAAAAAATTAAGATATTGTAAAGTGATAATTTACAAAATCATTTATCTCATAGTCAAATAATTTGACATAATAGACTCCGGGCTCCCATGACGGCCATGTCTTATAACGCTCCTTAACATTATTATCGCAATTATATGAGCCGCACTGCATATATGCCCTTAACAGGCATCTATCGCTGTCATCGCATATTCTATATTTTTTGTTTACTCCTTCCTTGCTTGGGATTATCTCAAACTCAACATATTCCCCTGGAGATATAACATTATTTGTAAATATTACTTTTGTGGATGATTTTTTTTCTTTAACTATTGATCCTGTAATACTGCTGAAATTAGCAACAACCAAGGCTATTGCCAATATAACAAGAATAGCCAATACCAATGTTTTTGTTTCATTACTCAACATCACCGCCTCCTTTTTAGCGCTCCTCTTTTTCGGCATGCTATTATGACTAAATTGAACTATTTAAATTTTACTAATTTTGCCATGGATTTAAGATTATTGTCATTTTTAATGAAATATTTAAGGAATTTTTCTGGATCAGTAAATTTTCTCTTTATAATTACATATGAATAATTGTTTTTTACTTTGTAATTTCTCCATTTTTTTCTAAAGCTCTCTAATCTTATAGTATCTTTTAATGGAGGCCCTCTATGCTCTTTGAATTTTGATAATGGTTTTTTATCCAGGACATAATATAATATAGCTTTATTGCCCCAATCCCAGTTATATTTTAATAATTTAAAATCATTTAGGGTTAATCTTTTTGCTATATAATTAAGGCATTTCAAGAGCTTTGCCCCAACAACATCTTTTTTTCCATTTAATGGCTCTGCCTCAAGTATTATTAGTTTATTTTTCTTGTATTTATTTTTTAGTTCATTTACATCAAATTTTTTCCTATCAAAGAATTTTTTGGATGGATTTTTCAGATAATTTTTAGATGATTTTATTAATTCACTGTATTTTTCCCTGCTTAAAGCTGCTGCTGTATTTCTATTTGGATCAACAGGATCTATTAATATTAAGGGAGATTCTTTTTTTGAGCTGTTTAACCTATTGATATCATCCTTATTTCCAATAAACTCTTTTTCTTTCCATTTGGCTGTGTTTTTTACAAAATTACTGAAACTTCCATATTTTATTGTTAATATCTCCAAAACATATCCGGAAAATCCGCCGATATAAGATTCTGCCCCATAGCAGTTTTGAGATTTGCAGAATAATTTTACTAATCTTATCTCATCCCCTTTATTTTGTTTTTTTACATATTTTACATGAAATGGGCTTATATCTGTTATATTTTCAGCTTCTTTTACTCTTTTTATATCCAATATGGGAATAATCTCTATTGTAAATCCTTTTTGTTTAAACTGAAAATAGTCTCTGCTGCCGTGCAGTTTAGAAATTTTAAAATTCTTTTTTAATTCCTTTTCCAAAATTAAAGAAATATCTTTGCCATTATATGTTTCCAAGTCAAACTTTACATAAACATCTATATCATTTTCATTGTTTAGCCATGTGTCTTTTGCTCCTGAGCCCCCCAGTTCAACTTTTGCATTATTTATCCTTATTTTATTTCTTAGATTATTGCAAATATCATTAATCTTTGCTCTATCTTTTTCAGACGGCTTTATTTTTTCTAATATTTCTTTTAGTATTTTGTCCATATTACCAAACTAAAAAAATTGATGAGAATAAATAGGTTTCTATTATAATTTATTTATCTTGGCTACAAAAAATCCTTCTGTATTATTATCCTGCGGCCAGATTCTCAGGCATTTTTTTATCTCTTCATTATAGGATTTATTTTCAAATTCCAAAATAGGGGGGCTTCTTTTTATATTTAAATCAATTTTCTCTAATTTAGAATTATCATGCTTGTCCAATAAAAAATTAATTACCCCTTCATTTTCCTCTGGCTCTAAAGTGCAAGTAGAATATACTAAAGTTCCATTTTCTTTTAGTATGGAAAAAGCCACATCAATAAGCTGCCTCTGTATTCCTGCCATTCTCTTAATTGCATTGGGATTCCACATTAACGGAGTATTAGGGGATTTTCTTATTGCACCAATTCCAGAACATGGGGC
>JACPNG010000012.1 GCA_016185605.1 Candidatus Woesearchaeota archaeon
AAATTTAGATTTGGAAAATATGTTGAGTATGGGGCCTCTCCAAGAGCATCCATAGGATTGTATATAGCTTCTAAGGCAGATGCATTATTAAACGGCAAAAGCTATGTAACCCCCCAGAATATTAAGGCTGTTGCCCACGATGTTCTAAGGCACAGAATAATACTAAATTATGAGGGGCAGGCAGAAAATGTCAATACAGATGATTTTATTACAGAAATATTATCCAAAGTTCCTATTCCATAGAAAAACTGTATCAAATTTATACATTTTCCCATGCCTCATCTTCTTTATTATCCCATAATTCCTTCATTTTTGGTTGTTGTATTTTATAAAATAATTTATTATATCCTATTTTGTTGATTAAATAAATAAGGCTTATTACCATTCTATTAGAGCCTCATTGCTTTCTATGGGTGTAATCTTAACCTCTTTATGTTTTCCTTTTGTTAATTCAGAAGGCAGTCTAAATATATAATTATTGCCGTCAAAGCTTAAATGTCTCTTAAAGCTTAGGGCATTTTCTTTTGTCAGCAGTCTATTTATTATTAAAGCCTCGTCTAATTTTTTAGCTTCATCTAACCCGATGATTTGCTCCCTGCATTTTGGGCATTTGAATATATTCAATTTTACTTTGATATAGTCTGAAACTGGCATCTCAATTGCCGACTTAATCATTTTTATATCGCACTTATCACAGTACATAGATTTAGGAGATAATGCAGTCTTTCCAAAACTAACCTTTATACCTTCCAATTTTTCAAAATCTTGTTCTTTCATTTTACTGCTCTTTTATAATATTTAATCTGTTTTTTGTCAGATGGATAAGCCGTTGTTATTATTGCCTGTTTTCTTTTTGAATTGTATTTGAAAAATATTGTCAAATAACGGTTGTATAATCCTATGGCAATTATCTGATGTCCGCCCGCTTTTTTGAATATTGGCTTATCATCCCTTAATATTAAGATTATCTCTTCTGCCAATATACTGTGTTTTTCATAAATCTTCTTTTGAGTTTGGGGACTAATACCAATGATATTTATCTTCATAAGACCCTACGTAAATAGTATGGTTTATTATATAAGCTTTTCTGTCTTTATATTTATCATAATATTTATATTGTATATAATAATCCTTCTAATATGCCAAAAAGAGAGCTGAAAATAGACTTAACCAGAACAATAAAAAGATTAGAGATTACAACAAAGAAAATAGTAGGCACACAGCTTATAGGGAGCTATAAAAGCGCATTTAAAGGCAGGGGATTAGAATTTGCAAACTATAGGGATTATACCCAAAGGGATGATTCATCCACTATAGACTGGAAAGCCTCTGTAAGAACAGGAAAATTGCTGGTTAAAGAATATGAGGAAGAGCGAAGACTAGATGTTTTTTTCCTTATTGATATAAGCAATTCAATGCTGTTTGGCTCTACTAATAAGCTGAAAAACGAGTATTCTGCTGAACTGGCGGCATCATTGGCTTTCACAATTCTCGAGGCGGGGGATGAAGTTGGATTTGCTTTGTTTAATGATAATATATCATTAGTATCGCATCCAGTAACTGGAAAACAGCAGTTCTTCAAGTTTGCAAAAGCATTGTCTGATCCGAAAAATTACGGCGGGAATTATGATTTGAATAATGCAGTTAAATTTCTGCTGAGTTTTTTAGAGCAGGGAACATTATTAATAATAGTTTCTGATTTTATTGGATTAAAAGGAGAATGGACTCATTACTTGAGGACAGCAGCAGGAAAATTTGACATTGTTGCAATAATGATAAATGACCCAAGAGACATAAAACTTCCAACAGAGTCTTATAATATTGTTCTGGCAGATCCATATTCAAACAGGACAACTGTAATTGATCCATTGTATGCCAAGCTTCAATATGAGGAATATGTCAAGCACCAAAAAAATAATATCCAGGAGACATTCAAGAATCTGCATATTGATTTATTGGATATAACAACCGATAAGTCATTTGTAGAGCCATTAATTAATTTCTTTATGAAGAGGCATAGAAAATGGCGGTAGTTTTCAGCAATCCATTGTATTTATGGTTTTTATTGAGTGTTCCATTATTAATAATACTGCATTTTATATCGCTGAAATCATTAAAGAGAAAAGCATTGACTTTTGCTAATTTTGATGCTATTTCTAGAGTTACAGGACAGAGCTTATTCACAAAAAACATTACATTATTATCGATAAGAATATTAATATTAATCTGCATTATATTTGCCATCTCAGGAACAACATTAATCTATACTGGAAGAAGTTCAGATTTTGATTTTATTTTAGCAATAGACTCATCTTCCAGCATGTCAGCAACTGACTTCCAGCCGAATAGGTTGGAGGCAGCAAAAGAATCAGCTGTTGGGTTTGTTGATTCATTAAGCTCAGAAGCTAAAATTGGATTGGTTACATTTTCTGGAACAGCATTTGTCGAGAGTTCTTTGATTGAGGAATTAGGAAGAATAAAATCATTAGTAAAGAATATGCAGCTAAGACAGGTTGGCGGCACAAATTTAGGAGAAGCCATAACAACTTCTGTAAATTTATTGTTGCAGTCGCAGAAATCAAAAGTAATAATCTTATTGACAGATGGAAGAAGCAATGTCGGAATTCCGATTCAGCAGGCAATTGATTATGCAAATAAAAATACAGTTTTAGTCTATACAATCGGAGTGGCAACAGAGGAAGGGGGTTTTATTCCTGAATTAGAGGGGGGAGACGCCCTTCTAAGATTAGATGAGCAGAGTTTAAGCCAGATAGCAACCTCAACAGGAGGAAAATACTTTAGAGCAGTTGACAAGGAATCATTGACAAATGCCTATCAGCAAATATCATCGTCTACAATAAGAAGAGTATCAACTGATTTAAGCTTGTTTTTCATGGTGATTGCGTTTTCTTTATTGTTTATTGAATGGCTGTTATCAACTACAAAATTCAAGATACTTCCGTAATATTGATTGATTTTAATATTGAATTGTAGTCTTTTTCACTATATGACTTTTTGTATTTTTTTACAGCTTTTATTAATTTAATATTGTCGAATTTTATTCCTTTCTTGATTAAGATTTCATAAACTCTTTTGCTCATAATGAATTGGGAGAATTGAGAGACATTTTTTGGATTTTCATTAAATCTGGCCCTTTCAAAGTCTATCATTACTGGATTTTTGTCAATTAATATATGCTTGTATGGGTTTGTAAGCTCTTTCTTGTCTATTTTTAGTTTATCCAATAATCTGCACTCATCAAAAATTTTCTTTAAGTTTTTCTTTATTGATTTATTATTGTTTATTCTTATCCAATCTGTTATCCTTAATCCATAAACAAATTCACACACCAAATTATAATCATCATAGTATATTAATTTGGGCCCTATTTTGTTTTTATTAAGGATTTTTAGGAATTTAACCTCATTGGCTATCGTGTTAATCTTATTTTTTGGATTTTTTATTATGACTTTTTTGTTTTTATAGTAAGCAGTATAAACAATTGATCTTTTTCCTTCTCCAAAATATTTTATATTATTGACTTTTATCATGGTTTTTGGCTGTTGTTAACTTAAAAAAAGCTTTTTATGATGCTACAGAAAGGTTTTTATATATTCTATCATTAAACTTTAAAAAGGAGGCTGTATGAAATTAAGGTATATAATAATTTTTATCTTATTGTTAATACAATTGTCTATAGCGCAGCCAGATACAGATAAGGCATTTGAATGGCTTTTGTCCCAGCAGGAAGAGGGAAGCTATAATAATGATATAATTGACACCTCAATAGCTATACTAGCATTAAAAGGCTCTGGAGCCACCTCACAAGTTGAAAAATCCATAGATTATTTATTATCACAAAAAAACCCAAGCAACTGCTGGCCTAAATTAAACTGCAATGTTAAAGACACTTCTTTTGCGTTATTGGCTTTGGATGCTGCTGGAGAGTCAACTACTGAAATAGCAGATTGGCTTAAAGATGCTCAATCTTCCAGTTCAACAACAGGAAAATGGCTATTAGAAATAGCTAATGCCCAGGATGGAGAATGCACTATAAAATATAATAAGCAAAATAATGAAATAGTAAAAAAAATCAAGATAGAAGATGGAAAGATTCCAAGCTGCAATAATAATAACTGGATAGACCTAAACTCATGTTTGGAATCTAACTTATTAACAAGATATCCTTCTTTGACATTTGATGTTGATTGCAGCTCAGTAAATTCCAATGTAATTATAGTGTTATTATTCAATGTAGGAAACACTTATACTTTTGTCGATAATGTTGAAAGCTCCTCTGCCACAATAACAGTAGACAATAATTGCTACGGCACTGGATTTAAAGATAGATGCAATATGGATTCTACTTTATATGCAAGCTATGCATTATCAAAAATAGAAGAGCCAACTTCTATATTCTATCTAAAATCAAATTATGATTCAAATAATCCAGAGCACAGCGCTTTAATGAACTTAATAACAGAAGATTCTGGATTTTTAGATGATTTAACAAAAAAGCAAAGAACAGATGGAAGCTTTGAGAATAGCGTATTTAAAACATCATTGGCTATTTTAACTCTAGAAGACAAGGATAATGCTTTAGAGTGGCTGGAAAATAAGCAGAATTCAGACGGTTCTTTTGGAAGTGTATTTGACACTTCATTTGCATTACTGGCTTTATCTCCGGAATTAGGAGAATTAGCAAGTTGCCTTGATAACACAAAAAATCAGGGTGAGGAAGGAATAGATTGCGGAGGTCCTTGCTCAAAAGAATGCGGGGTATGCAATCTTAATGATGTATGCGAGGAAGAAAAAGGAGAGGATTCTGATAACTGCCCAAGCGATTGTTTGGAATCTTTGAATTTATGCTCTAATGGAAAACAAGACGATAATGAAGAAGGAATAGACTGCGGAGGCCCATGCTCAAAAGAATGCCCAAGCTGTAATAATGACGGAAAATGCGAATTTGACACATTTGGGGAAACCTCATTGCAATGCCCTAAAGACTGCAGCTGCGGAGATGATATATGCGATTCAACAGAAAAAGATAGATTATCAAATACATACTGCGCAGAAGACTGCAGAGAAGAATTAACTTGCAATGATGATGGAATTTGTGATACAGGAGAAAATTCTAATAATTGTCCAGATGATTGTGAAGAGCAATCTACTTTAGTTTCTGAGGAGCAAGAAGGAGCAGGATTTCCATTTACAGCAATAATAATAATTGTTGTAATTGGGTTAATAATTGTATTTTCAATATATTATTTTACAAAAAAAAAGAAGAAGCCGGAATTTAATTTATTTGGAAGATTTGCAAAAGAACCAAAAGAAAAACCTTCATCAAGACCTGAAATTCCCAAATTCCCAGGCAGTAAGCCTTCCCTAAAAGAGACTGATCTGGACAAGGAATTGGATAGATCATTGGAAGAGGCAAGAAAATTAATAAAAAGAAAGTAAATGATAAATGAAAATAAGACTAATATTATTAATGCTGATAATTAATGTTTCTATAGCCCTAGCTCAGATAGATATAAATATTCTAAGGCAAGATTATTCTCCATTTGAAACCTTACAAGTAGAAATTACATTAAATAATCCAACAAGGGAGTTATTGGCCAATGATGTAAAAATTGATAATATAAAAATAGCCCCGTTTATTGTTCCATTGGAAAAAAATAAATATTTTGTCTATTTTGATGTTCCAGACATAGAAAATAATACTTATAATCTAACAGTAAATTCAAGATTCCTAATAAACAATGCTCTAACAGATGTAACAGAAAGAAAAGAGTTTAATGTGATAAATTCAAATTATTCGTTATCAGTTAAGCCGGCAATATTAATTATTGACAAAAATAATTTAAAAGAGTCTTATAAAATAATTTTGAAGAATAACAATTATCCTTTGGATGTAAATATAAAATTAGATTCTGATTTTCTTTATCCAGCCAGAAACACAATAAGCTTATTAGATAATGAGGAGAAAAACTTATTTATATTCTCAAAACAAGGAGCAGTAGAAGAGGCAAAAATAATATTAAATTATGACAGAATATATGAAATTCCAGTAATTATTAAATCCAGCCAGATAATAAATGAGGAGAATAATTCAATAGAGGAGGCAGAGCAAAAAGCCTCTTTCATAACTGAGCAGCCATTCCTGACAAGGGAATTAGCTCCAGATGAAGCTGTGTCTGGCCCATTGGAGTTTAGGAATAATCTCAATAGAAATCTAAGAATAAAGTTTTATCTGACAGATGATCTTAATAAAATTATAAGGATAAATACAACAAATATTATATTAAAGC
>JACPNG010000013.1 GCA_016185605.1 Candidatus Woesearchaeota archaeon
AAGGGGAGCAATAGTCAGTCAAGATATAGCACAAATAAATTTAAAAATAATAAAGCAGGGTGTAAAATCAATGGACGAGATGTTTCCGAAGAAAGAAGATAAAAAATGAAATATAAAACCAAAAGCGTAATTATAGGAAGGATGAAGAGAGACAAAAAAGCAAAAGCCAAGGATGATATATTCAGGCCTTGTTTTATTGCGCTTTATGATTCCAATAATCCACACCTAAAACCACAGCCGCCAAAACAAATAATCGAATTTGATAAAGTGGACAAGATTAACTTAGAAAATTTCAAGGTTGATTATTTATTGGCTGGGAATGATTTAGTAGTAAATGACTTAGAATATGTAGATGTTACTAAAAAAGGAAATCAAGTATTTCTCAACGGCAAGCAAAAGACAGCTTTGATTAGTTAGATAAGTTTAAATATAAATTAACATAATGTTTTTTTATGCAAAAAAAGGCATTTCTTATTCTGATAATTATTTTGTTAATTATTCCTATGTCCTTAGCAGCAGGCGGTGGTGGCGGAGGAAGTGGTGGCGGAGGCTCCAGCAGCGGAAGTTCTGGGGGAACTAAAATAACATTTACAGATGAAAATAAAAATATCATAAAAAATGTAAGAGAGTCAAGAGTAGAAGAGATAACATTATCTGATCTTAACAAATATGATTTTACAGTTATAAATGTTTTAGCTGAAGAAGCTGAATTTAGTGTTGGAAATTCTAAGTCAATTAAAATAAAAACCAATGAAGCAAAGAAGTTTGACCTTAATAATGATAATAGATATGATTTAAGCATTGCCTTATTCAGCATAAGCAGCAACACTGGCCAGTTTAGCTTTAATGAAATAGCTGAATTAATCCCAGAAGAGCCTAAGAAAAATGAAGAGGTTGTAAAATGCGGAAATCTGAATACAATAAAAGAAAGGGTAAAATGCAGATTAGAGTTAAAAGACTATGAATTATCCCAAGAGCAGGGATTAAATTATCTTCCAGAGGAATGCAGGAAATTGACTTTTAGAAAAGAATGCATTAATAGATATGAGCAAACTCAAAAATGCTGGAAATTCCCAGTTGGAGATGAAAGGATTAGCTGCGTTAAAGGGAATCTAAATCTTGGAAATATTAAGAATGAGGTTGCTTTATGCAACATAAAAACTAGTAGAGATAAGACAGAATGCAAGGAATTAATAGAAGAGAAAGTTTACAATTTAATTAAATTTAGGTTTTATGATCTTGAAGAAAGGGCAGAAGAATTAATTAATAATGGAGTTAATGCAGAATTAGTTGCTGATTTTATTTCAGAAATTGAATTTAAAAAAATTGAGTTTAATGAAGCCAAAACAAAAGAAGAGAAGAAAGAAATAATATTAGAGGTAAGAAAAATATGGATAGAATTCATAAAAAAAGCGAAATTGCAGTTAAAATAAAGTTTTTAGCAGTAATATTATTAATAGTTTTCATAGTCGGATGCACTAATATAACCAAAACAAATAAGGAAGATTCCAAAGAGATTGACGAAAATTCCCAGATATTGAATGAGTATCCTGATTATCTGGATAATGCATTGGAAGAGCTAGAACAGACAGCTAAACTTGAAAATTCCAGTTAATAATCTAAAATCTATAAAAAGCTTTAAAAAATAGACTTATTCTAGAGTTATATGCCAAGAAAGAAGAAAGAAGAAACAATAATAAAAGAACAAAAGAAAGAATCAAAAAAGCCAATTAAATCCAAGACCAAATTAATTTCTTTACAGCCGGAATTAAATATAGGGTTAGTGGGGCATGTTGACCATGGAAAAACAACTTTAGTCTCAAAAATATCTGGAAAATTTACAGACACCCATAGCGAGGAATTAAAAAGGGGAATCACAATAAGATTGGGATATGCTGATGCTGAAATCTATAAATGCAATGTAAAGGATTTTCCTTATAGAACTCATGTAAACCTTCCTAAAAATGAGAAATGCGAGTTAATAAGAAAAATAAGCTTTATAGATGCCCCTGGGCATGAGACATTAATGGCAACAATGCTTTCTGGGGCAGCAATAATGGATGCTGCTTTATTATTAGTAGCGGCAAATGAAAAATGCCCCCAACCCCAGACAAAAGAGCATCTAATGGCTCTGGAAATAGTTGGAATAAAAAATATAATAATTGTGCAGAATAAAATAGACTTGGTAGATGGAAAGGAAGCTGAGGAAAACTTTAATCAGATAAAACAGTTTGTAAAAGGGACTATTGCAGAAAATGCTCCTATAATTCCTGTTTCAGCCCAGCAGAATATTAACATAGATGTTTTGATAACAGCTATACAGGAATACTTTAAGACTCCTGAAAGGGATTTAAAAAAAGAGCCATTAATGTTTGTGGCAAGAAGCTTTGATGTCAATAAGCCAGGAACAGATGTAGAGGAATTAAATGGTGGAGTTTTAGGAGGGGCTTTAAAGCAAGGAAAATTAAAAATTAATGATAAAATAGAAATAAGGCCGGGATTAAGAATAGAGAAGGAAGGAAGAACAACATGGCAGCCATTATCAACAACAATATCCTCGTTAAAAACAGGAAGTTTAGATGTTGATGAGGTTGCTCCTGGTGGCTCAATTGGAGTATTAACAAAATTAGATCCAAGCTTGGTGAAAGCAGATTCTTTGATTGGATCTGTTGTTGGATTAGAGGGAAAACTTCCTGAAGTATGGTATGAATTTACTTTGGAGCCGAAATTATTAGAAAGAGTTGTTGGGGCAAAAGATGAATTAATTGTAGAGCCGATAAAAAAAGGAGAGACATTAATGCTGAATGTAAATTCAGCAGCCACAGTCGGAATAGTTAATGAATTAAGCAAAGGAAAAATCCACATAAAATTAAAAGTTCCTGTCTGCGCCAATAAGGAAGACAGAATTACAATATCAAGATTATTGGGAAGCAGATTCAGATTAATAGGGTATGGGGGTATAATTAAATAATTATCTTCTAATATTAGTCCAGTATTTTACCCCTTCTTTGCTTCTTAAAAATTCCTCTAATTGATTTAATTTGAATTCAGGATCTCTTCTTGATTCTTGAATATAATAACTGCTAAATATAATCTCTTTATCTATTTGATCAGATAATATATCACAGATGACTTTATGCCCATACATTATTGTAATATAAGCAACTTCCCTTCCCTTTACAATGTCTGGCCTATTAACCAGATGATAACCATTCTTAGATTCATTATTGATTGGCATAGAAGATAATACTTCAATTAAATTTCTATCTGATATTTTATCTATAGAATTACTCATATAAACCAACTCTGGATTTTCTAATATAAATATAAATGTTTATTAAACTTTGGCTCAAGAATTATTATGGTTGTTTGCTACAACTCTAGCTATTCCTATTATCTTGTCATCTTCTAATCTCATTAGTCTTACGCCTTGAGTATTTCTCCCGACTTTGGAGATATCTTTGGCTGGAATCCTTATTACAATACCATTCTTGCTCATTAGCATAATCTCATCTTCGTCTTTCACTGTTTTGATTCCTATAACATCGCCGTTTCTTTCGCTGCATATAATATTAATTACTCCTTTTCCGCCCCTTCTTATTAATCTGTATTCTTCTATGTCTGTTCTTTTTCCATAGCCATTTTCTGTCACAGTCAGCAATGAGCCGTTTAATAAAGCTACTTCTATTCCTATTACTTCATCATCTTTTCCTAATTTTATTCCTCGGACTCCAGAAGAGTTTCTTCCAGAAGATCTAACATCTCTCTCATTAAAGCGCATAGCCAATCCTTTTTTAGTTGCTACCATGAATTCCAGGAAGCCAGGGGTTAATCTTACCTGGACTAATTCGTCATTTCCCTTTATGTTTATTGCGTTTATTCCGGCTTTTCTTGGGTTGCTGTAATATTTTAGGTTAGTTTTCTTAATTAATCCGTTTTTAGTAACAAATAATAAATAATTTTGATCATCAAAGTTCTGTATAGGCAGTATTGTGTTTACTTTTTCATCTTTTAGATTTAATAAGTTGACAATTGCTTTTCCTTTTGAATATCTATTGGATTGGGGTATCATAAATGCCTTTAACCAATGGACCCTTCCCTCATTTGTGAAGAACAATAAATAATTGTGGTTTCTTGTTATAAATAAATTCTTAACCTCATCGTCTTCTTTTGTTGTTGCAGCTATTATTCCTTTTCCGCCCCTTCTTTGCTGCTTATAAAGTTCAAGAGGGGTTTGTTTAATATAGCCAGAATGTGTAACTGTAATTACAATGTCTTCCTCTTTTATCAAATCCTCATTTTCGATTATCTCATCAGATTCTATTATTTCTGTTCTTCTATCATCGCTGTATTTATTTTTCAGATCAATTAATTCGTCTTTTATTATTGATAATATTCTTGTGGCAGAAGATAATATGTCTTTTAACTCTTTTATTAGCTTATGAAGATCAATTATCTCTTCTTTTATTTTATTCTGCTCAAGATTGGTTAATCTCTGCAGTCTCATCTCAAGTATAGCATTAGCCTGGATTTCTGTCAATGTATAATTATTTACTAATCCTATTCTAGCTGATTCTGGATCCTTGCTTTTCTTTATTAGTTCTATAATATTATCTATATTATTCAATGCTATCTGCAGTCCATCAAGGATATGGAGCCTTTGCTCGGATTTTTCAAGATCAAATTTTGTTCTTCTTGCAATAATATTTTTTCTATGCTCTATATAATGATTAATAATATCTTTTAATGTCATTAATTTTGGTTCATTATTTATCAAAGCAATGTTAATGACTCCAAAGCTTGTCTGCAGCTGGGTATAAGAATATAGTTGGTTAAGTATTAATTCAGGATTTGAATTATTTTTTATTTCTATCACAATTGATGTTCCATTTTTATCAGACTCATCTCTTATATCAGTTATTCCCTCTATTCTTTTTTCCTTAATCAAAAGCACAATATCTTCTATTAAAGTTGATTTGTTTAATTGATAAGGAATCTCTGTTATAATTATCTTATTTTTTTGTATCTCAGCTTTTCCCCTTAATATTATCTTTCCCCTTCCAGTTTCATAGGCTTCTAATATTCCGTTTCTTCCAAGTATAATTCCCCCTGTCGGGAAATCAGGACCTTTAATGTGATTCATTAATTCCTTTGTTGTTATTTCTTTATTTTCTATCAAAGCTATTGTTGCGTCTACAACTTCATTTAGATTATGGGGGGGAATATTTGTCGCCATCCCGACGGCTATTCCAGATGAGCCGTTTATTAATAGATTAGGAAGCTTTGCAGGCAATACTATCGGCTCTTCCAAGCTATTATCAAAATTTGGGATAAAATCAACTGTATTCTTGTCAAGATCTTCCAATAATTCTTCTGCCATTCTTGATAGTTTTGACTCGGTATATCTGTATGCAGCTGCTTCAAATTCTGTGCTTCCAAAATTTCCATGCCCGCTTATTAAAGGATATCTTAATGAAAAGTTCTGAGCCATTCTTACTAAAGAATCATATACAGCCTGGTCGCCATGAGGGTGATATTTTCCAATAACCGATCCCACAGTAGTTGCACTTTTCTTGAATGGCTTGTCATGCCTTAGACTATCTCTTAACATTGAATACAAAATTCTTCTATGAACTGGCTTTAATCCGTCTCTTACATCAGGCAGGGCTCTTCCTATTATGACAGACATGGCATAGTCTACATAAGCTTCCTTCATCTCATTTTCAATTAGTTTTATCTGGATGTCTTCTGGCATATTATATTTTTACTCCTAATTTTACCAAATCTTTTTTTAATTTAGAAATATTCTGGAAATGTATTCCATTTATTCCTAATTTATCTGCTGCATTTGTATATTCTTTTATATCATCTATGTAAACAATCTCTTTTGGATTGCATTTGCTTAATTTAATCGCCTCTTGAAAGATTCTTCTCTCAGGTTTTCTATAACCTATTTTATAAGACAAAACAAATTCATTAAATGGTTTTAGTAAATTGCTAAACTTTCGTTTAACAAAATCAAAATGGTATTTATCTACATTTGATAACACTAATAATCTATATCCTCCTTTTTTTATTTTTAATACTAATTCATTGACACTTTTGATTGGTTTATATGTATCTTCCCAGTTTAAATCAAGCTTTTTGAACGGAATATTTGTTTTTATCCTATTATATGATTCCTTAAGAAATTCTTCTTTTGAAATTTTTCCTTTATCATATTTTTTGATTAAATCGCCATTAAATATTACATTATAAATTTCATCTGCTGATAATTCTGAATTCTTTGCTAATTCTTTGCATATTTTTTTCTGATTAGAACTAATTAATACGTTTCCTATATCAAAAATTATTGTTTTTATCATATATCCAAGTTCCTTACCTCCTTTGCATAATTTGAGATAAACTCTCTTCTCAATTCAACTTCCTCCCCCATTAATACCCTAAACATCTCATCTGCTGTTATAGCGTCTTCAATTGTTATTTTTTTTAGTATTCTGTTTTCTGTGCTCATTACTGTTTCCCTTAATTCATCGTCATCCATCTCTCCTAATCCTTTGAATCTCGATACAGTTGCGTTTTCCCTGTTAATTTCATCTAATATTCTGTCTAATTCCTTGTCATTCCTTATGTAATAACTTTTTTTATTTTTTATAACCCTATATAATGGCGGCTGGGCAATATACAAGTGTCCATTCTTGATCATCTCGGGCATAAATCTATAGAAGAATGTCATTAACAAAGTAGATATGTGATTCCCATCAGAGTCAGCATCGCAAAGAATTATTATTTTATGATATCTTAATTTATTAACATCAAATTCTTCCTTGATGCCTGTTCCGATTGCGGTAATTAAAGTTGCTAATTCATTATTCTTGAATACCTTGTCGATTCTTGCTTTTTCCACATTTAATATTTTACCTCTTATCGGAAGTATGGCTTGGAATTTTCTATCACGAGCTGCTATTCCTGTTCCAGCTGCGCTATCCCCCTCAACAATAAATAATTCACATTTGCTTGGATCTTTCTCCTGGCAGTCAGCTAATTTTCCAGGAAGATTTCCAACATCTAATATTCCTTTTCTTCTTGTTAATTCACGAGCTTTTCTAGCTGCTTCCCTTGCCATTGCTGCGCTGATGCTTTTATTGCAGATTGACCTTGCTATAGCTGGATTTTCCTCAAATAAATTGCTTAAATGTTCATAGACAATTGAGCTTACTATTCCTTTTATGTTTGAATTTCCGAGTTTTGTTTTTGTCTGGCCTTCAAATTGAGGATCAGGGACTTTAACAGAAATGATTGCTACTAGACCTTCCCTTACATCATCTCCTGTTAATTTAATATCTCCAAAATTATTTTTCTTAATATATTCATTAACTGATCTTGTCAATGCTGTTCTCCATCCTTCCTCATGAGTTCCACCTTCTACGGTATTAATGTTGTTGCAGAAGCTAAATACGCTTGATTGATAACCATCGTTATACTGCATTGCAATCTCAACCATAATACTATTTTCTTTCCTTAAGTAAATCGGCTCAGATAATACATTTTTGTTTTTGTTTAAATCCTTTACAAATGAGATTATTCCGCCGTCAAAGAAATATTCTTTTCTTACATCAGTTCTTTCATCTGTTATACTTATATGAATGCCTGCATTAAGGTAAGCTAATTCCTTTAATTTCTTGTTTATTATCTCAAAATCAAAATTTATATTTTCAAATATCTCATTGTCTGGAAGAAATCTTATTATTGTTCCTGTCTCATTGGCTTTTCCTATTATTCTAAGCTCAGAAACTTTTATTCCTTTTTCGTATCTTTGGTGATAGATATTATTCTCTCTTTTTACCCTTACTTCAAGCCACTTGGACAATGCATTTGTTACTGAAATACCTACTCCATGTAATCCTCCAGATATCTTATAGCTTTTATGGTCAAATTTTCCCCCTGCATGCAGTGTTGTCATTACTAATTCTAAAGCAGGCTTTTTTTCCTCTGGATGGATGTCAACAGGAATTCCTCTTCCATTATCTTCTATTGTTATAGAGCCATCTTTATGTATTATGATAATAATCTTATTGCAGAATCCAGCTAATACTTCGTCTATGCTATTGTCTACAGCCTCTTGTACCAGATGATGTAATCCTCTTACGGATGTGTCTCCTATATACATACTTGGTCTTCTCTTAACTGCTTCTATACCTTTAATAACTTGTATATCTACAGCACTGTATTCTTTACTCATTTTCTTCTCCAATTTTATATCTTATAAACTTAGGAACAAATGGTTTTACTATATTGATTAGCTTTTTAGTGTCTTCTTTTTTGAATCTTAAATAATAGTATTTTTTATCCCTTAGTCCTATTGTTGGACTAATATTCCACTTATCTTCAAAATACTTCTTTATTATCTTATGTTCTTTTAAAGAATAAGAGTTTGTACAAATTACAATATATTTTTGTTTTTTAGAATAACTTCCATCATCACATAACCAAATCGCTAAACTCCTTGGTGTAAGATATTTTAGAACATTTTCGGTGATTATCTTATTACCTTCACTATCATAAAATAGGTTTCTATAAAAATTGAATAAGTAATGTGCATTCAATCTAAACTCGTAAGTATTTATTAGTCTATTTTTAATGGTTCTCTGTGTTAGTTTTATACCTTTACTATTAAAATCTTTTAAAATCCCAAATTTCCATTCTACATATCTCTTCTGTTTAGGGGAATGGCCTACTCTAAACACACAATTTCTATTGCGTTGACTAATATTAGCATCCCCCATGACTGTTCCTATTATTAAATCATGTTGCAAGTCTGTTAAAAAGTTCTTAGGGTATCTTTCTATATCTAATCTCCATTCTTTGACTAATTTCTTAATTTGCCTAACTTGCAAGCCATAAATATCATACTTTTCAGAGAATAGTATCAATTCTTTATCTAATTTCAGTCTAGCTAAAGGCACAGCTTTGCTTTTATCCAAATTCGGAAAGAATTTTAATATTCTAACTTCATCGCAAATCTTAGATATTGTCTCACTTTTTGCCCCTATTTTCTTTCCAATAATCTGATGTTCTCCCCTTTCTAAGTTTCTAAAGATAGATGTATCAAAATTTTCTCTAATATCTTTTAGATTCTTCAATACTGTTATGCTTTCTGCCTTGTATTCCATTTTTACATAACTCTTAGTAACTTATCTCAGTTTCATTAGGTAAATTCAACCCTAGAATAGGACTAAAAGTCATCATTGATTTAAAAACTTTTCTACCCCTGAAACCCCAAAATTTTAAGGAATTACAGCCTAAATCGGCAAATTAATTTTCGGAAAAACATAACCTTTATAAATAAAATTCATGGTGCAAAAATTTCAATGGAAAAAATAGCAACCTTTATAAACTGAAAATTGAATTTCAGGATAAATGCGTAAAATAATCCTAGATACGGATTTTTTGTTGACCTCATTAAAATTTAAAGTTGATGTTATATCTGAAATTGACAGAATATGCGACTTTAAATATAATATATTTATAATAGACAAGACATTGGATGAGCTAAAAGACAAAAAACTGGGAAAATTAGCTTTAGAGATAATAAAAAGATTTGAGACAATAAAAACAAAAAAAGACAAAATAGCTGATGAGCTTATCCTGGAGCTTAATGATAAGAATATTATAGTTGCTACCCAAGATAAGGAGTTTAAGAAAAAGTTAAAAAGGGAAAAAATCCCAATCATCACAATAAGGCAAAAAAAATATTTAATACTGCAAAATGTTTTATGAAGTAGAGGTTAAAAGCCATATAAGGGTATCGCCAGAATTATTTAACTCAGATACAGATGAGGCAGTTCTTCAACAATTGAATAAGCAGTTTGAGGGATTTATCTCAAAGGATTTTGGCTTTGTCATCGGAGTAAGCTCTATTGTTAATGTGGGAGATGGAGTAATAATTCCAGGAGACGGAGCAGCTTATTATGAAACTACATTCAAATTATTTAGTTATAAGCCTGAATTGCAAGAAGTAATTCTCGGAAAGGTTTTAGAGATAACTGATTTCGGGGCTTTCATTAACATTGGAGCAGTAGACGGAATGGTTCATGTCTCGCAAACAATGGATGATTATGTAACTTTCTCAAAATCCAATGTTTTAACAGGAAAAGAATCAAAGAGATCATTAAAAGTAGGAGACAAATGCAGAGCTAGATTAATAGCTATTTCATTTAAGGATCCTGCAAATCCAAAGATAGGATTGACAATGAGGCAGCATATGCTTGGAAACCTTAAATGGATCGAAGATGAATTAAACAAGAAAGAAAAAACAACAAAGAAAAAATGAAAAAAGTTTGCAGAAAATGCAGGATGTTTGTATCAGGAAAAGTATGTCCTGTAAATGATCCAGACTGTCCAACAGTAAAACAAAGTCAATATGCAAATAACTGGCAGGGAAGGATTAATATAATAGATGCCAACAAATCAGAGATAGCTAAAAAAATAGGAGCCAAAGTCAAGGGAGAATATGCAATAAAAGTAAGCTAAAATGGAATTAAAAATATTAAAGGAAACTGAAATGCCTTTATTGTCTAGAAAAAGGATAAATTTAGAGATAAATTTTGACGGGGCAACTCCATCTCAGAAGGAAGTTCTTTCTAGTTTATCCACAAAATTAAAGACAAAAGAGGAATTAATTGATGTTAGGCATATCTATACAAAATTCGGGGAGCCAAAAGCCAAGGTAATAGCCCATATTTATAATACTATAGAAGACTTAAAAGATATTGAAGAAATCAAGAAAAAGAAAAAGGAAGTAAAGGAAAATGCCAAAGAAGAAAAGAAAGAATAAAATTTCCAGCAAAGTATGGACTAAATACAAAGTAGAAGGGGATAAATTAATTAGAAATAAAACCTGTCCTAAATGCGGTCCCGGAATGTTCCTGGCTAATCATAAGGATAGATTATACTGCGGAAATTGCCATTATGTTGAAATAATCAAAAAATAATTTTATTTGTTCATAGATACATAAGATATATAAACTCTTTTAGTGTTTCATTTTCATGGTAACTCTAGAAAAAAAATTCTTTAAGTGTAGAGATGAAATAGCTATTTTTGAAGTAGGGCATAAGACTCCTGAAAATGGATGTGATTATGTATTTAATCCAGAAAATGGCGAATTGGAACTGATATACGGTGATGAGATGGCTGATGTGGAAGGTAGAGATGTTGAAAGGGTCTTGACATATCCGCGTATAGGACATGAAGAGTGGCATGATGTCGATGGCATTACTATTTTTGCTAAGAGATTAGAGACCTATAGAAAAGTTATTGATCAATAAATCATAAATTAGAAATAACTTTATTAATTTCTTAATCAATTTTTATTTATGAAGCATAATATAAAAATAACCATATTATTGATATTCTTGTTTATTATTGCGCAATTAATAGGATTGTTTGTTGTGAATAAATTTCTGGATAACCTTCCTTATGGGATTGAGAAGCCCCAAATAGAGGAAAAGACATCTTATATTGTAACATTCGTCACAATAATAATATTGACATTTTTCATTTACATATTACTTAAGCTGAAATTATTCTTCTTATGGAAGATATGGTTTTTTCTGGCTGTAATATTTTCATTATCCATCTCTTTTTCATCATTTATTCCGGAAATAATCGCATTTATCCTGGCTGTAATATTAGCCATTATAAAAGTCTTTAAGCCGAATGTGATAATTCATAATCTTACAGAAGTATTTATCTATGGAGCTTTGGCAGCTGTATTCGTTAATGTTTTTAGCGTGTTTTCAATCTCTTTATTATTAATATTAATATCAATATATGATTACATTGCAGTATATAAAACAAAACATATGATTGAGATGGCAAAATCACAGTCAAAAGCGAATATATTTGCAGGCTTTTTTATCCCATATAAAAAACAAATAGCTGTTTTAGGCGGGGGAGATATCGGATTTCCTTTATTGTTTACATCTGTTATTTTCAAAAGCTATGGGTTATACAGCTTATTGATAATATTGACAGCCGCAATATCTTTGTCTATGCTATTATTACTATCAAAAAAGAAAAAATTCTATCCTGCAATGCCTGTATTAACATTAGGATGCTTTGTAGGATATCTTATGCTACAGCTTCTTCAGCCTTAGCCTCATCCATTATTCCAGCATGCCTTGACTCAAACTCTGTGGACTCACAAATGCATTGCATAGTGTCTGGAATTTCATTTCCTGTATATATTGTTCCGCATCTCTTGCAAATTATATCTTTCATTTAACCCCCCAAGATTAAAAAAGTAAAGATGCTTTCTTTATTTATAAAACTTTCTATCGATTCATTAAAAAGTAGTAACAATAATAAATTTTAGGTTAATTCTTATTTTATAGCTGCCAAGTATTTCATTCTATCATATCTTTCTCTTGTTATTCTGAGGGTAACTAATGGAATGAAGTTAAAGATGTGTGCTATAGAAGGTACAAAATCTTCATCTACATAACCTTTTATCATAACACCCCCTTTTTCCATTCCTAAAAGTTTTGAAAAATCAGAACTAATTGGATAGTTTTGAGGAGATATTCCTAAATCAGTGCTTATTGGAAAATCATCATCAACTTTGTCTTCTAATCTTCCTGAAACAAAGTACAATCTTGGCTTTTTATTATCTTCCGGCTCTTTTGAAACACTATAAATTCCTTTAGACTTTTTGGTTATAATTATATTTTTATAGCTGGATAAATTAAAAAATTCAGAAACTAGATCTCCTATCTGGCTTTTATTTAAATTTGCTTCTTCAATATCTACTAGTTGTTCTATCCCATCATCGTTATACTTTGGCTCATTGGTTATAGGGTCATAATAAAAAATAATATTTCCTTTTTTAAATACAGCTTTATTACTTCTTCTATCATATCTTATATTAGTATAGTCAACATCATTGCCATCTAGATTAATTCTTGTAGTAATTATGGGAATATATAATCCACTGTTGTCTCTATAGCCTTGTGATGCATGGATAATATGTCTTCTAAATATTATATTCTCTCTTATTGAGACAATAATTTGTCCATTATAGCTATTTTTATTAGAATTTAAATAAATTTTGACATTTCCTCCACCAAAAAATCCGAGAGGTAAACCTATAACATCTAGTTTTGGCGTTATTCTATAAACAACTAATGGAGTTTTTTTATCTAATTCAAGTTCTTTTAACCAGTATTCTAAAGTTGTATGATCACTATCAACTCTTTTTAATTGCTCTAAAGGAAAAGCCATTCCACCCAATAATCCTAATGCCCCTTTTTCAAAATCCCTTCTAGACATGCTTGGACTTTTGATATAAAATAAAAGTTAAATTACTATAAAAATATGTTTAAGACAATAATCAGCAAAATCTTTATAAAATGCAATGGTGAAATCCCTTTAAAATGGTAGAGACAATGACTGAAAGGGTCTTAAGAATAATGAAGACCCCTGACAGGATAAGAAATATAGCTATTTGCGCGCATATTGACCATGGAAAGACAACTTTTTCTGATAATTTATTAGCTGGAGCAGGAATGATATCAGAAGAACTAGCTGGCAAGCAATTGGTTTTAGATTTTAGAGAAGATGAAATAGCAAGGGGAATCACAATAGATGCAGCTAATGTTTCTATGGTTCATAATGTAGATGATAATGAATTTCTTATAAATTTAATAGATACTCCCGGACATGTTGATTTTGGGGGGGATGTAACAAGGGCAATGAGGGCAGTAGACGGCGCTATTGTATTAGTAGATGCTGTCGAAGGAATAATGCCCCAGACTGAAACTGTATTAAGACAGGCATTAAGGGAAAGAGTCAAGCCAGTATTATTCATCAATAAGGTTGATCGTTTAATCAAAGAAGTCAAATTAACTCCCGAGCAGATGCAGGAGCGTTTTGTAAAAATAATAACAAATGTGAATAAATTTATCCAGGATATTTCTCCAGAGGATATAAAAGGAAAATGGTCAGTAAATGTCCAGAATGGCTCTGTGTGCTTTGGATCAGCATTCCATAAATGGGCGTTGTCATTTCCATATATGCAGAAGAATAATCTTAGCTTCAAGGATGTTATAAATGCTTATGAGGCTGATGAATATAAAAATCTTGGTTCAAAAGCCCCATTGCATAAAGTAGTTTTGAATATGGTTATACATCATCTGCCTAATCCAGTAGATGCCCAGAAATATAGAATTCCGAAGATATGGCATGGTGATTTAGAGAGTGTAGAGGGAAAGTCATTAATAAATTCTGATCCAGATGGCCCAGTCGCTTTTGTTGTCACAAAAATTATTATTGACAAACATGCAGGAGAAGTAGCTACAGGAAGATTATTTTCAGGAACATTTAAACAGGGGATGGATCTTTACATGAACCAAGCCAAGAGAAATGTAAGATTGCAGCAAGTTTCTATCTACAAAGGAGCCCAAAGAATTACTGTTGATAATGTTCCGGCTGGAAATATTGTAGGGGTTACTGGACTAAAAAATGTCTATGCAGGAGAAACAGTCTCTTCTGTTCCAATAGAGCCTTTTGAAGCCATTAAGCATATTTTTGAGCCAGTAATTACAAAATCAATAGACGCTAAATCAGCTGCTGATCTCCCTAAATTAGTCGAAGTATTAAAACAAGTAAGCAAGGAAGATCCAAGCATTTTTATCCAGATTAATGAGGAGACAGGAGAAAATCTAATGTCTGGAATGGGCGAATTGCATCTAGAAATTATAGAAAACAGAATAAAAAGAGAGAAAGGATTGGATGTTGTTACTAGCGCTCCTATTGTTGTTTACAGGGAAACAATACAGAAAAAATCAGAAGAGTTTGAAGGAAAGTCTCCAAATAAGCATAATAAATTATATTTCTATGTAGAGCCTTTGGAGGAAAATGTTTATCAGTTAATTAAGTCTGGGGAGATTCCTGAGATGAGACTGAAGAAAAAAGAGCAGGAAATTTATGAAAAATTAGCTAATATAGGATGGACAATAAAAGACGCCCAAAAAATAAAGCAAATCTACAAAGGAAATTTGTTAATAGATGATACAAGGGGAATTATACATTTAGGAGAGGTAATTGAAATGATAATGGATGGATTGCAACAAGTTATTGACGGGGGAATATTAGCAAAAGAACCATGCGTTAAGATGAAAATCCATCTAACAGATATAAAATTGCACGAAGATGCTATTCATAGAGGTCCTGCTCAGATGCTGCCTTCTGTAAGAGAAGGAATTAGATTAGCTATTTCTGACTCAAAGCCAATAATGTTTGAACCATTACAAATACTGCAAATAGAGGCTCCTGTTGAATTTCTGGGAGAAATCTCAAAATTAATACAGAATAAAAGAGGACAGTTGTTGGATATGTCCCAAGAGGGAGACCATATGACTGTCAAGGCTAAATTGCCAGTATCTGAGATGTTTGGATTAAGCAATGACTTAAGATCTTCCACAGAGGGAAGGGGAAATTTCTATATTATAGATCAGATATTTGAGAAGGTTCCAGAGGCATTGCAGGAGAAATTAATAAAACAAATTAGGGAAAGAAAAGGATTAAAGACAGAAGAGACTTTCTTGATTTAATTGTTACTACTTATTAGAAAAGATTAGATAGAAAACTTTTTAAACTATAAAATCATTAATTCTGTATCTAATTAGTTATAAAAAGGATATAATATGGAAACTGGTTATGAACAAGATATAGTAGAACATCTTGCTAGAATGGATTTAGTTAGAGGAAGATATAGAGGAGCAATAGCATCTGTTAGAAATGGTCGTGGCAATTATTCTATCTTAACAATACCTCTTGGGGAAGCTGAACAATTGTATAAAGAGATGGGTGGCCTTTCAAGTGGATTTAGTCATGAAGAATTAGAGGGATTTAAAACATTATTAGGCGATACGGAGAGAGCACTTAATTTAATTAGTATATTCTTGGATAATGAGAACGGAAAAGGGAAATTAACAGATGCATTAGCTGGATTAGACCTTCAAAGTCCCAGTGATGTGAATGAATATATGAAAATTTCTCTTGGATTTTATAACAACTTTAAAGAAAAAAATCTAAATAGATTAGAATCTATTCTAGCTCGTAAATCTGTATTAAGGTCCGAAGAGAGAAGACAAGAAATTGTAGATGGAACTGAAGAGAGAAGACAAAAACAAAGAAGACTCTGGGCATAAATATTGTTACTACTTCTTAGAAAGAATAAATGGAAAGGTTTATAAATTGTTGAATAGTTTAGATTATATTAAAAATTTATGTTTTGGGATGAAAAATAGTAGAAAGAAAATCTTAAAGATAATAAAATAGATTATTAAATTTAAAAAAACAAAAGTTTTATAAATAGTTTAAATTAAATTATCATGCTTTTAAAAAGAGATTATGGAGGATATTTAAAAAATGGCTAAGCAAAAACCACATGTTAACTTAATATTTGTAGGTCACGTCGACCATGGTAAAAGTACTACAGTAGGAAGACTTATGTATGATGCAGGAATAATAGATGAACAGGCATTAAGGAAGCTAAAAGAGGAAGCTCAAAAAGTGGGAAAAGCAGGATTTGAATTTGCTTTTGTCATGGATGAATTAAGAGAGGAAAGGGAAAGGGGAGTTACAATAGACTTAAGCCATAAAAAATTCAATACGAATAAATTTGAATACACAATAATAGACGCTCCAGGACATAAAGATTTTGTCAAGAACATGATTACAGGAGCCTCACAAGCAGATGCAGGATTTTTAGTAGTAGCAGCTTCTGAGGGAATAATGGCCCAGACAAAGGAGCATGCATGGCTTTGTATAACATTTGGAGTCAAGCAATTAGGAGTTCTAGTAAATAAAATGGATAGTATCAATTATGATGAATCAAAGTTTAACAAGGTAAAAGAAGAAGTAACTAAATTATTAAGGTCAGCTGGATATAGACAAGAAGATATTCCATTTATCCCAATAAGCGCATGGAAGGGGGATAATGTTGTCAAGAAATCTGAAAACATGACTTGGTATAAAGGACCAACATTAATTGAGCAGTTAGATATGTTTAAAGAACCAGAAAAGCCAACTCAATTGCCATTAAGACTGCCTATACAAGATGTATATAACATAACTGGAATTGGGGTTGTGCCTGTAGGAAGGGTAGAAACTGGAATAATGAAGATAGGAGATAAAGTTATTGTTGTGCCAGCAAGAGAAGGAGCTGGAGTTACTGGAGAGGTAAAAACAATAGAGATGCACCACGAGCAAGTGCAGCAAGCTGAACCAGGAGATAATATTGGATTTAATGTCAGAGGAATTAATAAAAAAGACATAGCAAGGGGAGATGTTCTTGGACATGTTGATAATGTTCCAACTGTTGTAAAGGAATTTACAGCACAGATTGTTGTATTAAATCATCCAACTGTTATAACAACAGGATATACTCCTGTATTCCATGTCCATACTGCTCAAGTAGCATGCCAATTCATGGAAATCCAGAAGAAATTAGATCCAGCTACTGGCCAGACTAGAGAAGAAAATCCAGATTTTATTAAGACTGGAGATGCTGCAATAGTTAAATTAAAGCCTACTAAGCCTTTGGTTATTGAAAAGCAAAAGGAAATTCCGCATATGGCAAGGTTTGCTATAAGGGATGCCGGAACTACTGTAGCTGCTGGAATGTGCATTGATTACGTTAAAAAGTAATCATAAATTATTTTTTATATTAAAAAAAGAAGTTCTAAAAAGAGTTGATAAGGAGATAAAATAGAATGGAAATAGTAAAAAAATATGATTCACTTGAAGACTTATTTGATAAAGGAGAAAGAATTAATGTTTTTACATATGAACATGAAGGTATAATTTATGTGTTTGAGAATATAAGCTCTAAAAAACCACATAAAGTAATTGGAAAATTATTAAAAGAATTAGGGGATGACTATAAAGGGAATGACCAAAATGTTGTAAGATTACATATCAGAAGTAATGGTCCATTTGTAAAAGTAGAACCAATACCACAAGAATTAGAGAGAAAAATCCTTGGTAATTGGTAATTATTGATAAATAGAATGACAATCGAAAATATATTAAATGTTGCCAGAAAAAAAGTTTCTATAACTGGTTTAGCATTGTTTTTAGGAGTTGGTGGATTTTTTGGTTATGAGAAGTATAGTGAACACACTAAAAGAAATAATCTTGAACTAAATGCTTTCTGGGTTGGTGGAGATCAATTTGAAATACAATATGGAAGAGCGTTCTTGAAAAATAAGGATTTGAATGGAAATGGAAGATATGAAACTGTAATTAGATATATTGACAGAAATGGAAAATATAGAGAATTAAAAATGATTATGACTAAGGAAGGTTTTCCACAAGTAGTTATTCCAAAAAGAGAATAATATAATTTATTTATAATAATCTTTTCCAATCACCAAATGTATATCTTTGATCTCTTTCTCTTTGATATCTTGATTTAGCCATATCTAGTTTTATTAATAAATAATCTCTTAAACTTTCAACTGGAAATGAATTTATTTCTCCAAGCAGTCTTTCATACATTGCTCTAAACTCAAGCTCTGAACAATCAGTTAGATAATCTATCTTCTCTTCTATATCCTGTTTTACAGTCGAAAGACCCATATAAAAATGAAGATAGTTAATTTTATAAATGCTTATTTTAATAGATATAAAATGTCGCAAGCAAGGATATCACTGACAAGCGCTGAAATAGACAAATTGAATGAGATATGCTCTTCAATTAAAGAGATTTCTGACAAGACAAAGGTAAAGATGAGGGGTCCGATTCCTTTTCCAACCAAAAACTTGAAAATCACAACTAGAAAAAGCCCATGCGGGGATGGAAAGGCTAGCTTTGACAATTTTGAGATGAGAATTCACAAAAGACTAATTGACCTAGATGTTGACGAGAGGGCCTTAAGATTAGTCATGAGGGTCCCTATTCCAGAAGGGGTTGAGATAAGCATTAACATGCTGGATTAATTTTGTAAGGGTTTGGCCATTCTCATTATAATTTTTCTTGGTATAATATTTAATTTATAGTCAGCATAATAAATCAGATTATTTTGTTCACACATTATCTTAAAGAATATACCTCTTTTACCTTCTTTATCAAGGTTAGTCCTGTATCTTATGCATTTAGCTGGATTTATTCTTTTAATTCCATCTGGAATATAAATTCTTAATGAGCTATATACTGGCAGACTATCAGATTCATTAAATTCTCTACTAATATCTGTTTCTTTTTGATTTTGAGGTTCAGTTAAACTTTTTAATAGCGCGAATGAAGAATATGCAATGGCAAATAAAAATCTGGATATATAATCATCTTCTGATTTAATTAATTCTGAAAATCTTTTTAATTGTTCTTTAGTTAATTTTAATTCGAGATTAGAACCACCAATCATAACATCTTTTATAGGCTCATCTGTTCTTAGCAGTCTTGTATAATCTTTTTTATTTGAGAATATATCTTGGCCGTTACTATTTGCAGAAATTATTCTTTCCAGAGGATTTGATATATTTTCTTTTATTTCTATGTCTAATGGATTATGTGAACTTAAAAAAGAACTAAAATATACTTCTATAATATTTGCATCCAATAAAAAACTTCTAGCCAAATTTACAGCATATGTAAAGGGTAGCATTCCAGGCACTATGGCCAGCTTGCCATTTTCTTTCATGAATTCAGGATTATGAAGTTGATTACCATCTAATGTAACCCTGCAAAAATCTGATATAGTTAAATCATCAAAAACTATATTGGTTCTCATCTATGGAAATTCCAATAGTATTTTATTTAAATTTATCCACTATTTAGGAAATTTTATAAACTAAAATAAAGAATTTATCGCATGCCGCGATCGCATAACCTGGTATTGCACAGAAATTTTTGATATTTTGTCAAGAATTGTGTAGGCCTGGAAAGCCTGGCCCTCACGGGCATCCCGGTTCAAATCCGGGTCGCGGCGTTTAAAATGGATATTAATTCAAAAGTAAATCTAAATAACAACTTAAAAATGCCAGTTATTGGACTAGGAACCTGGCAGATTAGAGGAAAATCTGCTGAAAACTCTGTTTTGTATGCACTGGAAGCCGGTTATAGATTAATAGACACAGCCTCATTCTATAATAATGAAGAAGAGGTTGGAAATGCAATTAAAAAAAGCGGGATTCCAAGAGGAGATTTATTCATCACAACAAAGATATGGAACTCAGAGCATAATGATCCAGAGAAAGCATTTAATAAAAGCTTAAAGAAATTAAATCTGGACTATATTGATTTATATTTAATACATTGGCCTGTACAAGAAAGATTGAAAACATGGAAAATTCTGGAGAGATTATATAAAGAAGGAAAATGCAAAGCTATTGGGGTTAGTAATTTTACAATAAACCATATTAAAGAACTGTTAAACAATTCTGAGATTATTCCAGCTGTAAACCAGGTTGAATTTTCCCCATACTTATATCAAAAAGAGCTATTGGAATTTTGTAAATTAAAAAAGATAGCATTAGAGGCTTATTCTCCATTGACAAGGGGAGCTAATTTAGATGATGAAAAACTTGCTGATATTGCCAGAAAATACAATAAGTCAACAGCCCAGATCCTTATAAAATGGGGAATACAGCATGGGTTAATAGTAATACCAAAATCATCCAATAAGGACAGGATTTACGAGAACATTAATATATTTGATTTTAATATAGCAAAAAAAGATATGGAGCATCTGGATAGCCTTAATGATAATTTGCATTACTGCTGGGATCCAACTAATGAACTTTAGTTTTTATTAAATAAGGCAATTTGCTAAAAAATAATGATCTTGGATAGACATTTTTGCAACCAATTTCTTTTGCTTTGTCTATTTTATCCTTGTCAACATGAGAGCAAAAGCAAAAGCACTTATCTGGATATCTTTCAATTAAATTAAAAGCATCTTTATGGTTTAAATCCACAATTACATAATCAAAATCATCTTCTTCAAAAGTAATTGAATGATTTAATGATTTTATTATCTCTTCTGTTTTTGATTTAAGAAATAAATCTTTTATCAATATCCTAATCTTCATATTATCAATATCCTAATCTTCATAATATGGATTAATCTAGGGTATATAAAAAATTAATTAAAAAAGAAAAAAGAATTAGCCTATGAAGAAGCAGGCTTCCACATTTTTTCCGACAGCCCTGTCAAATACCCTTGCACAGTATTTTCCGCTCCAGTCATTATCTGTCTTATATTTCTTTGCTGTTATTCTGTCAGCCCTGCATGATGTTCCGCCGCATCCTTCATCCAAGAAGGTTGTTGCCCTTCTCTTAAAGTTCACTGAATTTTTATCATAAAATCCAAGCACATTGCTTGTCCCTTCGCTTCCTGTCTGCACTGTAATATATATATCATCGCCAGAGTTTATTCTCGGCTCATCCTCACAAGCCATGTCTGGATCAGATGATACGCATATTGTAGAGATTCTCTTCTCTCCAGTCCTGGCAACTGCACCAGTAAATCCGCCGAATGCAAATGCTATCCCGCCAATAGCTAAAACAACTATAACCGCTAGAACTAATGTTTTGTTATCATCCATTCTAATTCCTCCTTTTTATTGAAATTGTAATTACTAAATAACTACTTTATTTATATATAAACCTTTTCATTAAAAATTAATCATTCAATAGTCATAATTCCATTATTTTATCTTAATTAAATAACTTTTTTAATATAAAATTCAATATATTTTTCAATGAATCATGGAAAGAGGCTTATCCTGACTTTGGCTGTGTTAATAATTATATTCTTAATTATAGGAACATATTCCTATCATATCTTAGAAGGATGGGATTACATTGATTCATTATATTTTTCAACTGTTACATTGACTACAATAGGGTATGGGGATTTATACCCTACAAACAATGTAAGTAAGCTATTTACTGTGTTTTTTATCCTGTCTGGAGTCGGAATACTATTATTTGCTCTTACTGTAATAAGCTCAAACATTGGTAAAAAGAAAAAATAATTACTTATTTAGAAAGAGCCATATGAACAAGCTAAAAGCCATTAAAGCAATTAAAATATAGATCATTCTCTTGTCATTCATGAAACCAAATGGTATTGGTCCAATAAAACCTCCGGCTGCAACTTTTACATTGCTTTTCTCTGTTCCATTACTAAATAAAGTTCCCGCAAATATAAGTAAAATTCCTATGAAAAGCAATGATGTTCCTATAATAATTAACCTTTCCATATTACTAATAATATAATAATATTTTTATATATTCCTGTAATCAATTGAATATGGACTTTTACAATAGAATTTATGAAGAGTTGAAAAAAGTGCCTAAAGGCAGGGTAACAACCTATAAAATATTAGCCAATTCAATAGGATCAAAGGCTTATAGGGCAGTAGGACAAGCTATGAAAAATAACAAGGACATAATAAATATACCCTGTTATAAGGTAATTTGCTCAAATGGTTTTGTAGGGAATTATAGCGCTCGGGGGGGAATGAGAAGAAAGATTCAATTATTAACAAATGATGGAATAATTGTTAAAAATAATTATGTTAATCTTAGAAAATATATGTTCAAGTTTAAATAAGATACAATGAAGAAAATATGAAATCAGCAACAATTAGTGGATATGAGCATACCTCCCAAATTAGGACTGGACGATATTGCATTGGTCCAGTTGAAATCATTGGGAATCCTTTTTATCTTGATAATCTTAGACCTAGAAATGCGATTGTTAATGAATTATTAAATAGGCAAAAGGATATTTTTGAAAGTACAGGAATAATAGCTAAATATGATAGAGATGGAGTACTTATTCAAAAATTAAAATCTGAAAAATCTTTAGGCGGTAAGAACAGAGGATCAAGAATCAATGGGTCAATTTCAAAGAAAGAATTAGGAGATATTGTTGATAGGCTAGCTCAATGATTAAGTCATTTAAAAAGGCATAAATTTACAAAAGCATCATGAGAAAAACTTATAAATACTTAAAATACAAATATAACAGAGACATATGAAAAACTCAAGCGGGTTTTTTGATGTTATCTAATCAGGAGGATAAGAAGATGAGAGACTTCAACAGGGGCGGTTTCAAGAGAAATTTTGGCCCTAGAGAAATGCATAAAGCAGTTTGCTCAGAATGTGGACAAGAATGCGAAGTTCCGTTCAAGCCAACAGAAGGCAAGCCGGTTTTCTGCAAAGAATGTTATAGATCAAAGAAAGGATTTTAATTTTTCTATTTCTGATATCTAGACTAAACTATTTTTTTCTTTTTATTATTTTTTTCTTTAAATTCTAAAGCTAAAGAATTAATGCAGAATCTTAATCCAGTTGGTTTTGGGCCATCGTTGAATAAATGCCCTAAATGACTATCGCATTTATTGCATAAGACTTCTATCCTGTTCATTGAAAAGCTATTATCTGGATTAGTCTTTATATTCTCTTTTGATTTAGGAGAATGAAAACTAGGCCAGCCAGATCCAGAATCAAATTTTGATTTAGAATCAAATAATTCATTTCCGCAGCCAGCGCATATATAAATTCCTTTTTTCTTATTATATAAGAGTTTGCCAGTAAATGCTAATTCTGTCCCTTTTTCCCTTAGTATATTATATTGCTCCTTGGTTAATTTCTTTTTCCAGTTTTCTTCTTTATTCATCTAACACCCAAACTCATTTTCTATTAGGCATACTGTGGAATTAATGTTTGTTTTTGGGATTCCCGGCTCTTTGCCTTCATGGATATAATCCTCAACATTGGTTTTATTCCATTCATGCTCATGGTTCCATAAGTTCCAGAAGTGTCTCCATTCATTCCAGCCTATTCCAAGATGCTTTACATATATATTGTTTTCAACCAGCATCTTTCCGATTTTTCTTCCTGTCATGCAGGGAATGCTGTAACAATATACAATAATGTCCTTGGCTGGATTATTTTCTTTTAGTTCATTAAATGAACTTACTATCCTTTCGACATCGCCATAAGCTGAAGTATCTGGATCTTTATATGCTGGAATATTTATTGCACCAATAATATGCTCTCTTTCATATTCCTCCTGGCTTCTTAAATCAACCAGAATAAAATTAGAATCCCCTTTATCCATTCCTTTTCTTATGCTATGGGGACTTACATGAACTAAATTCTCAGTAAGGTAAAAATCCTCAATTAGTTTATTTTCATCATTATATAAATTCAAAAATATATAACCAGATAATAATCCTGAGATGCTTCCAAAGATTACAGACAATGCAATTATTTTTATTGCCAAATTCATATTTTTAGTATTAAATATTATTTAATAAAGTTTATTACACCAATAATATTTATAAATTGATTATTATCTGGAATAAAATGGATGAAAAAGAAGAAGTTAATGTTGATGATAAATTGAATAATACTGAAGACTTGTCTAAATTAAGCAAGCATGAAAGAAAATTAATAAAGAAGCACCAAAAACAGGAAGAGATAAAAGAAAGACAAGATAATACAGAAAAAAAAGAAAGAAAAAATAACATAATAAAATATTCAGCTATAATTCTTATTATTTTAGCTATAGCTTTTATAGGGTATAAATTATTTTCTAATCTTAAAGATTCTAATCAAGTATCAACAAATAATATAACAGCAAATGATAAGGTTAAGGGAGATTTAAATGCCCCTGTAACTATTATAGAGTATTCTGATTTCGAATGCCCATTCTGCAAAAGATTCTTTTTAGAGACACTTCCCTTGATAAAAAAGCAGTATATTGATACAGGAAAGGTAAAATTTGTTTACAAGCATTTTCCTTTATCCAGTATTCATTTTAATGCTCAATTAGCAGCAGAAGCATCTGAATGCGCCAATGAGCAGAATAAATTCTGGGAATATCATGATTTGCTGTTTGAAAACTCCCCTAATTTAAGGGAAAGTGATTTGGTTAGATATGCCTCCCAGATAAACCTTGATATGGATAAGTTCAAGGGATGCTTGAAATCTGGAAGATATAAAGGGATAATAGGGGAAGAATTAAGAGAAGGTTCAAAAAATGGAGTAACTGGAACTCCCGGGTTCTTGATTAATGGAAAATTAATTTCAGGAGCCCAGCCTTTTAATGTATTCAAACAAGCGATAGAATCAAATCTTAATTAGATATTTTAACTAACAAGTTTTAATCTCTCTGCAAATTCATTTATATGTTCTAATGCTAAATTGTATCCACTATTAACTCTTAACTTCTTTATAATTTCTGGATGATTGGCATTATTTATAAAAGCGTGAACTTTTCTAGAAGATTTCTTTCCAGGATAAGCCTCAACACCTGAACTTACATCCACCACATCAGGAGTATAATCTAATATTGCCTCTTCTATATTCCATGCTTTTAGACCGCCAGCTAAAATAAATGGTTTATGTATTACAATTGCTCTGGCTTCTAAACCAAGACTTCTGTCAACCTGGGTTCCTGTTCCTCCTCTTTGACGAGGAACATATGCATCTGCCATTATCTTATCTATATATTCTGATTCATGACCCTCTTTAATCTTCTCTAAAGATTTTTTATCCTTCATTCTATATACATTCCAAATTTCTATATCCTTGAGATCCGGACTACTCCTAAGATCTTTGCAATAGCCTACATCCTCATCACCATGCAATTGTAATCCATCTAATCCAAGTATTGGAACTATTCTCTTAATTTCTTCAGGATCTTCATTAACAAAAACACCAATTATTTTTACCCTAGTTAATTTACTTATCATATTTCTATAAACTTCTTCGGGTTTAGGTATATAAGAAAAGATATATCTTGGACTTCCCCCCCTTCTACCAGTGGGCGAAACAAAATTAATGCCTATAAAATTAGCTCCTCTTGATTTAGCATATAAGCCATCTTCTAAATTTGTAACTCCACATATCTTGACTAGTGTCATTTTACCATTTTTGAGATGTAAATGTTTAAAAAATTATTGATTGGGAAAAAACATCACCTTAATAAATAAAAGAATTTCTAAATTCATTGTTGAGTTTCATGAAAAAGATATTAATTATTGTGATATTAAGCTTATTTTTGATTAGTGCATGTACTCCAAAGCAGCCTAGTGCTGTTTCCATTGATATTAAAAAGCCAGAATCAAGTAAAATTAGTGAACCAGAAGAAAGTATTGGAGAACAAAAGAAGACAGAAAACCTTGTTGAGATTACTGCGGCAGGATTTAATCCAAACACATTAACAATAGATGAAGGAGATACAGTTGTCTTTATTAATAAAGAGGCTAAATCACATTGGCCAGCATCAGCAGTTCATCCAACACATAATGTTTATCCAGAGGGCGGAGGATGCATAGGAAGCAAATTTGATTCTTGCAGGGGCTTACGTCAAGGTGAAACCTTTACATTTAGGTTTGACAATAAAGGTGCATGGAGATATCATGACCACTTAAATCCAGGTTTGACTGGTACAATAGCAGTTCAATAACTTTATTATTTAATTTTTTTCTTATTTTATATGAAAATATGCCCTGTATGCAAATCTAATAGAATAACATTATATATCGGCGGATATTTCGGCAAATATGAATGTAAAAAATGCAGTTATGTCGGAAATTTGATATTAGAGAAAGATGAAAAAAAGAAAAATAAGAAAAGAAAAGATAAAATTTAATATTTTAATAACTTCTTTAGTTCCATTATTAATCCTATTACTGAGCTTTAGGCTTTTAGCATTTGACACTGATTTTTATGAAAAAGAATTTAATAAGAATAATGTTTATGAGATATTTAATGAAGATATAGTTCATAGGGAGTTAAACAATTTATTCAATTATTTCATTAATAATAAGGAACTTAATACAAACTTCTTTAATCAAAAAGAGAAAATTCACTTAGAAGATGTTAAAATTCTTATAAATGGAGCTATTAACTTATTGATGATATTGTCATTCCTGTTTTTTATAGCATTAATATATTATTATAAGACTAAAAAAATACATGGATTTTTTAACTCTTTAATATTTGGAGGATTATTAAGTTTATTTTATTTAATTATTATACTTTTTTTGGCATTATTTAATTTCAATGGTTTATTCCTCAATTTTCATTTAGTTATGTTTGACAATGATTATTGGATGTTAAATCCGGAAACAGACAATTTAATAGTTCTATTTCCAGCGCAGTTTTTTTATGATGCTGTTATTAGAATAGTTATCTATTCAGCTATTATCTCTTTAATTTTTATTGGATGCGGTTTTTATATTAAAAAAAGATTTAAGGCATAGCAAAACTTAAAAAGTTGAATTATTAGATAATTTATGATTTATGGGGGTGGAGATGATGGAACATAAACAAGAACTTTTAGATTATGATTTTGATGCACTGGAGCCGCATATAGATGCAAAAACAATGGAAATCCATTATACAAAGCATCACGCTACATATGTGCAGAAATTAAATATGGCATTGGAAAAATATCCAAATCTGCAAAATAAGAGTGTTAAGGAATTATTAATGGATTTGAATAACATTCCAGAAGACATTAGGACAGCTGTGAGAAACCATGGGGGAGGCCATTTTAACCATACCCTATTCTGGCAGATAATGAGTCCAGATTGCGGCGGAGAGCCTACAGGGGAGATTTCTGAAGCAATTGAAGAGAAATTCGGAGGCTTTGAGAAGTTTAAAGAATTATTTTCTAATGCAGCTATTAATTTATTTGGATCTGGTTGGGCTTGGCTTGTTGTTAATAATAATAGTTTGGAAATAGTTACAACACCTAATCAAGACAATCCTATTTCACAAGGAAAAATTCCTATTCTGGGGATAGATGTCTGGGAACATGGTTACTATCTAAAATATCAAAACAAAAGAGCTGATTATGTTAATGCCTTTTGGAATGTTATAAACTGGGAAAAAGTAAATGAAAACTTTAACAGCACATAAAACCCTATAATTTAAAATAGAAACCCTTATCTCAGCTATAGTTTATTGATTTTTATTCCATCTCTTCAATGATTTCTTCGTAGTTGTCCAACACACCCATTATTTCCTTGCATTCAAAGCAGACTTCTTCTAGTATCTCGTCTACTGTTATCTCTTCATCCAATGGAACAAAATGCTCTAGTTTTGTGTCGCCGCAAAGAGGACATGTTGTTGTCAAATATATGTACTCTTTGTCTAAACTATATCCTTCATATTCAATTTCTCTCTTTTTTGTTATTGTATTTAGTCCCATCTTTTCCACCTTCCCTTTTAATTTATACCTCCTTTGTATTATATAATAATCAAATTATTTTCTTATATATAATTTATCATTGCTTTATGCATATAAACAAAAATATATACACATATATGCTTTTTGATGAAA
>JACPNG010000015.1 GCA_016185605.1 Candidatus Woesearchaeota archaeon
GAGGCAACTGTCTATTTCATAACAATCCCAAGAAAGCACTTTGATACAGCTTTGGATATATTGGCTGATATGCTCCAAAATCCAATGTTTGATCCAAAGATAATAGAAAAAGAAAGAAAAGTCATTCTAGAAGAGATTAATTTACATACAGACGATCCAAAAGTATACCAATGGATATTATTCTTGAAAAACTTGTATGAAAAGCATCCGACCAAAAATCCAATTTATGGCTACAGAGAGTCAATGGCCTCAATAACCAAAAATGACATCTTAGAATATTATAACAAATATTACCATCCAAATAACATGATAATAAGCGTTGTTGGAAATATAAACAATCCATTAAATAAAATAAAAAAATCATTTAACAATAAAAGAAATAAAGAAGAAATAAAAAAAATTAGTGTAGAAGAACCAAAAAATAGATACAATATAGCAAAGGAAAAAAGAAAGATAATGCATTCTTACTTAGTATTGGGATATAAGGTTCCGAATAGGTCAAATAAGGAATTCTATGCATTGGAAGTTATTAGGGGGGTACTTGGAAGGGGGCAATCTGGAAAATTATTCAATGAGATAAGGACTAAAAGAGGACTGGCTTATATGGTTAGTATCGTGCATAATTCCTCTTTAGACTATGGATATTTTGCAGTATACGTCGGAATGGATAAAAAGAATATAGAAATAGTCAAAGAGTTAATATTAAAAGAACTGAATAATCTAAAGAATATAAATAACAAAGATATGGAGGATGCCAAGACTTATTTGGAGGGAAATTATCTTCTGGAAAACGAAGACAACAGAAAAGAAGCTATTAATCTAGCTGATTGGGAAATGATTAAGGATTACTCTTTAGCAAATAAATATATTAAAAATATAAAAAGAGTAACTAAAAAAGATATTATAAAAGTAGTTGAAGAATATTTAAATGAGAAATACACATTAATTACAATTGAGCCTTAGTTTATTTAACTAAATTTTTAAGTAATCCTTTCGGAATTTCTATAACAGTTTCTCCTTCTCCAATCTTTTCTTCTAATCCTAATTTCTTTGGATCTAATTGTTTTCCTATAATAATATAAACATCTTTCCCTTCTTCATCATAAACTGTTGGACAGTATCCAAAAGGAGGACATACTGACGTCAATTCTCTTAGCTTATATATAGATGGACAACTTCCTATGCCACATTGCATTTCTCTTGGCGTAAGTTCTTCTAATTCATAAATTGATGGACAAGTGCCGGTTCCGCATCGTAGTTCTAAAGGTGTTAATTCCTTTATGTTATATTTATTTTTCATTTTACATCTTTAATAAATGTATTTTCTATATATTTATAACTTATTAATAAAAAATACTAATAAATTAAAAATAATAATTATATTTTTTAATTAATTAGTAAAATTTATATATAACTTTAGTATCACCATACTATGAACAAAATCATTAATCTCAAAGAATCAGATATAAAATTATTAACATATATATTTCATAAACCCAGAGAACCTTTAACAAAGATGTCCAAAGCTACTAATTTAACAAGAGAACAAGTTGAATATAGAATAAAAAATTATATTTCTTCTGGCTTGATAAGAAGGTCTTTTCCTTTATTGGACTATAGTAAGTTCAGTTATAACTACTTTGTCGGTATTTTATTAAAGTTTGATAAACATAGTTCAGCACAAGTTTTTATTAAAAACCAATCTTCAAATAATAATTGCATATCTTATGGATTTGTATATGCGAAATATGATATTTATATGAATTGCATATTTAAAGATGAAACTGAATTAAATAAATATTTGACAGATATGATTGACATATCAAATGGAAAAATAACTGACTATTTTATTATAAAACCATATTTTGTAGAATTATATCCCTTAAAATATTTTAATTATAACGAAAAGGATAAGTATGTATTCATTGAATCACCTTCTAAAGAGAGAAAATTAGATAAAAAAGAATTAGATATTTTAAAGATACTTTCTATAGATTATAGAATTAAAATAGTGGAAATAGCAAAAAAACTTAATATGTCTCCCGAATTAGTTGTGTATAAATTAAAGAAATTACATAAAGATAAAGTTATAATTAGCTCAAGAGTACAATTTGGAATGGAAAAATTTGGATATTATTTTACTATGCTTCTCCTAAACATAAAAAATTTCTCATATTATAACCAAAATAAAATAAAAAGTTTTTCAAGACATTATAAACATATTAATAATCTGATATTTACCCATTCCAAACCCAACTGTTTTATTCAGGTATTTCACAAAGATGAAAAAGAATTAAGAGAAACAATTAATGAAATAAAAAATGTTTTTAAGGAAGATTTAATAGATTTAGAGATAATGCCCATAAAAGAGGAAGAAAAAGAAATTAATGTACTACCCTTTATCTAATTTTTTCCAAGATTATTTTTCTGACAATATCTGGATTTGCCTGTCCTTTAGTTAGCTTCATTACCTGGCCGATAACAAAATTCAATGCTTTTTCCTCTCCTTTCTTATAGTCTTCTATTGCTTTTTTATTATCATTAATTGCTTTATTGCATATCTCGTCTAGTTCATCCCTCTTGGCTATGACTCTTAGTCCCTCTTTCTTTACATATTCCTTTACATCAAACGGCTTTTCTATTAATTTCTCTAGAATTTTCTTGGCGTTTGTATCTGTTATCTGCTTACTTTCTACTAAGCTTAACAAATCAATTAAATGGCTTTCATCTAATTCTAATTCCTCGATATTTTTCTTATTATAATTTAATACCTTTAATAATTCTCTTCTCAGCCATCTGGCAGCTAATACAGGATTTACCTCCTCTGCTACCTTCTCAAATAATACAGCTAGTCTATATTCCTGAGCCAAGACTTCTGCATCTTTTTTGTCTATTTTATACTCTTTCAAATATCTTTTGACTTTTTCATGTCCCAATTCTGGAATCTCTTTTTTAGCCTTATTCATAATTTCTTTTGTAAATTCAACCTTTACTAAATCTCCTTCGAAAATATAGCCATAATCAATCTCTCCTTCTTTTTGCCTCAAAGGAAATGTCATTCCTTTACTGGAATCCCATGCTCTTGTCTCTTGCTCTACATTTTTAGAATTTTTTTGTCTGTCTATTTCATAAGATAAAGCCCTTTCAACCTCTTTGAATCCTGAGATATTCTTAATTTCAACCTTTACATATTCTTTTTCTTTTATTGAGATATTAGCATCCACCTTTATTGGATTTTTATCAGGATTGTAAATCCCAAGATAGCCTATTATTGATATTAATTTTTTTAGGAATTCTCGGGCTTCTTCCGGGCTTTCAATCTCAGCTTCTGTTACTATCTCGCATAAGGGCATTCCCGCGCGATTATAGTCAACTAAGACATAGCTTGATTTCTGCATTCCATCTGGATGGATAAAAGAGGCAGGATCCTCCTCTAAATGTATTCTTTTCAACCCTATTTTTTTGTTATCCAATTGAATAAATCCGTTAGTCCCAAGAGGAATCTCATATTGTGTAATCTGGAAGTTCTTGCTCATATCCGGATAGAAATAATTTTTTCTTGAAAAAAATATCTCATTATTAACTTTAAAATTCAATGCTAAGGCTAATTTTAAGGCATGATTAACTGCTTCCTTATTTAATACGGGCTTGCTTCCAGGATGTCCAAGGCATGTAACACAAGTATAGGCATTTGGTTCAGATGTTTCTTCTGGCAAAGAACAGCTGCAAAATAGTTTAGTCTTAACTCTATTAATGGGGATGTGAGCTTCCAATCCTATTTTTATCATTGCATTAACCTCTTTATTGTTTATTTATATCTTTTTTGATTAAGAACAATCTATAGATTTTATTAAAGAAAACCTTATAAAATCACTTCTTTTGATTAAAAAATGGCATTTTTACAGGTTTTAATAACTATTGTAATATTGATAATTGCACTAGTTGCATTATACAGCTTATTCAGAAAAAGCCCTGAAAAGTACTATAAGTTGGCTTTAAAAGCCCATAAGAGGGGGGAATTATCTTATGACTCTGGGAATGATGAATCAGCCAGCAGATATTATGAAGAGGCTGAAAAATACAGAAGAAAGGCAGAGGAGCTAAAAAATGTGGTATGAAGAGCTAAATTTTAAGTCTAACCCATTTTCATTAGACAAGGAAGCTGAGCTAATAGGTTATGATGATGTAATAGATGAAATTACATATGCAATAGAATCAGGAAATATGCTGTTTATAGAAGCTCCTGATGGTCATGGAAAGACATCATTATTAAAATTTGTAATTAATAAATATAAAGGTCAAGGAAGAGTTGCTTATGTTGACTGCAATAGGCTAGAGCATTTGAACATAGAAAATGTAATTATGAAAAGATACGGATTATTAAGAAGATTATTCTCAAAAACCCCAAAAGACATGATCATATTAATAGACAACATTAATAATCTATCCAAGAAAAACTGTGAAAGGCTAAAGTATTTCTTTGACCAAAATTATGTAAGGTCTGTTGTATTTGCCGGAACAAGCTATAATTCAACTTATTTTACCATAAGCTTAAAAGACAGGATAACAAAAGTAATGAAGCTTCCTGAATTAAAAGACAATGATGCTACTGAAATTATAGAAAACAGGTTAAACAGCAATGAAATATTTGTCAACGGAACAATAAAAGAGATATTTTCAATCTCTAACAAAAATCCCAAATTATTTATACAAAACTGCGAGAAGGCATTAAAATATGCAGCTGAAAATTATAGCAGAATAGTAAAACAGGATTATCTAACAAAGATATTTAACATCAAGAAAGAGCCTTTGAAACAAGAGGTTGAAGAAGAATATATTCATGAGCACGAACACCAAGCAGAAGAACTATTGCAGATTAAGCCCAAAAAAGAGAGTTATAAGCAAAAAATTGAGAGGGAATTAATTGAAGAGAAAAATATCAAGATTAAAAAAATCCAGAAAACTGAAAAAAAATCTGTTAAAAAACAAAAGAAAGAATCAGTGAAAAAAGAGATTGATCTGGATGAAAAAGCCCCCCAGAATATAGCTGAGAGATACTACTAAAATGGAAATATGGTACAAAGAATTAGGATTTAGCAATAACCCATTTAGCATAAAGCCTGCTGTTTATCATAATGAATTGTATGGCTATGATATTAATGCCATAATAAATAAAGTAAAGCAGGGAAAAATATTCTTCATAGAAGGAGAATACGGAAGGGGCAAAACCACAATACTAAAAAAAGTTATAAAAGAGTTTGGCGGGCAGAAAAAACTCATCTATTACAGCTGCAATAGGGTAGAAGATAATCTGGATATTCAAAAATTGATTAATGAAAGGCCTGGATTCTTCTCAAAATTATTTGGCAGAACCCCTAATGACATGATATTATTGTTGGATGAAGTCCAGGATCTTCCTTCAGAGGATTTTGAGCAGGATTTTGAGCAAGTGTTGCAAAGCTACAATAAGTATTTCAAGTCAATTGTATTAGTAAGCGCTGATTATGATAAAATAAAATTTACAAACGGCTTAAAAGACTTGATAGGAAATAATATAATAAAGCTAGATGAGTTAAAAGACGAAGATTCTATAAAAATAATAAGAAAAAGAATAGGCAATAGATTACTAACAGATGATCAAATCAAAAGAATAGGCAAAAAGTCAGGTAATAACCCGAGAAAATTACTAAAGAACTGCGAAGAAGTCTGCAGATATGCTGTTGACCTTGGCTATGACAACGTCAAGGATGACCATATTGACAAGATTTTAGGCAAATAGACATATGATTAAAGCAATAATTTTTGATATAGATGGTGTTCTCCTCAATTCCTTCGAGGCTAATTTAAAATTTTTTCAGGACTTGATGATTAAAACAGGTTATCGTCCACCGACACGAGAAGAATTTCCAGCAATCTTTCATCTAAACATGGCAGATGCAATAAAAGCACTTACAAAATCTACTTCTGAAGAAGATATTAAAAAGATATGGGAAATTGGACGTAGCCGCGAGATAAAGTATGATATTGAATTACTAACAACTCCAAAAGGAGCAGATAAAGTTATAAAAAGATTAAGTAAAAATTACTTGCTTGGAATTGTTACAAGTCGGATTAAAGAAAGTGTTTATGAATCTCCTCAACTTGCAAAATTTGAGAAGTACTTTAGAGTCACAGTTTCATATCAAGATACTACTAATCACAAACCACACCCAGAACCTTTGTTTCTTGCTGCTCAAAAATTGGAAGTGAAACCAGAAGAATGTATCTATGTTGGTGATGTTGAAAATGATATCAAGGCCGCACATGCAGCAGGTATGAAAATTATTGTTTACTCTAAAAATCAATTTAATCAGGCAGATGCTTGTACATCATCGTTTGTAAAACTACCAGAATTAATATCGTCTTTAATATAATTAAACATAGATAAATTAATAGAAAGTCTTATAAATAACTGTCACCACCATATAGATACAATGACACAAGTGTATTATATGCCTAAAGGTAGATTCTTTGATAGAGAAAAAATTCAAAAATCTAAGGAATTTTTAGGTGAAAATGATATATTACAATCTCAGGGTAGAGCTCACATTTATACAACAAAAGGAGTTAGATACTTAGGAGAAATCGATGATCCTAAGATTAAAGTTTTATTTTCTCCAAGCGATGTGTATCTAGGGGAGGTAAAACAAGTAACTTTTGAAACAAGACCAAAAAGATTAAATGAGTTAGATGAAGAAGAGTTAAAGATATTAAAGGGCTTGGAAAAATTACTTGAGCCAAAACAAGTATTGGATATCGTGGGAAGACCTTTAGATATAATATCAATTTAGACTTATTCTCTTCCCAACTTCAATTAATTTTTTCTCGTCTAAATAATTTCCGATAAACATTGCTCCTATTGGCATATTTTCCTTATTATTTCCAACATTAACGCTTATATGCGGCAGTCCAGCCAGATTTGGACCAACAGTCAGCATATCTATCATATAGTTTTCTATAATGCTTAATTTATCTATATCTTTTATCTTTGGAGCTGTAATAGGAATAGTCGGACTCAATAATAAATCAAATTTCTTGAATGCTTTTTGGTATTCATTGATAATTAATGTTCTGACTTTCATAGCTTTTAGATAATAAGCATCCCTGTAACCAGCCATTCTCGCAAATGTCCCAATCATTATTCTTCTTTTAGCTTCTTTGCCAAAATTATTGCTTCTTACCTTGGCAAAATACTCATTATATGTTTCATTTAATTCCCCATGGATTCCGTATCTCATCCCGCAATATTTAGCCAGGTTTGTGCTTGCTTCAGAAGGAGCTATTAAATAGTAAGTTGGAATCCCATATTCTACTGATATTGGCATAGAGATATATTCATATTTTACCCCTAATTCATCTATTCTAGCTATAATTTTATCTTTAATTTCATCATCAACATTAAATGCTTCTTTTATAATTCCAATTTTTTTAATATCTTTGTATTTATTTAATTCTTTATCTAAAGAAGTGGAATCATTCTCATCATGTCCTTTTATGACATCCAATAATAAATCTACATCTTCTACATTCTTTGCTATTCCGCCAATTTTATCCAAGCTATTTGCATAATCTATTAATCCATATCTAGAAACCAATCCATATGTGGGGCATAATCCGACAACGCCGCAAAAAGATGCTGGATTTACTATGCTTCCCCCAGTAGATTCTGCTAATGCTAGATGAGCATACTTTGTAATTTTTGTGAAACCAGCTGCTCCTCCTGAACTTCCCCCAGTAACTCTTTCTTTGTCAATCGGATTTCTTGGGATTTTATAGTCTAATCCAACATTTGTGTTAAATCCTCCAAATCCAAATTCATCCTGGGATGTTTTTCCAATTATAATTCCGCCTTCATCTATTACTTTTTGTATTACAGTAGCATTAAACAATGGCTTGTATCCTTTTAGAATTCTGCTTCCAGATGTTGTCTCTATATCTTTTACACAGATGCAATCCTTAACAGAAATTGGAACTCCCAATAATTTTCCTTTATTATCTTTTTTTATTTTTTCTTTTAATTTCTTAGCTTGTTGTAATGCCAATTCCTCGCTTATAACATTAAAATAATTGTAATCTTTATTTATTTTCTTGGCTTCTTCTATAATTTTTTGTGTATGTTCTATTATATCTATATTTCCGGATCTTACCTCTTTAGTGAAATCTTTAACTTTCATAGATTAACCTCAAAAAAGTTTAATTTTCCTTTCATTTCAATTGGTTTTTTTAGTCTCTCAGGATTGACTAAAACAAAACCAAATGTTTTTTTTGGAATAAACCATTTATCAGATACAGCCAAATGTTCATTTTTTAATTTTCTAAAGTTACCTAGTGTATCAAATCTAATTACTTCTTTTAATTCAACAGTACCGACTAAAGCCCCTTTTGGCAAGTTTTTTGTATTCATCTTAAATCCATCTATTTCATTTTTTGAAGCATGAATTAAAAATCTGCCCCTAAAATTAGTATTCCATTTTCTAAGTTCTATTTTCTTTTTTCCTTGAAGTATTAATTCTGGAACGGGTTGTTTCATCGATAATGCTTTCATATTATTCTTGGTCCCTTAAAATAGCCGTCTTTCTTGTGCTTTGTATTCCTCAAGGCTTCCTCTTGAGTCAGGCTTTTTTTTGATATATCATCCCTAAAAACATTATTTAGTTCAATTGGCTGGAAACTTGGCTTGATATTTTTAGTATCTAAATTATCTAATTTAGAGAAGTTTTCTATAATTTCTTTAAATTGAGGAAGAAATTCATCTAATTCTTTTTTGCTTAGATTTAATCTAGCATTTTCAGCTACTTTTTTTATTAATTCTTGGTCAACTTTCACTTAAAACACTCTCGCTTATCTCATCTAGACAAGATTGATGAAAATTAAATCTTTCCACTTTTTTATCCCTATTCAAATCTCCGACAACTAAAGAAACAATTCTCTCTTTTCTGATTTCGCGACATGCCTGGCAACCCACTGGATAATTTCCTCCATCTAATTCAAAAGGTTCATGATATATTGGATTAACTTCTTCTTTCACTAAATTCCTAACATTATACCAAAAATTCATTTTATGGAACTAATCTATCTCTACTATTTAAATGATTCCAGACTGTGGTTTTATTTATATTTAATTCTTTCCCTATCTTTTCATAACTTAGACCTTGATTCCTTAATTCCATCATTTTATCCTTTAATTTTATCACTTCTCTATGCGGTTTTACCCATAACTTATAACTACTAACAATCTGTTTAAGCCTATCTTTTTTACGAATAATTGTAAAGTTTATATATTTATCAAATAACTCAATAGATTTTCTATCTTGTACACTTAAGGTATAACTTGGCAATCTCGGTTTTTTATTCTTCTTAGAATGTATTTTTGATTCAATACCAAAACCATTTAAGAGAGCTTTAACATCTTCTAGACCATTATTATTAATGGAAAAAGCCCTTATTCTTTTGCCCACTTCATCTACATTGCCTTCAGAATCGAAAAAGCCTTTTATAAACTGAGATTGTATCTCTAAATCAGCTCTTTTTATTCTTTCAGGAACTCTCCACTTTTTAACTCCAAATTTGCCATAACATAACAGATTTTCACAGGCCTTTATTGAACATAATCTAGTTCTTGATTGATTATTCCAGTTACTGATTTTTGGGATATGAATTTCCTTGGTTGGATTGAGTCTATAAACTTGTGATAAACTATTTCTAAACTCATTAACAAATTCCTTATCTACAGCCGATAATCCAATCTGATATACTGATTTATTAGAGTTATAGATTAAAAAACCATCACCACATAAAACCCCCAAGATATAAGCTTTCTCTAAACTAAGTTTCTTTGAAGAATTCGGAATTTGATTTTCAAATATTCTAATTCTTCCACTTTGAACGCCTAACTTTGCAGCCTCTTTCCTCGAACGTCTCTTTATATTTAACTTATTAAGGTGATATATTATTATAGAATGAGATTTATTTAGTTTGCTTGCTATAGAACGAGTAGATTCTCCTTTCTGATAAAGTTGTTTAAATTGCTCTATTTCTTCTTTAGCGATTGGATGACCATTCATTTTTTTCAATTATGACTTATTTTTTATTGTATACCATTCTTCCCTAATCTTCTTTAATTCATTTAAACATTTTTTTAGATTATTTTTCTTATTTTCATCTAAATTTCCTTTAATCAATAATCCTTGCCAAGTTCTTTCCATCTCGTCAAGAAGAATTGGTAACCCTTTACTAACAAATGCCCCTATAACCATTGTTCTGTTTGATTTTGTTAAATGTGATATTTTATCAATAAAATTTAGAGTAATTTCATCTATATCAAATGATATTTTTCTCTTTCTTTGAAATATTTTATTATATAAATTTTCCATATAATAATAATATTTATATATTATTTAAATGTTTCGGTTTATAATATATAATTCCTAATTATTTATATAAAAGATAATCAGTAATTAAGGTATTAAACGGTCCCTATCTCTTGGAAATAATGTCCCTTCTCTTATATTCTCTAATTCCAATAAAGCCATAGTAAACCTCTCTAAACCAATACTCCATCCTGCATGGTGAGTAGCCCCGTAGCGAAAACTGTTTATATAATGTTTAAAATTATCTGGATTTAATTTCTTGTCTTTTAATTGCTTGATTAAAACATCAACCAAATGAACTCTTTGTCCTCCTGAACTTATTTCAATTCCCCCATAAATAGCATCAAATCCCCTGCTTATCTTCTCATTTTTATCCAAAGTTTTAGGCACTATGTAGAATGGCTTTATCTTCAAAGGCCAGTCATGGACAAAAATTATTGTATCCTTAAATAATTCGCATAATTTCCTCTCTCCTTCTGGAGGGATATCATCCCCATCCTCTAATTTTAATTTATTTTTCTTCAACAATTTAATAGTCTCATCATATGTAAGATATTTATCCTTTGGAATCTTTAATTTTATGTTTAAGATATTTAATTCCCTTTCGCATTTCTCAATTACACTCTTGATAATATACTGAACAGATTTTGACAGTTGCTCCATAACAGTAAACTCATCTGCAAATGCCATCTCTATATCCATCTGTCTAGACTCATTAAGATGCCTTATTGTATTGTGTTTTTCAGCCCTCCAGACAGGAACTATCATTGTTACTTTTTCCAATGCTGTCACGCACATTTGTTTATACAATTGTGGGCTTTGTGCTAGATAAGCGTCCTTTTCAAAATATTTTACCTTGAATAATTCTGTTCCGCCTTCAGAGGCAGATGATATTACACATGGCGGTTGTATTTCAATAAATCCATTTTCATAAAAATATCTCCTGAAAGAATTTGTAATCTCTGATTCAATCTTAAATATAGACTGCGTCCTTAAGCTATGCAAATCCAATGATCTATAATCTAATCTTTTAGACAAGGAAGTAGATATATTGCCTTTTTCCACTATTGGAATCGGAAGGGTTTGAGCTTCATTTAATATTTTATAATCTTTTATCAGAACCTCTATTCCATTAGGGGCTTGCTTGCTTTTTTTCACTGTTCCTTTAATCTCCACAACAGACTCTCTTGGAATTTTTACAATTTCATTAAAGAATTTGTCTCCTTCTTTTGATAATAATTGTATTATTCCGGAAATATCTCTCAAAAGAATAAACTTAATCTTGCTTTGGTCTCTTATCTCGTGAATCCAGCCATCTAATAAAATCTCTTTTCCATCCATGCTGTCTTTAATCTCATTAATATATGTTCTATTCATTTTTTTATTGTAAGTATCGCCTCGTCTATTCTTCTTAGATTCCATTTTATTGAATCAAATTTTCTTCTTAACTCCCCATTTCTGAAATTAAACATTATAAATTCTCCATATAAGTTATCAACCAATTCTCTTATTTCTATAGCTTTATTTAGATTATTGTTTATGATGTCATTTACAGCCTTTCTTTCTAATTCTCCTATTAAGTCGCATAATCCACATAGATAATCCTCTGTGTCAACATTTAATTCTTTTCTTGTTGGTATTTTTCCATTTTTTATAAATTCATTATAGCATAAAGCTTCCACATACTCCTGGACAGCTGCCTTATTTATATTGGAATCAAAATTCTCTTTAGACAATCCATTAATCTTCTCTTTTGCCTCCAGAATTAATGAATCTACTTTTTCTATATCATCCCTGTGCAAAGAATAGATAATTAGCTTTGATATCCTTAGAATTTCCCTTGACTTTTGTATTATCTCCTCTCTATTGTTGTCTATATTCTCAAGCTCTTCCCTTATATTATTAAATTCCTGTTTGTCAATCATCAAAAGTACACCATAATTGTTAATATTTAATATTTTCTAATTAAACTAGAAAAGCATAAGGCCATCTAGTGCCTCTTTCACTTTAAATGATATGAAGAAATTTATAAATTTATCTGATTAGTCAAATAGGCTCTTTTAAAAATATATTTAGTTCCTCACAAAATTATATAAATAGAGAATAAACTAAATAAATATGGCAAATCCAATATCAAGTTTATTCAAGTTAGTTTTAGGTTTGGTTTTAATTGCCTTGCCAATTTATCTTGTATTGGAAGTCGGATTCTTTAGATCATGGGGAATTGCTGCTTTAGACCTGATTAAGGGCGGAATTGTGTTATTTGTCATATTTATAGGATTAGTATTTTTGTTATTGGGATTCAGCGATTTGAAGGGATAATCTTTTCATTATCTTTGAGTAGTTACAATAGAAAGGTTTATAAATAAGGAATTCTTGAAAATTATATGAAAGATTTAGCATATCAATCAAGAAGAGGAAGTAATCTTGGCCTATTTTTAATAGGTCTAGGATTAGGTTCGGTATTAGCTATTGGGTCATCAGCTAATTATATAATTCCTAGGGCGCAGAAAATATTGGAAAGTATTACCACAAAAAGAATCGTATGTGAATATTCTTTAAGAAGACCTTCTCCAGGAGATAGTATTAGAAGGTTTATTAACACAAACAGAGGAAATACTTCAAAAGAGATTCCAACTAGTTCATTAATAGAAAGACTTATAATTGATTATCCTGAGATATCGCAGGTCGGTGTATTAGCAGGAAGAGAATATAATATACGTACAAATTGCAGATATAGCAGATAAACTTTTCTAAGATACTAAAAATGATTAACGCAGGCGATATATTATTAGTTCCAATTAATCATCAAAATTCAGAAAAACTCATTAAGCCTTTTTTGCTGCTTTAAATTTTTTAATAAAATGCTTTGGTTTAATATATAATCTGTCTTGAATTTTAATATCCTAAATATCAATTCTTTTGTTTTTTCTAAAAGAGCTTCTTTATTATCAAATATAACGGGCTCACTTACTAATGATTTTCTCGAAGCTTGTCTCACCACCCAGACTCCCAGACTAGCCCAGTATTCTGGAGTCTCAAACCTCAAAACTAAAACAGAAGCTTGCTTTCTAATGCTTTTTAGTTTTTCTAAAATCCCAAGCCTAGCTGCATAATAACCCCCGACAGTATTGGAAGCATATTTTTTTCTTCCAAAGCAATCCTCATAATCTGTTGACATAGCAATCTCATCGCTTTGGTTCCATGCGCTTTTTGGAAGATACATCTCAAATAATTCATAGCTGAATGTGTCTGGAAACATCATTATAAAATAATAATTTCCGAGATAATTTCCATAATATAATCTATATTCATCTATTGTGTTGTACTCTAAAATTTCATCTCTAATATTTTTCCCTATTGTGTCGTCTGTTGCTGTGATGCTCCATCTTGTAGGAACCAATTTTCTGTTTTTCTTTAATCCTAGATTTCCAATAGATAATAATTTCATCAGAAATGATTCGTCAAAATTATTATTATACAAATAATTTATAGCTTCATTTGCCTTTAAGTCTGTGTCAGAAACAATTCTTTCAACTTTTGCATGAATCTTTGGATTTTCAGTTATAACTGCATTCTTTAATTCAGCTCTTGGCCCCATTGGCATGTTTATATTGTCATAATCCATCATCACATTAATCTTCTTTTTCAATTCAATTTCAACATCAACCGGCTTATAGGCCATTGCTATTTCCTGGGACATCTCAATAAATTTATTGGAATTTCTAACATTATAGATATTGGATTTAAATCTGGAGTTTATTAATCTGGCTCTTAAATTTAATATCTCCTTAATTGAGAATTCATTTTCAGCCCAGTATTTTTCTGAATCAAACATCCATGAATTATCAATTTTTTCAGGGGGGCTTAATATTCCAACATTTAAGTTAGGATAAGTCTTTGAGCCTACAAATATAGAAGGAGGGCTATTTCCGGAAAATTGCCCCATTAAAATATTCTTGAACAAAGAATCATATTTTATTGATTTAGGATCAAACTTCTTGTACATATTCCATATATAATTTGTGGATTTTTAAAGATAATGTCAAACTTTTATAGAAAATCTTTTAAAGTTATACTATAATATATTATTATGACAAAAAATAAGAAACATATAAAAGTGATGCAGAAAAAATTATTAGAAGAATATAATGACATTGATTTGGATGATTTGGATTTAGAGCATGAATTATATATAGCTTCTTAAAAATGATTTCTTTCATAGAGATTCTAGAGATGATTATAGTGACTCTAGCAATAGGTTACATATTTTCTGGATTCATAAAATTTCCATTTATTTCAAATTATGAATCGCTGAGATTATCCGTATATATTGCGGCACCTGCAGTCATATTGCATGAATTGATGCATAAGTTTGTAGCTATATTCTTAGGATTAAGCGCAACATTTCATGCTTCCTATCCTGGATTAGTTTTGGGTGTTATTCTGAAATTAATGGGTTCTCCCTTGCTAATCTTAGTCCCGGGTTATGTATCAATTCCATTTACAAATCCAGTTTATGGTGCCATAGTTGCTTTTGCTGGTCCTTTGATTAATTTAATATTATGGGGATTAGCTGCTTTAGTATTAAAATACAATAATAAATTATCGCAGAGAAGCATGACTATACTAGCATTGACAAAAAGAATTAACATAATCTTATTCTTCTTTAATATGATACCGATTGGGCCTTTTGACGGAGCCAAAGTATTGAATGGAATTATTTCTTTATTCTAAAAATAATATAATAAGTTAGAAGTATTAATATTGTGATAATTAAGTTAGAGAAAGTAAATACTGGAAATGATTCTTCTATCAAGCATGATTGCCTGGCTAATGGCCTATATTTAGATTCGCATAATAGATTATTGCCTGTATAGGTGCATTTGTTTATATCCCTAGTTCTGTAGCCCTGCTCATTGCATTCTGTCCATAAAGCGTTTGTGCAGTCCCATTCAGCTACGCATGATGATTCTCCTGGAGCGCATCCAAACTCATCTACATTATTTATCTCTTCTAATGGGGTATCTGGACATTTATCATTTTCATTCTTGACTCCGTCGCAATCCGAATCGTCTTCTCCACAAGCTATAACATTCAAGAGATTAGATGTTTTTGAACTTATTCCAGAAGATGCATTGAAATAGAATTCAGGCTCTCCCTGCAATAATCCATCGTCAACATTTACTATGCTCCATGAAGATTTAGCTTTTTTATTACTGAATATTTTAGACTGCGGGTCTGGAGATACATAATCATCCTGTCCTGCTAAATCATCTTCATAAACTTTAAAATTCACCTGTCTGCCCTCGCAATATTCATCCCCCTCAACACTTAAATCCACTAAAGAGTTGGTTGTTGCTATATTAGTTAGCCAATTGGCTTTTATAATGCTGCAACATTCTGGGTCATATTTTTTAGCTGATTTATCATTTGTGCATAAGCCATCATTTGGGTTTGGTATGCAAACTCCTTGAATATTACAAACATTTCCTTTTATACAGCTTCCTTGTAAATTTGTACATTCTCCGCATAAACAATTCTCTCCTGTATCGCATATATTATTATTTTTACAGTTATCGCAAAATCCAGAAGGCAAATCTTGGGAGCATGTCTTGCATGTCTCTCCTAATTCTAATATGCCATTGCCGCATTTAGCTGATCCTATAGAGCATCCATTGCTGTCTACTGGACCTATTTGAGGATTAGGGCATGTAGTTGTGCATTTATCTCTGTTATCTGGAATTTTATCATTATCGCAGTCTATCTGGCATGTTTTTGTTGTTAAGGAATCGCATATTAAGTTGCTGCTGCAGAAATCTCTATTGCCGTCACAATCTTTAATTAAGCAGCTTTCCCCTAATTCTGATTCGCATTTATTATTCTGATTATTTGGTGGATTAGGGCATTCATTTATATCTGAAATGCATTTATTGGTTGTGCCGCACCAAACTTGATTTTGAGGACATCCTTCTCCTTGTATAGAGCATCCATTGCTGTCTACTGGACCTATTTGAGGATTAGGGCATGTAGTTGTGCATTTATCTCTGTTATCTGGAATTTTATCATTATCGCAGTCTATCTGGCATGTTTTTGTTGTTAAGGAATCGCATACTAAACTATCTGAACAAAAGTCCCTATTAGTATCGCAATCTGAGCAAGAGCAGCTTTCTTTGTTTTCTGATTCGCATATTCCATCTTTATCGCATACAAAATTAGCTCCGCAATCTGATTTACATGTATTATCCGAGCATAAAGTTTGTCCTTGAGGACAACCCCCATCTTGCGGGGAGACACAAGCCCAATCACTGCCAACATTCAAACATATCTGTCCTAAATTACAACCAGCATCATCTGGACATGTAAAGCAATTCTCTCCTTGATCTAGGTTATTATCGCCGCATTCTATAATTGATTCAGTAACTTCCAGCATTGGGGGGGATGAAATTATTGATAATAATCCTGTAGATGCTGTAAAATAATATTCTGGATTTCCAATTCCGTCATTCTGAAACTCAGCTATCCAAGAGCTTTCTGCTTTGTCATTTTTAAAATTAGCATTTTCCGGATTTCTAGCAACATCATCATCAGGATTTGGAAATAGATCATCTTCCTTTACAATAAAATTTAATAAAAGGCTATTACAAGCGGATTTTCCTGTAACAGTCAAGGTTACATTATTTCCTTTGCTTACTTTATTAGCTGACCATAGAGCAGATACTAAACTGCAGCATTCAATATCATCTTTATCTACCCCTGTATTAGGATTAGTGTCAAACTCATATCCATTATTCACATTGCAATTGTTGTCTATATTGTCATCGCATATTTCTTTAGCTCCGGGGTATATGTTTGGATTACTATCATCACAATCTATAGGATAATCTGTAATATAAGAATAAGAATTTAGCATATTAATTAAAATTAAGCATATTAACAAAAAAATAAACTTTTTAATCATTTTATCCCTAAAATATTTCTTATCTGATTGAATATATCAACATAATTGGTTATTGTTTTTGGCTGGCATAACTGGGCATTAGCATCTATTACTCCATCTCTGTCCCTGTCGCAAATCTCATTTACTTGGTTATTGCAGTTTTCATCAACTAAATTTCCTAAATCGCAGCATTCTGATTTTCCAGGATTTACATTGGCATTATTATCATTGCAGTCATTATCACATTGTGTGTCATAACCATCATTATCATTGTCTGTTACTAAACTATTAAATTGGTTGCATGAAGCAGAACTGCATGAGCATGAATCTTGGCAGAAAGTATCTGCATTCTGATAATCCCTATAAGTTCCAGAATAACAGCCATCTAGGTTATTGCAATTTAATTGCGGACATCCCCCTCGTGTTGGATCGCATGTAGCTCCGCATTTATCCTTTGTACATGCATAACTAAATGAGCCTTTATTCACGCATCCTGCAGAGCCACTATACTTGGTTCCGCTGCATTCATTACGCCATTCACATCTATTATCATTACTGCATACAGAAGATGATGAATAAGAAGAGCATAATGAAGGGATTACATTAACTGTAGTTGTCTTATCTGTTCCTGATTTATATGACTTTGCTGTATCTACTGAGCATTTTATTGTTTTTGGGTTTCCAGTATATGCTCCTGCATTACAGTTAAATATTGCATTACTGCCCTGCCAGCTGCTAAATCCACAAAGATTATTCTCAATAAAAGCACTTATGCTGTTAATATTGTCTATTGAAGAAGCGCAAGTAACTTGTATATTTGTATTTTCAACCGGATTTGAAATTGAGACTTGAATGCTATTAACAGCAACTGGACATTGAGAATCTCCATGTTTTCCATCTATGCTGTCATAATCTGTCTCTCCATTGCAATTGTCATCTAAATAATTATTTCTGCACACTTCATTTACTCCTGGATTTACAGAAGCTGAATTATCATTGCAGTCATTTCCTCCTGATGTGCATATTGATGGAGTCCCTACTCTCTGAATATTAGAATCACAATAATTATCCTTATCATCATCGCATCCTTCATCTACTTGATTATTGCAATTATTATCTAAATTATCGCAAATTTCTGCTGTTGGAGTTCCCTGAGTAGCACTACAGCTTCCAGAGCATGTTACAGTTCCAGTCTTTTGGCATGTTCCTGTTCCAACAGTGCAAGAAGTTCCATATCCAACTGGATTAGGAGGGGTTGGTCCAGAACATTGACCATTGCATTGTATTGTTCCTCCAAATTGTCCGCATGCATTTTGATTACAATTTTGTCCGTAATTAGAGGGAAGAGCAGGAGTTGGTCCAGAACATTGCCCATTAATTTGTATTGTTCCTCCAAATTGTCCGCATGCATTTTGATTACAATTTTGTCCGTAATTAGGTGATACTCCGCATTGTCCAGAAATTAATCCATTATCTCTCCAAGAGCATCCATTACATGTTAGATAATTATTTCCACTACAACTATTCTGTCCATCAAAGCAAGAATTTCCAGATCTTAAAACGCATTGCCCTGTACAGTCATTTAGATAACCGCAACTTCCTCCGCCGCAACTTGAGAATTTTGGAAATACTTGGGATTGTACATCTGGAATACCAGTAATCCAAGGAATAGTCTTAACAAAAACAGTAATGTCTTGGTTTATTCTTGTACTGCAGCATATAACACTGTCTGGGCAGTCATATGTAAGTGTTACAGGTTGATTATCTGGCACCTCTGTAAATTTGCCTCCATCATCAGCTGGTATATCTCCAAATGCCTGCACACACTCGAAATTCCCGTCCCTATCTGGCGTCCAAAAGTATCTTGGATCAGAATATCCTATAACTTGAGGAGGGGTAGCCCAGCATACTATTCTTAATAGTTCTGCTTCCGCATTATAAGGCTTAACTAATAAAAATAATAATATAAAAGATAATAAAACAATGATATTTTTCTTATTATTGAAAAATTTAGTTTGCTGTAAACTCTTTCTCAAATTTTATCATCTCCAGCTTATAGATATTAAATGCCACATCTTTCCAGCAGTTTTCGTCAAATCTTTTTAAGATTGGATAATTTTTCTTTAGTTTTAGACAAAGATTTCCTAAAGCTTCTTCATAACTCCAGTTATTTGAGAGCATTACAACTGTTGAATAAGTAGCTTCTTTTCTATCCAAGGTTGCTAATCTTATGTAATCTTCTCCTAAATTAATCTCTTTTTCCATACTATCTAATGACTTATCCCTTATCAATTGCTTACTTTCCACAATAGAGATATGTACTTTCAGATTTTCTAATTCCTCATTTTGAATTCCATTTCTTTGTAGTTTTTTATAATCTTTATCTTGAGTAGCCCCAATTGCCGCTGTTATTACATTGTTTATAATATCTCTGCTACTTCCAATATAAGAACCAACTCCAGCACTATTATACTCTAAATTTACAAAAACTTCATTATTATAATTTGATAACTTTGAATGTGGTGGTTCAATTAATCTTTTATTTTCATTAATGGATACTTTTATTGATCTGTATGCTAAATCTAATAGATATTCTTTGTCTTTGCTACTTAATCTTAATTCTTCAGGATTAGACTTTTGAAATTTAAACATAAGAATGGACGAGCCGATAACTAAGATTATTATTAAAACAACTAATATTGTAATTCCTCTTCTTTCCATAAAAGAATGATATATTTATATTATTTAAATATAACTAATATAGAATATAGGTTGGATTTCTTTAGTATGATATAAATATAATTTTTAAAGAATAACAAATAAAACCAAGCATTATATAACTAAAAGCTCCAATCCTTCCTGGAGATTGTATAATTTGTACACTTAAATGAAATAATAACCCTATCAATAAAACAAAGAGTCTTATTTTGCTAATCCACAATCCTTTTTAAGATATTCTTCCATTAGATTTATTTATGACTGGCTAGTTGGAATGGCATTTTATTTTTTAGTTTTGATATATCTTAATTAGGAAGTTTACAACTTTATTAGCATGCCATTTATCAAATTCCCATAATACATTTTACATTTACTCTATTTCTAAAATATTTTAATTGATCTAAAAATTGAACATCTTTTTCATTAAAGTTGAGTTTATTATGTAAGAGGTTTTTGCCTTGTATGCAATATCATAATCCAAAACCTCGGCTCTTAGATTTTATATTAGTATCTCTAATTTTATAACATGATTTCTCAAATATTAGATAAATAGTTCTTGAATTTTGAGGATTTAGCTATATTTATGAAGAATTTAGCTGTGGTTTTTGAAATTAAGTAAATTAGAGATTTACTCTTAGAATTGGACTCCAGGATTCTCCTTTTGATAGAATGATTTTAACATTGGATGTGGAAAAGGCAACATTGCTATAAATGGTTGTTTTGAGGTATATGCTTCCGCTTTCAGCCATTCTGAATATAAGAATGATCCTGGAAGATGATTATATATCCCCCCTTCATTTGGGTGTTTTTGTGAGACTAATACTCTTAAATAATCCCTATAATCAATTGGATTTTTTCTCTTAGACAATAATTGTTCTCTTACTATATTATCAACTTCAGCTTCTTTTAATCTTTGATCAAGAGTAGAAAGTGTTTTCTGAAGATATTCTCCTCTCCAATTTAAAGGCACAATCTCTGTCTTTGTGTCCCAATAAACTGGACGACCACCATCAACGCCGAGTTTAAATGGGTCAAAACCAGGGGGGATTGACTTCTTATCTTTGACTTGATAAATCTGAAAATGAAGTTGCTCTGGTTGTAGTTCTGTATTAATATATCCACTATTCCCAGATAATGCAATGACATCGCTTAAATTGATAGATAGATCTTTCTTCTTAATTATTCTTTTAGATAAATGGACATATGAACTTCTATATGTGCCATCACCATACTCATCTTCGTGTGACAACCTTATTTTTTTTCCCCCCTGATAACTTTCATGAACACTTCTTATAAATCCTCTATTTGTTGGGACAACTGGTGTCCCTGTCGGAACTTCATAATCCACAGCTCCAAATCCTTTATTCCATGATCCTGATGCATGCTCATTAAAATCTATGTAACGACCCCTCCAGTAAAGGAGTGAAGGTCCCCTAATTAAGTCTTGAGTCATTAAATAAGATTCCCAATGTCTATCTGCTATATAATTTAAACTATCTTTTCCCCCACATCCATTAAGCCATAAAAATGTCCATCCCGCTAAACCAGCGGCATATTTTAGAAATCTTCTTCTTTCAGTGGAAAATATAGGAAGGTTATTTTTAAATTTACTTAGCTCCGCAATGCCTCCTTCGACCAATCTTGAGTCTCTAACTCTATTTTCAATTTCACCAGATACCCCAACTTGTTTTTTCATCTTTCTGAGAAGTCGCATTGCCTTATAAATCTTTCTTACTTAAAAGAGACAACGTTTTATTATTCACCAGAATCCGCCCCATCATCACTACCATCGTCATCGTCGTCATCTCCGGGACCAGGACCACCATCATCTCCACCACCAGGATTATAATAAGGATCAGAACTACTCTGAGAATTATATGTAACTGTTATTAGTTTATTTTTAAAAGTGACAATTAAATTAGAGCTTTGTGCTATAATATTTTTTATATTGAATATAACTAATAATAAGATAAGAATAACAACAGCTATTATTACATAACTAAGCTTTAGATTCTTAAACCTCTTTTTCATATAAAATAATAAAATATTGATTTATATAAAGTTAATCATTAGTTTTTCAGTATAAACAAAACCTTTTTATAAAATTAGTAAAATAAGAGACTATGAAATATAAAAAATCCTTAATTTTATTTATTTTAATATTAGTACTAATAATTCTATTCTTCAAAATCAACTTCTCAATAAATGACATAAGAAATATAGAAAAAGAAGAATTAGAAAACAGGTTAAACTTAGCAGGAGAATGGTTATTAAGAATGCAGATGTCTAACGGGAATATGGAATATGAGTATTTTCCATTAACAGATGAATACTCAAAAGAAAGAAATATGATAAGGCATACTGCCAGCCTATGGGGTTTTGGTTTATTGTATCAGAATACAAAGGATCAAAAATATTCTAATGCATTAGAAAAGGGAATTAATCTTGTATTAAATGAATATTATACAGAAGAGGATGATTTTGCATATATAAAATTCAATAATGAAGTAAACATAGGAACTTCTGGATTTATTATTCTAGCTATGCTGAGCTCAGAAAATCCCAATAAATATAAAAATGAAATAGAAAAGCTAAAGAATTTTATAATAAGACAACAAAGGGAGGATGGAAGCTTTAAGACTTATTATCTAGAAGAAAAAGAAGACTCTGAATATTATCCTGGAGAGGCTTTATTAGCATTAATTAATCTATATGAGTATGATAAAAATGAAGAATATCTAGATGTGTTAAATAAGGCGCTTCCTTATTATATGAATTATTTTGATGAAAATCCAAATGTAGCTATGGTGACATGGCATTCCCAGGCTTATTCTAAAGCTTTCCTAATAACAAAAAATCCAGAATATGCCAAATATGTATTTATATTAAATGACTGGGTAACTAAAAGACAGAACTTTGGGGGGGATAAACTTATTTTGGGGGGATATGGCTCAAATCCGGGAATTTCAACTTCTGTTTACAATGAAGGAGTGAATGATGCTTTTCTAGTGGCTAAAGAATTAAATAATGAAGATAAAATAAAAAGATACAAATTATCAATTAAACTGGCTAATCAATTTCTACTAAAATTGCAGTCAATGGACAAAAACAATAAAAATTCATTTGGAGGATTTGGAACTAATTTAAATAATCCCAACCAGAGAATAGATCATACCCAGCATTCAATAAACTCATTGAGAAAAACAATAGAAAATTATGAATTGATATATGAGAATTAAGATTTAACCTTAATCTCTTTCTCAATAATGTCTATTTCTTTCTTTATTGCCCTTAAAATCCTCTCTTTATCCTCTTGTATCAATAACTCCCCGCACTCAGGGCATCTAAAGTCATTGTCCATAGCTTCATCATATCTCATCCTTACATGCTTGTCCTTGCATAAGAAATAATTAACTTCTTTTTCCCTAGCCAATAGCTCATTTAGCTCATCTAACTTCTTCTGCTTATGGGAGATTATTAAATTCTTAGCTTCTTTGTCATTAAATGTCCAGTAATAGACATACCATCCCTTTTTCTTGTCTTTTTTTCTGGTAAATGACACCAAGCTTCTTTCTTGTAACTTATAGAACATATTTCTGACTTGGTTTATTGTTAATTTTAACTTTTCAGCTATCTTGAACTCATTTATGTTTTTCTTGCCCTTAAAGAGCTTAATTAAAGGTAATATTTCCTTCCCATAAAGCTCTTTCATCAGCTCTTCTGTCTGCCTGTCTGTCAATTTCATTATTATCATATCTTAGTACAAAATTTAAATAACTTTGCTTTTGGCATATAATCTTACTTATGTTAAAAATATATTAATTTTTCTGAAAACATCTATCTTATTATAAAGATAATATAAAGATATGAATAATAGCAGTTAACTATTTAAATAAAAAAATACATTAATCAGCATGGCTATTGAAACACAAAAATATATGGATGATTTGGATTTATTTCAGAGAAAAATAGGAATAATAGTTGGAGCCAAAACAAAAAATAGAGACAAAATAGCTAATTCTATTAAAATGCAGGACTCTATAAGGTTAAAGATTAAACATTGGGCTGGTTCCAAAGAGATTAAAAAATGGAGACAAAAGAGGAACTGAACAAATATTATGTTTTAGACAGTTCAGTTGTCATAAAGTGGTTTTCTAATGAAGAACACACAGATATTGCCCTTAAGTTAAGAGATATGTTTGTCATGGGTGATATTGAAATAGTTGTTCCGGATTTACAGATATATGAGATAGCAAACGCCCTAAGATACAATAAACAAATAGAAAGAACAGATGTTGATAATGCAGTTAAAAGCCTAATAGAAATTGGAATAAAGGTTATATCTCCTAAAAGAGAAATTATGAAAAAGGCCATAGATTTCTCATATGATTATGACTTAACAATTTATGATTCATGCTTTATTGCCCTAGCCAAAGAACTAAATTTTGTATTTGTAACTGCTGATGAAAAGCTCTATAAGAAGATTAAGAGTTTAAATTTTGTAAAGCTTTTAAAAGATGTATAATTAACAAGATTACAAAAGGTAATTTTTTCACGCATAACATAAGATTACCATTTTAAAATGATACAAAAAGTTTTAATAAGCTTTTAAACTCAACATAAACATAATGGGATTCTTCACAAAGAAAAAAGAGATGAAAAAGGAGCTTCCTCCATTAAAATTTCCAGAATTTCCAAAGTATGAATCTGAGATAAATGACGACTTCTCCCAGATAAAAGATGCTGTTTCAACTCCTATGACTTCTAGACAGTCTTATAATATTCCAGACATGATTGACATGCCGAGGGAAGAGCCCGAAATTCACAGGACAGAAAAGACATTATTCATAAAGGTAGATAAGTATAAATTAGTAATGAAGAGTCTGGATGGAATAAAAGACAAGTTAGAAGAGCTGGAAAAAGTAATCAATAAGCTTGATGAATTAAAAAAGCAAGAAGATGACGAATTAGCAAAGTGGCATTCTGATTTAGAATATCTAAAAGAAAGGCTAAATAATATAGACAAGACATTATTTGAAAGCTAAAATGAATGATAAAATAATGCATGTAATGGTTTCTAGGCCAAATGAAAGCAGAAAAGGCTTACTGCAAAGCAGCATAGATATTGTGAGATTTCTAAAGGGGATTGAAAAATTAAAATTAATAAGAAAAGAAAAAATATTGTACCAAAATTATTTTAAGAAAGAATCAAAGGAATTAGGAATATTAATGAAGGATCTGTTTAACATACTTCCGGAGGTTAAGATTGAGGAAAAGGAAAAAAGAATGGACAGATTAGAGAAGAAAGAAAAGCAGATAATTGAGAAGCCTTCTAAGAACTTTGAACTAGAAAGATTGGAATCTGACATAAGAAAATTGCAGGATAAAATAAACTCATTATAACAAAATTTTTAAATATAATTACCAAGAAATTTCTATGAAAGCTACTGAGTTAAAGCAGAAATATCTAAATTTCTTCAAATCCAAAGGCCATAGCATAGTCCCTTCTGCATCATTAATTCCAGAGAATGACCCGACAATATTGTTTACAACAGCTGGAATGCATCCATTGGTTCCATATTTATTAGGACAAAAGCATCCATTGGGAAAAAGAATAGTAAATGTCCAGAAATGCATCAGGACAGGGGACATTGATGAAGTGGGGGACAGTTTACATCTAACATTTTTTGAGATGCTTGGAAACTGGAGTTTAGGGGATTATTTCAAGGATGAGGCTATTGAATGGAGCTTCGAATTTTTAACAGATAAAAAATATCTTAATTTGGATGCAGATAGATTGGCAATATCTGTCTTCAAGGGGGATAAAGACGCTAAAAAAGATGAATTTTCATATAAAAAATGGCTGTCTTTGGGAATTCCAAAAGAGAGAATAGCATTTCTTCCAAAAAATGACAATTGGTGGGGTCCTGCCGGATTAACTGGACCTTGCGGTCCTGATACAGAGATGTTCTACTGGGCATCTAATGAGAAAGCCCCTAAAAAATTCAATCCAAAAGATGTTAAATGGTTTGAAATCTGGAATGATGTTTTCATGGAGTATAATAAAACCAAAGAAGGAAAATATGAATTGCTAAAGCAAAAGAATGTTGACACTGGAATGGGTGTTGAAAGAACTTCTGCTGTATTGCAGAATAAAAAATCAGTATATGATATAGAAATATTCTCTCCAATAATTGAAAAAATAAAAGAAATTTCGGATATAAAAAAAATAGATGAAAATAAGCTTAAGTCAATTAGGATAATAGCTGATCATCTAAGGGCAGCCACATTTATACTGGGAGACGAAAAAAGGATAACCCCCAGCAATGTTGAGCGGGGATATGTACTAAGAAGATTGATAAGAAAATCCATAAGACATGGAAAATTAATTGGAATAGAAAATAATTTCACATTTGAGGTAGCCAAGTCAATAGTAAACATCTACAAGGATGAATATAATGAGATTGAAAAATATAAAAAATTCATCTTCGAGGAATTAGACAAGGAAGAGGAGAAATTTAGAAATACCCTGGATAAGGGAACAAAAAGATTTAATGAGATAATAAAATCATTAAAAACAAAAACTATTCCAGGAATAGACGCATTTCACCTGTATGACACCTATGGATTTCCAATTGAATTGACAAAGGAATTAGCCATTGAGAAAGGATTTAAAATAGATGAAAATAAGTTCAATCTTGAGTTTAAAAAACACCAGGAAAAATCCAGATTGAGTACAGAAAAGAAATTCACTTCAGGATTGGCTGACCATGGTGCAAATACTACAAGATTGCATACAGCAACTCATTTATTGCACCAAGCATTAAGAAATATTCTGGGAAATCATGTCCAGCAAAAAGGCTCTAATATAACTCATGAGCGTTTAAGATTTGACTTTTCCCATGATAATAAGATGACAGATGAGCAGATTAAGAAAGTTGAAAATATAGTAAATGAGCAGATTAAGAAATCATTGGAGGTTAAAAGAGATGAAATGTCGCCTTCTGAAGCCAAATCAAAGGGTGCTTTGGGATTTTTTGAATCTAAGTATGGAAACAAAGTAAGCGTCTATTCTGTTGGAAATTTTTCAAAGGAAATCTGCACAGGGCCCCACGTTAATAACACAAAAGATATCGGAAAATTTAAGATTACAAAAGAAGAGGCTGTTGCTGCTGGAATAAGAAGAATAAGAGCTATTGTAGAATAATTTACTTAAATTTATCCAGGCAATTATTAAATTCTTTGTTTTCTGTCCACTGGCATTTGTTTTTGACACATCCGCAGCCTGTTAATTTATAGCATCCATACTCTTCCTTGTATTCACAAGTTGTGATTATATTCTGGGCATTTTCTTTTTGCAAACATAACTGTCCAGAGCATCCTCCAGCAGAACAATCACTATCTATATTACATTCAATATCGTTTATAGGAACATTATTAGCATTACTACATCCAATAAGAAATAATAAAAATAAAATAATTAATTTTTTCATTTCAAAATTACTTTATCTCCCAAGTTAATATTATTTTCTATTGCAAAATTATTATTTACCTCCAACACATATTTGGCTTTATCTTTTGGTTTATAGCTTATACATTCATCATCGCATGGAACAGCGTGTTTTATGTCCACAATCTTTAAATTCTTAGAGATAAAAATCATATCCAATGGAATTAATGTATTCTTCATCCAGAAACTATGATAATCCTCATCTTCAAAAACAAACAGCATCCCGGAATTTTTATCTAGGCTTTCTCTGAACATTAATCCTTGTGTTCTTTCTGAGTCAGAATCTGCAATTTCAATATTAACTTTTATCTCATTATCTTCATTATTAATTATCAGATAATCCTTATTAGCACAACCATTCATAAGTATTAATGGAACTAAAGCTATCAATAATAACATTTTCATTCTAAAAATATTGCTGGTTTTCCAGGCTTGGCTTTTTTTGATTTATTTTCTGGATCATATTTATTCTTGTCAGAAACTGAATAAACAATAACATCCTTGTTTACTTTAATGCTCAATTCTTTAGAATTATAGTTATTAACTTCATTAGGCAGTGAATAAACATAAACCTTGCTGAATTCTTTTCCTTGTTTTTCTTTCATCACATTAATTACATTTGTTATATCTGAAACCAAATTATTAAATGATTTTTCAGCCTGTTCAAATTTTATATCTATCTTAGATTCATCATATTCTGGCCATTTTTCCAGGCTCAGGAATTTTTTATTTCCAATTTTTTCCCATAACTCTTCTGTAATATGAGGACAAAATGGATGTATTAACTTAAGGAATTTCTCCAAATCTTTCTTGCTTATTTCATTTTCCAAGGAATCAAATAAATCCCTAATCTTAATAATTGCCAAGTTATACTTGAATTCTTCTATATCTTGAGTAACATCTTTTATTGTTTTGTTTAATTTACTTTCAACCTTTCTGGATGTTTTTCCCATCTTCACATTTGAAACATAATCTATTAGCCTTCTGACAAATCTTAGGCTTCCATCTATGCCTTTAGAACTCCATTCCATATCTTTGTCAGGAGCAGCCCCTGATATCAAGAATAATCTTGCTGTGTCTATCCCATATTCTTTTGATACAGCTTCTGGCAAGACAACATTGCCTCTGGATTTTGACATTACAAATCCGTCTTCCCCGTGCAACATTCCTTGGTTGAATAACTTGATGAAAGGCTCATCAATATTTACATATCCCATATTCCTAAGGGCTTTAGTAAAAAATCTTGCATAAATTAAATGCATACAGGCATGCTCTGCCCCCCCAATATACTGGTCAACAGGCATCCAATAGTTTGTTTTCATAGTATCAAATGGTTTCTTATTATTTTTATTATCGCAATATCTTAAGAAGTACCAAGAAGAATCAAAGAAAGTGTCCATTGTATCTGTTTCTCTTTTAGCATTCTTTTTGCATCTAGGGCATTTTACATTTAAAAATTTTTTATTTGTTGTTAATGGGTTTCCTTTTCCAAATTTAACCTTGTCTGGAAGTTTTACAGGAAGATCTTTTTCTTGAACTGGAATAATTCCGCAAGAATCACAATAAATTATTGGAATCGGAGTCCCCCAATATCTTTGTCTTGAGATTAGCCAGTCCCTTAATTTGTAATTAACAGTTAACTTTCCTATTTTTTTATTTTCTAATTCTTTGGTTATCTTTATCTTGGCTTCTTCTGAATTTAGTCCATTGAACTTTTCAGAATTAGTTAGAATACCTTCATCAACATATGCCTCTTGTGTACAATTCAACATTCTCAGAGCATGTTTATGAGTAGTTGGTGTCAAAAATTTCTCAAGCTCCTTTAAGTTAAGCCATTTTATTTCATGGATCTCCTTTTCAGCTTCTGAAATATTTTTTTGCTTGCTATTTTGCAATTCAAAATAAAGAACGTGTGCATGAGCAAATCTATTTATCTTTTTAGGCACATGATAAAATCTTCCATGCACTCTGCCAAAATCTTTAATTAATTTAGGATTTAAATATCCAGTTTCTTCTTCAATTTCTATCTTGGCTGCTTCTTCTGGAGTTTGGTTTTTTTCTATTCCACCAGTAATGAAAGTTCCCCAAACAACTTTTTTCCATTTTAATCCTATATATTTTTCTTCAGACCAGTGTTTTACAATAGCAATAATTGCATCTCTATGATCAAATGGTAAACCATCAACAATCTTACCTGGTTCTGTATCTTGACTATAAACTGGCTCTATTACATTCACTATTTTAAGATTGTACTTCTTTGCAAACTCAAAATCTCTTTGGTCATGAGCTGGAACTGCCATTACCATCCCAGAGCCATATTCAGCAATGACAAAATTTCCTGCATAAACTGGAATTTTTTGATTTGTTAATGGATGTAATGCATAACTCCCTGTAAACACCCCTTCTTTATCCAACTTTTCTATATCTTCTTTTTTTGTTGATTTTATTTTTCTTAAGAAATTATCAACCTCTTTCTTCTGTTCTTTTGTTACAATCTCATGAAGCCTTGGATGCTGGGCGGAAATAACCATAAAAGTTACCCCAAATAAAGTATCTGGACGAGTAGTAAATATTTTCCATTTTCTAAATAATAAATTTAAGACTTCCTCTTCCTTTTCTCCATTATAATGTGTCTTATTTCCCATTGCAGTGATAATTTGTGCTTCTAATTTATTAGCTATTTCCATGGGTTGATTAATAGGAACAATATGATCATTTTTATCTACAAGAATAAATATTTGTCTAACATTCTCCTTAATTTTATTAAAATCAAACTTCCAATCACAATAATTTGATAGGGCAGGTCTAGGTTTGTTATCAATGAAAGCTTTGCCGGAGATAATTCTTTCTTTTGTTGGAAGTGGAGGAGCAACCATTATTAATTTGCCTATCTTTATTCTCCCAGATGAGAGTAATTTCATCATCAAAATATTTCCAAGAGAATGTCCTATTACTATGCTGTTCTCATTAAAATTATAATTATTTAAAACAAACTCTGATTGTTCTTTATACTGCGGATTATTTGTATTTGGCAAATCAGGAGAAAATGATACTCTTCCACCCTTATTTTCAATTTCTTTTCTTAACCACAACCAAAAAGCATCTTTAGAACTATCTCCATATGCATGAAGAAAAACAAACTCTTTATCTTTTACATCTTCAAATATTTCAAATTCAATCTCAGTTCCATAGCTTTTTCCAATCCAGTTCTCCTGCATTATTTTTATTCTTTCAGACCATTGTAATTTTTCTATATCTTTCAAAAGCTCATCTGCATATTTTGTTGTCTTGATGAACCATTGTTCTAATTGTTTTGTCTCAACATCTGTATCTTTATGACGCCAGCATTTTCCGTTATGGACTTGCTCATTTGCCAATACAGTATCGCATTTAGAGCACCAGTTAACACTTGCTTTTGATTTATACACTAATCCATTCTCCAAGAATTTCAAAAAGAAATACTGGTTCCATTTATAGTATTCTGGAGTATGAGTCATTAATAACCTATCCCAGTCATAACTTAATCCAAGCTCTTTTTGCTGCCTTATAAAATTTTTAATGGAATTCTCTGTGAATTTCTTTGGATGCTCTTTGGCTAGAATAGCTGCATTCTCTGCTGGAAGTCCAAATGAATCATATCCCATTGGATATAATACATTAAATCCCATCATCCTTTTAAATCTTGAATAAATATCTCCAATAGTATAGTTAAATGCATGACCCATATGCAGTCCAGAGCCAGAAGGATATGGAAACATCTCAAGAACATAGAATTTTTTCTTATTATTCTCTTTAACTTTGAATACTTTTTTCTGTTCCCATCTCTTCTGCCATTTCTTTTCTATTTTGCTGAAATCAACCATTATATTCATCTCAATAAATGTTTATATAAACTTTTTGAAAAGCTTTAAAAACAAAATACAGCTTTATTTTGATATTGGGCCTGTAACTCAGTTTGGATAGAGTGTCAGCCTTCTAAACAATGAAGTGAGCTGAAAGTCCGGGGTTCAAATCCTCGCAGGCCCGCTCTTAGAATACAAAAGATATAAAAATCAGAAGAATTCTTTCAATCCATGCGCAGGTGCCCAAGCGGTCTAAGGGGACCGATCATCTTATGATGAGTCCAAGCTGCAAAATATTGTAGACCCCGGTTTATCGCAGGTTCGAATCCTGCCCTGCGCTTTATAATTTATAGAAATATTATGCGACTGCTTGATGAGTATGATAGGTTCTATAATGCTTTTTCACTAATTTTTGAATATAATCATAAGCTATTTTATATCCTACTTCTGTAGATGTGCCACTCTTTACTAAACGATCACATTCACTAGAAATTCTTAACCTAAGTAAATGATCTAAACTCTTTGGCAAGTCTTTTTTTAATTTATTAAAAAAGAAATCAGAATTTATTCCATCTTTTGCACTACAAAAACTCCAATAAATAAAATTTAGTACTTCATCTCTGCTTGCTATTTCTGACATATTAAAAATAAAAAATAAAGGTTAATTAAGGTTTCTTAGGCAAAAATACTAGCTTTAGCACATATAATACAATTAAGATGGCAACCACATCTGCCACTATCCAGAATGCTGTATTTCCGCCAAGATTGCTTAAATCTATTCCTATTCCTTTAGATTCCTCTCCTAATTCAAACACAACAGTTTCAGTAGCTACAACCTCATTATTATGTTTAAGCTCTAATAATGCTGTTTTCCTTCCTGTTTCTCCTTCCCTAGCTTCCAACAATAAAAATATTGTGCTTGATTGTCCAGAATCCAACGTCAAAGTCTTAGAGTCAACTGGATTTGCCCAGCTGGCATCTAAGTCTAGTACAAGGCTTAATATATTATTAGCATTGTTTGTTATCTTTACTGGAATGCTGAATGAGTTTTCCTTGGCTACTATTTCATCTTCGTTAACACTTAACCCAACATCGGGCAATGAAACTACTTGTCCTTTGCATTGAACAACTATATTTCCAAATATCCCTTTCTTCTCATCTCCGTCATCAAAATATACAATAGCTTCCAAGTCATGTGTCTTATCCTCTGCATCACTAGGAATATTAAATACAAAATTCTTTGTTAAATCATCTCCCTTGTCCAAGTCAAAGCTGTTTGATCTTTGATCTATTTTTAATGCAGTGCTCTTTAAGTCTATGTAAACTCCATCTTCATCCCTGTTTCCTATGTTTACAACACTAATATCAACACTTACGCTTTCTCCACAGCTTACTGTAGAAGGATTGACTAAAATCTCATCTATTACAACATCGTGGTCATTTTTCTCTATATCTATTTCTATACTTTCCTCATTACAGTTTTGGTCTTCATCTCCGTCTTCATATGCTTTAATAAATATAGTATAGTCATGATCCTCATCTAAGTCAGGATCTTGTGGTATTTTTAATTCCAATGTAAAGTCTTCCTCATCATCATCATTTATATTTATGCTGTCGCTTTCTACTGTTGTAATTTCATCATTATCATCCAAATCATATAAAAATGCCTCTACAACAACATCCATATCTTTGTCATCTTCATTATTTACAGTTACATCAATATCTACTGTGTCTCCCAAATTATATTCATCTCCGTCATCTGGGTCATTTACGTCTATTTGCAGTAATGCCTGGCTTCTTGAGCTAGGATCTCCATCTTTTACTATTCCATCCTTACATACCTCTGGCTGTATTCTGACTTCTAGATTAAATGTGTCTGTTTTAGTATTATCATTAGGATTTTTTACAGTTATTAATCCAGTATAAGTATCCAAGTCAATTCCGTCTTCTATTACAGCTGTTAATGTTATTGTGTCTGTCTCTCCTGGATTGACTGCATTAAAATCTTTGAATGTCAATGCTACTGTGTCATTATCATCATCTGAAAAGTCGCTTTGGGTATATGTTATTAATGAGTTTGTTAGTGTAAATGCATTGCTTCCTGTGTTTTTTACATCAAATGTTACTGTTTTTGTCTCATCTTCCTGGCTTGTTATAGTTAAAGGATTAGATGAATTGTCATATGTCTGGACATCCAAAGCATGAATGCTTTGAACAGTTACAGAATATGGAAATGTATGATTATTAGCTGCTTCATTTCCAGATTCATTGGCATATATTGATCCTGAATAAGTTCCAGCTAAAATAGTTGGAATTACAACATTAAATGATGTTATTTGTGGAGTCGCATTAGCTAAATTTGTTATACTTGGTATGGAAGGTGGTGTAATAGTATTTGAACCTGATATTAAATTAGAACTTTGTAATATTATTGTTAGTATGGGTCCAGCAACTACTGCGTTTTCAACAGTTGCATTAATCTGTACTGTGTCTCCTGGGTTCCCGCTTGGGCTTGTAACAGCTGCTATATTAACTTGACCAATAGCACTAACTAAACCAACTAAAAAAATTATGAAAAATATGTTTAAACCGATAAATTTATTCATTTATGACCCCCCTCTATGATTATAATGTAATGTTACTATTTTTAAATTACGATGGATATATAAAACTTTCTATGATGTTTTTCCTATATTTAGACATATATTTTTAGAACTATAAAGCAGTTTTTATCACTATTGGTTTAATACACTTAAAAAGATTTATTTATGAAAAAAAGCATATCTTATAACCTATATTTTATTTGATAAGTATATATAAATGACATCGCATTTAATATTAGATGGACAGGATACAATGCAAGGACTGCAATGCGTGGCACGATGAAAATGAAGTCTGTCCATACTGCCAGAACCAAAAGCAAGAAGGGCTTTCTAAATTCATAAAATTCTGAATTTCTTGTTTAAGTATATAATAATCCATATAGTCATATGCCCTAATAATACTCCTGCTATCAAATCGCTCAGATAATGAAATCCAGTATATGCTCTATTGATTGTTATTATGAAAGCAAATACTAACCAGTAATACTTTATTTTCTTATCTAGAAATGGATATATTGCAAATAAGGCAGCAGTATGCCAGCTTAGAAATGAGGTATTCCAGGAAGCAAAGCTATAGTCTATATTTGATATTTTGTCTAGATTTAAAGCTATAAAAGGTCTTATCCTGTTTGTAATTAATTTTATTATCAAGCTTAATAATCCAGAGGAAAAGAAAGCTATCCACACCAATATTATCTCCTTTTTTTTATTGATGAAATATAAAATTAATGTCATTAATGCTAATATCATTATTGTATTGACATAGCTTATTATAACAGATAGAAAATCAAATGCATTATTTCTTATGCTGCTAAAGAACAAAGAAATATAACTATCAAATAATAAGCTTATTGCTAAAAGAATAAATCCAATAAAATAAAAAGTATTTTTTTTCACAATATTCTAATTTTTACAAGGTATAAAAAAGTTTCTAGAATTTACTCTTCTATTTCTACTCCTTTCCAGAATGCAAAACGCCCTTTGATGCTTTTTGCTGCTTCTGTTGGCTCAGGATACATCCAAGCTGCATCTTTATTTACATCCCCATCTACCTCAATATTATAGTAATCGCATACTCCCTTCCAAGCGCAAGTATACTTATTGCCGCTTTTCTTCAATAATCTCATATTAACAGATTTTGAAGGAAAGTAATGATTATTTTCCACAATTACAGTTTTATTGCTCTCTGCAATTACTTTTCCTTTCCAGATTGCCTTTGTCATATTAAACCTATAATATAGTATGTATAAAAATCTTTGTTTTAATAATAAAATTATCCTTCAAATGGGGTTCCTTTTCCTGTTTCCAGATACAATTTTAAGCTATTAATGAAATGGTTCCATCCATCAATACATACTTTGTAACATTCTGTCTCTTCCTTAAAATTTTCATGTAAAAAATTCAATTCTGTTTTACCATCATCTTTTTTAATTTCAAATTTTATATTTGTATCAACCCAATCTCCTGTACCCATCATTTTTGAATCTATTATTTTCCATTCAACTAAATCAGGATTTAATTTTTTGATTTGAACAATAACATAATCTCCATATGGATTGAACTCAAATCTTGCCTCTCCACCTTCTTTTGAATCAATGCTGCAGTCTTTAGTCCACCATTTCTCAATATGATCTTTTTTTGTTAATGCTTCATAAACCCTTTCAGGTGAAACATTTATTATAGCATCTACTCTAATATCTGCCATTTAAATCCAAACTGATAATATCATCCCCATAATCAAGAGACTAATTAGCCAGTATAAAATATTCAATATATAAAGTTTGATTGGTTTTCCCTCCCATAAAACTGTTCCAAGCATTATTGTTGCTACAAACCCCAACCAGATTAAAAAGCTGATAATCACTCCACCAATCACTCCACTTAAAATTCCTGAAGTATTTAGACCTTCAACAAATAACCCAAGCACATAAGCCATGATAAGGGATGATATAAATCCAAATATCATGGGAGTAGTCATTCCTTTATTTTTCATATCTTTCATCTTTTTAGCATCAAAACCCATGAGTCTAATCCACTGCTTTCCAAACAAAGGACCATACCAAAGAAAACCTATAACCATATTTAGTATAGCAACAACTATAACAGCTAAATAATTAACCATATAACGCCTCCCATTTAATAGTAATATGGGCTAAAAGAACATTATAAATATTTCTCTTAAGAAAACAAATATAAAAGCTGTAAATACTATAAAATAATGAATTATCAGAAAAGCCTTGTTATAAGGATAATCACAGCATTAATGATTTTTATAATTCCTTATGAGATTATTAACTTTATATTATTAAAAATGACATTATATGGCTCTTATCCCTTATTGCTCCTGAATTACAATCCTTTAATGATAAATAATGGATTTGTTATAAATAACTCAATATTAAAGATAATATCTGCCTGTGTAGCCACATCAGCTTATTACTTGTTATTCATACTGATAATATCAACAAAGGACATTAAATTAAAAGATTCAGTAAACTTGTTTTTGATTGGATCATTTTTAATTTTATTGGCCAATATTATAAGGATTGACATCTTGATTTATATTTTCCTGGAATTTGGAAAAAATTTGTTTGAAAAAATTCATATTATATTATGGCAGTTCTTGTCAAGCATCTATGTGGCATTAGTCTGGATATTTTTAACCAGAAAATTCAAGATAAAAAATATTCCAATCTATAGTGATATTAACCATTTATTAAAAATAATAAAGAAATCAAAAAAGAGAAAATAATCCAAGAGTTGTTATTAATACAATCAAGCCAGCCAAGATAATTCCAAATGTTATTGATAAGTAAGCCATCTTTCTGTTCATCCCAAAAAACCAAGCCAGTATGCTTCCAGAGTATGCTCCTGTAAGAGGAAATGGTATTCCCACAAATATGAGCAAAGCCATAAATTCTGCTTTTGTTCCAATCTTATTTTCTAATTTATTCCTATTTTTTTTAATGTAATAGCTAAAAATATTATTGTAGAGTTTCATTTTTGTAAAATAATCATGCAGATAATCCAGGAAAAAAAATGTCAACGGAATGGCTAAAAAATTTGAGATTACAGCTACGAAAAAAACCAACAAAGGATTAAACCCCTGAGCTATTCCCACTGGAATTCCGCCCCTTAATTCAGAGATTGGAAATACACTTAGTCCTATAACATTTAATAAACTCATTTTTCCTCTTGAAAGACAATCAAGTCTTCTGTAGTTAATTTCTTCTTGGACTTTAATTTTTCCTCTACAATGCTTTTCTGCCTTTCATATATTTTTACTTTTTCCTCTTTTCTGTCATCATCAAGTTTATTCTGAATCACATTAAGTTCAAGAATCTTTTCTTTTATGATATTATTCATGGTTGAAAATTCTTTCTTGAAGTTTATAAAATTCTCAAACGCCTCTTCCTGCTCTCTTTTAAGATTAGAGATTTTTTTCGATAATTCCATGAATGAATTGAATGTTTCTTTATTGCCTTTCAATGAATCAATGAATTTTTCATGTATATCCTGGGCTTTTTTTCTTGTATCTTCTATCTCTTCTGATATTCCATCTATTTTATCCAGTAATTCGGTTGCCTGAGAGCTTTCCTGATAGATTTTCTTTAAGCCTTTTATTTTCTTCATTATTTCTTTTTCCTTGTCAAAAGAAAATGCCTCTATCTCTATGCTTTCCTCTAATCTGTCTATATCTTTTTTAATTTTTACCGGATCTTTTACATTAAGCTTGCTGAAGATTTCTTTCTTCTCCCCATTTAGCTTTTTTATCTCTTTTACTAATTGTCTTACTTTGTCATTGTAATTGTCCCTTTCTTTTCTGTAGTCATTTATCCCTTTTGTTGTTGTGTCGCTGATATTTTTTATATTCTTAATCTGCTTTACAAGCTCTTTTATCTCATCTTTTAGATTTTCTTTCTTTGAGAACCATTTTTCCTTTTCTTTATTCGATTCATTAAGCTTATTTTTCAGAATGGAAATCTCAGTCCTTAGATCTTTTATTTTCCAAATTAATTCTTCTCTCTCTTGTTTTTCCAGCATAAATCTCCCTAATAATTAAGATTTAAAAGTATATCTATAAAAATAAAAAAGAAAAAGCTAACCGAAAAGCGAGCCTAATCCGGCAGATGCTTCTTCTGCTTTTTTCTCTTCGTCTTCAGCTTTCTTTTCTTCTTTCTTTTCAGCTTTTTCTGGATGCTGTGCTGCTACTGCTATTTGCTGGACAGCTGCTTCCTTTATTGCTTGGTCTATATTAACGCCGTCTAATGCAGATACTAAAGCTTTTACTCTTGCTTCTTCAAATTTTATGCCTGCTGACTCTAATATTTTTTTTATATTAGCCTCGTTAATCTCTTTTCCAGCCTTATGCAGCAACATTGCACTGTAAATATATTCCATTTTACCTCCATGAATATTATTTCTTTTTTTTGATAGCTTGATCAGTTAGTTCTCTTAACTTGTCTTCTGCCATTTTGATTGCTTCTTTTTCTTTTCTCTCTTTTTGAAGATTTTCTCTATACTCTTTTGTCTCTTCTTCTACTTGCTCCAAAATCTCCTCTGTTGTCGGCTTTTTTGGCTCCTTTAAGGGCTTAAAATCATCATACTTTTTCATTTTATCCTCTTTTATATAATCTAATTTAGGCTCTTCTGCTGAAGATTCTTCAATTTTAATGTCTGGCTCGTTTTTTAAAACTTGTGATTCTTCAGATTGAACAATTTCTTTTATCTCCTCATTTATTGTTATGTTTTTTGATTCTGCTAGATTTTTTGAATCTTTAAACGCTTTTTTTATTAAATAAAATATAGTGTCTTTGCTTGTGTATCCCAGATGAATTGCTAGATTAAATGAATCCATAGCCAATTGCTTGATATTATTTATGTAAGATTCTTCGTCAATTACTAAAACATCCTTGCCATATACTATTCCGTTTTCATAAGCAGCTATTAAATTAAGTCCAATCTGCATTGGCTCTATTCCTAGTTTTGATAATAAGTCAGCTGCTTTTTGTGATATTATATCGCCTTGCTTTACTAAAAGCTTGTCTTCTTTAATTGCTATTTTTCCTTCTTTCACTTCAGTCTTTATTCCCAGCTGTCCTAATTCCCCTATTACTGGACCAGGAGTAAAACTTGTCGGACCTGCAGGAATTATTAAGTCATTTGGAGCTTCTTGTCCCGGCTTGGCAGGAGCAGATGATTTTTGCTTCTCCAGCATTTTTGCCAGTTTAAATGGATTATCATTTGTAAAAATTAAAGCTATTTCCCCTTTTAATTTTTCATTAATGTTCAACAGATTTTCCCTGTCTTTTGATTGCTCTATTGCTATTTTTATTATTCTTCTTTTAGACATCCTCATCAATAATATATCTCTTAATCCATGCCTCATCCTTTGCAATTGCAAGCTAGGAAGATTAGTCATATCTACAATTCCGAGAACATTATATTTTTTTATTAGTCTCTTTATCTCTTCCACTTCACTTAATTTGCTTTCTTGAATTTTTCTTTGTTTTTTCATTCTAACCTTATTGGATTGCCCATTGTTAATTTTATTAATACACTCTGAATATTATTCTTTTCCTGTGGCAAAGCAGATAATAAACTATTGTATGCAGCCATTATATTGTCTGCTATCTCATTATCGTCCATTGCCTCTTTTCCAACCATTGCTTTTATTATGGCTTCATTTTTTGTCTGTATCCTTATTGTCTTTTCAAGCCTTTCTTTCATCGGCTTTAAAGAAGTTCCTATTGGGGCGACACAGCCTGCTTTTGGATTTGGCATTTTTCCTTTTGGTCCAAGGGTTTTTCCGAAAAACTTAGCCACATCATTCATTATGTTGGCTTGTGCTATAAAGAAATCAAATTCTTGGGCTATTTTTTTTATCTGCTTAATGTTTAAGCTTTGGAATTCTTCCCTTGTTATTGTATGGTCTAGATTATCTTTTGACTCTTTTACCAATTCCTTGTCAACTAATCCGCATATCTTTACTTTTTTTCCTTTTCCGTTTGGAATTTGTATGAATAAGTCTATTTTATTTTCCTGCTTTTTAATATCCAACTGCTTTAGATTTATTATCAAGTCAATAGACTGAGAAAACTTTCTTTTCTTTGATTTTTCCTTTAGTTCCTTTAATTTTGCTAATACTAAATTTTTGTCCATTAATTCCCTCCTACTTAATGTAGTATAACGGGTTTAGATTTCTCTGAAATATTCATTTATAAATCTATTGGTGGTTATTGAGATAACATAACTTTTGGATTATTTAATATAAATTATATAAATGATTATAAAACAAAAATCAACTCAATTCTATGGAGATTTTAATTTTATCAGTTCTAGACATATTCCTTCTTTTTCTGGTCATATTATTATTACTCTTTATTAAACTACCAAATTTATTGCCTTTTTTAAGTTATAGAATAGAAATAATTAGGGATTTTATCAAGGAGAATGAGGGATTCTTTAGTATCTTCTTTATATTTTTATTTGCGACTGAACAAGTAATTCTTATAATCCTCATTTCAAAATTTGGTTATAACCTCAATTTTTTAAGAGTATTAATAAGCATCTTTGCTTTAGTTGTTGTAACTACGGCTTCTTTACAAAAATTTATATTAGAAACAAAGAGAAGATATGATAATCAAGAAAGAGTAGAAGCTAAAGAATATTTAGAATCAAGAGAGAATAGAAATGTAAGATTTGCTAAGAGAATGTTGGAAGAAATTGATAAATTAACAAGAAGAATAAAAGATTTAAAGCAAAAATAAAGTCTTAATCTTCCTTTTTGCTTCTTCTGAAGAATTAATTATCTCCTTTGCTTCTTTTTTGATATCTTCAATCACATTATTTAATTCTGATTTTTTCGTTTTCTTATCAGCCATTATATTTATTACTATTAATTATTTAATAAAGATTATTGTAAACTAAAGAATAGTAAATATAATATTACTTTTTACAATTTACTATTATTATACAAAACTCCTTATTATTGTGCAGAACGCCTGTTTTTACCATTTATTATACAAAGCTTCTATATCTTACCTGACTTAATCTTTCTTAGAATTGATTTAAATTCTGCTGTTTCTACAATTTCTTCAAGAGGAAGTCCAAAGATATGATCGGGTAAAATATGATAACCTAAATATTTTCCATCTCTGTAATAAGAAATCCCACTACCTAATGCTCCCACTTCCACATTTCCAAGAGGAGAGGGTAACGCAGTTGATGATTTCTGAAACTCATATTGTCCAACACCGATCTTTCTATCTTTATCTTCGGGCTTGGATGTAATTCTTAGTCCATTATATGATTCCATTTTATCTTCCAATCAACTCTCTTTAGAACTCTTTTTGAATTATTTATTAATCATTATTTATAAGCCTTTCTAAATAATTTTAGTTATTCTTCAATTTAAAATATATTAAAAAATTTATTTATTCTTTTGTGCAAATTCCTTGGAAACTACTCTCCAGCATTCATGGGGTCCTGCAAGAGATTTGGTAACTGCAAATTTCCTTCCGCCTTTGTCAACTATTTTATAATTCTCAGTTTCAAACTTTTTCTTGGTTTTCACATCATAAAAACTTATTTTTTCTTTTGCCATTTTCATCCCTCCAGTAAAAATTATCTAAATTTAGCCTAATTTAACCATTCTTAAAGTTTTTTGTTTGGGGCTCTGGTGCAATCCCAATATTTAAGTAGTATAGAGGCATTAGCCCCCTTAATTTTATAAGGTTATTAACAAAAAGGAAGGTGATGCCCCTATGGCTAATGAAGAGTATGAAGACTACTTAAAGTTTATTGATTGTGCATTGGAGATTTCTAATAATATTCCCAGATACTTTTCCAAGTATTCCAATAAGATTTATTGCAATCATCAGAAACTAGCAATATATATACTGATGCAGAAGATGAGAAGGACCTACAGGGGGATTATATCATGGTTAAAATCCAATAATGATGCATGCCTATATCTGGGAATATGCAAAATTCCAGTACATACAACCATAGTAAGGTTTGCCAAGAGAATCAGCAAATATCTTCATTTAATATTAGACATAAGAAAAGCGGATAGTGTTGCTGTTGATTCCACTGGATTTGAATTAGAATCAAAAAGCTATTACTACAGAAAAATGCAGTATTCTAAGGATAAACAGAGAGCAAAGAGGTTTATGAAGCTGAGTATAGTTGCTGATATAGATAAACAGCTTATACTTGATTATAGGATTAGAAGGGATTACAAGAGATGCAACACAGAGTTTAGAAGCATGATTAAGGATATGGACATTAATTATGTCATAGCTGACAAGGGATATGACTCTTATGACAACAGGAATTTTGTGATAAGGAAGCTAAAAGCAATTCCTATTATCCCAGTAAGAAATTATACAAATTACTATGGCTATCTAAAGGGCAGAAGGATTAAAGGGGATAAATATCATCAGAGAAGCAAAATAGAAAGCATATTCTCCTCTATTAAGAGAAAATACGGCTCTGTAATTAGATCAAGAAGTTTTATATCACAAAAGACAGAGCTTATAGCTAAGCTCATAGCATACAATATAGACAGGAAGATTAGCTATTTACTATTTATTATCAGAGGGTTGCACCAGAACCTTGTTTGGATATTTTCGTAAAAAACTATTAATTTGTGCATTAAGCTTTAAATTTTCCCTCCATTATTATCTCTTTTAACAGCTTTCTTCCATTGGGAAATTCTCTTTGTTGCAGATTTTCTGGATTGTTGCAGATTTTCTGGAAGGTTTTCTTTAGCTCCTTTCTTTCCTATTGCAACCATAATCTCAATTTCATAATCATCTGGAATTTCCAGAACTTTTCTGGCTTTATCAACATCAAAACCGCCCATTGGATGTGCCATTAATCCTTTATTAGTTGCTTCCAAAGCAAGATTCTCCCATGCAGCTCCTGTATCAAAGCTGTGATTCCTTGAAAATAAATTATCTTGCTCAAAGTTTTTTCTTGATATTATAACAATCAAAACAGGAGCATTTTTGCACCATAATTTATTTGAATCTGTTAAAAAATTAAAGAATTTATTCCAGTGTTCTGTATTCTTCTTGGCATAGATAAAACGCCAGGGCTGGCCATTTCTGGATGAAGGAGCCCACTTAGCAGCCTCAAATAAAGACATTAATTCATCATCAGATATACTTTCATCTTTAATTGATCTTGGAGACCACCTGCTTAATATTAATGGATTTATTACATATTCTGGCTTTCTATATTCCTTGATTTCTTTTGATAGTTTTTCCATAAATTTCCTAAACTCACATTAACTTTAGTTTTAAAACCTTTAGTTTCTCAAAAAACAATGGTTTTTCTTCTAATACTTCAAATTTATAGCCATATTTTCTTATTATAGATTCTACATCTCCTGTTAATGTGCTGAATACAATAATTATAATTCCATCATGATTAAGATAATTTCTTGAATCCATCAAAAATCTTTCTATTATTTCATATCCTTTTACTCCTCCTTTTGTTATCAAACTTGTCTCATAATCCTCGTCTGGATCATAAGGAAGATATGGCGGATTAAAAACAATTAAGTCAAATTTCCCTTTTATATTCTCAAATAAATCGCTCTTTATTGCATTTATTCCTTTTTTCCTGCAATATTCCACAGCCTCTTGGTTTATATCAACAGCTAATACATCTTTTGTATTCTCCAATGCTGCTTTAGCTAATATTCCAGAGCCAGTTCCTACATCAAGGACTTTGCCTTTGGCATATTTCTTAACATATTTTGTTAATAAGAAGCTGTCCTCATTTGGCTGATAAATCATAAATAAGAAATAAAGAACAAAAATTTAAATCTATTCAAAGACATTTTCGTCAATTTCTAAATCCAAATTTTCCAGTTCATCTAGTTCCAAATCCTTGCTTTCCTCTGCCTCGCTTAGATCCTTGCTTATATCCAAGGTGTTATTTGTTTCTTTTACTTGTGTTGAGGTTGTGGTGTCTTCTATTAATTTAGTTTCAGGAGTTCCTTTTGTGCATCCCACTATAACTACAAGCAATAATATCATCAAGGCTATTATTTTTCTCATTTTTATTCCTCCTCGTCCTCATCTTCGTCTTCTACTTCGTCTTCATCCTCTACTTCATCATCGTCATCCTCGTCATCATCTTCCAATTCATCCTCTCCATCTTCTTCTTTTATCTGTTTTACAATCTCTTTTAATATTTCATTTGCCTCTTTTAACAATTCCTTGGCATCTTTTACTAATTCTCTTGATTTTTCAACACTAAACTCTGTCTCTGTATTTAATGTGTCTTTTGCTTCCTCGAATTTTTTCTTTGCCTCATCTAATTTTGCATTAAACTCAGCTATTAAACTATCAATTTCGGTTGTATCAATCCCTTGTTCTGTTAATTTATTTACAGCATTCTCTAATCTTGTCTCTAATTTCTTGCTCTTTAGTATAACCCCCCCAATCCTTGAATTGTCTAATCTGTCTGAGATGTTTTTTATTCTTATCTTTGTGGTCTTCCAGGCTGCATTAATCTTTCTTGAAGCCATAGCAACCTCTTTTCCAGTCTTTGCTGCCTGTAATTCTAATTTGGCTTGTTCAATCTCTTTTATTTTTGTATCAACAGCTTCTATTAGTTTATTTGACTCTTCTTCTGACAATCCCTCATTTCCTTCTATCTTTTCCTTTACCTTGTTTAGATGGGCTATTATGGCGTCAGCTGATTTTCCTAAATGCTCCTTTGCTGCATTAATTAATTCTTCTTTTGCTTGCTCGCAATCATCTATACATTCTTCTTTTGCTTTCCTGGCTTTTTCGAATTTTTCCTTATTTTCCAGATGAAGCTTCTTTGCTTCCTCAAATTTTTCTCTGGCTTCCAAGAAATTTTCTTTTGCTTTTTCTAATCTTATTTTATTTAATGCCCTTGCTTTAAATTCAAACTCTTCTTTAAACTCCTTGAATTTATCTTCTCTCTTTATCTTATCAAGCTCTTCTAATTTTTCTAATCTTCTCTTTACAACTAATTCAAGCCTTTCCTTTGCTTTTTCAGGAAGATTTTCTTTTCTCTGGTCAAATTCCTGTAAAATCCTTTCTTTACGGTCTTTAATTTCTGTTTTTATTGTTGTTCTTGTATCATCATTTTTTACTTCTGTTCTTTCTTCTGTTTTTGCTTCTGAATCTCCTTCATTAGAATCAGAACCCTCATCAGCTATTGCTAATGGAACACTAAATAATAATAACATTACAAAAAATAAGCTTATTATCTTCCTCATTTTTACCTCCAAATGATTGAATATAGTTTATTTGAAAGATTATTTGTTTATAAACATAATTATTTTACAGCATTGAAATATTCTTTGACTCTTTCCAATATGGAAGATATATAAAACTTCTCTATCCTCTTTTCAAATATTATGCTTATATCTTCAAACTCATTAATCCTGTAGTTATTATTAATCTTCTCAACTAAAAATATGTCTCTTAGCCTTTTAAGCTGTCTTCTAATGTTTGAAGATGCTATCCCTTTTAAAGGCAGTTTTTCCTTCTTCCTTAATCTAATAGCTTCTTCTTCTATGAATTTCGAGTCCAATTCCTTTTTTTTCTTCCTGGCTTCCAAGAGAACCATTAGAACATCAACTATTATATCTCTTGAGTCTCCTGGCTGCAGTAAGCCAATGCTCAGGCATAATTTTTTCACTAATTCCCTGCCTTCCAGCTCATAGGGCTTTTCATATCTTCTTAATGTTATTTCATTAAGGGGGTTGTCTTTTGCTACAGTAGCCATTATAATTAAAAAGTTGGTTGTCTTAAATATTTTGTTATTCTATAAATCCAGATATTAGTATTGGAATCTCTTTTACAAGCTTGATTCCCAATGTCTCTGGATGGATTTTTATTTTATCATCTGAGAAGCTGTCAATTAAGAATTTAGTATTGGTTTTGGCCAGATTTGCCGAATGAATTAACAGTAAAAAACTCCTGAAATTATCATCGTTCTCGAATATTACAGCCATGTCCTTATTTTTCTTGATTTCATTTTTTAATGTTAAGACTTCTTTCTTATCAACTCCTTTAGACGGCAAATATTGCTCATAATAATAATTTAATGATTCATCTTGTCTTATAATTGTTAATGCCTCTTTTCCATTTAATGGAAGATTATTATTATTTTTAACGAATTCTTCATCTTTTATTTGAGATTCTTCAATTATTTTCGAATCAATTATAAATAACTTATAATTATCGCCTTTGATAAGATTAAGGTTTTTGTGATAATTATTATTTAATTCTTTTAGCTCATTGCTTTTAATCATTACATTATTTTTTCCCAAATCCTGAAAATCCAATCCGTTTAATGTTAATCCCCCGATAATTTTATCATCAAGAACAAATACTAATTTATTCTCCCTTGTTGGAAGATTGTTTATTAACTCTTTAAAATCATTATATATTATAAATCCAAATATCCCCAATAATACAATTATTATCAGAAATCCGAAGAAAATTGTCTTTAGTAGATGTCTAGTGGACATAAACAGGATAAGAAACACTAATATAATAACAACAATTAATACTGTTAAAAACAAGGCCATTAGTATTTAGCATTAAATATAATTTAAATAGATTTTTATCAGTGAAAAAACAATAGTTTTATAAATTATTATTTCATTTTTGGTTTATGACAGATTTAATAGCCTGCTTGTCAACTGGAAAAGGAACATGGGGTCATGTCTCCAGATTAATCCAGGACAGTGAATGGGACAATATATATTTAATAACAAACGAGTTTGGAAAAGAAAATTTTTCAGCTGAAAAAAAAGCTGAATTTATGGTCATAGACTCATTAAAGCCCATCAAAGAATTAGTAATAGATATAGAGTCAAGATTAAAAGATAAGTTAAACGGAGAGGTTGCTCTAAATATGATTTCTGGAACTGGAAAAGAGCATATGGCTATTTTATCAGCTTTGTTAAAACTTGGGGTAGGAATAAGATTAATGGGATTAACAAAAGACGGTGTTGAAGAAATCTAGAAGATGGAAAAGATAGAAAAAGAGCTATGTCCTTTTTGCAACAATAAGACACTAACATTAATAGAAGATCAAATTGATATCCCTTATTTTGGCAAATGCTATCTGTTTTCTATGAGCTGTTCAAGCTGCAATTACAATAAATCCGATGTTGAAGCAGAAGAAAGAAAAGAACCCACAAGATACACTTTTGAGGTTAAAACTAAAAAAGACCTAAGCGTTAGGGTAATTAAATCCTCAGAAGCCACCATAAAGGTTCCTGAATTGAAGATGTCTGTCACCCCAGGACCTGCATCAGAAGGCTATATTTCCAATGTAGAAGGAGTTTTGGAAAGATTCAAGAAGATAATAGAATCAGAAAGGGATATTGCAGAAGATGACGAAACAAGGATAAAAGCGAAGAATTTGCTGAAAAAACTATGGAAGGTAATGCTTGGAGAGGTTTCTGTAAAAATAATAATCGAAGACCCAAGCGGAAATTCTGCTATTATTTCTAAAGACGCTAAAGTTGAGAAATTAAAAATTAAATAAATATTACTTAACTCCATAAGGTGCTATTATTATATTATTCTTGTCTCTATCAAATTTCAATTCATCTAAAGCTATTAATAATTCAGTATAAGTAATTACTGGCTTTTCAAATCTATCAATGTCTTCAATAGATATCCTCGGACATGATGTATTGACAAAGATTTCAATGTTGTAAAAATTTATCAGTTGGTCATTAGTAACATTATTCATAGTCAATATATATGCTTCCCTTCCATTTTTGAGCAATTTATTCTTAATATTCTCAGCAACAGAGAAATTTTGCTGTCCAGACTTCATCCCAACAATAATCCCAAATATATTAGCTTCTCTTGCTTTTTCAATTAATTTTAATCTTCTAAGCGTTATTTTCTTCTTGTCAGAATCTAAATCGTGAATTTCTTCGTTTATTGGATCTATGACAATAACTTTTTTATCAACGCTTAAAGCCAATCCCATGGAATGAAACTTATTGCCTAAAACTAAAAAACAATCCACATTTTTTTCCATTAGTTTGCTCCCAGAATATTCGCATCCTAAAATATGCCCTTTATAGAAAGCCCTTCCCTTTGCCTCTGGAATTATTACTTTCTTATTATTATTCTCAAGAATAATTTTTACATTATCAAGCTGGTGAATATGCTGGACAGAAGAAACTAATCCAATATTATCAAAATTCTTTAGATATTCTAATGAGGACTCAGCCAATTTTGTAATATCTGTCTTATACTTTGTCTCAATATATAATGCTGGAAAATTAGGATTAAAAAATGGAGCATGACCAAAATGAACTATTAAGTCTGCTTTAATTTTTTTAGCTTCTTCTAAAGGCAGGTCACAGCCTCCCCAGCAGGATTCTCCAGAAATAAATAATTTAGCATTAGTGTTTTTCTCTATATATCCAACTAATCTATTAGCTTCTTTTTTCAGTCCTTCTGGCAACTGAATTAATATTCTTTTAGCTTTTATTTTCTTAATTTCTTCAACTATTTTTTGTTCTTCTAAGTCATACATCCTATCTATTTGCTAATAAGCATTTTTAAGTCTTACCAATAAAATTATAAATATCGAATCATGAATAATAAAAATGGATAATGATTTTACAAAGGATTTTATCAGCTTTGTTGTGGAAAAAGGGTTTATCTGGGGTCCTGAGCCGGAAATCTACGGCGGATTATCTGGATTTTACACTTATGGGCCATTGGGTAAATTGCTAAAAAACAAAATAGAAAATTCTGTAAGAGCCACTTTTAAATCAAATGACATCTGGGAGATAGAAGGCCCGACAATAATGCCTGATATAGTATGGAAAGCCTCTGGACATCTTGATACTTTCAAAGATCCTGTAATAGAATGCAGCAAATGCAAGGCAAAGTTCAGAGCTGATAAGTTGATTGAGGAGAATGATAAGGATATAATATTGTCAGTTGAAAAGATTTTGGATTTAATAGACAAAAAGAAAATCAGCTGTCCAAGCTGCGGGGGCAATTTCAAGAATGAGCTAAAAGATGAATCTTTAATGATGAAGACAAAGGTAGCAGGAAATGACGCTTCATTAAGGCCAGAAACAGCTACTGTAACTTACCTTCCATATAAAAGAAATTATTTATTCTTTAGGAAAAAAATTCCTTTTGGTGTCTTTCAGATAGGCAAGGCATATAGAAATGAGATTTCCCCAAGGCAGCATGTTATTAGGGGGAGGGAATTCACCCAGGCAGAAGCCCAGATATTTATTGACCCAAAAGAAAAAGACAATTGGCTAGAATACAATAAAATAAAAAGTCTAAAGCTTCCTCTATGGGATTATAGATTACAGGAAAAAAACAAACCATATAATTTAAGCACTTTAGACTCTTTAATCAAAAATAAATTGATTAAAACAAAAGCTTATGCATACTGCTTATGGCTCGCTTATCAGCAATTCATAAACATGGGAATTCCCAAAGCTAATATAAGAATAAGACAGCATAATCCAAAGGAAAAGGCATTTTACGCAGATGACGCCTGGGATATTGAGATTAAATTAAGAAGCTTTGGATGGACTGAAGTCTGCGGAGTTCATGACAGGACAGATTATGACTTAAACAAGCATTCAGAATTTTCAAAGGAAAAACTAGAGGCAATAAGAGAAGACGGCTCAAAATTTGTTCCGCATATCTTGGAGATTGCTTTCGGGACAGATCGGCCATTATTTGCTTTATTAGATACATTCTATGAAAAAAAGCAGAAAGAAGAGGGAAAAACAATGTTTAAGCTGCCATATAACCTAGCTCCAATAGATTTGATGGTATTTCCATTGGTAAAAGACAAAAATTTAGTCAAAATTGCAAAGGAAATAAAGAAAGAACTAGAGAATAATTTTGTTATTATATATGATGAGGTAGCTTCAATTGGCAAGAGATATTTAAGGGCAGCTGAAGTTGGAACTCCATATTGCATTACAGTAGATTTTGACTCAATAAAGAAAAAGGATGTTACTATCAGGAATAGAGACTCAGAAAAACAAATAAGAGTAAAAATAAAAGAGTTAAAAGATGTATTAAACAAATTATTTAATAATGATATTAAATTTGAGAAAGCTGGAAAATCAGTAAAATAATCATCTGCAATCTTTTGATTTAGCTTCTAAATCTTTGATTCTATCTTCTAATTGCTCTATGAACTTCTGTTGTACTTCATAACTTTTCCTTTCTTTCCTTAACAAATCAACTTCTATATATTTGCTTTTTTTAAATTGGTACAGAAATATTATTTCATGTTTATAAACATCGCAAAATATTTTCTTATTATCCAACGATGATTCTGACATTGAAGGATAAGACGATAAAAGTGCTAATGTTAAGTATATGCTGTTAATTCTTCTCATAATCTGGCTCAATTATAAAAATATATAAACCTTAACATAGCAAAATTTATTATGGGCCGGTAGATTAACGGCAAATCGCGCCCTTGGCTAGGGTGAAATTCCGGGTTCAAATCCCGGTCGGTCCAGACAAAGTTTTTAAAATAAGATATAATGAAAATATCATGAAAGATTGTTTATTTTGCAAAATCATAAGAAAGGAAATCCCGGCAGACATAGTCTATGAAGACAAATCAATTATAGCATTCTTTGATATTAATCCTGCAAATAAAGGCCATACTCTAGTAATGCCGAAAAATCATTCCAATAATTTATTGGAGGATAACGAAGATGATCTGAAAAATATTAGCCTAGCAGTTAAAAAGATAGGCAATGCTATTATGAAAGCTACAAACGCAGAAGGTCTAAATATAATTTCCAATATAAACAGTGTGGCTGGTCAGGTTGTTTTTCATACCCACGTTCATATAATTCCCAGATTCAAAGACGATGGAATAAATTTTAAGGTTCAACGCAGATATTATGATGAAGGAGAATCAAAAAAATTAGCCTCTAAAATCAAAACTCTTTTAAAATAAACTCATTCTTTTATTTTTGAGCCTCTGTAGTTTAGTGGTAGAACGCGAGTCTCATGAGCTCGATATCGGCGGTTCAAATCCGCCCAGAGGCATTAATTGATTATTTTATCTAAATAATAAATAAAAGAATATTCTTCTAACTATAATAAAAAAAAGAAAAATAAATACTTAAGTTAAATTAAGATTAGAATTTTCTCTTATTTCTGTAACATTCCCTGCAATAAACAGGCTTGCCTTCTGTTGGTTTAAAAGGAACTTCACATTCCTGACCACATTCAGAACAAGTTGCTTTATGCATTTCACGTGGTCCAAAATCATTTCTTCTGAATCCACCTTGCTTGAAATCGTTCATTTTTTCTCCTTCAAAGACAACTTATGTCATCTTTTATTTTATTATTTTTTTCCTAGTGTTATCTCAATGCTGCTTACTCTTACTTTTCTCCCTTCCTTGTTTTCAAATTCTTCACTGTCTACTTTTATGTCCCTTATTACAACATTGCCCTCTAAAAATCTCTTTGCTGCCACTTCAGCTACATCCACTGCTCTGCTGATGAATTTTCCCCTGGATTTAATTACTACTTCATTAGCTCCTTGGGTAGTAAACTGCATCACTACTCCAGTTACATAATTCATAAACGGCTTACTGCCAATAAAAACAGTGTGGTCATCGTTTCTGTCTGCCATTTTCAGTCCTTTATTAAGCTGCTTCTCTCCTCATTAACTTAGTTATGTATCCAGCTACAATATTTTTAAGCTTCTTGGATTCAACTTCTAAAACCTCCAATACTGCTTTCTTGTTATTGTCAAAGTTATCACTAAATCTAGATTCATAATCCTTGATTAGCTTGTTGACTGTTCTTTTTATCAACTTTGTCTTTATCCTACCCATAAACCTATCTTAAATGCCTGATTTATAAACCTTTTCATATGCTGTTGAATATTATGCTTTCTTTTTCTTTTTCCAGGAATTCCTTTGCTTTTTTTGTCAATTCTCCATTGCTTAAGAAAAGAACTTGTCTGCCTTTAGCTTCATTAATTGCCAAGCTCAAATCTCCATCATTAATTGATTTTTTTATTTTTAGTTTGCAGAAGAAAGAAACCTTTCCAATAGAACTTTCTAATCTTAGATTATAATTGATTTCCTTGCTTTTTTTAATTATATTCTCATTTATCAATTCAATATTATTTTTATTGAAATAATTATTAATTTTATCCAATAAATCTATATCGCTTTTAGCTGATTTTTTTATTCTTGGTTTGCGCTTTGGCTTTTCCAGTTTTAATGGGGTTTCTAGTATTTCTTCTTCTGGTAAAACTTTTTCCTGGAGTTTCTCCTGTGTTTCATTTCTTAATTCTATTATTTCTGGTTTCTTAATGGATTCTTCCAATATTTTTTTGGCATTTTCCTCATCTAATAAGTACCATCTCCAGAATATTTCATTGTTGAAATTAAATGGTGCAGCAAAATCCCTAATCTCCCTTAATGCAACCCTTTGATACGGCTCGCAGTCAGAATCTTTTACTATATTTTTTTCTTTTAATAAGCTATAGGCTATCTTATGAACATCTCCAAGATAATTATACAACATCTGGAGTTTTTCTTCTTGTCCTTTAACATAATATACTGGACTACCGCCTATTTTGGCTTTTGACAATAATAATTGATTCCTGCTTATTAACTCAGAAAGTATTGCAGAGGTAAATAATATATTTTGGTTTATTAGTTTTGATATGGTTACAGGCAGTATCGGACCACCTTGATGAACAATGCCCAAAACCTTGGCCCTTATATCTTCCATAATATCTTTAAGAAATAGTCATTATAAATAGTTTATCAATGTTGAATATATAATAAGGTTAATCTTTTGATATTATAAATATACTAATAATTATTAGTAATACCCCTATGAATTCTTTTAATGAAGGTATTTCATTTAGAAAAACTAAAGCAAAAAGACTAGCGCTTATTGGTTGAAATAGATATAAGATTCCTGCTTTTGATATTTCTATATTCCTTAAAGCATAAAGATATAATCTATGGGCTGTTGCTGTATGTAAAATCCCCTCTAATAAGAATATTCCAATAGCAATAAATATAGAAGTTGTCCAACTAATATTAATTAAGTAAAAAGGTAATAAGATTATTGTAGCTATTAAAGTTGTCCAGAATATAGTTCTTATCTCATCTGTATTTTTTAATTTCTTGCCAATATAATGATAACTTGTAAAAACTAATGCAGAAGCTAAAGCAGATAAGTCTCCTTTGTTTAAGTTAAAATTAATTAGACTAAAATTAGTTATTAAAACAATTGCGATTATAGCTAAGATTAAAGCAAATATTCTATTCAATGTTAATCTCTCCTTAAATATAATAACTCCTACAATCATTATAAATATAGAAGATGTAAAATTTAGAAATGCAGCATTTGAAATTTTAGTGTACAAAAAGGCAAAATTTACAGTAAAAATAGCCAAAGATAAGATAACTCCCAACATTATAAAATATTTAAATTCATTTTTCTTGATATTTAGAATATTATTATCTTTCGAAAATTTAGAAGATAGGTATAATGCAACTGTTCCAGCTAACATTATATAAAAATTAAATGTATAAAAGTTTAGACCTATATTATTCAAAACCCTTACTAAAACCCCGCCGGAGCCCCAGATAAAAGCAGCTAATAATATTGCAAGAATGCCTTTGTTTTTTAGGTTCATTATTTATTAAGAGGCAGATAATTTATAAGCTATTTATATTATATAAAATATATATTATACTATCCTTGTAGCGGACACAGCGGACAACCACCTGCGTGAGGTATATAAATTAAATTTCCCTATTAGTTATATGAAATCGTGGCATATCTGGGATTTTCCGGATAATATTTATATCTCTCTAAAAAGACAGGCTCATAAAGAATTTTTCAGAGAAATGTTTATAGAGTATGGGGGAAAAAGAGCGTATGCTAGATTCTTAGGTTTATCACAAACCGCTGTAAAACAGCATTGGAGAGGTTACAGCAAAAAAGGCGGAAGATTATACACACAGTGTATACCTCTCTGGGTTCTAAAAAAATCTTGTAAAACAAATAGACTTAAAAGAAAAATCGAGAATAATATAAATCTAATAAAAGGGTCAAATAAATCAAATCCAATAACAAACCCAAAATTGCCAATAGAAGAGAATCCAGAATTGTATAGAATAACTGCACATATGATAGCAGATGGTAGTGCGCCTAGAAATAAGGTTCCTTATTATTCAAATACTTCAAAAGTTTTAAGGGAACAATTTAAGAAGGATTTAAAGATATTTGGAAAGATGAGAGTTTATGACTCTAAATTAACAATTCCTATTGTTTACTTTCCAAAAATATTAACTGATATATTGTCCCATATACTTAATGTGAGATTTTCTTTCCCAAATAGACTACCAAGTGAAACTTTCAAAGCTACAGAAGAATGTAAAAGAGCATTTTTACAGGCTTTATTTGATGACGAAGGTTATATATCAACCGGTCTATGCATAAGTATGTCTAATTTAAAGGTAATAAAACAGATAAAAAAATTATTAAAAGCTATAGAAGTAGAAACCAATAAAATAGGGATAAAAAGGCAAAAATATAGGAAGAATAATTTTATCATAAATGTGAAAAAAAAGCACTATAAAAGATTTGATGAAAAAGTTGGATTTTCCCATCCAGAGAAATCTAGAAATTTAAAATTTGCATTAAAGACTCTTAATAGAAAAATAAGAACAAGAGACCCATATATAATTAAAGAAGAAATTTTAAAATATTTAAGAAGAAAACCTATGAAAACTTTAGAATTAGCTAATAACATACAACTTAGTTTAGGACATTGTTTAAGACACTTAAAAAGCATTGAAAAGATGGGTGATATAGAAAGAACTGGATTTAAAAATAAGATAATTTGGTATCTTCCCTAAGGTCTTACCCATTCCACATTGTAATAAGTAACATCATTCTCATCATCAACAATGCCTATTAATAATCTCTTTCTTGTGCTATGAGCAACTCTATTCTTAGCTGAGAATTCATACCAAGTGGACACACTAGCTTCATGGACAGGATATAAAATCCATTTCGCATGATCATCTCCAGGCTTGACTCCCCTGTCATAAACCCTGAAATCAGCCCCAAATTTTAGAGCAGTTTTTACTATATAGCCCCTATTTCTCATATCCCTAAATACAACATACCTTATCCAGAAATTTGGCTCTACTTCTCGAGCCTTTTTAATAAAATCATCGGCATTAATCTTCTTATTTTTATTATCTAGAATATCCATTCTCTTTTTTTCTAATAAATATAAGGCTTCTACCAAAGAATAATAGAATTTTCCCTCCTGCAATTCGCCAAACTTGCTTTGGTTATGGAGTTCCCTAGATTCATTATTCTCTTCGGCCACAACTTTTTCATTAGAGAATATAGCGCTTATTTTATTTGTTATTTCCTTGGGTTTTTCCTTTTTCTCTGCCATAGCCAATTTAATAAAAAACTATTTAAAAAGCTTGTCATTAAATATGAGATGGAACTGATATTTTTAGGAACTAGCTCAATGATACCGACTGAGGACAGAAATCACTTTTCTAATTTATTATTGTACAAAGATGAGGGAATATTGGTTGACTGCGGGGAAAATACTCAAAGACAATTAAGGATAGCAAAAATCCCAGTCACAAAAATTACAAAAATACTAATAACTCACTGGCATGGCGACCATGTTCTGGGATTGCCCGGAGTATTGCAAAGTTTGGAAAAGCACCAGTATAATAAAAGTCTAGAAATATACGGGCCAAAAGGATCTAAAAAATATTTTAGCCATATGTTCAGGGGATTTGATTATAGAATAAAAATAAAATACAAGTTAGTTGAAGTTAATAAAAGAATCTTCTTCAAAAATAATGATTTTAGTCTAGAGGCGTTAAAACTAGACCATAGCATTCCTTGCTTGGGATATTCATTTATAGAAAATGATAGAAGAAAGATTAATATGGAATATCTGAAAAAATTTAGTCTAAAATCCCATCCAATTATAAAAAAATTACAGCAAGGCAAAGATATAATCTGGAAGGGCAAAAAAATTAAAGCTAAATTATCCACAAGCTTAAAAGAAGGCAAGAAAATAGCATTCATAACAGACACAAGAGTATGCGATAATATACTGAAATTGACAAAAAACTCAGATATTATTGTTTCTGAAGCCACATTTAGGGAGGATTTCGAGGAGAAAGCTAAATTATATAAACACTTAACCACAAAACAGGCGGCATTAATAGCAAAAAAATCAACTGCAAAAAGATTAATCTTAACTCATTTCAGCCAGAGATATAAAGATTTAGAAGAATTGAAGAAAGAGGCTTCTAAAATATTTTATAATGTTTATATAGCAGAGGATTTTATGAGGATATCACTTTAACTTATACATATAGAATAAGAACAAGTTGCTCCAGACTCCATATATAAGACTTATAGCATATCTGATTATTATTAATATTATCATCAAGGTGGCTCCATAAGCTATGTTCAATGAAAAATCAAGCAATAATATAATCAATCCAAATAAAAATATTATAAACCAAGTCATAAATACATGCTTAAAATTCTTTAATAATAGTAAATAGAGGGATTTAATTATTTCAATTGGATTTTTTCTGTCAATCAGCAAAGCAGGATACCTAAACAATAATAATAAACTCAGGAAAAATAATGTTATCAGAAATAAGAGCAATATTATATTGAAAAATATCTGGCTGTAAAATGTGTTTAGCGCATTTAATATTATCAATATGCCAAAAAATAATAAAACCATCAAAGAGATGATGAATACAGTCAATCTCATCAGTACAATATCCCAGAAATATTTTGATCCATAGCCTATCATTTTCTTAAATTCTAGTTTTTTCTTTTCTATAATATCCCTCATCATCCCGAATTTCATGGCATTTATCCCAGATCCCAAAATAAATCCAGTAATGAAGAATAATATAAGATAAATTACAAATACCAATATATTATCTTGTATAAAATCAGACAATAACGGAATAAGCATGTCCAAAGAGTCGATTAAATTATTATTGGCATTGAAGAATTCAGTTATTCCGCTGTATTTTACAAAAGACAATCCCAATAAAAATGATATTATCAGCATTGCTAAATCAGGAACAAACAATAGAAATTTTAGACTCTTGAAACTCTCAATTAATCTCTCTTTGTACATTTAAATAAGAAAATAAATATTGTTTAAAAAGTTACTCTTTCTTTTTCACTTGGTCTTTTAATTTTAGTTTTTTTATTAATTCCTTATATCTGTTTCTTATTGTAACTTCTGTAACTCCGGCTACATCAGCAACTTCTCTTTGGGTTTTTTTCTCCCCATTTATCAATGCAGCTACATATAATGAGGCAGCTGCAATTCCAGTTGGACCTCTTCCAGATGTTAATTCTGAATTCTGGGCTTTTTCTAGGATTTCAACAGCCTTGCTTTGGGTGTCTGGATTTAATCTTAAAGCAGAAGCGAATCTAGGAATATAATCTACTGGATTGCTTGGAAGTATTCTAATTCCTAATTCCCTTGTAACAAATCTGTATGTTCTTCCAATTTCTTTTTTATCTATCCCAGAAGCTTCACTTAATTCATCTAGAGTTCTTGGAACTTCATGTCTTCTGCAAGCAGCATATAATGCCCCTGCAACAACAGACTCCATACTTCTTCCTCTTACTAATCCTCTTTGAACAGCTAATGTGTATACTCTGGCTGCTTCTTCCTCAACTGATTTTGGAAGTTTTAAATAAGAAGCTACTCTTTTTAATTCTGCTAAGGCTAATTTAAGATTTCTTTCTATTGCTGTAGAAACTCTGTACTGCCATTTTCTTAGTCTAAAGAATTTATTTCTTCCTTTGCTTTCTAATTTATAGATGTCCCCTTTCTGGCCAATATCTGTCCCTAATCCACGGTCAAATTTTGTCCATGTCGAGGGAGCTCCTGTTCTTCTTACCCTTTCAGCCTGTTCTGAATCAAATTCCCTCCATTCCTGCTCAAAATCAACCATCTTTTCTTCTAGAACTAATCCGCAGTCCCTGCATATAATCTCGCCTTTTTCTTTAGAATGATTTAGATTTATACTGCCGCATTCAGGGCATTTCTTAATATAGTTAGGCATTTTCCCCCCAGTAAATATAATAACCTTTAAAAAATAGATAAATAGGTTATTTATAAAGTTTTCGTTTTCTTTTTAAATATTTTTATTTTTTATGTTATTTTAGAGTAGTAACTAATAGAAAGATTTATATATTGACTATTTAATACAAATTTATGTCACTAGTCAAAAAAGTTGAAGAAAATAAGTATGGACTAGACGATTTAGTTGCAACTGGTGCATTTGGAGCTTCTATTCCCGTTGCTCTTTATAATTCTAATTATATAGCTTCTACTTCAAAAGCAGCTTATTTTAACCATATAGCTCCTGGTATAAAGGGTATTGCTTGCGGTTTATATGACACATTAATAGGAATTCATAATTATTATTATGGATTTTCACAAGCTATCTATCAAACATTTAGTAATGCATTTGCTGGGGCTACAGGAGCAGTATTAGGCGGATTAGCTGGTGTAACAACCTATGCTGGTTTATTATATGGAACTTATAAAACATTGAAATTTGTTGGAAGCAGAGCATATAAAAAAATTAAAGAGATGATTAAGAAATCTTGAATAAATTTATTTTTCCATTAAGACAGCATTGATTATATTATCCTGTCCTGGACGATTAGTAATTTTTGCTTTTCCCTTTTCAGTTTCTATTATTGTTCCTTTGGTCATGATATTTCTTCTTACAAAATGCCTATTTGCAGGACTTTCTACAATTGTGTTTATCTTTAATTTTATATATTTCTTTGATTTGGGATCATAAACATTGGCAATATTATCACTTAGAACTCTGAATTTTTTATATCCACCCATAGTTCTTTCTGTAGATGTCCTTCTATCTCCTAATTTTGTGTGCGTTGGCGGATTTCCGCTTTCATATTTTCTCTTCTTTCTATAATCAATATATTTTCCGCCGGTTTTCTTTCTTTTTGGTCTTGACTGGATGATTGTCATGATATAAATTTAAAATAATCGTTTATAAAGTTTATTAGAAAGTTTTAAAAAGACATTAAATAGGTTGTTTTAATGGATTCAGAAAGGCCATTAGATGCATTGAACAGTTCAAGAGGCAAAAGAGTATTATTGGAATTGAAAAATCAAAAGCAGATAAGAGGTAAATTAAGGGCTTTTGATATTCATATTAATATGGTTCTGGAAGATGCTGAAGAATATGAAAATAATGAATTAAAAAGAAAATTGGGATTAACATTTGTTAGAGGCGACACAATAATATTAATTTCTCCTTCTGAGTAAAAATGACTAAAGGCACTCCGTCAATGGGCAGGAAATCCGGCCAGAAGAATTTCATCAGATGCAGAAGATGCGGAAGGGCAACCTATCATATAAGAAAGAAGAAATGTAGCTCTTGTGGATTTGGCAATTCCTCTAAACTTAGAAAATACTCCTGGCAGAAGCAGAGAACCAAGAGAAAAAGAATATAATTCTAAAACTAAACTTATTTAAATAAAATTTTACAGTTAATTCTATGCGGGGATGCCGGAGTGGCCAAACGGGTTGGGCTTAGGACCCAATGGCTTAGTGCCTACACAGGTTCGAATATCAGAATCGAGGTTCCGATACCTCCTGAAAGAAAGTCCTGTTCCCCGCACATTCTATAGAAAACATTTATATATAAAATTAAATTTAATATAATATGCCAAAAAGATACTATAAAAACAGTGTAAGTTCTGCTGTAGATAAGGCAATTGAAAAATATGGAAAGGGTAGTGAAGAAAAATTATTTCAAAAACTAGATTATGATAAAATTAATAATCGAATAAAAAGATTAGTTCTACAAGGAAAAGATGAAGATGATATAAGAAGAGATATATTACAAAATATCAATCAATATGCAACTAAATCAAAATCAAGAAGGTATCCAATAGCAATAGCGCAGTTCCTATTAAAAGAGAGAGATTTAAGTCCAAAGGGATATATTAGAACTCCCTTTAGAGCATTAAGAGAAGCGTTTGGTGTACAAAAAGAATACCCTTTAGAAGAACATTCAAAATCATATTCAGATATAGCCAGAGAGTTGAATAAACTGCCCGGTGGAGAAGAAGCAAAAGAAGCTAGTGAATATTTATCTAGGTCTGGTCTATTCATGAAAGTATTAAAACAAATGCGTGGAGATAAATTAGTAAGTGATAGTACATTTCATAAAGTAGATCGTAAGATTGAAAAAGGGGCTAAAAGAAAAGCAAAAGAATTGTCAGATATAATTGAAGAAGTAGCAGCTGTTATATTATTAGCAATCGCAACATTCTCATTAGTAAACTCAATAGTTGATAATCCTTCTGTAACAGGATATTCTATATTGGGAATATCACAAGCTACAACCTCAACATTAATATTAAATTTATTAGCATTCATATTTGTTCTATTATTAGTCTATCCTTCTGGAGATATAATGTTTCCATTAAAAGCTGCAGAAGTAAAAAATTCAAGAAAAACTATTAGAAAAAAGCGTAAATAAAATTCTATAATAGCTTAAGATTACCAATAATATTATTGTAATTAATATATTGATGAATGAAAATGCATTGAAATTTCCTATGTAAAAGACAAAATTATTCATAAAAGCTACCATAAACAAGATGAAAATAACCAAATATCCCAAGTATAAAGGAAATAGATAATGTATTTTTTTTATTGCTATGCTTATCCCTTTCCTTAATGTTCTTAATAAGCTATTATTATTTAATAAAGAATAAAATATTAATAAGAAGTAGAATAAGATTATGGGAATTAGTATAATTAAATATAATTGAGTATTAAATTCAAATTGTCCGCCGTAATAAGGGACTATATTAGTAAACATGGATAAAAACTGAAACGCTATTAATGTTAATATGACAAAGAATGGCAGACTTATAACCAAAAATTTAATGAAGAATTTGTAATCCAATATATTTTTCATTTTGTCTTCAAAGATTATTTTATAGTTTAACCCCTGTAATAATGCCCATAAGATAAATATTACAAAAGGGATTATAAAATATCCAAATATTAGTGATTCTCTTACTATTGAGTTTATACTATTTAAAACTAAAGTAGTTTGGTCTAGATTAGCTACATCAGTTGATTGCTGCAGTAAGCTTTGCATTTCATTTAACTTTGGAATATACTGCTGGATTAACTGAAGATAATTTTGAACCTTGTTTCTTGAGTAGTTCAAAAATAAGAATAATAAAATAAAAAACAATCCATCTATCAAAATAAAGTAATAAAACTTTTTCTTGAATAGATTAAATGATTTCTTCAGCATTTTGATAATCTAAATATTTATCATGACAAAATTTTCTATTAAACTTCTATTTCTAAAGTCATTTTGTCATAACTGACTTCTGGAACCAGTTTTTTTCTGACTTCCCTTACATTAGTCACTTCAACGAATCCTAATTCCTTTAGAAATTTTATATCTGTATTCACATTTTCCGGGGTTCTGCCGACTAATTTAGCAAGTTCGTACATAGATCTTGGTTTCTTATGCTTGATAATCCTAAGCAGCTCTAATCTTTTTGGCGTTAAAAACTTCCTAAGCTGGTCTAAAGACTGAAAACTAATGGTATCTTCTTTAAATCTTTTAGATCTTCCCATATCTATCTCTTTCAACTCAGACTTTATCTTTTTCTTAAATTCTTCCATATCCTCAATATATAACTTTAATTCTTTCGCTTTAATCATTTTCTCCTCCATTTGATTTTTCAAATTCTTCAACTAATTTAAAAAACTGAACTGCTGTCTTCTCCAGACTTTCAAATTTATATTGCTCCTTTTTATTCTGATGATGCTTATGATGCCCTTCATTGTTAAAATTGTCAAATGCAATTGTTCTTTTGTTCTTATGCACAAATGTAAATGAGTATTTTACCCCTTCCTGATAAAATTTTGATTTTGGGGTTTTCCAGGCCACTATTTCAATAAGGTTGTTCTTTTCGGTGATTATCCTCTTTTTCGGGATTACAGCTTTTGCCATAATATCTCTTTTATAAATAAATATATTTAATTAAATTAAATATATAAACTTTTCTATATTCTTTTGTTAAACTAATTCTCAACTATCATATTATCTCTTGCAATAACTGATTAAATACCTCATTTTTGTATTAGTAAAAGTATATTTTGGGTTTAGTGCCCATTTAGTTTCTTCTTTTATCGACTTTTTCTTAAAAAAAGTTCAATTTCATAATATAACAAAGTAATAAACCTCTTTTTGAATAAATTTAATGATTTTTTTAAGTAATTTTTATCTCTAATTTTTCATTTATTTTATCTACATATTTATTTGATACTGGAATATTTTTACTTCTTAAATCATCTAATGCTGTAGGACCCATATTATAAGCTATCAAAGCTAATCTTAAATCATTCCTATATCTATTTTTAAGATAATATAGATAACATGTGCCTGCATTTATATTCTGTTGAGGATCTTTGTATACATCATTAAATTCTAGATCCCCACAATGTTTAGAACTAGCTTTAGTTTTCATATCAGTTATTGTGATTGGTCTCAGTTGCATTAACCCACAATCCTCTCCATTACAAACCTCTGGTTTCCAACTAGATTCTTCAGTTATTATTGCTATTATTAAACTCTTATCAATTCCATATGTATTACTAGCTTGTTCAATTATTGGAAGATATTTTTCAATCTTCGAACGATAAGATACAAGTACTGATTCTTTTACCCCCTCTATTGTTGTTAATTTTTCATCTGGCTTTTCTGAAGATATTAGATTAGATGTTTGACTAAGTTTTATTATATCTCCCCTACTTAAAGATAGACAAGAATTAGGAATTGAGACTGGATTGGTTGGAATATAACATTTTTTATCTTCATTATAATTATAAACCCCTTCATTAATTGTTTGTAAAGGTACATCCAAAGCAACATATGCCTTAGTTCTAGCTATTATTGGTTGTTTTTTATAAAAGATGGGTAACCATTTATTCTCTAAGTCTCTTAAATAATTATTTCCAATATCAATTATGGTTGTTATTTCTATCTCTTTAGTTTCTATATTACATCTAGCATATCCAAGATTACATATGGGTATAAGTTTTATTAATTCCTTTAACTCCATGCCTTCAAAGTCTTTAGTAAAACATCTTTTTCTTACATCATCCCAATCACATCTATTAAAACCACATCTATCTAATGGTTCTAATAAATCTAATTGTCTTTCTTCATAATCACCAAGACAAGCTAATTTTCTATTTTCATCACCTTGAACCTTATTATAATCTTCACACGATTTTATATCATCACACGAATTACATAAATTACTAATTAAACCACCAAATCCATAATAATAACATTTTTGATTATTACCATCTATCTTCTTACATTCATTATAATTACAATATTTAAAATCGTAATATGTACCACCACATTGATTACATTGTAATTGAGTTTGTTGTAGTGTAGTAGTTTCAGATGATGATTTTGTAGATGTTACATCTTTCCGTTTTTCTTGTTGTATATCATCTACATAATTTGGAGGTCTATAATCTTCAACAGTAGAAGTTTCATCTATTTTTGTCGGTTCTTTCAATATTTTAGAAAATTCATCTTGTTTTATTTCTATCCATTCTCCCTGGCTGTATTTATAATATCTTAATTCATCATATTCAGTAGTAAGTATAGAAGTTGCAATTATATTTTCTGTATTAATGGAGTTCTGTAAAATTTTTATATTTTCATTTAATCCTGTTACATCTGTAGTTAAAGTTTCTCCTTCTTTACCACATATCTCGCCTTTAGAAACATCTTTATAAGTCAATCCACAAAAACAAGATTTTTCACAAGTTTCCGGGCATTTAACTTGATTAGTATCATAAACTCCTTCCCCATAATCATAAGCAAATAATCCAGGACAACTTTCTGTACTAGTTTTTGTTTGGCCTCCAGTCTGTGTTACTAATCCAGATTTCCTCCTAAACTTACCCCATTCTTCATATGTTTCTCCTAATCTAAAAGTGGCCTTGGCTGCTATATTTGGAATTAGAGTATTGCTTGCTTTTTTGTACATCTCAACAAGGCTTCTAAATCCCTCTTCAGTTGGATTATTTAGCACATCATCCAATAAATAGCCAGCATCAGTCAATATTCCATCAGCCTCCTGCTGCGATAATATATTAAGATTTATTATTCCTTCTTCAGCTAATTTAGTCTGTAGATTCTTTAATTCTACTTGAGTTGTATTTCTAAGCTCTACATCCTTTATCAGCTTGCTTAGGGCTGGCCTGTATAGCCAGCAGGTTCCTAAATCTCTTCCCTTATCATCTATTCCGCAGCTTCCTACTTCTACCCATGTCTGTGTATTTACCCCGATTCCAGGATTAAATCCAGAGCATCTCCTTATTATTCCAGTTTCCACTAATCCAGTTGAGAAGCTTCCTACACCAGCTACCAGAGGATTAATACTCCCTCCAAATTTTCCGCCACCAGTATAATCTAATGTAGATAATCTTCCTGTCTGTGGAACACATTCCTCAGCTGATTTAATCTGTTTTTTCGCTTCGCTGGCTGTATAAATATCGCTTAATTTATTCAATCCAAAATCAGTTGTTACTTTGCCAAATCCGCATTCATTTATTCTAGTTGTTTTTCCTTTTATCTCAACACATACCTCATTATAGCCAGCTAACTGGACAAAATCATCATTCTGCTGGTTAAATCTTCCAGCATCCAATCTTTTATTCCTTATAATAAAGAAGAACGGCAAGTAGCTTTGTCCTAGTTCATTAACTCCCTTTAGATAAACACTATAAGTTACTGGCTCATTAGCCCCTGCATAAATATGATGAAATACACTATATTGGTTTTCTTTGGCCCTTCCTACCTCTGAATAAGGCAATGTATCAAAAAATGCTATAAACTGAGGAGGGCTTACTGGCCTTGTTATCTGGTCAAAGAATCCCTCTCCAGGCAGTTTTCCTCCAATAAAAGACTTGCAAATTTCCGTTCCAATCTCATCTAAACTCCCTCCAGAATAAGCTGCAAACACATTCTTTGCATAATCCTGGGTAAAGAATTTTAATGAATTTATCGAAGTGTCTATTGAATTTTTAAAGTTTGCATATTCTCCCCCGCCTTTCCCAGTATCAAATACTTTCTCGCTTAAAAAGTCAAATATTCCTCCTTTAATATTAAATATTGCTACCCCCTCTCTCCATAAAATATCACAAACATAAAGGTTTCTTACTCTATCACATATCCCAACAGATTCTCCCTTGACTTTTTGGACATTCAGACATTCACTATATCCCTGCAGCATTGATTTTATATTTTGAAGTCCAGCTAATAATCCTGTAATGCATACTGGCACAGCAACTTCTCCTCCAGCTAGAACAGAATTTGGAGCGCATAATGCTAGACTTCCTATAATTCCAGTCTGGGCAACATTAGCAACCTGCCATTTTCCATTTAAATTGCATCTTGAGCTTGGACACATTACTGGATCACAAGCATTAAACAATAATCTACAGTCTTCTGGAGACATAAAATCAACGCAGCTTTTTCCTATTTCTGTTACTTGAACATTTTCCTTAGAATAACCGCACTTTAGACGAGCTCCTGTCTCAAGATTACTTCTGCTTAATTCTTTGTTGCAGGTGTTAACTTTTCCCATCAAATTACCCAGTTCTTTGCAATCTTGTTCACTAACAACATCCTGTCTTTTGAATACATCCCCTCTATAATTACAGATTTGTCTGACAGAATTTAAATCCCCCATGCTTACTCCAGTTCCTAAAGGTCCATTTGGTAATGTTCTCTTAAATATAGTTACATCTTTAGCAGCTCCTGAGGCTGTATATTCTAATTGCGCATATAACAAAGAGCTAATAGTAATAGAATCAACTTTTCCCTTGTTTCTTCCCTCATTTAATATTGATAATTTATTAATGGGCTTGACTTGCTGTGTTCTTTGATCTCCAAATACAACCGGGTCACAGCCTGTTGGTCTTTTAACAAAATATTTTGCTGTTTTTGATTTATCATCGATATTTATATCTGTATTAAGTCTTTGGTTGTCATCGTTACAACTACTATCTTTATATAATATATATGAATTATATCCATCTTGAAGTTTACGTATATCTGTAGTTGGATCTTTTACAACTGAATATTTACTTAAGATAGTTGGACCAAATCCAATAGACTTAACAAATTGTGTATTCCTAATATAATCAAAAGCATTATCTATACATTTCTTAACTTGATTGCATTTCCGCCCTATTTCATTTCTTAATCCTTCATTTATAGTTATATCTCCAGAGAATTCTCTATTTTTGTCTCCATAGAAATATTCGGCCAGTTGTTGTCCTTTTAATCTATTATTATATGTAGATAAGATTTGGGCTTGATTTGCCGAATATTCTGTTTCATCTTTAACTATAATTCCTACTTTATTTAAATCATCCCTAATTTCGCTGAACTTTTTTTTAGAGATATCTCTTGTTTTATCATCTATATAAGCTAATCTTATGTTTTTTTCAGAATCTAGATATTTATCATAATACCTATTTGGATCATAGCCATACATTCCTTTAGTAAAGCAGTAATCCTTAATAGTATCCTTACTCTTGTCAGATGTAAATTGAATATTTATTGGTAGATCACACGTGGCTCCACCTTGTATAGAATCAACTATATTTTGTGCAGCCTCTATATCATTGCCATACCTGTCAGAATTTTTAATTACAAAATTATCGAATGTCCCTACATTTTCTCCTCTCGCCTTTGCCTCTCTATATTCATCTACCCATTTATCCCTTATTTTTTCTCTGGCTATTCCCTCATTGCTGAACACTCCTTGTATTAAATTCTTTGACCATAATGCTCCAAAAGTAACATAGCAGAAATTAATCCAGAATTTGTGGATTTTTTCCATATTTTTTATTAATGAATCAACTTTGTCTATTAATTTCTTTGTTTTGTTTATTTCATCATCTAGATTGCTGCTGAATATAGATGGCCTTATTGCCCTTTTTTCAATGTCTATATGCAGATTAAAATTAGATTCGCTGAATGCATTTTCTGAGTCAGGAATTATAGATATATAGACTTCTTTTTTTGCTTCTACGCTTTTGACTCTAACTTTAATGAACTTATCCTTGTCTTTTCCAGTTGAAACTGATCTCAAATTATTTGTTAATGTTATTCTTTCAAACGTTGTTGCTCTTTGCTGGGAAGTTGATAAAGGATTTTCATAATCTCTTCTGATAACAACAGAATTTCTGCTTATTGATTCTACCCTCCATAAATATCCTGGATCATAAATATCATAAAGTGCTTCTCCTGTTGTTAGCCTTTTATCTATCCCGTTTATTTCTAATACTGCTTTTGGCTTGTCTTGATCAGAAGCTTTGTTAATCTCCAATAGTTGAACTCTTATTATCTCTCCATTATCCTCTAAATCCTGGGCTTTAGACTTAAAGTTTAATGATGATCTTATATTATTGATTCTATTTTCTATGTCTTGTTTTTCTTTGGAAGAAAATCTAGGATCATTCAGCAACTCCTCATAACTTCTTAGTGCATTTTCATCATTCCCCAAAAAATAATTAATTAATGCTATTCTTTCCTTGGCTTTGACAGCAAAAACTTGGTTATCATCATCCCTCTCATCTGGATAATTCCTTATCAATTCAGTATAAGTCTGTGTTGCTAAATTGAATAAATCAGCATAACCTTGCGGTTCTGTTTTAGATTCTTTTGTTGAATATCTTGCTGCAGAATCAGTATTAATAAAATCAACAATCTCTGTCATTACAGCATTAATCTCCCTGCTTTTTTCAGGATTTGAATATGATTGTTCTCTACTTAATCTTTCTAAATCGGAAAATATTCTTTTCTGTAAAAAGTTAGTTGCTTCTTGTTTAGTAGACTCTCCTACATTACTTTGTATAATTAATCCTTTTAATTGTGCAACCATATCTTTTATAGATTCCAGATATAATGCGGTTTCTGGACTATTTTTGTCTAATCCTTCATATTTCAATTTTATTGCTTCAAAATTTATTTCTTCAGGTCTTGATGGAATGCAGCATATTTGATTATTCAATTCTAATTCAGTAGCTCCTTCAAATGTGCTACATCCAACACTTTCTCCTTCACCAATTTCCTTCTTACCAGAAGGGCATATTAGTGAGTCTTCACAAGTTCCACCAGCATTTTTACAAGCATCTTGTCCTGTTAAAATCCTAGTCTTACAACTATTTTCTTTATATTCACATAACTTATCAGAATTGCATTCACTTTTATCTTTTATTATCTCACATGTTTTTCTTGATTGACACTTATCACCTACTTGGAAACAACTATTTTCCTTAGAGCATTGTGCTGTAGTAAGGCTTTCACAATCTACTTTAGTTATTGGAAATTTTACAGTCTTTCCATTTAATCTGTTTCTTAATACTAATTCCCTGTCCTTGTCATTATTGCTGAAAGTTATATCTCTAACAATCCAGTTTGAGCCTGGATATAATGTGCTTCCTTTGGTTAATATTTTTTTAGAAAATTCATTTCCCCTATACACTTCAACTTTAGCTTTGTCGCTTAAATCTCTTATGCTGTTTACTCTTATTCTAAAGCTGTCAAATAAATTTCCAAATCTAGAATAGCCTCCTCTTAAAGTAAATCCCCTTGTTGCTCCTTGTCTTATTTCTATTGGCGCACTTAATGGATTTAGATTATCATCATAGACAACAAACACAGCGCTATTATCTTTTATTTCTTGTGCTCTTATATAACCGCCAAAGAAATTATGCTGCTCTTTTTCCTCCAGCCATTTTAATTCATCTTGTTCTATTAAAATATCCTCGCTAGGCCCATATCCTAATCCTTGAGAAACATCAAAATTAATCCTTGTTTCTATTTCAATGTCAATCTCACTAGGAACATCAGCTTCCTTGGGAATCCTTCTTATTGGAATAACTAAATATCCTAGATTATTGTAGGTTGGATCAATCCTATATTGAGAGGATCCATATGCCCCTGGCTTTAATATCCCCCCAGAAGGTGGAAAATATCTTATGGCTCCAATATTTACTTTTTTTCCATCTGGCTTTGTTGTAACATTCAATATTCTAGGAGAGGTAATTCCTCTTATCCTTGGTATTGTAATTGAGGGATTAGAAGGGAGTCCAACTAATAATGCCTTTATATTAACATCATTTTGCTCTAATAAAGCAGATCTAACTTGTCTAGGCTCATAATAATCTGCGCTTACTACAATATCCTCCCCAAGATTTCTCTCCTCTCCAGCCCCTAAGGTTATTCTTTCTCCAGATAAGTCATATCCTAATCTTAATCTGGGATCTCCTAGATTTCTGTCATATCTTGGATCTAGATAATCACTTAATGTTCTTGGATTTAATGTCTGGGCATTTACCAAAGTAAATGAAATATTGCTGAATATCAATAATGCTATAATAAATACAGCTAATTGCTTTTTCATTTTACAAACTCCGGCTCCTTTACACTAGTAGTTTCAATCCTTGTTAAAACATTATTTAGCTCGTCAACATTGGTTGGAATCCCAAATCCATTTAAGTAAAATATAATATTATTTGCATCAGCTAAATCTACCCTGTTAACATTCCAGCTAAATTTAGCCCCCCCGGTAAACACTTGAGTAATATCAATTCCCTCTATTGTAGTTTTTTCGCATTTCTTTTCTGTCAATCCAATTATTCCCAATACTCCTTCTCTAGGAGCATCAATGCATGTTTCCAGTTCTTTTCCGTTTATTCTTATTGGATTTTTTGAATTAAATATTATATTTGCATCAATATCATAGCTTCCGTCTATTAGCTTAACCTTATTATTGTCTGGATAAGCAATAGTCTCATAATAATTTGACTGCTCATTTCTAAAGTTTATTATAATCTGTTCATTCTCAAATAATATTCTATCAATATTATTTTCTGTTATTTTAACCTCAAATGTTTTTTCATATACTGGCTCCATTATCACAGAAACAACGCTTTCCTGATTAGTTGATAGTTCCACTTCAGCTGTATCAAATCCCTCTTTTTCAACTATTAATTGTCCATTAATGCACTGTGGGAATTTATTTTCTAAAAATACCTCTCCATTAAGATTATTAGTCTCCCCAATATCACATATTGTATTGGAGCATTTATATGATATTTTTGCGTCTTTTATCTGGCCTAATGAATTATCCGGCTTAATTCCTAATGCATAAACCTTAATTTTAGTCAATGGATTCTCGCATATAATTGGATTAGTATCATAACTCTGATCGATTTCTATTTTATTTTCTCTCGGCTGGTTATTTTCTATTATGACTTGAGTGGCAAACTGAAATGTTGAATCATCTTTTGATAAAGAGACTAAAACAGGATATCTTAAATCATAAATAAAATGATAGCTGTTCAGGCAGAAGAACTGCGTCAAAGATCTTCCAATAACTCCCTTGTTAAATGAATCCCCTTGTAGTATGTTATCTCCAGGAGTAATATCTATTAATAACGGCCAATTAGGGGAATATTCAAAATTTACATTAATGTCCTTGGCATCTTCCAATAAGTTTAATATCCTGTATTTATCATCAACATCAGAATCCTTTGTATCCTTAACTCTGTATGAATTTATATTGACATCCAATATCTGTTTCAGATTACCAATAACCTCATCTTTTTTCCATCTTTTAGGAGTACATTCAAAATCCACCTCAGTAGAAGGAATCTCTTCATAAACATTAATGAAATCCAATGTTTTTTCCTCCAAGAAAAATTCATTATTCTCTTTATTTATTATTTTTATGGCTGATTCATACAATTCGCCTAAAGAAGATTTGACATTCTGCTGAAAGTTTATTAGCTTAAAATTTTTTCCTTTGAGATTTATTTCCAGAGGATACTCTACATCTATATTAACCTCATTATTTAGCAGTTTGACATCGCTTTTTACCCCTCCAGAAATTATACCAAAATCAAAATTTGAAAAATCCACGCAATTATCTAAATTAGCATTTATGTAATTCTCCAATTCCTGCTCCATTACCTGTCTTTGAGGTAATAAAGATTCAAATAAGCTGTTTGCATCTTGGTATAGCCAGTAAGCTACTTTTAGATTAGATCCTGTAAATATCTCCAAAGCATTGGAAAATGGATTTACTGGGGTAATTACCCCTTGTTTCGGCAGAACTATATAACCGCCTTGCTGTCCAATAATATCCAATCCTGATTTGGCAATATCATCTATACACAAGTTAACTAACTCTTCTATTTCTCTTACTTCTGACGGCAATACAACAGTTTCTAATAATCCTTTCTCCTTTAAACTATTAATTATCTGATTTCTGTAATAATATCCTAAAACAGAAGATAATACAATTATTAATCCAAGTATAACAAATGCTGTTATCTGGGCTTTTTTATTCTCTCTTTTTTTAGATTTCATCTGTCCTCTTTAATCCTCTTCTTTATCATATCTATAATTTCTGTGTTAATGTCATTTTTAATTTTGGCTTTGAATTTCTGCCACAAACTTTCGTCCTCTATGAGAAGAAGGTATTTTTTCATTAGTTCCAAATTGGGATTTAATCTATTTAAATATTTCTTAGTTAATTACTAAGTAAGTTAGTTACTAAGATAAGCAATGAATAATTATTATAGAAAAATGAATGGGCCCGGCAGGATTTGAACCTGCGACCTTCTCGACGTCAACGAGATGTCATAGCCACTAGACCACAAGCCCATAAAACTATTAAAAAGCCCCAGGAGGGATTTGAACCCCCGGCCTACTGCTTACAAGGCAATTGAGCTTTAATTTGCTCTACCGCTGAGCTACTGGGGCCTTTAAGTCTTAAGGGTAATCCATTATTAAACCTTATATAATAAAAAGGTAAACTATTAGTATAATTAACTTTTGGTATAGAGCAGTTTAAATTTAATTTATTAAGTTCTTTAGATACATTCTCCAAAAAAATATTATCTTTTTGTTTTAATTGAATTCTTTTATGGGCAATATTTCCATCAGTATCAATAAGTCCAGATAGATAATTTAATTTTAACTTATTATTTATTAAATATTTTGGGAGAGCTATATTTCTCTTTTTCCCTATTGGTAATCCAATAAGAAAAAAATACCAAAAAACAACGGCATTTTGTATTCTCAGATTAAATGTTTTCCGTTTTCTCTTGTCTTTGATTATATTTCCACTTATATTAAAATAATTTTTAAATAAAGAGTTTAAATATTCTAAATAAGATTTTGAACCGGAAGTGATTTGTAATATATAATGAAACCCTCCTTTTTTTCTTATACTTCTTATTAATGAGCCATCACCAGTTATAACCCCAATTAAATATGCTATATCTTCATTCATTTTTGGAATTTTAGATTTAGAACGTTTAGTTATTATTATTTTATTTTCAATCTTATGGAAAATTTTAAATTCACTTAATTTTTGTGAAATGTCTATTGGACTAACCATTTTAGATAATTATAAGAATGATTTAAATATATTTCTAAACCCTTTCTACTATCCTAAATTCACAAGAACTTAAAGGATATATTCTGCTTACTTTTTCCCTTAATGATCTTTGTAAGCTATTGCTTACTATGAGATTTATAAGCTCGTTATAATCATATTTTTTTGTCTCTTCTGTCAAAAATTCCCTGGCTTTTTTTCTAATGTCCCTAAGTATGTTTTTATTGGTTTTGTGCCTTGTTATCATAAACGGCTTTATAACAATCTTAACATTATCCTTAGTTACATATCCAAAAGAATCCACTAATTTATTGGCATCTTTTCTGATAAGCCTTTTAATATATGATAAAGTCAATCCATATCCTATTACAGAAGCAATTGCTTTGTTATCCTTAACCTCATCTACTTTTAATAAAACTTTGACATTCTGGCTCTTTGGTTCGCCTGTTATGCTCATTAAATTTACATCTAATCTTCTATTTTCTAATGATTTGTCCTCATAAGCTAATGTTTCTCCTATTACTGCATTCCTTAATGTAGGCGAAACTATGCTATACCATTTTTTCTTTGTTTTATCAGCCATTTTATTATAATAGACTTATGCTGTCAAAAGATTAGTGTCTAATAATCCCTTTATAAATTCTTCTTCTTTATCTTTTGGGATTAAAGCCCCGCAGGCAGCCTTATGCCCGCCGCAAGGATAATCCCCTATTCTAGATACTATCTCTTTCAGCATGCTTCTCAAGTCTAAATTAATATATCCGCAAATTCTGGCAGATATTTTTATATCATTATCTTTTGTATAAGCCATCCCAACAATGATTGTTCCCTTGTCATAGGCATTTGACTTTGCCACTATTGAAGCTAGTGTTCCTATCATTGTGTCTTTGACATTATCTTTTGCATTTATAATAATTAGATTATTAAAGATAAAATTATTTTTATTTGAATTAAACCAGTTTAACGAGTTTATTAATTCACTTTTATATGAGTTTAATATCTCAGCAGATTCTTTTCTTGACTCCTTATCATTAAGGCATAATCTTATCCCCAAAGAAGTTTTGTCAAATCTTCCGACTGCATTTAGCAATGTTGAAAATTCCTTAAGGTCTTTCATTGAGGTTCCTTTTTCCTCATCTTTTATTGTATAGATATTTCCAAATATATCCTCTGGGTTTTCTTCATCTAATCTATTTACTATAACTCCAGCAATTATTTTTTGTATATCTTCTTTATCCAAATCTATTAATCTCTTAAATCTGCCGTTTTCATCCCTGGCGTCTATTTCTAAATCATCTAAAAATCTTATCGCTCCATCACTACTTCCAGTAACATTCGGAATATAGGGATCTGTGCAATATTCTAGGACTTTATTTATTGGCTTGGTTTGCATCCCGAAAAACCTTGGTCCTTTTTCAATATCTATCTTTTCTTTTGCATCTTCTAGGATTAAAGAATTTATTCCGGAAAAGCCGTTTTTTTCCTGCATATCCCCAATTGCTCCGATAAGAGCCAAATACGCCAAATCTTTATTGTTGTCATTAAGGCATTTGGCAAACAAATAGCATATTCCTGAACTTGAGATTTCTTCATAGCTTAGGTTAAACAAATGAGGATTTACTAGATTTACATTATCCCCCTTATAATTAAATTTATGATGATCTAAAATAAATACTGGCTTGCTAAATCTTTCTTCTATTTCTTTCATATAGTCGCTGCCTAAATCCAACAAAAACAGAATATCAAAATTCTCTTTTGATAATTTATCCAATAATTTTATGTCTATTTGCTTTACATTAGCTATAGAAAACCTAAAATCTTCTCTTTCAAATGCCTTTGCAATAATTGATGTGGAAGATATTCCATCGCAGTCTATATGGCTGACTATTTTTATATAATTGTTTTTATTCAGCTGTATAAATTTATTAACATTATCGCTAACAAGATTAAGAAAATCTAGTTTAGTATATTTTTCCTCTCTCGTATGTCCATTCATCTGGCAAAGTTCCCTCTCTCTTATAATATTTGATTAATCTCCTGATTTTACTATTTGTAATAATTAATCCCCTTTTGCTTACCTCATCTTTCTTGTTGATTTCTGTATGTTTTAATATTTTTGACTCTCTTTTTATTAAAGAGTTTAAATCTTCCGGAATCTCTGGATTTAATTTATTCTCATTTAATATTCCCAATATTTTTTTATTTGTTATGCTTCTTACACTGGGAATTCCATATGAATCCCTTAATATTATTCCAATCCTGCTTGGGGAAGTTCCTGTCTTGGCTAATTTTATAACTAACTGTTCTATTTCCTTGGGAGTATAATTAAGCCAGCTAGGTTTAACTTTTTTAGCTGGTTTTTTGCTTCCTGATTTTCCTTTTTTCCTTGAATATACTCTTGCCATATTAAATAACCTAGAAAAAATCTAGGTATAAGTAAGCCTTAACCGACTTATCCTAAAATTAGCTTAGATTAAGTATTTATAAATCTATACCTTGTATACTACATCATTAGGCCTAACCCTGTCTTTGACTTTTATCCCTACAGAATCTCCTTTTTTAGCTGAACTTACCTTTTCATGCTCTATCTGAATTGAGTCTACTTTTTGCTTAAAATCTGTTGTATTTCCCTTTATATGGATTGTGTCTCCTACTTTTAAGTCTCCAGTTAAATCAATTGCAGCTACTCCTATGTTTGCATAATAGCTGAATATCTTTCCTATTGATTTTTCTTCTGCCATTTTTATCATTATTGGGAATATAGACTTATATATAAAAATTTGCATAGCCCTACCCGGATTCGAACCAGGGTCTCAAGCTCCAAAGGCTCGCGTGCTTGTCCACTACACCATAGGGCTATAATTATAACTCCCAATACTAATTATTTAAATTCTTCTTTTTATATCTGCCTCTTGACTCCACTTTTTTTAATCTAGATATAATCTCATTATAATCCTTAGATATTTTATATCCTTTTAGAATCAAATCAAAATATTTTTCATAATTATTATAGTGTTTTGATTTTAGGACTTCTTTTAATAAGTGTATATCTACTGCCTTATCTTCTATTTTATTTGAGAAGAAGCTTAATCCGAAATCAATGAAGTAAATCTTATCCTTTAATATCATATTTGCTGTTGTTAAATCTCCATGTATTATATCTTTATTGTGCAATTCTGCTATATTCTCTCCAATAGACATGCATATCGCTTGTTTTTCCTTATCATTTAAACCATCAAATATCTGGCTCAATACTTTTCCATCTATATATTCCATTTCTATTGTCATATCTTTATCAGAAAACTTAATTATTTTAGGAGCATTTTCGATTTTTTCTATAACTTTTGCTTCTCTTCTTGTTCTGAATTTCCTTATAACCTTATCAATTTCTTTTATTCTATAATTTTTACTTATTCTTTGTTTTATTATTACATTATTATCAAGATAAATATTAGCTTCTGCCCCCTGCTTTATTAGTTTCATCTTAGAATTTTAACCCGGGAATTTTTCCTTTAAATTTTTTCATTATCTTATTCATATCTCCAGACTTTCCTTTCATTAGCTTGACTAATTTTTTGCTTTGCCTGTATTGTTTGATAAGATCTCTAACCTCAGATATATTAGTTCCACTTCCTTTTGCTATCCTGTTTATTCTATCTGTTGTGATTATTTCATCAGGGTTTTCCAACTCTTCTTTGTTCATAGAATCCATGACATGCTTCCATTTTTTGAGTTTGTCTTCTTGTATATCTAACATCTCTTTTGGAATATCAACGCTTGACATGCCTGGAATAAGCTCCATTATTTTGTTTAATGGCCCAAGTTTCTTCATGCTTTCCATCTGTTCATATAAGTCTACTAAATTATATTCTCCCTTAAGAAATCTTTTTCCTAAATCTTCAGCTTTTTCCTGTGATATTTCATCTTTGACTTTTTCCAGTAAAGCCCCTAAATCCCCCATTCCCAATAACCTAGAAACAAATCCTTTTGGATTAAATTGCTCTAAATCATCTAATTTTTCCCCCAATCCTATAAACTTTATTTTTGCATTAGTAGCTGCACATGCGCTTAATGCTCCTCCACCCTTGGCTGTTCCGTCTAATTTTGTAACTATAACTCCAGTTAGATTAACGCTGTCATGAAATGCTTTAGCCTGAGATTGAGCTGCTTGTCCGATATCTGCACTTATTACCAATAATTTTTCATCTGGAGATATATCTTCATTTAACTCTTTAATCTCTTTTATCAAGTCATTACTTAATGCGTCTCTTCCTGCAGTGTCTATTATTAGAATATCATACTTGCCAAATTCATTCTTGAATTTGTTATAAATTTTTACTGGATTTTTTTCTTTTTTATCTATAAAACAATCAATATTAATCTGTCTGCTTAATTGTTCAAGTTGATCAGGGGCAGCTGGCCTGTGGACATCTAATCCTAAAGTAGCTATTTTATATCCCCTTTTAGAATAGTATTTGGCTAATTTTCCTATTGTTGTTGTCTTTCCAGATCCAAACAAACCAACCATCATTATTTTGAACGGCTTCTTTTTTTCAATTATTATCTCTTCTTTTTCTCCGCCTAGAAAATTCACTAATTCTTCATATACTATATTTACAATATGAGATCTTTGGTCTAGCCTTTTTATAACTTCCTTAAGGGATCTTTCTTTGATTTTACTTGTCAGATTAAAGACCAATTGTACATTTACATCAGCTTTCAACAATGCTTTTTGTATCTCTTTAACTAATTCATTTATTAATGTGTCATCTACAAACATGCTGCTGGCTATCTTTTTCAGTGTATTTTTCAATGAGCTGCTTAATGTGTCTAATACCATAAATATTCTTTAGAATTAGTATTTAAAAAACTAATCATCTGCTATTTAAAATGGGCTCAAACGTACGTTCTAACATAGCATCAAGAGTTTCATTTTCTGGATATTCTGGTCTGCTTTTAATACTAAACTCAATTTTAGATGACATCTCTTCAAGCAGTCCTCCCAAATCATCAACAAGTTCACGATATGGGGTAGTTATACTTAATAAATATTTACCATCAACCAAAGTCAATCCAACCATAAGCTCACGATTTTCTCCATATATTTGATATAATCCAAATGCTGATGGTAAATCTTTGCTATCATGAAATTTAAAGAAAGTTCCTAAATGTGGATAAATAGAATCTATAATAAATAAACCCCTATTTAATAATTGGCCTATATGTAACTCTTCCTTCTCTTTCTCTTTTGATCTAGGACTTGGAATCTCTCCCCCCTTTAGAGATAAAAATCCCATTTCCGAATAAACCATTATAAATATTATATCTTTTAAGTATTTAAATATTTCAGAGCCCTAAAGACTCAATTACTTCTTTAGAATTAAACTCTTTTAAATCATCATACTTTTGGCCAATTCCAAAGTATAATATCGGCTCTTGTGTAACATACCCTATGGAAATAGCAGCCCCTCCTTTTTCATCCACATCTGCTTTAGTTAATATTATTCCATCAATTTTTATGGACTCATTAAACTGTTTAGCCTGCTCAATGCAGTCATTTCCAGTAATAGATTCTCCTACAAATATCTTTAAATCCGGCTTTGCTATCCTTATAATCTTCTTCATTTCATCCATAAGATTCTTGTTGCTTTGTAATCTTCCGGCTGTATCTACTAAAACAACATCTATTTTCTTGGCTTCAGCATGCTTTATTCCATCAAACGCAACAGCAGCAGGATCTGAGCCATAATCATGCTTTATGACTTTTATTCCAAGATTATTGCCATGCTCTTCTAACTGCTGAATTGCAGCTGCCCTAAATGTGTCTGCCGCAACCATTATAGAACTAATTTTATTTTTCTTTAATAAACTAGCTATCTTAGCTATTGTTGTTGTTTTGCCCCCTCCATTAATTCCAACAAAGCATATCACAAATGGCTTTTCTTTCTTCTGTTTTATTTTATCAATCAAATTTATTTTCGGGGTTAAAAATAACGAGCCTATACTCTCTTTGAGGCTGACTCTTATGATTTCTTCAATCTTGCCTCTTTTCAAAGGCTTATCAACTAAATCTGCCTTAAGATCTTCTTTTATCTTATCAATAACCTCAGTAGCCATGTTATTTTCCAGCATTATTAATTCCAAATTCCAGAATAATTCATCGAATTTCAATTCAGATATCTTTGTAGTGGTTATCTTTTCTTTTATTTTTCCAAAAAATGATTTCTTCTCTTCAGCAACATCTTCTATCTTCTTTTCTACTTTCTCTTCTATAGTATATTCTTCTATCTTTTCTTTTTTTATTATCTTAACTGGTTCTTTTTTTATCTCTTCTATTATTTCTTCTTTTACTTCTTTTTTACTATCTTCTAAATTCTCAGATTCTTCTACATTAGAGCTAAACTTTGATATTGCATCCTTTATCTTATCTTTAAAAAATTTAAACATGAGCTTAATGTAAGAACTAAATTTATAAAATTAACCAAAAGGTATATAAATTATATCTTCTTTTCTTTTATGAAATAAATGGATAAAACAAAAGATAAAGTAAAAATTAAATTGTTTTCGGCTTTTGGGTTATCTATCTTATTTTACATTTTGAATCAATTCATATTTTATAGTGACTGGACATTGTTGTTATTATTCATATCAACAGTCGCAGTATTAATCTACGGAATAAAAACAAAAGAACGTGTTTTAGGCATTGTACTTATTATAATATCTATCCTTATCTTTTTACATTCAGCTACGCCCGCTTTAATGGGATTTTATTCAGGTTTTACTGGAACTTAATATAAAATTAACCGAACATTTTCTTTACAACTAAAGTTGCATAGCTTCCTTTCGGAAGAGAAAATTCCAGAATTGCTTTTAATTTTCCTTTATTTAATTCGTCATTTTCATATCTGCAGTCTAAGTCTTTTATATCAACAATTAAATCCCTCTCATTTCCTTCGCTGCTTATCTCAGGAATCTGTCTTATGATAAAATTTTCCTTGCTAATCTCTTCTTTCCGCATTATATCTTCATAAATCTCTTTTATTTCTTCATTGTCAAATTCAGTCAGAAATCCAAGGATTGGAACCTTTATATTCTTTATTTTATCACTTGAAAAAATAAACTCACCATGGCTGTATTCAACATTCTTAAAATCCTTATATCTTCTGCTAAAATAAATCCTTAGAACTTCATTAAACAACAAGCTTTGATATGAGTTTATGTAAAATCTCAATAATTTCTTGCCTAAAGTCCTTAACGGATTTACATAATCTCCTTCTTTCCATCTTAATCTCAATGAATAGCATGCTTTTCTGAATTCTTTTTTGACTAAGGCTTTGCCTAAAATTATATTTTTGCCTCCAAATCTCTGATCATCGAAATAATTCTCTATAAATTTTATTTTGTCATATTTTTTATCGAGATTTCTTACTATAATCTTAAAATTATTGCATTCTATCTGTCCTAACTTCAGCCTTTCTTCCCCATACCCAACAAAAATGATTTTTAAATCTTTTATCTTTAGATTTTCAAGTTCATTTTTGTTTATCCTATAGGCAGATACATACTGTCTTGTGATGGCTTTTCTGTCTTTTATCCCTGCAACATTAAATCTGTTTGGCTTAACTTTTAGCCTAGAAGCTATAGCTTTTATGGCATCATTAGTGTTCCAATTTCTCTTCTCCAGGATAAAATAAGTATAATCTTTTTTTTTACTGGTTAAGTCTAATTTTACTGATTCTTCTACACAAAAATCATCAATTTTATGCTTTATTTTATACATATCTACTCCCCAAAGTAATGGTTTAAGAATAAAAAGATTTTAAAAACATTGGGGTTAGAGTTATTTGAGATGGCAGAAGAAATAATGACTTTTGAGGCTTTGTATGATATATTGAGAAGGGAGAAATATAACCAAGAGCTGCAAACATTAGATAAGAATTTCTTCGAGAAGGTTGTAAAATACTTAAATGAAAAAAAGCTTATATTGGATTCTCAGCAGCAAAAAACTAGTATATTTGCCTCTACAGAAATAGATAAGACTAAAAGACAACTAGAAAGTGTTAATAAAATACTAAAAGAATTGTATGAGAAAAGAGAAAATAAAATAATCCAATTGTCTGTATCTTTCTCAAAAACAGAAGATAAGCCTGATTTGTCAGCTTTATTGCCTGAAGAGGTTGGATTTTTTAACTCCATAAATGAAATACTAAACTTATATAGAAACGGCATTTTATTCAAATTATTAAGTCATGAAGTTCCTAAAATATCAAAAGAAGATAAACCAAAAGAGTTAAAAAGTCACTATAAAGAAAAAGAAAATAAGCTGTTAACATTCATAAAAGACATTCCAAAATTTATTGGAGATGATTTATGCATATATGGGCCATTCCAAAAAGAGGACATGGCATCACTGCCTAAAGAAATAGCTGAAATATTAGTAAGCAAGGGCGGAGCAAAAGAATTATGAAATATCCAAAAATAATAAGAACCTATTGTAAATACTGCAAAAAGCATACAGAGCATAGTGTAAGCCAGGCAAGAGTAAGAGAAAGAGGCTCTTTAAAAAAAGGTTCAATAGAGAGAGCCAAGAAAAGAGGACTAGGAAGAGGCTACGGAAATTTAGGAAGATATGGATCTAAGCCCGCAATATCTAAATGGAAGAGAACAGGTTCAAAATCATCAAAAAGAATAGATTTAAGATTAAAGTGTAAAGTATGTAATAAATCAACCATAAGAACCTCTAGTTCTAGAGTAAAGAAATTTTCTCTGGAATAAAAAGATTTTTAAATTATTTTTAATTAATATAAAAATGAAAGAATATATCAAGGAGCCAAATAGTAGGTTTATAAAACTAAGATGCCCTAAATGCAAGAACGAGCAGATAATGTTTGGGAAGACAGCCACAAAGGTAAAATGCTTGGTTTGCGATAAGATATTGGCTATTCCTACTGGCGGCAAGTCAAGAATTAAAGCCCAGATATTGGAGATATTAGAATAAATGTTCTATAAAAAACCAGGAATTCCAGATGAATCAGAATTAGTATTATGCACTGTTAAGAAGGTTCTTTTTCATTCTGTTTTCGCTTCATTAGATGAATATAAAAACCTAGACGGCATGATCCATATTTCTGAGGTTTCTCCTGGCAGAATAAGAAACATTAGGGATTTTGTAAAAGAGGGAAAAACAATTGTATGCAAGGTATTAAGGGTAAATAGGGAAAAAGGCCAGATTGATCTTTCATTAAGAAGGGTTTCCTCATCTATGAAGAAGAAGAAAAGTAATGAATACAAGCAGGAACAAAGGGCTGAAAGAATACTTGAGATTACAGGAAAAAAGATGAAGATTGACCTGGAAACAATGTACAAAAACATAGGCTATGAGATAATAGAGAATTTTGGATCTTTATATGACGGATTTATGTTGGCACTAAAAGATGAAGAGAAGATAAAAAAATTAAAAGTTGACGAAAAATACTTAAACTTATTAATAGAAACAATAAAAGAGAATATCAAGCCTCCCGAAGTGACAAAATCCGCAATACTGGCATTAAAGACATTATTGCCAGATGGTATAGATATAATAAAATTGTCTTTAAAAGAAGCATTGGGTTTGGCAAAGCAAAAAAAATATAATGTAAAAATATCTTACATAAGTGCGCCAAAATATAAAATAGATGTAAAAGCCGAAGAATATAAGAAAGCAGATAATATTATAAAGGAAATATCCGATGCAGCAATAAAACTAATTGAAAAAAATAAAGGTCAAGGTCAATTAATAGAATGATATTTGTATGCAGTAAATGCGGAGAATATACTTTGAGTAAAATATGCCAAAATTGCAGATTAGATACTATATCTGTGAAGCCTGCAAAATACTCTCCAGAAGACAGATATGGCCATTACAGGAGGATTGCAAAGAAAAATGACTTACAAATTTGAACAAATAGCTAAATTGAATAAATTTAATGATGCTGTATTAATAGAGGGATTGCCCGGAATTGGAAATGTCGGGAAAATAGCTGTAGATTTTATAGTAGATAATTTAAAAGCAAAAAAAATATATCAAGTATATTCACATAATTTTCCGCACGCTGTATTTGTAAATGAAGATAATTTAGTGGAATTGCCCAGAATAGAAATATATCATAAAAGAATAAAAAATAAGGATTTTCTTTTACTGGTTGGTGATATACAGCCAATAGACGAATCTTCTTGTTATGAATTTTGTGAAGAAGTCTTGGATATAGCGGCAAAATACAAAATAAAGGAGATAATAACTGTTGGAGGGATTGGATTGCAGCATATTCCCCAGCAGCCAAAAGTATATTGCACCTCCAATAATAAGAGCATAGTCAATAAATACCAGTCTAAAAATCTTGTAAATAATATTTTTGGCGTTGTTGGCCCGATTATAGGGGTATCTGGATTATTAGTTGGGCTTGCCCAGCAGAAAAACATTCCGGCAATAGCATTGTTAGCGGAAACTTTTGGACATCCCACTTACCTTGGAATTAAAGGTGCAAGAGAGATTCTTAAGATAATAAATGAGAAGCATAAGCTAAATTTAGATTTAAACAAGTTAGATGAAGAGATTCTGGAAATTGAAAAAGATATAAAAACTAAAACTAAAGAGTTTTCAAAATTACAAAAGAGAAAAGAAAATATAAGAACAGATTATATAGGTTAAAATTCCCCTAAAGTTTTTTGTTTTTTACCTTCTTCAATAATTTTTTCTTTGTCCAAAATAATCTCCCCATAAGTCCCGTCATAGCCTGGAAGTATTTTCAGCTTATCTTCTCTGCTCATTATTATTACTTTAGCTAATTTCTCTTGGATTATTTTTATAAGATCCTCATAAGGAACCTCTAATAAAATTTTGAATTCATTCCCAAATTCAGCTATTAATTTATTGTATATCTCCCAAACTTTCTTTGAAGATATTTGTTTTATGTTATAAGTTGAGGATATTAGCTCATGCAAAGGTATTAATCTTTTATAATCTGTTGGGTCTTTTTTATTATAACCTTCTGGCTCTTTGGCTAATTCCTCTATTCTATATTGAACCCCAATAGTTAAAGGTTGATTACATTTTGGACATATTCCTTCTAATTTTCTTGTCTCTTCTGGACTTAATCTAAGGTTGCAATTTCTATGACCATCATAATGATATTTACCATAATCTGGAACTGTTTCTATAGTGTATGAAATTTTATTCTTTGTTCTTATAGAATTAATAATATCTTTGTATTTTAGTTCACAATCAAATACTGTAGCTTCTCTTCCCAGGCGCCACGGCCAATATGAGTGCGCATCTGAAAATGAGACTATATTTATGTCTTCTTTCAAGCGCCATAGCATTGGAGGATCAGCCGACATCCCAGATTCTATGGCATGGATATGCTTTGTATTATCTTTAAAGCAGTCTTTCAATGAGTCAAATCCTGTCTTAGAGCCATACAACCCAAAATAAGGAGTCATGACATGTGCTGGAATTATCTCTATATCATTACTAATATTTCTCATAAAATCAACTAATTCTATGGATGAAAATCCAAATATTGGCCTTCCATCATAATCTAATCTTCCTTTGCTTCCTAAAAAATCTATAATTTGGTCTGCAACATCTTTATTTGGAGAAAATATTAAATGGTGAATTCTCCTTCCTTTTCCATCTTGTTTATACATTAAAGAAATCTCTGTCTGCCAAATAAATGGGAACTTTGTCTTGCTCCAAATAATTCCATTATCATCTTCTTTTAGTTTTTCTTTTATTTCTTTGTTCCATAAAGGATGCTGGAAATCTCCTGTTCCTATCAAATCCAATCCTTTTATCCTGGCATATTTCTCCAATAAGTCAAGAGTGGTATTATTGCTACAAGCTCTGGCATATCTACTATGGATTTGTAAATCAGCTATTATCATTATGAAATTTTAGAATATTTTATTTTTAAGCTTCTGTATCCTCTACAATAATCTTCTTCTCTACAGACTCTTTAAAAAAGTAGCTTAATTCAATTCTCAATGGTCTTGTATGGGCGAAATCCTGCAGTCCTGATGTGGAAATCTCGCATGTAATTGTTCTTTTTCCGCTTATTAAGTCTATAATGCCTTCATTTCCACCGCCTAATCTGTTGCATGAAGGATTTATATTCCCAGATACAGATGTTACCTTAACTTTTATCTTGTCTTTCTTCTCTCTTTTCTCATCGCAGACATCAAAGAATGCTCCAGGCTCATAAACATCTCCCTTTCCAGTTTTTTCTATGTCAAATGTAAAACTAACTTCATTGGCTCCACTGGGCCTTTGCGATAACTTTGATACTTTTAATGGAGATCCAGAATTTTCCAAATTAACATTCTCGTTGTCTAATTTACATACATCATTAGTAAGCCTTTTATTGGCTTCTCTCTTTAAGCATATATCAGATTGTGTTCTTGTCTTGTATTCATAGCATACATCAGCCCTTATATTGACATTGAAATCTGCATCTAAGTCAAATTTATATCTTGCATCTTTAAATTCTAATTCAAGTTCTTCTCCAGATTCTTCCCTGTCTCTAAACTTCTTTTTGCCAGCTAAATCAGTATTGCTTTTTGCAGATAATGAATTTAATGAGAATGCATCTCTGTCAATTCCTTGTAAAGAAGCTATTATTTTGCCTCTTTCTATATTCTGTTCCCCATTATTTTCTACATTTATGACTATATCAAACTTGTCTGCATTATTGTCTCCTATCCTGTCTGGGGTGTCTTCGCTAAAACTTAGCAATAATCCTTTTTCCCCGCCAATAAAAGCTTTGTTTGTTGATACATTGTTAGTTGAGCTATCGCAACCAGCAATAATTAATATGCCAAATATAAGAAAGATGAAAATACTCTTTTTTCCCATAATATTAAATCTCATATTTATTTATTAAAGTTTTCTATATCTAATAAAATTAATTGTTGCTCCTGTCCAAAAAGACCCTCATTAATTTTACCTCAAATGAGTTCTGCGGAACTATTTTTATTATATTGTTTCCCCTTACTAAAAAGTCAGATATGTCTCTTTCATAGAATGGATCAATTGTATCAAAGCTTATTGTCTCTTCATTTATTGTAATCTTGGCTCTCTTTCTTGTTTCTTTTCTTTCTTCTTTAAAATCAACTCTTAAAAACACATCTGAATCCTTCTCGCAGTCAAAATCAAGCTCGCAATCATCTGTGCAACTGTCAAAACAACTGTCTGTATCGCAGTCAAAATCGCATTCCCTTAAACATCTATCAAATCCACTATCACATATCCCTACAATCCTATCAAGATCATCATCTTCTAGTTCAAAATTGTATTTTGGAAATGATTTCTCCCCTATATTTAACTCAATCTCTATGTCATCCAACTGGTAATCTCCCCTATTGATTCTAAACTCCATATTATTTAATCCAGATTTAACCCTGTCTGGGGAGATGTCTAGTTTATTAATTCCAGAATCGCAGAATATTATATCATTAAATAGTAATCTATTATTCAGATTTATTTCTAGACTTCCTTGTTCATCCAATGACAGGCAATTTACAAAATAGTTCAATGTGACATCTTCCAAGCCATCTTTTTCATTTTCAGTTAATGAGAAGTCTCTGGACGCCAGTTTATTTTCTAGTCTTCTGTTTATAATAAGCTTAACATCATTTAATTTATAGTCATCGCTAAAAAATCCCCTTGTAGAAATAAATCTCAACTTATTCCTGTTTTTTAATTCATTAACAGTTAATTTTATTGGAATTTTGCTTGAATCTATAGTATCTTCAAATACTAATTCTCCGTTCAACTCTATTTTTAGTTTACCCTCCCCGCTAACAGCAAAGAAAAATAAATCTAAATTTTTTATATTTTCTGTATCAACTAAATCAAAGTTGAATGTCCTGTCTACTTCAGTAAACAGATTTCTTTCCAAGCTTATTGAGGTTGCAATATCTAATGTGTCTTTCTCTAATCTAGAGTATAATAATGCTGGCACCAAATCCTTTATTATTGTGGTTTCTTCAAAGGGAGTTACCTTTCCAGGAGCTGCGCTTAGTAATACAGTTCCTGAATCAATATTTTTATCTCTATTACTTTCATCCGTATTAATTCCACTAGAACTTCCAGGCAATAAATCTTCCCTAAGGTCTGTAGGAATAGAAAGCATAAACAATATAATAAACAAAGCAATTAAAAGAATTAATGCTGCTATGTTTGTTCCAGCATCCCCTTTTTTACCTTTCATCAATTAATAATAAGATTTTTTGTATTTAAATATTTCTTATTAATTAAAGACTATATACTTTAAAAATTTGAATAATTTTGGCTCTTTTATCAGCAATTGCAGTGCAAATCCAGCTAGATAATCTCTGTCATTATCTTCTAATACCTTCTTAAGCTTATATTGAGAAAATAGCCTAACTAGCTCATTATAGTCATTAGTAGTAAACCTGTCCATTATTTTTCTTGCATAAAGGCTTATCCATAAATCCTTGCCAATTGATTTTCTCCAATTTTTATCATAATCTTCAAATGACTTGGCCATCTCTTTGGCAGCAATTAAACCCTGTATAATCCCCCCATAAGTAGTTGCCTTAACTTGAGTGGCTGCATCCCCCAAGAGATAGACATTATCTTTGGTTGTTGTAACCTTTGGATTATATACTGGAATCATGCCAGATTGGTAGTTTAATATAGTAGCTTTTCTCAATTTTATTAATCTATCAAATTCCACTCTGGAATTATCATATGCTGCTATCCCAATCCTTGCAATCTTGTTATTTTCCGGAACTACCCAGCCGAAACATCCATAACCAAGGTAAAAATCAATCTTATCTTCTTCGCAGTCTAATTTAGTTCTTGCCTGTATGCCATAAACAAATTTTCTGTCATTATACATCCCATTTGTTTTTGCAACATTGGAAAATGGACCGTCTGCTCCAACCAATAAATCTGTTTCCTTAAATTCATTATTAATCTTAATTTTTAGACTATTATTATTAATACACCCATTATATTTGCTGTTTAAATGCAATTTAGCCCCTTCATTTATGGCCATATTTACTATATACTTGTCAAATGTATCCCTATCAAAGACATAATTTGTCCCTGTTAATTTTACTTCAATAAAATTGTTGTTTGGAGAAAATATTCTTGCATACCTAATCTTGTTTATTACTATATTTTCGTCTATGTCAAAAATCCCATTTAATGAGCTTGTAGTTAATCCTGTACATTGGATTGGGCTGCCAACTACAGAATGCTCTTCATATAGATTAACTTTCTCTCCCTTTTTAGCCAATAAGTATGCTAAATAGCTTCCAGATGGGCCAGCACCTACAATTGATATCATAATTTCTTCATAAAAAACAAGCTTATAAAACTAATTATTCAGAAAATTATTTAAAGAAAGTTCTGTTTAATATTATATGAGTATATTTACAGACATTAAAGATTTAAAAAGAATAAAAAATATTGTTAGTGTTCTGCTCAAATATGAGCTTGGTTATTTTCTGGAAAAGCTAGACCTTAGAAAATATCTAAGATTCAGCAAAAGACTGCAAAGCAAGGAATTCTCAAAGCCAGATTCCATTCCGAAAAGATTAAGGTTGGTCATGGAGGAGTTAGATGGCAGTTTTATAAAATTAGGCCAGCTATTAAGTCTAAGACCAGATCTAGTTCCAAAAGAATATTGCGAGGAATTCTCAAGACTACAGGATAATATAAAGCCATTAGATTTCAGGCAGATAAAATCAATAATAGAAGATGAGTTTAAAATCCCTTTAAATAAAATTTTTGACTCATTTGATAAAAACCCAGTAGCATCTGCATCCATAGGCCAGGTGCATAAAGCAAAACTGAAAACTGGAGAAATAGTGGCTGTAAAGGTTCAAAGAACAGGGGTAAAAGAATTATTTGAAGCTGATATAGATATAATGCATAAATTAGCCAGCTTATTGGAGTCAAATATTCCAGAAACTAGAATATACAAGCCAACGCAGATTGTAAAGGAGTTTGAGGAATACACAAGAAAAGAATTAGATTATTTGATAGAAGCAAGGAATATAGAGGATTTCTACAAAGCCAATAAGGACAAGAATATAATCATTCCAAAAGTATTCTGGAATTATACAAAAAATAAAGTTCTGACTATGGAGTTCATAGACGGCAAGAAGATTAGCGAGGTAAAAAAATTTAGCGAGGTAAATTCCTATGAGAAAATAGTCATGAAAAACATCTCATCTTCTATGATGAGGCAAATACTAGAATACAAAATATTCCATGCAGACCCTCATCCAGGGAATATATTACTATTATGGGATAATAAGATAGCTTTATTGGATTTTGGCATTGTCGGAAGACTAGACCAAAAATTAGCTGAGAAAATAGAGAATGTATTTATATCATTGATGAAGCCGGATTCTAATTTATTGGCCAGTAGTTTAATAGACCTAAATTTTGTAGATAAAAATATACCACAGAAAGAATTAAAGAAAGATTTGTCTGAACATCTTTCAAAGTATTATTCTAGAAGCTCCAAAGAAATAAACTTAACAGAGGCATTTTACGATTTGTTTGAGATAGCAAGAAAATACGAGATGCAGTTTCCAGATGGTTTTACCCTTTTACTAAAGTCATTGATAACTATTGATGGATTAGCAAAAAGAATTTATCCTGATTTCAATTTCATAGAGGAATTAAAGCCATATACAGATAAGCTAATCAAAAAAAGATCTTCAACTAGATATCTACTAAGCTCGATAGCAGATACATTATTTGAATTCAGGAGCGGATTTTCAAAGGCCCCAGAAGAAATAAGAAGGACAATAAAGGCAGTCCAGTCTCCAAAAGTAAAAATAGACATAGAAGATGCTGATATAAAAAAATTTGTAATTGAATTAGACAGATCCAGCAATAGAGTAGCTTTCGGCTTGATAATAGCCTCTTTGCTTATCGGAAGTGCATTGATGTTTGCTGCAAAACTGCCGCCTTACATCTATGATTTATCATTATTGGGAATAGTCTTTATTATTGCCTCATTATTTGTTACATTAATATTAATGGTTTCCATACGCAAAGAGGGGAGGTTCAAAAAATGATAGAAAAAATAATAAAAAAAGGATTTAGATTTGGACTAAAGATTGGTTCTTTAACCAATAGGGAAGCAAAAAGAGCAGCAAGAATTGCCTTGAAAGGAAGAAAAATTAAGAGGGGTGATTTAGAAAATTTAGCTAGAAATATTGTATCAGATTCTATAAAAGAGCAAAGAAGACTAAGAAATATAATACAAAAAGAGGCTAAAACATCGATAAATAAAATAATTTCTTCAGCTAAAAAAAGAATACATGTTAAAAAAAGGAGATAGATGGTCATAGATATAATATTATTGATAATAGGAATTACAGGATTAGTTGCTGCTTCTATATTTGACATAAAAACAAAAGAGGTTCCTGACTGGATAAGCTATAGCATGATATTTTCTGGAATATTCATAAGATTATTGTTTTCTGTCAAAACATTCATATTTTCGTATTTTTTTATAGGATTGCTGGGATTTTTTATTATGCTTATCCTCGGAAATTTAATGTACTATACAAAGCAATGGGGGGGCGGTGATACAAAAATTATGATGGGCCTGGGCGCAATATTTGCTACTCTGCCTGATCAGAAATTCTTCCTTATGAGCCTAGTCATAAATCTCCTTATAGTCGGGGCAATATATGGAATTATATGGAGCATAGTATTAGCCATAAAAAACAAGGATAAATTCAAAAAAGAGGTAAAAAAAAGAATAAGTGAAAATAAAAAGATAAACATAATGATTTTGTTTCTGCTTATAATATTATTTGGAAATCTATTTTTGATTAACGACAAAACAGTTAGGATAGTTGTATTGTCCATATCAGTTCTTATAGGGGTATATTATTATTTGCTTATTATAATCAAGGCTATTGAAGATTCATCTATGTATATTGTTGTGCCAGTATCAAAACTAACAGAGGGCGACTGGGTAGCTAATAATATAAAACTAAATCATAAGCTAATATACAAAAAATCCAGTCTTGGACTGACAAAAGATCAGCTGCAAATAATTAAACACTCAAAATTAAGAAAAGTAAAAATAAAAGAAGGCATCCCATTTATACCATCTATATTTATAGCAACATTGGTTACATTGATATTTGGCAATATAATACAATCAATAATCTAGGCTACTCTCTCCTCTTCATCATAATCAAGGCTTTTTTGTTTGTTAACCTTAACTTGTTTGGCTGTATCAAGATTGACCCTTATTAAATTAGCTATGCTTAACATCTCCTCTTCATTGATTTTTTTTGGAATCCATTTGAAGTCTATTTTATCATCCTTGAATCTTGGAATTAAATGAATAACTATATGCGGTGAATTCTGGCCTGCAATCTGGCCATTTGCTATAAATATATTATTTCCCTCTGCATTTAATCCGTTTATTATTGCCAATGATAATTTATTGATTATTTTGAAAAGATGCTCTGTCTCTGTATCTGAAACCTGGAATAAAAACTGATGATGCTTTTTTGGAAATATTAAGATGTGTCCCTTATTGGCTGGATTAATGTCCAAAACAGCCATCACTATTCCATCTTCATAAACTGTTTTTGCGTCTATTTTTTTATTTGATATCTCGCAGAAAAGACAGTTTTGCTGTGTTATATCCTGCAATTCTTCAGGTGATAATTCCCTTAAGATTTCATTTAGCTTTTTCTGCTGCTCTTCTGGACTTAGCCCTTTTAATCTTTCTTGTATCTCAAAAATCTTCTCTTCTGATAAAGCCATTAAAAGTTAATTATATAAATATTAAAAAAACTTTGCTTTCATGTTTTCAATTGTCATACCAGCATATAATGAGGAGAAATATATTTCCTCTACTTTAGATTCAATAAAATCACAGGATTTCAAGGATTACGAGATAATTGTAGTTTGCAATGGCTGCACTGACAAGACATTTAATATAGCAAAGAAATACACTAAAAATGCAATTGAGTTGAAAGAGAGAAATGTCATAAAAGCCAAGAATAAAGGGGCTTCCCTATCAAGATATGATAAAATTATCTTTTTGGATGCTGATACAAGATTTAAAGATGATAATGCACTGTCAAAAATATCAAAAAATAATAATGAAATATCAACATGTTTTTTCCTGCCAGATAAGATATCATTGAAATATCTATTATTTGGTATAGCAAAAAATTTCTTTAGCTTGTTTGGCGCGGCAAACGGAATTATTATATGCAATAAAAAAGATTTCATCAGAGTAAACGGATTTGATAATAATATCTATCCATTAGAAAACAGAAATCTAATAAAGAAAATTAGAAAAATATCCAGATTCAGGGTAGTTCCGACATTTGTAATTACTTCAATGAGAAGGCATAATAGATGGGGATTATATGGCTTGTTTTACTGGAGCAATACTATCTTGTTTAATAGGAAAAAAGAATATGAAGCAGTAAGATGAAAAGTCAAAAATTATTTTTTTCCTTTATGCTTGGAATTAATATGTGCTTCTAAAGATTTAACATGTTTCTTGCAATAAGGGCATTTTCCTTCTGTGCTCTTTTTAATTTCTCTTACTGGATTATGCCAATCTTTCATCTTAACCTATGGCCCTCCTGACATCAACAACATCAACAGATTTTACTCCTTCAACCTCTTTTATATTTTCTTCCAACTTATCTGTTCCGCCTTTTGATTCATCCATTATGCATGTTATTTTTAATGCTTTCAAACCAAATGCTACTGGCTCTACTTCAGCTTTGCCTACATTGGCGCCATAATCTTCTATCTTAACAACAACTTCGTTTTCAACTTCTTCTATATTTGTTTCTGGGCTTTCAAGCATTATTTTAAAAGTGATTATGACTTTTGCCATTTTAATTTGGACCTGAGAAACTGCATTCCGGACATGTGTATCTTATAGCTATCTTTCTTTCATGAAGGCTTCTTATTATTAAATATTTTCCGCAATTTGGGCACATGAATTTAGTGGAGCCTTTTTCATTTGTTATTTCCTCTCCGCTTGTGCTTTTTATTGTTTTTAACTCCGCCATGAACCTATCTTAAAAATACTATTTATAAAAGTTTTTATACTCAGATTTAAGTATCAATAAAGCCCCTATGGTGTAATCTGGACTTATCATAGAAGCTTGCGGTTTTTAGCAGAAAGCTTCAGATCTGGGTTCAAATCCCAGTGGGGGCAATCCCATAACAAAATTAAGTCATTTCATTCTTGTCAATAATACAAAAGAAAACGTTTTTTTAATATAAAGTATAAAATAAATATATGAAATCAATGGTTGAACATAGTGAAGATGTAAAAAAGATAATCTCTAAAATTAAGAGATTTATCATCTCTGGAGATAACAAACAATTACATTTTTCTCATGCAGGTTCACACTCTACTCGGAGTAAAAGTAGCAAAAGATATAATAATGTTAATATTAGTCATCTTAACAAAATTATAAGTATTGACAAAAAGAAGAAAGAATTACTAATAGAACCAGCAGTACAAATGAAACAATTGGTTAAAGAAACTCTTAAACACAATCTTTTGCCTCGCGTGGTAATGGAATTTCCAACAATCACAGTTGGGGGAGCTATAGAGGGTGCTGGACTAGAAAGTTCTTCATTTAAGTGTGGCCAGTTTAATAATTGTTGTAAAGAGTATGAAATTGTAACTGCGGAAGGTAGTCTAATTAAAGCATCTCGAACTAAAAATTCTGATCTTTTTTATGGCAAAACTGGTTCATATGGGACTTTGGGGTTATTAACCTTAATAAAACTTCAATTAGTTGATGCTAAAAAATATGTTCATCTGAAATATATTCCTATTAATAACATAAAAGGAGCGATAAATCTAATTAAAGAACAAACAAAAAAGTCATTGGATTACATCGAGGGTATAATTTTAGATAAAGATAAATCTATTATAATAATTGGAAAGCTAACAAACAAGAAAGAATTCCAGTTACAAAGATTTAGTCAAGCTTCTGATGATTGGTTTTACAAACATGCAGATGAAATATCAAAGAGAGGTAAGATGTATGAAGAAACTGTACCTATAGAAGACTATCTATTCCGTTATGATCGGGGGGCTTATTGGATGGGTAATTACTTTCTTAATAAAATAGGAGGATATAATCTAATTAGTAGAAAAATATTCAATTCATCTTTAATTACCAATAAGATGTATGAAGCATTAAAACTAGGAAATCTTTCTCAATGTTTTTTTATTCAAGATTTCTATATTCCAATAGACAATGCCATCTCTTTTATAGATTATTCTACCAAAAGATTAGGAATATTTCCAATATGGTTGTGTCCTATGAAACCAACAAGAAAATCAGAAAAACTGTCTCCAAATTATAATAAAGCAAAATTACTTATTAATATAGGGATTTATGGAAGATCCAAAAAGTTTTCTAAAAATTATCTGATTGCTAATAGAGATATAGAAAAGAAAGCAACAAAGTTAGATGGTAGAAAAATGTTATATGCTCACTCATATTATCCAAAAAGAGAGTTCTGGAGAATTTATGATAAAAAATGGTATGATAAACTAAGATTAAAATATCACGCAGATAAAGCATTCTCTGATGTTTTCGACAGAACATATGTTTCGGAAAAGTATAAAACTAATATTGTCAAAGGATTTATTATATTCTATTATAATCACTTCTTTAAAAGATAACTATCTCTACTAAGGACAAATTTTATAAAATCTAAAGCCTCATTAATGTAGGAGCATTAAACAACCTCTATTCGCTCAGTGGGGGGGCAATTTTATAAAGATTATTTCAATTAAACAATAATGGTCAAAAATATCATATTAATTAAACCAAGGGGATTCTGTGCCGGGGTGAATAGGGCTATAGAAATTGTTGAAAATGCCCTAAAAATTCATAATCCAGTGTATGTAAAACATCAAATTGTTCATAATAATTATGTAATAAAAGATTTAGAAAAAAAGGGTGCTATTTTTGTAGAGGAATTAAATGAGATTCCAGATAATAATTTAGTAATATTTAGTGCTCATGGCGTCTCCCCAAAAGTCAGAGAAGAGGCTGAAAAAAGAAACTTAAATATTCTGGATGCCACATGCCCTTTAGTTACAAAAGTTCACTTAGAAGCAATTCGTTATAATAAAGAGGGCTATTCTATAATTTTAATAGGACATAAAGGACACCAAGAGGTAATAGGAACAATTGATGAAGCCCCTATGTTCTTAGTGGGAAATATTAATGATGTAGATAATCTAAAAATAAACTCCGATAAAATAGCCTATATAACCCAGACTACCCTAAGCTTGGATGATACAAAGAATATAGTGGATGCTTTGAAGAAAAAATATCCAAATATAGAATCTCCTAAATCCAATGACATTTGTTATGCAACTCAAAACAGGCAAAATGCAGTAAAAGAGTTAGCTAAAAGATGTGATTTGATTCTAGTCATAGGATCTAAAAATAGTTCTAATTCAAATAGATTAGTTGAAACCGCTAAATTACATTTATGTAATTCTTATCTAATAGAAGATAAAGATTCTATAAATCAAGAATGGCTGGAAAATGTTGAAAATTTAGGTATAACATCCGGAGCTTCTGCGCCTGAATTTTTAGTAGAAGAACTAATTAATTATTTAAAAAATAAATTTAATTGTGAAATTGAATATCAAAATGTTATAGAAGAAAATGTTAAATTTACCCTTCCCGTGATAAATTAAAATAAATGAAGAATATATAAAAATTATATATCCTTTACTCCCTCTTCCTTTATCTCAAAATTTCTCTTATTCTTCTGTTTTATAAAATCATAGACATTTGTACGGGGAAAATTTAACATTTTACCTATTTCATAAGCAGAAAAACCATCTTTTAATAGATTCAATACTTTAATCTTGAACTTATCATCGTAATGTCTTAAATTTTTTCTTTTGTAAGATATAATAAGTTGCGATAATTTAATTTGTTTTCTAGATATAGAAAAATTTATGTTTTCATAAAAAGATAAAATATCTTTATAGTAAGTAATTTCTAAAACAAAATACCCCTCCCTCTTTTGTGTTATCTTAGAACTCATATCAAGTTTATTTAGTAATTCTTTAACTTGTAATGCCCCATAGAGATTAGATGAATAAAATTGAACTATCCCATAACCATTCCTTCTGAATCTTACACAACCTTCAGAATCGAATAAACCTTTCAAAAAACTGGATTTTATATCATTATCTGAATTAATTATTTCTATTGGAACTTCCCATTCTTTTGTTTTAAAAGATTTCATATATCCATATAAGTCTTCAACAACTTTTTTTGATACTAAAGTAATAGTATATTGTAATTTGGCATTAGGATTCTTTCTTTTACGTACGCTAATATTAGATTCTAATTCATACACTCTTTTAAGACAATATTGAAAATATTCAACAAAATCTCTGTCACAAGCAGATAATCCAACCCTATAACCAGTTGATACATAACCATCACCACATAGTACTCCAAGAATATAAGCCTTCTCTTTTGTTAATATATTAGAAGAGATTGGTATTTTATTTATTATAACTTCATCAAATGGTTTTCTATTTCTATATATCCATCCGCTTATAGTTCCTATATTAATATTTTCAGAAGATAAAGAAGAGATTTTTTTAGCTCCTAAATTAAAATTATTTCTGAGCCTCATTACTTCATCATACTCTTTTAATGTATATCTCCTATACATCTTCAAGACCTTTGTCTGTAATCATGAATATTGCCTCGCCTTCTGCCATAGCAGGAGCGTCTACAAGTTTAGCTACTCTAGATCCTTTTTTACCCCTTCTTAAGTAAATTCTGTACGTCGAAGCGTGCGCGAGCACATGGCCCCCGATAGCTTCTGTTGGATCTCCAAAAAATACATCCGGCCTTGCCATTACTTGATTAGTTATGTAAATGGCTATATTATATTTTGTGGCTAATTTCATCAAGGCATGCATATGCTTGTTCAATTTCTGTTGTCTGTCTGCTAATTGCCCCCTTCCAGAAAAATCAGCCCTAAAATGGCTCATTAAAGAGTCTACTATAATAAGCTTGATAGGCAAGCCTTCTTTGATTAAGTCTTCTACCTTTTCAACTAATAACATCTGATGATCTGAATTAAATGATCTAACACCTCTAAAATTCTTTAATGCTGATTCAACGTCTAATCCCTTAGCTTGTGCTAATTTCTTTATAAATTCTGGCCTTAGAGTAGATTCAGAATCAATCCATACAGCCATTCCTTCAGCTCCTCCTTTATCTTTAGGCAATTGAACATTAACAGCTAATTGATGTGCTAAAGTTGTCTTGCCAGAGCCATATTCCCCAAAGCATTCTGTTATGGCTCCTGTTTCTATTCCCCCACCAATCAAGGCATCAAATGATTTGCTGCTAGTAGTTATCTTAACAACTTGCTCCCTCTTCCTCAATAAGTCTTCGCCTGTCTCAAATCCCATATCTAATTTAGCTCTAGCTACACTAATAATCCTCTTAGCTACATTATCTCCAATCCCGCAGGCATCTACTAATTCAGCTGGAGATGCAACAGCTACTGACATTATATCTGTAAAGCCAGATTCCA
>JACPNG010000018.1 GCA_016185605.1 Candidatus Woesearchaeota archaeon
TGGAGTAATGGCAGAAGAGATGAGTAATCTTCCAGAAGAGCTTAATAAAAAATTGTCTTTTATCTTGTTTGACACAATGGGAATATTCTGGACAATGAAGTACAAAAATGAAAGGCAAAAAGAACTATTGAAAGACTGGAATTTAGAGCCAAAGAATTTTGATGTTAAAATATTCACCCCAAAGGGATTTTATGATTTATATAAAGAGAAGGAATTGCCAACTGATTTTGGATTCTCAATAAAAACAAAAGAATTAGACGCTTCAGACTGGTGCAATACATTTAGCATTGAATTGACCAGCCCAATAGGAATATTAATAGAGAAATCAGTCAAGAGTTTAAAAGAAAAAGACAGCTATTCCATTAAAGATATAATAAATGTAATAAGAAAAGACACAACATCAGAACAAAGTGTCAAGAACGCTGCAGAAAATAGATTTTTAGCGGCTGATGGCTGGGGATTGTTTGAAGAGCACGGAACAGAAATCAAAGAAATGGTAAAGCCCGGCCAGGTTGCTGTTATAGATTTAAGTTTATATACTTCTGTTGCTGGAAACTGGGGAATTAAGGCATTGGTTGTCGGGATTATTTCCAGAAAATTAATAGAAGAGAGAATAACCTCTAGAAAATATGAAGAATTAGAAGATATTAGAGGACAGACAAGCCTAACTTATATAAGTAAAAATGAAGAGCCATTGATATGGGTTTTAATAGATGAATGTTTACCTTATGATTCTGAAATTATAACTAGCAAAGCTCATACTCCAATTGGAGAAATTGTAAAAAGAGTAGAAAAAGGAGAAAAGATAGATGTATTTGCTTATAATGAATTCACTAAAAAGTATGGTTATTATCCAATCGAAAGAGTTTATAAAAAAGGAAAAAGGAAAATAATTAAAATTATATCTGAAACTGGAAGAGAGTTAAAATGCACTCCAAATCATAGAATTTTGAGTAAAGGGGGTTTTGTATATTCATGTTTAGCTCAAAATATGGGAATTCCTGCTGTTCAACATTACGACAAAAATAAGAGTAGCATTTTAGCCAGATTATTTGGACATATACTTGGAGATGGTTGGTTATCAATAAATCAGAGTGTTGGGTTTAGTGGAAAAGGAGATGATTCTGATTTAATTAAAATAAAAAAAGATCTAGATGAAATAGGATTCTCTTCTAGTAATATATATAGTAGAAGAACTAAATCAGAAGTCAAGAACCAAAAAGAAGATATATATATAATTGATGGTCTAAGCCAAAGTATATCCAGTAGCAGAAAAGCATTTAGATTCTTTAAAGATTTGGGAGCCCCCATAGGGGACAAGGTAATGCAAAGAATTGAAGTTCCCCCATGGATAATAAATTCCACAAACAAAGAAAAGGCTGAATTTTTGGGTGCTTTATTTGGAAGTGATGGTCAAGCTCCATCAGTTAGTAATAGAGTGTCTTGTGATTTCAATGCGATTAGATTATTTTTTAGTAAGTCTAAGGAACTAAAAAAAGAAGCCTATTTATACGCAAACCAGATAATCAGATTATTAAAAGATTTAGGAATTAGTGCAAATATCAGTGAAAGAAAAGGAAATATAAGAAAAGATGGAAGAAAAACTGTTAGATATATAATAACTATTGATAAGAATATAGACAACACAATAAAATTTCTAGAAAAAGTAGGTTATAGATATTGTGAAAAAAAAGAAATTAAAAGTAATGGATGGTTAAGTTACCTAAAATTTAGAACGAATATAAGAGACAAAAGAGTATCTCTTAAAAAAGAAGCTAGAAGATTACATACTAAAGAAATGATGGGAAAAAGCAAGATAGCAAAGAAACTAAATGTAAAAGAATACGAAGCTAGAGAATGGATATACTATGATAAGAAAGTATTTTTACCTAGAGATTTACCGGGGTTTGAAGAATGGATAAATATAAGATATAAAAATAAAACCATTTTCGAAGATATTATTTCAATTGAACCATTAGGCAAAGAAGATGTATTTGACATTTCTGTCAAAGATGTACATAATTTTATCTCAAATGGTTGCATAGTTCATAATTGCCATGAATTGCTCCCAAAAGAAGGAAAAACTCCGGCTACTGATGCATTAGTTCAGTTATTAAGAGAGGGCAGACAGCCTGGAATAAGTTTAGTTCTAGCTACTCAGCAACCTGGAGAGATTCATAAAGATGTTTTAACCCAGAGCGATATTATAATTTCCCATAGGCTAACATCTAAGATAGACATAGAGGCGTTAAATAATATGATGCAGACTTATTTACTAGCTGATATTCAAAGATATATGAACGAGCTTCCTGACTTGAAAGGATCTGCCATAATATTGGATGATAATTCCGAGAGAATTTATCCTATAAGAATACATCCAAAAAGAAGCTGGCATGGCGGGGAATCGCCAAGTGTATTAAAAGCAAGAAGAGAGATATTCAAAGAATTTTAAAATCTACACATATTCTGTATTTTCTCGGGGCATATTGGCCGCACTTAACAATTTTTAGTATTTTATATTTTTTCAGATGATTTTTTATTTTTTCTTCGGAATTTTTTATTTCATTTTCATGCTCAAAGTCATAAAAATGTATTATTGTATCTTTTTTAGAAACTTTTAACGCATAATCTAAGTAATCTTCTGCATTTTTTGGTAGGGGCATAATTATTCTATCAAATTTCTTCTTTAATTTTGGAATTATTTTTTTTACATCTCCCCTTATTAATTTTATATTTTCTATTTTGTTTAGTCTCAGATTTTCTAATGCATACTTATGTGCTTTTTTATTAAGCTCTATTCCATATATCTCCTTGGCATTGGAATTTTTAGATATAACTAAATTATATATAGCGACTCCGGAAAACATCACTAAAATACTTTCTTTTGGTCTGACTAATTTGGCTATTCTTAATCTTTCATTCGCCAATCTTGGAGAAAAATAACATGTTTCTATATTAAGTTTAGCTAGAACATCATTTTCTTTGTGCATTGTTTCTTTTGTTTTCTCTCCTGAAATAATGCTTATTTTTGGTGTTCTGTATTTCCCTTTGTAAAATTCAATTTTTTTAGCTACTGTTCTTATATTTTTATGCTCTTTCAATAAAGCGTTTGATATTAATTTTTCTTTTTTTTTCAGTTCTCTGGGAAAATCAGAGAAAACAGCAATAGACCCGACTATATCAAATGATTTTGGCAATAGTTTAATCTCTTCTTTCGTTAATTTACTTTTCAATAATTCTTTTAGTTCCATTATTTGTAGAATCCCCTGAAAAATGAGGCTATAGCTGATAATATAAATAAGATTATGAAGCTTCCTGTCAAATAGAATAGAGTTAATACAAAAATTCTTCCAAGGCTCATAAACATCTCCCTTATTACAATATATTCTGTTGTATTATTTTTTGTAACTTTATTATAAAATATTGAATGATAAGGAACATACAATAAAGCGCCGCTAATCCCTGAAAATATACTAATTAAATATACAGATCTTATTGTACTTGCGAACGGCCTTAACAGCCACGATAAAGAATATAGCAATGATCCTATAGACAATAATTTTTGTCTTTTTTTCGAATCAGTATATTTTGAAGCAATATAAACAGGTATTAGAAGTGATAAAGATAATAATGATCCAGCATATCCCAATACCAAATAATCTCTAAACATTAGATAAATAAATAATGGCCATAAAACTCCATCAGACATTATATCTATTCCTTCGCTAAAAAAAATAAAATAATCCCTTAATGCTCTTTTTTTTATTATTAAATCTCTTAGATTAAATTTATGCTTTGGATAATTCTCTTCTATATTATATAAGGGTATTATTGCTAATAACATAAGAATACTTATTGTAATAAACAAAACACTAAAACCAAAAAATAAGATGATAAATGCAGCCAATATCGGGCCTATTGAAGCTAATATAATGCTAAGAATCTGGACATAACCTACTTCGTGGCCCCGGTTATCTTTATTTGAATTAGATGCAAAATCAGTATGGAATGCGGGCCAGAATGATAAAAAACTTAAAATTGTTGGAATTAAAGACCAATATATTGAGATTTTGTGTATCTCAGATGAATAAAGTAATAGATAAGCTATCACTAAAAGAGGAAAACTAGCAACAATAGAAAATTTTAATCCAGCTTTTGAGACGAATTTTGTTGCAACTGGTGTAAATAAGAATATAGCTACACTAAATATCAAATAATAAATTATAATGTCATTAAGATTATATCCTAGACTTAGTATATATGCAGGAATAAAAATTCCTATCATTGATAATATCAATGACCTTATCGAGATTGATATATACTCTGTGGATAATTTTCTGTTAAAACTAAAACCAAAGCTATTAAGATTAAACATTAATGAAATCACCTAATCCCTTCTGAGATTGTTTGGATTTTATTCCACGAAGCTTATCTAGGGTTTTTCTTACTCTTTCTTCAGAAAAATCATGCTTGTCAACTAATAACTTAAATATTTTTTCTTCACTTGGATATTCCCATTTAAGCTTATAGTTTTTCATTATTGGCATTGACTTAAAAACTGCATAGACTTCTTTCCAGTTAAAATCAGCTTTAACCCCATTAAATATTTTATCAAAACTCCTGAATTGACGGACTAATTTAAGGGCTGTTTTTGGTCCAATTCCTTTTACACCCTGCCTATTGTAATCTGTTCCTACTAAAATAGCTAAAGCCAGCAATTGATCTTGGTTTATATCTAAATTTTTTAATACTACATCTAATTCAATTAATTCTGGTCTTATGGAAATTGTTGAACCTCCCGGTAATTTTTTCCTCTGCGATAATGTTAGATTTGTTACTGATCTTGGAGATCCATAAATAAGAACATCCATGTCAGATGAGGCGCATGCCCAGACATCCCCTTTCTCGCACATGAACGCAATCTGTGCATCTCCCTCGCTGGGGGCTTGTATTACTGGAAGTCCCAAGTAATTAATTAATTCTTTAGATTCATTTAGAATATCCTTTGTTAACCTAACAGTCTGCTTGGAATATTTATACATTAACTCAGTATCTTCTTCTTCCTGAGCTTTTCTTAGTTTTCCTTCTGCTATCTCTTTTCTATACTCTCTGGATTCCACTTCTTTTATCTTCAATAAGGGGGGCTTGCCGTCAAAGCATACGCAAATCTTAACATTTCTTGACATAAGATTAGTTAATCTGGAAAATATCCCCAATAAATGAGAGGTTATATTACTTTTAGAGTCCATTAACGGGGTTCCATCTAACTGCCTTATTGACGATAAGAATTGATACAGCATATTTGGGGCATCTATGGCAATTCTTTTATTTGACAGCTCATCAAAAGAAATTTCTTTTCTTGGAATTAGATCTCCTAATTTTACTCCCATTTTAATTATTAGTAAGCCTTATTATTTAAATTTATAGTTTATTGTTATAATACCAAAATATTTATATTGTAATAACAAGCTTTATCTAAAAATGGTGATCAAGCAGAATTCTTTAAATCATAAAGGGGGATTTTATTTTTTCAGGATACACACAAAAAAGTTGGATAAGCTTTGCAATGGCTTTGGCAATCTTGATAATTTTCTAAACGAAATGCTGAAGAATTGCCCTGATGAATATTTTAATTCCGGACCAAGAAGCTCTATGCTAAAACTTAAACTGGATTTTGACTTGAAAAAAGTAGAAGGGCATGAAGTTTGTGACTTGGCCAGCCAGGGATTAATAGAAAATTCAGCCAGGTATAATAACAATCATCTTAAAGTGCAAAGCTTTATGCTAGAAAATGATAATAATACAATAGCTACAGAAGTCCCAATCTGGTTAAAGCATGATGAAGCTGATTATTATATGGATTTATTTAAAACTACCAAGCCTTTAACGGGCCATATAGACTTATTAAGATTAGAAAACGACAAGATATGGATTTGGGATTATAAGCCTAATTCAAATAATGAGGAATTTGCCTCTACGCAAATATATTTCTATGCACTAATGCTGAGCAAGAGGACGAATATTGACTTAAGCAATTTCAGATGCGGCTATTTTGACAAAAACTATGCCTATATGTTCAGGCCAGATGCAAATGTTCTGAAAAAGAATAAATACATCAAGGAATTCCTTTAAAAGATTTTATAAATTTAGCCATAGATTATTCTTAATGGTATTAGTCAAGTTTTTCCCAATTGACATAGATTATGAAGATGCAGAAGAACTAGCAATTAGAATATTTGGAAAGACTATTGATAACAAAAGAATATGCGTATTTGACTATAATTTTAAGCCGTATTTCTGGGTTATTCCAAAGGAAGATTCTGATTTTGAAAGACTGATAAGAAGGATAAAAGAAGAGCGCGAGGAAGACTCATTTGTTTTAAATGCTGAATTAGAAGAGAAAAAATTCCTGGGAAAAATAATAAAAGCCGTTAAAGTCATTGTAAACAAGCCAAAGGATGTTCCAATATTAAGCAGATTAATAAGAGATTATGAAGATGTAAAATCTGTTAATGAAAATGACATACAATTTGTAAAAAGATATCTAATAGACA
>JACPNG010000014.1 GCA_016185605.1 Candidatus Woesearchaeota archaeon
ATTTTATTATCCTAAAGAAGTTTTAAGTTCAGGGGAGGTTGTTTTTAATAGTGAGTTGGTTAAACTTAAGATTTCAGTTAAAAATGGAGAAAAAGTTTTTAATGATGCTGTTGAATGTGTTTTAGGTAAGATTCCTGAAGAGAAATGTGAGTGGTGTGAGAATGTTTAAACCGCTTCGCTTTGCTCGCTGATGGACACCTTTCAGGTTTCCATGAGCCTTCCTTAATTAGAAAATTTTAAGGAATCGAAAGATCTATAGATCTTTCCTTATTTAATTTTAACATGAATTTTAAAACTTTTTCCTTTAGATTTGCAGAACAAGTACTTAATAGTAATTTAAATCTTAAAAGTGAAATCTTAGGAATAATTCAAGATCTCAATCCTCAAAAAGAAAATCTTACTAGACCAAACTTAAACAAAATCTTTCATGAAGAGTTCACACAAAAAAGTTGGAAAGATGAACCTGTTGTTTTTGATGCTATTGATGATCCAACTGCTAAACTAGATTTTTTAAAAAATCGAATTGGAATTGAAGTTCAATTTGGTCATTCTTCTTTTTTAGGTATTGATCTACTCAAATTTCAAACATTATCTTATTCAAATCCAAATTTAGATAAAATCGATGTAGGAGTTTATATTGTAACTACAAAAGATTATCAAAAGGAATTAATATCTCGAGGATTAAAATGGGAGGGGAGTTTGAACTTTGAAAAGGTTATAAAATATCTTCCGCATTTTAGAAGTGCAATCCAAGTTCCAATATTTGTAATTGGGTTGGATGGTTGAAATGTCAAAACCCGATCAGTATAAATTAATAGGAGATAGTTTCGAAACCGATTATGAAAAAATTTCCAACAAGGAATTTATACACAAGCTTAATACCCATTCTCAAACATCCCCCAAGATAGTGTGAAAGTAGAATTAACCAGGAGACTGATAGGCTCTATTGATGAATTTAACATTTCTTCATCTAAAGAATCAAAGATGATGAGAAAATTAAGCCAAAGGATGATGTGGTTTACAATTATTGTTGGGAGTTTAACTTTAATTCAAGTGGTAATCTTAATTAAGCAAACTTTTTACACATAGATTATCTCTAATTGGATTATGAAAACACTTAAAACCTTTCCCTTCTTACAATAATTAATGGACAACAAAACAAATCTTCAGGAATTAAAAGAAAAAGTAAAAAAATTCTGTGAAGAAAGAGATTGGGACCAATTTCACAATCCAAAAGATTTAGCAATTGGAATTATAACAGAATCTTCGGAATTATTAGAACATTTTAGATTTAAATCAGAAGAAGAAATAGAAAAGATGTTTAATTCAAAAGAAAAGAGAGAAAGTATAAGTGAAGAACTTGTTGATGTACTATATTTTATCTTAAGATTAGCACAAAAATATAATATGGACTTAACAACAGAATTTAATAAAAAACTAGAAAAAAATTATAAGAAATATCCTATAGATAAAATAAAAGAGAGTAATAAAAAATACACAGAAATATGAGGCTATACGAAGATGCAATTAAAAATTTCAAACAGGATGTAATTCAAAATAAAGTTGCAGATAAAATTTCTAATAGATATCAAGAATATTATAAAAAAAGAGCGAGTCCTTCCGAAGTTAGATCTTGGATAAATTCTCTTAATTTTTTAAAAAACGTTTTAGAGTATGCACCAATAGAAGAGAACAAGATTATTGTTGAGTACGAACTACCCTACTCAGAAAAAAGAATTGATGTTATGTTATTCGGAAAGGACGAACAAGGAAATGAAAATATTGTTGTTATTGAATTAAAACAATGGTCAAATGAAAATGTAGAAGACTCCGAAAATGAAGGTAATGTAAGAATAGACTATGGGAAATCTAAAGTTGAAATGCCTCATCCATCATTGCAAATTGAAGGTTATGAATGGCATCTAAAAGATTTCTTAACTGTCTTTGAAGAAGAGCCAGGAATATTGCTGAGTGCTTGTGTTTATTGTCATAATTATAACAAAGGAGAAAACGAAACTCTTTATCTTCCAAAATTTAAAAAGAGTCTTGAAAAATATCCGTTATTTTCAAAACAAGAAATTATGGATTTTGGCAATTATCTCAAAACAAAACTATCTTCTGATCCAGGATTTGAGGTCTTTGGGAAGTTTAACCATAGTATTCTAAAGCCTTCTAAAAAATTAATGGAACACACGGGAATGATGATTCACGAGCAGAAAGTATTTAATTTAATTGACGAGCAAATAACTTCTTACAATACAATTATGCATCAGGCTAAGAATTTAGCTAAATCAAAAGAAAAATCGGTTATTATAATTAAAGGTGGACCTGGAACTGGAAAATCGGTTATAGCTTTAGAGGTCATGGCAGAATTATTAAGGAAAAAGATTAATGTTGTCCATGCTACAGGTTCAAAAGCATTTACGACTACTTTAAGAAAAATTTTAGGAAAAAGATCTGAAACCCAATTTAAGTTCTTTAATAGTTTTATTGACAAATCAAAATACAGAGAAAACGAATTTGATGTTCTTATTTGTGATGAGGCACATAGAATCAGAAAAACAAGTGAAAGTATGTATACCCCTAAGCATTTAAGGTCTGGAGAGCCTCAAATCGATGAGCTTATCCGAGTAGCAAAGTTAATCATATTTTTTATAGATGAACATCAGGTTGTCAGACCAACAGAAACAGGAAGTATCAACTTAATAAAAAAGACAGCGGAAAAATTCAATACGAAGGTTTATGAAATGCCAGAATTAAAAACGCAATTTAGATGCGGTGGTTCTGGAAATTATCTTGAAAAAGTTGAAAAGATATTAAGAATCTATGATGAGGATGAAGATATCGAGCTTGATGAAGAGACCAAAATGGGATTTAAAATTGTTAGTTCTCCAAATGAATTAAAGATGTTAATTGATCAGAAGAATAGAGAAAAGAGAAACTCTTCAAGAATGGTTGCTGGCTTTTGTTGGCCATGGAGTAAACCAAACAGAGATGGATCGTTAGTCAATGATGTTAAAATTGGAGATTTCGAAATGCCTTGGGAGCATAAAGATGAATTTTGGAGATGGGCAACTGAAGATTCTGGAATGGATCAAGTAGGAACTGTCTACACCTCTCAAGGGTTTGAATTTGATTACATTGGAGTAATTTTTGGAAATGATTTAGTATGGAATAAAGAAACTAAAAGTTGGTATGCAAAACCTGAAAATTCACATGATAGTATGGCTAAACGAGGAAATGATGAATTTGCAAAACATCTAAAAAATGTTTATCGAGTTCTTTTGACCAGAGCACACAAGGGAGTTTTTGTTTATTTTGTTGATAAAGATACCGAAGCATATTTTAAAGAGAATGCTAAAAAATTAGGATTGAGTATCTAGCCAATTCCAATGTTTGTCTTTTCCAATTATAACATGATCAATGACAAATATATTAAGAGTTTTACCAATTTCAATAAGTTTTTTTGTTATTTCTATATCATCTTCACTAGGACTGCAATCACCAGAAGGATGATTATGAACTAAAATAATACTATTGCTGTTTTCTTTAATAGCAGCTTTAAAAACCTCTCTTGGATGTATCAAAGAAGAATTTAAAGTCCCAATGCAAATCCTATGAACTTTATTAACACAATTTTTAGTATCTAAACAGACCACATACAAATGCTCTTCATTATAATCTTTAACTCTACTAGCAAACATATCAAAAATATCTTTAGCGCTC
>JACPNG010000019.1 GCA_016185605.1 Candidatus Woesearchaeota archaeon
AGTTCCATTTTCTTTTAGTATGGAAAAAGCCACATCAATAAGCTGCCTCTGTATTCCTGCCATTCTCTTAATTGCATTGGGATTCCACATTAACGGAGTATTAGGGGATTTTCTTATTGCACCAATTCCAGAACATGGGGCATCTACTAAAATTTTATCAAATTCATTCTTGAAAAATCTGCCTTCCATTCTTGTCATTACTGCATTAGACACCCCGCATCTCTGCAGATTAATAGACAAAGGCTTTAACCTGTCTATTTTTGGATCATTAGCTATTATTAATCCTTTATTTTTCATTATTGCAGCCAGTTGTGTTGTTTTTGAGCCAGGAGAGGCGCACATATCCAATATTATTTCATCTTTTGGATTTAATATTAATGGAGGTATCATAGAGGCAGCCTCTTGCAGATATATATAGCCTAGAAAATGCTCCTCAATATTTCCAATTGACTGGCCTTTTAGCCAGAACCCTTCATTGCACCATGGGATTTGCTCTAAGTTATATTCTTTTAATCTTGACTTAATCTCTTCAACATCTGTTTTTAGAGTATTTACCCTTATGGATTTTCTCAATGGCTTGGAAGAACATGCTATAAAATCATCTAAATCAGTTAATCCATTATATCTTTGCAGAAATTTTTCTTTCCATTGCATTTACTAGTTTAGAACAGATAAAGATTTAAATAATTTCCCCAATTTGATTTACTGTAAAAATGAGAGTAGAATTCAAAAGAGGTTACATTGTCTATAAAGATTCAGGAAAAGAGCCGTTAATAGTTGCTCCGCATTCTGGCCCGGCTTTGGATATTGTCACATCAAGAGATGATCATTCTGAAACAGTAGCCAGCTTATGCTGGAAGAGGATGGGCGGGACTTTAATAATATCCAGTATGCCTCGAGAGAGATTATGGGGTGTTGATTTTAACAGGGACATTCCAAACTTAAAGGATGCATTGGATAATTTTGAAATTTTTCTTAATAAGGATAATATAACAAAGAGATATGACTATATGAAAAAATATGGTTGGGTGGCTAAAGATGAAAGCGATTATGAAACAAGACTAAAAATATACCAGGGATTTTGGGAGGAAGTCAGCAAAGGAGAAAACATAATAATAGTGCATAAAGCATTTCCAAAATTAAAATTTGTTCCCAGCATAATGGACATAACAACATTCAGCGGGGAAAAAATAAAAAATAAATTAACAGATGAGATTGTTGAGAAGATAAACGGAAAATATTCTTATTTCCTGGAGAAAATAAAAGAGGATTACAAAGAAGCAATAATGTTTGAGTCAAAAAGGATGGTACTAAACATATTAAGAATATACAAAACATTAAAATCAGACAAGATTGGGGTGATATTCAAGGAGAATATCGAAAAAGATCTTGAAAAGATAAACATGTATGCTGACAAGATAGCAAAGAGGAGGGTAAATTATAGCTTGACTCCGACAAATTATCTTGAGGCTGTTAAAAATTCCCTGGAAAATATGCCAAATCCAAAAATTACATTTGAGAATGTCTTTTCAGGAGAATTGTCATTCGGACCAAAGAGAAAATTATTTCCTTTGAAAAATAAAAAAATAATACAGGTGGAAGGCTCTGGATTCCTGAATTTCTGGCATCCACACATAGCTGCTGAGATAATAAAAGACATTTATGAGATGGTTAATGAATAGTCAGATATATCTAACATTTAAATTTATAATCCCATCCGGGCTGCCAATCTTTTCTTTTTCTCCAATCTTCTGAAAATGCTTGTTGCCATGTTTTTCCTTTAATTAAGACATCTAATGCAAATTGTGGTGCTTTATGCGAAACAATTGCAATGGTTTTCCCAGCATAGTCTTTCTTCAAAAAAATGATAAAATTATTTACTCTGTTTTTAACGTCTTCATAACTTTCTCCATTTGGAAATTTCTTAGTAATATATTCTTCTTGTAATGATTCAACAATTTCTGAAGGTTGTGCATTATATTTTCCATAATTGCATTCCCTCAACCTTTTATCCTGAATTATCTTAACTTTATCTCCAAATATTAAATTAGCAGAATGTATTGCCCGCTTCAGGTCAGAACAAAAAACAACATCAAAGTGTTTATCTTTTATTTTATTTCTCAATTCAATAGACTGCTTAATACCTAATTCAGAAAGTTCTACATCAGACCAACCAGAAGCAATTTTTTTCTCATTATCTATTGTTGTTCCATGGACGAAATATGTAATATAAATGATCTTTTTCACGTTTTCAACTAATTTTATGAGTTATTTAATATAAATGCGCCAGCCGAGATTCGAATTCCCGATCTTATAGATTCTCGGGTCGCAGCGTTGGCAACGCCGCATTCTAACCACTAAACTACTAGCGCATATTCTTAGAATTCATAGAAAATTATTTAAATATGTTTCTTATTTAAAATTAATGATGAATTGGAACAAATGCAAGGATTATGGATTACTTCCCTTAAGGCTCGCTCTTGGAATTGTTTTTTTAATGCATGGTTTACAAAAAGTGTTTGGATTATTTGGCGGGCCAGGATTAGACGGAACAATTAATTTTGTCTCTAGTCTAGGATTTCCAGTTCCGGCATTATTCGGGATATTACTGGCATTTGTTGAATTATTAGGCGGATTAAGCATCTTATTGGGATTCTTTGCAAGATATTTTTCATTGTTGATTGCAGTTGATATGTTATTGGCATTCTTATTGGTTCATAGCAAGAATGGATTTTTTGTGGGAAATAATGGATATGAATTAGTATTTACATTATTTCTTGGGGCATTGACTATTGTTATGCTGGGAACAAAGAAATGGTCTTTGGATAAAACTTTGTTCAATAAAGAATTTTAGATATTAATTTCTCTTTTTATTATAAATCTTGAACTTATAACTCCTATTCCTAAACTGGCTTGTATTCTAAATTCATTATATCTTATGTTTAATATTGGCTTGGATTCATTTACCTCTTCATTAGCTTTTTCAGCAAACTTGTGAATTAGATAATTTAACTCCTCATTTGAATTGAATATTATATTGGTTTCCATTCTTTCATTCTGATAGTCTATTAGAATTGGCTTGTTAATTCCCTCGCACATTATGGAATTGATATTATTGTCATGCATTAAAGGGTCTATCTTTGAGAAATTAGCCAATTCCCTGTATAAATAATATTTGACATCATGCAAAAATTCATCCTTATACTCTATTTTTAATGAACCACATGCTTTTTTTATTCTCTTCTCAATCAGATTGTCATCCTTTAGTATTAGCTTATTTCTTTTGTACTTATATTCAATGTAATCTTTGACTAATTTCAGCATATTCATGTCTATCATTGGTTCAGCAATATTATAATAATATTTTCCTTGCTCTTTTGTTATAACAGCCTTAGCTAATACCTTTTTATCTGATAATAATAATGTATAGGAGTTTTCCAAGGAATTTTCCGGAACATTCAACGGCTTTGGAATATTCAGCTCTGGCAGATTTCTTATATCTGGAATCTGCTGCCTTAATGTCTGGTGGGCTATCGGCCTTATCAATCTCTGGATATTCTCAGAAGAAATTGCTTTTTGCCTTAGGTTTTCCTCGTTATTCTGATGAATTGTTTTATATCCCAGGAATAAAGCCCTTAAAAATCTCTCCCCTATCTTAGAAACCTTTTCCTTTTCCACATCCTTATTAAGCAGATTAACTATCTCATTTAATTCATTGGAATTTGATTTAGTAGGAAAATCCTCTCTTATAAATTTCTCATCCATATTCAGAAGCCTTCTCTTGGCAATGGTTTAGGGGGTGGAAAATTAGTCATTCCTGTTTTTTCCCTCACATACTTCTCCAATAATATTAATCCCCTGGCAATATTTCTGTTCTGCTCCAATAATTCCTCTAATTTTTTAGTTATTGGCTCGTCTAATCCTGATTTTATATGCTTGGAAGCCTCCTCAAACACAGAAACCATATCATCCATTCTTTTCACTAGTTTATTAACAGCTATTAATAATTCTGCTGTTTTATCTTGCAATGATATACTTGAGTCAATTAACTGCCTTGGCACATTATCAGAACTTCTTGATTCTTTCACAGCTTTTTTTGGCATAGTATAAATGAATTATTCTTATATAAAAATGTTGCTATCTCTTAGCCTTATCGCTTAGATAAATTCTTTCTCCTGTTTTCTCCTTTTTTACAACAATTAAACTGCTTCTTTCCAGCCTTATTACAGCATCATTAAAACTTACTTTTGACAATCCTAACTTATTTATTAAATCTTCTTTCAACATTCCATCTGTTTTCATTAATTTATTAACTATTAATTTTTCAGTCTTATTCATTAAGCCCATGGCAACTATTAGATTGGGATATTTCTTTTTCTTCAATAATCTTAAAAAATCCAGAATATTATCCTTAAATCTTATAATTAACAATCCAAATGCAAATAATGCTATAATTACTGATAAATAGAAATAAGAGAAATTATTCTTGGATTCTTCTTTTATCTTAGCATCTTTTATTATATAGAACATTGATCTTTCAAAGTTCTTTTTTGTATAGAATCCATATTTATCCTTTGAGCACATAATTCCCATTATCAAATCATTTTTCTGGCCGAATGTATAAATATCCTGCTTGCTTGGTTCGCATAATCCCTCTGGATGGCTGTGAATTGTTCCAATATTATTAATCTTAGAGCATCCCTGTGATTCTACTGCAGCTACACTTTTAGTTATGGTTTTTATCTCTTCTATATCATATATTTGATATCTTTTATTTGAGTATTTTCCTTTAAGGCATGCTACAAATTCTACATTGCCATTTTCTTGGTATAATTCATATAATCTATTATTGACATCAGATTCTATTATTATTGCAGCACTATGGTCAACTCCGTTTAACAAAGATAACGATATTGTTGAGATATTAAGATACAATATTATTAAGGAAAATATAATGAATAATAATGCTATGACAAACATTATAATATCTTGCTTTGAGACCTCTCTTTTTTTTGCATGATAATAAACATAAACTAAACTTGGAATAAATATCAAAATTATAATAACCCATTTGAAAAAAGAAGACATATTCGATTTCGGAACACATTGGGCATTAGAATCGCAATACTGATCTATAGAACATATTGCATCTTTACAGTTATTACAACTCTCTCCAATATCTATTAAACCATTCCCGCATAATTTTTCTTCTGAATCTTCTGCTATTGGTTTTACTTCGCTTAACAATGCATCAAATAAATTTGAAATCCTGTCTTTGACATCTTTTTTCTCTTCTATTGTTTTATTTGAGCTTTCTAACTCTTCTAATACTACTTCTTTTGTCTCCTCTAATACTATCTGTTTCTTTGAATCCTGTGCATCCACAACAAAAGAGAATAAAACTAACAATATTAAAATTAATATAAAACTCCTTTTTCCCATAAGAATAATAAAGAAAATTTGTATTTAAAGATTTTTAGACAATTCTTATTCCATTGGGGGCATTCCGCCCATTCCAGGAGGCATTCCCCTTCCCCTGTCAGATGCCCCTGCTATGATATCATCTATCCTTAATATCAATTCAGCAACTTCAGAAGCTGACTTGACAGCCTGAGTCTTAATCTTCAATGGCTCTATTACACCTTCTTTCCATGAATCTACAACCTTGCCGTTAAAAACATCCACTCCAGCCCATTTCATTTTCTTGTCATGCTGGTTTTTTAATTCTGTTAATATATCAATTGGATCTATTCCAGCGTTTTCAGCTAATGTTCTTGGAATAACTTCAATGGAATCTGCAAATGCCAATACAGCTAATTGCTCCCTTCCAGACAAGCTATTTGAATAATCTCTTAATTGTCTTGCTAATTCAACTTCAGGAGCTCCTGCTCCAGCTACTACCTTTCCATTTCTTAATGAGGCTGCAATGTCTCCAATAGCATCCTTCATTGCCCTTTCTATCTCATCAACAACATGCTCTGTTCCGCCCCTTATAAGGATTGTAACAGCCTTTGGATTTTTGCATTCCCTGACAAAAGTCATATCTTCGTCTCCAACTTTTATCTCCTCAACTATTCCGGCAAATCCTAACTCATCTTTTGATAATTCCTTTAGATTAGTTAATAATTTGGCATTTGTTGCTCTTGCCAGTTTGTCCATGTCTGATTTTTTTACTCTTCTGCAAGCATAGATTCCAGCTTTAGCCAGATAATGCTGGGCAATATCATCTATACCCTTTTGACAGAATACAACATTGGCTCCTGACTTAATTATTTTATCAGCCATATCTTTTAGTATTCTTTCCTCATGGTCGATAAATTCCTGTAATTTTGATGGGTCATTAATTTCAATTTTAGCGTCTGTTTCAGTTGATTTTATCTCAACAGCTGCATCTATTAATGCTATCTTTGCATTTTTTATTATCCTTGGCATTCCAGAATGGACTTTTTCCTTGTCTAATAAGATTCCTTTTATTAATTCAGAATCCTCTGTTCCCCCGCCGACTTTCTTTTCAAGCTTGACATTTTCAATATCAATAATAATCTTATTATCCTCTTTCTCCATAACCATCTTCATTCCTTCTACAGCCAAATCCGCTAATCTTTCTTTTGAAGCTTCTGCTCCTTTTCCAGTCATTGCTGTCATTGCTATTTTTTTTAGTATATCTTCGTCATTTTCAGTTATGTTTTCAGCTATTTTATTTAAAATCTCTTGAGATTTATCAGCAGCTAATCTATATCCTCTAGCTATTACAGTTGGATGAATATCCTTGTCCAATAGAATTTCAGCATTTTTTAGTAATTCTCCAGCTAATACTACTGCAGTAGTTGTTCCATCTCCTACTTGATTTTCTTGGGTTTTAGCTACTTCTACTAGCATCTTGGCAGCTGGGTTTTCTATGTTCATCTCTTCTAAGATTGTTACTCCGTCATTTGTAACTGTTACATCTCCTAGAGAATCAACTATCATCTTATCCATTCCTTTTGGTCCAAGAGTAGTTCTTACTGTTTCTGCTACTTGCTTGGCAGCTAGAATATTAGACCTTTGGGCATCTCTCCCCATTGTTCTTTGATATCCTTCTGGTAGGATAAATATTGGTTGATTTGACATTTTTTATTTGCTCCTTTCTTTTTCTCTGACTTCATAAACAATAGATGATCCATATGGATGTATATAAATCCTATCTCTATCTCCACCAACAGTTGTCTCTTCTTTAGTTAAGAAAGCATAATCATCTCTTGCAGCAGCTACCCTAAAACTATAAACAGTAGAAAATGCTATCTGTATTGAAAGAGCTCTAACTTCTGCTTCTGCTCTCTCCAAATTA
>JACPNG010000016.1 GCA_016185605.1 Candidatus Woesearchaeota archaeon
AAGCTGTCTTTTGCTTGCCGTTGAGAAATACTTGATTTCCTTTTTTAGTAACATCTACATATTCTAAGTCATTTACTACCAAATCATTCCCAGCCAATAAATAGTCAACCTTAAAATTTTCCAGGTTAATCTTGTCTACTTTATCAAATTCAATTATTTGTTTTGGCGGCTGTGATTTTAGGTGTGGATTATTGGAGTCATAAAGTGCAATAAAACAAGGCCTGAACATGTCATCCTTGGCTTTGGCTTTCTTGTCCCTCTTCGTCCTTCCTATAATTACGCTTTTGGTTTTATATTTCATTTTTTGTCTTCTTTCTTCGGAAACATCTCGTCCATTGATTTTACACCCTGCTTTATTATTTTTAAATTTATTTGTGCTATATCTTGACTGACTATTGCTCCCCTTATTGTCTTTCTTTTTCTAATCCCTTTTTTCATCTTATTTATTCCAGGGCCTTTTGTCAATAATGCTTTTTTTCTTCCTACACTTTGAAAATCCTTTCTCATTGGAAATCCTGATTTGTCTGATCCACCCATTATTTCAAATTCATAGCCGTCTAATCCAATGGGATTTCCCTGTATTTTCTCTCCAATCTTTTTATTATCAAATATCTCAGCATTAATGGATTTAGAATAACTCCTTCCTGTTTTAGGATCATTTACAACTAATTTGAATTCAGGCATTTATACCCCCCATAAAGCATTTTCTTTTCTTTTAATTTTAGCTATCTCTTTTAATAACTCCACCTCAGCCTTATTTAAATATTTTGTTAGCTTTTTAAGCTTAACGAAATCCTTTTCAGGAATATCTGAATATAATATATCTCCTTCGTGAAGCTGCCTTCCGACTATTATGTCCGGCATGGCTATTGCAGCTTGCTTTCCAGAATTTACTTCATTTACATTTTCTTTCTCATGCTGGATGCTTTTTACATTGGCAATATGCTTTCCATTCTTCATCAATGGAGTATTAGTCTTTAATTTTCCAGTTAGAATATCAGCCCCGACAATAGCTGGATTACTTTGCCTGAAGACATAACCCTGCATTATCTCTAATTTACATGGCCTTATTAAATTTTCAAGCTCTCTTGACTCAAGTGATTTTTTCTCCTTGTCAATCCATAATTCAAATTCTTCTATTATTTTGTAGATTATATCGCTGTGTATTATTTTTACAGTTGATTTTACTCCTGACTTGACATTGAATGCCAGTATAATCTTGTTTAACGGGTCTTTTTCAGCTGTTGTATCTGAGATGTCATTTTTTGTTATATCTCCTATTGAGGCTTTTTTGATTTTTATATTTCTATTTCTCAATAAAGATACTAAAGCTTCCAATGAGCCAAGTGAATCTGCCTTGACAACAATTCCAGACTTGTCAGTTTCTATTATAACCTCCTCTACCTCTTTTTGTATCTCTTTTTTTGTTTTTTCAATATCATCTAGAGTAACTACGCTAAGAGGCATTCCAGCTATTGCATCATTTAAGTCTGGAGCAAATATTTTTACAGCTGCAGCTGCATTTACCTCTTTGACTTGTTTTAATCCTTCTTTTTCAGGAACAAACAATGATCTTATCTTTGTTAATATTGGATTATCAACTCCGCCTATTATTATTTGGTCATTTACTTTTAATATCCCATCATAGATTATGGCATCTACTGTTGTTCCTAGTTTTTTGTCATCTTTAACCTCTAATATGGTGCCTTTTGCCTTGCCTTTGACATGAATTTTCAATGAAGATTCAAGATATTTTTGAGCTAATCCTGTTATGACCATAAACAATTCTGGAAATCCCTCTGTTGTCTTTGCTGAGCATGGAATTATAGCAATTTGTTTTGTATGGTCCTCTACCCTGTCAAATCTTTCTACTTTTATATTTAGATTGTATAATTCTCCTAAAATCTCATATAGTTTATAGTCTAATTTCTCTTTAACAGATTCTGGCTGGGAGCTAATATTATTTAAAAGAAAACTTTTTTGCGATTTCCATCCTGGAATTAAATCTATTTTGTTTAATGCAATTACAAATGGAGTCTTATATTGCTTTAAAATTTCAATGGCTTCTAATGTCTGGGGCTTAATTCCTTCATTTACATCTATAACCAATATTGCTATATCAGCTAGATTTCCCCCTCTTTTTCTTAGATTTGTAAAAGCTTCATGCCCTGGAGTATCAATCATTAATAATCCTGGAATTGATAATTTTATTTTTAATTGGTCTAATAAGGAGCCGCATATTTTTTTTATGTTGTCTATTGGAACATTTATCGCAAATATCCTCTGGGTTATAAATCCAGCTTCGTGCTTAGTAATAGAGATCTCTCTAATCTTTTCTATTATGGTTGATTTTCCATGATCAACATGCCCGACTAATACAACTATTGGCTGCCTTATCATCCAAAAAGAATTTATTTTTTGGTTTAAAAATCATTCGTTTAGCCAAATCTTCAAGCATAAGAATTTATTATAAAATAAGAACTAAGTTAAAAATATAAAAAGAAAAAATAGAAATAATCTTATTCTTTTGTTACATAATAGATTAGGTACAATCCTGCTAATCCTACCAAATAATAGACTATATTCACTAGTGCCGGAAATGATCCAAAAACTAGCTCTACTACATTAAAGTCAAATGCAGTCAATCCCCAGTTTATGCTACCTACTATAGCTAAAACCAGAGCTATCCAATCTACGACATTTTTTGCCATTCAGTATGCGCCTCCTTTGATTTTGATTAGTTTATAGAGTTAAAACAGATATATAAACCTTTCCAGATGGTCTAATTTAAGATAATTATAAAATTTATTTATAGAATAAAGAAGGGAGCAGAAAGCTCCCCCTGAAATAACTAAGAAAATTATCTTCTCTTAGATTTTCTCTTGACAACTCTTTTTGAGTTTGTTGCTTTTCTTTTAGCCATTTTTCCTCCGTATGATATAGCTATTTCTAGAGTATTGTAGTTGCCTGCAAAACCCTAGAAGATAGTTATTATAATTTCAACCGGGAAAACAAGCATAAGCTTATTTTTGTTGAAACTATCGCAGTATTTTTACAATACTGCTTTATAAATGCCTTCAAAATTTAGGGCATTTAACTGTTAATTAAGCTGTTTTCATTGTATTTAAATCTTTCTATTTTTAAGAATTTTGTAATTTCCCGACGACATTATTGATTTTCATATTTTCAAAATATTTTTTGAAATTTTTATTTAGGGGTATAATTTAATTTGTATTCAAAGTAGAATATATGAAAAAGTTTAAAAAGGGTTTTTCCAGATACAAATCATCAGCCAATGATACGAGGTAAAAAATGAATGTTTCAAAAGAATTGCAGGATAAGGTTTTTGAGGTAATAGAAATAGCTAAGACCACTGGAAAAGTCAAGAAAGGAACTAACGAAGCTACAAAAGTCATAGAAAGGGGAATAGCAAAATTAGTTGTTGTTGCCAGTGATGTAAATCCTCCAGAAGTCACAATGCACATTGAGCCATTATGCAAGGAAAAAGGAATTCCATGCGTCCATGTCGACAAAAAAGAAGAATTAGGATCAGCAGCTGGGTTGCAAAGGCCAACATCATCTGTTGCTGTAGTAAGCGAGGGTGAAGCTAAAGATCAATTAAAGGAAGTTCTTGAAAAATTAAAGAAATAAAATGCCTGCCAAAATAAGAAGAGACCAACAACAGCCAAAAGAAGAAGTTAAGCAGCAAGAATTCAAAACTCTATTTACAAATGCTGTTCCAGCTATAGTTGAAGAGATAATAGTAAGGACAGGTTCAAGAGGGGAAGTAACCCAGGTAAGATGCAAGATTTTAGACGGAAGGGATAAAAATAAGATTCTTAGAAGAAATGTAAAAGGTCCAGTAAGATTAAAAGATATTCTAATGCTAAGGGAAACCGAGATAGAAGCCAGAAAATTAGCCCAGACAAGGAGAGGATAATGCCAAATTGCAGTTTTTGCGGATTAGAAATTGAAAAAGGAACTGGAAAATTATTCGTTTTCAAATCTGGAAAATTAGCTCATTTCTGCTCAAATAAATGCGAAAAGAATATGCTAAAATTAAAAAGAAAGCCTAGAAATTTTAAATGGACTAAAAGCTATATTAAAGGCGAATAATTTCTAATATGGATAAGAAAAGATTAGAACAATTAAGCAAGCTTGAAGAAGCTATATCCCAGATAAAAATCCAGATAAGCAGGGGATATGGCTGTTGGTATAGGTCTACTAATCATGATACAGCTGGATTGTGTGAAGTTCATGAATTAAGATGCCCATATATGAATGAAAACCTTAGCTGCGGATATGATAGAAAGCCAACAGGAAAAGACTTGGATGGATGGGAAGAAGAACGTAAAATTAAAATAGGAAAAGAAAGAGAATTAGCTAGTAGAAGTTGGATAGCTAGAAAATTTAGTAAGTTTTATAAGTAGAATATTTAGATAAATCAGCATGATAGAAAGAACATTAGTTTTAATCAAGCCAGACGGAGTAAAGAGGGGACTAATAGGGGAGATAACCCATAGATTTGAAAAGATTGGGTTAAAGATTGTTGGATTAAAATTAGTTCATGTTGATAGAAAATTTGCAGAAAAACATTATCCTGTTACAGAAAAATGGTATAATAAAGTTGGTACAAATACATTAGACGATTCTCAAAAGTATGGAATAAGTGCTAAAGAAACAATTGGAACAGATGATCCAATTGAAATAGGAAAAAAAATCCATGAATGGAATGTTGATTTTTTAACTTCTGGGCCAATAGTAGCTATGGTATTGGAGGGAGTTCATAGTATTGAAGCTGTAAGAAAATTAGTAGGAGTGACAGTTCCAAATCTAGCTGCACCTGGAACTATTAGGGGTGATTTATCAACACACTCCGCCTTGTCTTATAATGTGCAGAAAAAAGCTATTTATAATCTAGTTCACTCCTCCGGAAATAAAGAAGAAGCAGAAAAGGAGATTTCTTTATGGTTCAAGAAAAATGAATTATTTAATTATAAGACAATTCACGAAGAGCATATTATATGATAGATTATTCAAAACCATTTAGGGTAAAGGTTATAGAAGATTCTAGACATAATGAAGAATTAGGTGTTTATGGAAGACAGAGTGGTAAATTCGGAATCTGTTTAGGTTATTATAAGTATCCAAATCATTGGGAAAAAGCGGATGAAAATAGTGGAAATCCATTAATTCTAACTGACTCAGGGGATTATATATGGGGGTGTGAATGTTGGTGGGATCCAAATCCAAATGAGAAAAATGTTATTCCGCCAGATCTGGAAGCAATGGCTTTAGAATTTCATAAAGCAGTGTTAAGGGATTTATTCATTCCTTCTCAGAATTAAAATAAATTACTACAAAAATTTTATAAATAAACTATTATTGTATAAGCTAGGTGATTAATATGTATTGGGACCCATTTGATGAGATGAAAAGATTCAGGAAGGAAATGGATAATATGTTCGAGAGAGTATTTAGAAGAGATCTAAATTTGTCAAATAAGGATATTGATTTTAAACATCCTTTGGATAATGTAGCAGAAAAAGACAATGAGGTTATTGTTAAACTAAATATGCCTGGAGTGGAAAAGAAAGATATTATTTTGAATATAACAGAAGATTATGTTGAGGTAAAAGCAGAAAAAAAAGAAGAAATTAAAATAGAAAAGAAAGGAATGAGAAAATATGAAAGGTCATACAAAGGCTATCATAAAGTACTGCCTTTGCCAGCCAAAGTCAATGCTGAGAATGCTGTTGCAGAATACAAAGATGGAACATTAACAATCAAAATTCCGAAAAAAGGAAAAAAAGTTATAGAAAAGAAGAAAATAATTGTGAAATAAAAACAAGAATGAGCAATAGGTTCGCCTCTTTTTCCTATTGCTCCTTGATATAATTTAATTATAGTAACTAATAGTGTATAAATGGGATTAGAAGAGAATTTGGATAGGAATGGATTAAGTTCCAGACAGTTCAATTTAATAGAGAGAAGCAATAGAAAAGCAAATAATATATTTGAAAAAGATAAAATCTTAGTTACAACAATTATTGGTAGTTATATTGATGGCGAGTTTACTGAAAAGATAGCAAAAAAATATTTTCAACTAGAATTTGCAAGAAATAGAAAATTTGCTACTAGGATTGTATATTTAATTCTCAAGAGAGGATTGACTGAGAGAAGAAGGAAATTTCTAAGAAGAGATCATTGGAGAAAATCTTTGGAATTTTCATATTTAAATGGAAAATTAGATAAAAAAAGAACAAAAAGAAGGGAAGATTCTCAAAAGGGTAGCCTGGTAAAAAATCAGGTTCCATGGTATGATTTGCCAGATAGGGAAGATTTTATATCTAGTAACTATGAAATTTTTATACCCGAGATAGCCTATGCCTATAATTTATATTTAGATGGATATTCACATATAGAGATAGCTGGAGTTTTAAATAAAATTTATCATAATAAAAAAGAAGTAAGAAATGAAAATTCTACCCAAAAGAGTATAAGAAGGTTCATAAAAAGATATATAGAAAGCAATAAAAGTTAATATGCTATTAAAAACATGGATAAAAAATGACTGATGGAATTAACGCTTCAAAAGTTAGCATTAATGGTAAAGGATTATGCGAGAAAGTAGCTAAATTTCCTGCAACTATTAAAGAATCTCTTTTAGATTATAATGATTATTTATTATGGGTTTTGACTGGTAACCCTAAACATAAAATTAGATTTTATGAGGAGTTTTATAGAGATATGCCTATGGAACATTTTTATTAGCTTCTTACTCTGGGATAATGTTGTTCATATTGCCTCTCTAAAAACCCAAATAGATAATCTCTTTCTGATTGATGTGGTAATCCTCTGATATCACTTATTAATTTTTGATAAGAACCCTCTACTTTCTCTATTTTTTTAAGCCCTAAATTTCTTACCCTCATCTCAAGTTTTCTTGCTTTTTCACTTAGCCTATCTCTCATTTTGTAAAAAAATCCCCACGGGCGGATTTGAACCGTCAACCTCACGGGAACGGCTGGCTTATTTTCATCCAAAGCCTAATGCTCAGTCGATAAGTGAATCATCTACAGCCGTGCGCTCTGCCATTGCTCCCCATAAAAATGGATTTGAGCTACGTGGGGAATATAACTTTTAATTATAATCTATTTATAAAACTTATCAATGTTCTCCTTTTTACGCCTATAAAAACATGATGAATCATAAATCTTTTTAATCTTCTTTAAATCATTGCCTCTACATATTCTAATAGAAAATGTATTTGTTAATTTATTATCTCTTATTATTTTACCACAATTTATATCCAATTCACTTAATATTCTTTTTATACCTTCCAAAAATTTTATTGAACCAGAAGCTATTTTTACATTGTTAACTAATATAGAACCATCTCCATCAATAACGCCTCTTAAAAATGCTTTCTTCAGCTCAATATTACTCTTTTCAATTATGCTAGGAACTATAACAATAGAAGATTTATTTCCTGAAGGCATATCAAAATTTTTAATTAAAAAAGTAGCTAATTCTCTAGAATTTATTCTTATCTCATAATTTGGTTTCTTATTAAAACCATTTATTCTAGAACTAAATGTGGAGTTATAGTTAAATAAGTATTTAATGAGCTTTAGAATCATTTCTTTCTCTTCAGGATAACTAGTATAAATTGCTATCTTATAATTTTTTAATAATTTATCATAACGAATATGACCATCAGTAATCAACAAACCTATGAAATATGAAAGTTCTGAGGTTAATTCTAAGGGTATTATTGGATATTGATTGTATCTAACATCATATCCTGCAGATTTCATCATATTATTCCAGCTACCAAAATATTTTTTGCTATGATTATAAAGAATAGAACTATCGTGTTTTGTTGGTCTTCTACCTAACTCTTTATGAAAATTTTTAATATCTAGAATTAACTTATTTTTTTCAAATTCAAACATTATTTATATATAAGATTTCAAATATTAAAAATCTTTTGTTTTTTGAAGTACTTCCGAAAGTAGATTAGTGGGCAATGAAACTTAAATATCAAAGTTATAAGCCTCAAAGTCCCAGTTTTCTAACCTTTTAAGTGCTAACTTAGCTTGTTGTCTTCTCCAATAGGTTAACCTCTGCTACATTTTGCACACTTATATCTAAGTCTCTTTTCAAGAAATACAAGTTTGTATGAGCAGTTCGGACAGCGTGGCATTTGAATTATCTAACCTCCTTTCTTATTTTTCATCATTCTGTCCTTTATGAATAAAGTTATGCTTATTAATATAATTAACCCCCCTATTACCCAAAAAATCGGAAAGAATTTTTCTAATGCTCTGAATGGAACAGCAGCAATAATTATCCCTCCATTAAGTAAAAGAAGAATTCTTGATATGCATTTGCTCTTTATGTAGAAAACCAGGCTAATTATAAGTAGAAAAAAGGCGGCAATCCAAAAAGGAACAGCAACCTTTGTTAAAAAAAGCAAAGGCATTCCAACAAGAGTTATTCCAATTAGTGACAATAAGGCGATAATTCCCAAGCATATATTATGGCAGACTTGATACCCCCCGAGAAAACCCATTACTCCTGAAGCACTACTTGAAATTGAAGCTATCTTTGCCTTTAGTAAATTTTTTATTCTCATTTTTCATCCATCTAATGGTTTTTAGCAAAATCTGTTATGGAATTTAATTGTCTAGAGGCATCCCAATTTTTGTTATCATAGCTTATCAATATTTTATCATTATCATTGAATACATAATCTCCAAATTCAATGTTTTCTTTTCCATTTACGTAAAACTTAAGAGACTTTTCTGCATTATTGCAATATTTTACCCCAGTGTCTACTGTGAAACAATCTTTTTCAAATTTCATTCCAATGCTTTCAAAGAAAATCCAAAGAGGAATCCCTGCTGCATGCATATGTAATATATCTCCGATGTTTTCTGGAGCAGGAGCACCAGAATCCACATGAATGAAACTGCTTACTGAAATGTTGGCTTGCATTCTGCCCATATGATCCTTACCTTCAAAACTTAAAGCTTTATTATTTATGTAAATCTTCCAGTCTGCGTGTATGTGTTGTGACTCCAAAACTCCTATTGTTGATTCTGAATCCATGTTACACTGCATCTGCCCGGAATCCGTACATATCTCTACAGACATACCGCAAGCATCGCATTTACCGTCATTGTTTTTATCCATCATTTTTTTCCCTAGTTCCTTATCATAAGAAGTTAAACTCATTTTGCCCATAGCTGGAACTTGCGCTATTTCTTGGTTGGTCGTTTCTTCAGCAACGACATTTGCGGAGAAAAACATGGACTTTGCACTAAAAAATAGAACAATTACAGCAAAAGCCAAGACTAAATAAATGAAACCTATTACTATTTTTTCTTTTTTTGCTTCTCTTTTCTTTTTGTTTATTTTCGTAATTGGCTGGATCATCTTAATCTTCCTCTGAAATATATTCTATGGTTATCTCATCCTTATCCTTCATTATATAGTTCGCAAATTCTGTGTTTTCTTCTCCATTAACATACATCTTTAACTCTCCTTTATCAGTACAGTATTCAAATATGCATGAAGAGCTAAACTGCTTATTCCAGACATAAAAGAAATATCCTAATGTGAGTGTTTCTGGCTTTTTGCTCGGATTATTATTTTCTAAATGAATAGTTCCATCTGTTTCATGTGTGTGAGTAGGAGACATCCTCATACCGCTTATCTGAGTATCTATAATTTTTCCCACATTTATACCTATGTTCGTTGGGATGGTTACTGTTTCTCCATCAATTTTTATAGTTAGTCTTGGATGCCAATGTACTGCTCCAGCAGGAATATTAACAGAATTTCTACTAATGTCAACATTTAGTTCCTTTACATTATTTTCTGGGATTAAGGCTAAAACTCCCAAAACAATTAAGCCAATAATAACAATAAAAATAGTCCAATTTCTTATTTTCTTAACAGGAATTGGCTTTTTTTCTTTTGGGACTAATTCTTGGTGTTTTGCTTTATTATGGGCTGCTAATCCATCAGCATCTTTAAATGTTCTATCACAAGTTTCACATCGTGTTGTTTCTGCCATTTTTTAACCAGTATCTATGTTTTCTCCATAAGGATGAATTAATTTCCATCCTTGGATAATATCTCCTTTTCTATATTTTAGTGTGAATGTCCCTTCATAATTTGATTTTTGACCGTTTGATAATGTGAAAATAATATCATAATCTACACCTGCTGTTTCTCCATTGTTGCTTTTTTCTTCAACATTCACTATTTCAACTTCTTCTATATTTTGAGAGCTTGCATAATTTTTAAAGTCTTGAAGTGTTTTTGCGGTCGGCTCAATCTTCTTAAATCCGTCAGAAAAAGTAGCATACATATTTACATAATTTTTATTATTCCATGCTGTAAAATATTGCTCAACAACCTCTTTTGGAGAAGGAAATTCATATTCCTCTGTCTTTGGTTTGTTATTTGCCCAAATAATTCCTACTAAAAAAATTACAAATAAGACAGCCAAACCAATATACAAAATTCTCTTATTTGTTGAATCATTTTTCATTTTAATTATTTGCTTCTACTACTCTACTCTTTTCAGTATCCCAGTAAGTTCCAATCACTTCTGGATTACGCATTACAAACCATCCATCACTTTCAATTGTTCCAACGCTTTTCCATGCCTGTCCAAGAGAAGGATAATATTTGGCATCTGGAGATAGGATAATTATTGGAACTTTCTTTACATTATACTTCTGCACAAGTTGTTTCCCTTCTGGAGAATTAATATCATGGGTGTTTTCTTCATTTAGAACCATTCCTAATCTAAGTAAAATATTCCTATTAACCGAGACATCATAGCAAACGGGGCAATCTTCTTTAGTTAGGTATACAACATCAACCAACCCAACTACTTTATTTTGTGATAAATCTCTATAAGGCGGCAGAATTGAATGGACTGCATAAAATCCTTCTTTTTTAGTAGCTCCTGATTGGATTAAAGCATCTTTTACATCTGGATAATAGTCAACTTCATCTGAGATAAGAATCGCTGGAATTTCTTTAACACTAAACTTCTTAATTAGTTCCTGACCTTCATTTGAATTATATTCTATAAACTGTTCATTTTGAATAAACATTCCTTGCTGTTTTAATGTTGATGAAATTGGAGTTAAGTCAACACAGTTTTCGCAGGAAGAATCAATTATGTGTTTTATATTAACTAAACCTCTTATCTGATTAGCCAAAGGGTCTAAATATGGAGGAGCCAATGCAGTAAATATAAACTTATCTTCCCGAATCTCTCCCCTTTCTTCAAAATAATTGGTAAGTTGTTCTGACTTATCTATCTCTCCGCTAACAATTATAGTGGGTAATTTTTTAATATTATACTTATTAATAAGTTCCTTGCCTTGTTGAGAGTCGCTTGAGATTGCTTCTTCACTTGTTATATTAACATTTTGATTTTTTAGTCCTTCTATGGCTTCTTCAATGTCAAAACATAAATTGCAATTTTCAGAAGTTATTTTAATAAGTTTTAGTTCGGCAGGTCTCAACTCCTCTTTCATAATTTCTTTCGCTTCGGCAACTTTAATTCCCCTTTCATAGAGCATAAAATTATTTAGAATTAACAAAGCTATAGCTAAAACTATAACTATGGGTACAAGTCTATCCAATATCTTTCTTTTTGTTTCTTTCTTTTCCATTTTTCTTGCTAAATAAGTTATTAATTAAAAAATAAAAATAGCTAACAACCTCCTACCATTGAAGGAAGATTTTGTAAGTTAGTTGGCACTGATGTCGATGAGCCACTACTTGTAGATGCAGCTTTTACAGGCGCTCCACTTGTAGAAGGAACAATCACTTGTGCATTGGATAGTCCTGCTAGCTGAATCGTTTGCAATCCAACAGCAAGCAACATTACTCCTATCAGTGCAATAACTAAAATTTCTTTTCTTTCCATTTTTCTTCACCTCCTTTCATTTTTATTGAGCCTCCAAGATTATTCTCTCAATAGTTCCTTTTGGATACCATAAAGCATACCATCTTGCCATTTCTCCGTAGATTTCTTCATCTGAATAGCTGTCTCCGTAATACTTTACAAACCATTTTGCCATTCCTTGAGCTGCTGCAGAATGGGCACAGCCACACCTTGTTATGATTGTTGGATTTTGCGGACTTCCGCAGCAATAATCGCATGTAAATGAGTTGGCAATTCTGTTCCATCTTTCCTGCTCAGCAGAAGTTAATTGCAATGAACGATATATTGCCCATCTATTTTGAGCAGCAATTGGATCATCAAAACTTACTCCTGCCTGTTCTCCATACCAAGGATTCCCTGTTGGGACAATATTATTCAATAAGTCCTGCACAGCATCCCCTGTAGAAGAAACAATAGATAACTCACTTATTGTTGGGAGGGGTTTCACTATTGATTTATATCCTGCTATCTTTGGTTGCTCTCCCACTGCCAAAGGCATTGGTTTTAATGTGATTTTTGAACCATATTCAAAATTCCCTAAATTAACAATTTCCCCACCAGCAGAAACCGAAGCAAATGCTTGCGGAATCATTAATTGATTAAAGAAAAGGAGGACAGCTGTAATAACAATACCTCCAAGAACATAATTATTTCTAAATAATAAAGATTCTTTTTTATCATCTTCTTTCTTTTTAGGAGAAATTAAACAAGTTTTGCATGTTTTTGTATAAACACTATCAGCTTTAAGATAAACAGCTAATATTAATAATCCTATAGAAAGGGTTTTGAGAATTCCTAAATAAGGTGTTAAAAATGTTGTGGGAATATTAAGAAAAGTAGTTCCAAAAGCGACTAATCCTATGCTCTGGCAGACAGGGCAGATTCCAGCTAGAAGACCAGCAAATCCTCCACCTGCAATTCCAACAGTAGCCAGAGATTGAACTTGGCTCTTTCTTTCATGTCTCCATAATACAACAAAAATAGATATTAATGCAGAAGTTCCAAAGAGAAAAAGATAATCCCAAATCCCAACAGCAGAAAGTCTATTGATTCCAAAATTCACAACCGGAATTTTCCATAAACCAAACAAAAAAGAATAAACCATAAAAAGTCCTGCGAAAAGCAAAAATAAAAATTTCTTATCTTTCTTTACAATCCCATAATTAAATTCTAGCAGTCCCTCTTCCTTTTGAGTTTGCTTCTTTTCTACCATTACAAATATTTGTAATAGTAATACTATATAAATATTTCTATTAACTCTTACAACATTCTGTAGTAAAACATTTAAATAAGTTATATATAGTATTATCCTATGGTAAAACATCACTTGTTCACAGAGGATATTATAAAATCGCTAAGTCCCTTAGAATCATTCATTATTAAATCTCTAAAGCCAAATAAAAAATATTCTTCTCAAATTGTTTATAATTTGATTAATAAAAATAAAAAAATATCCAGAAGCAGTGTTCCTGTAATTCTTGATAGGTTATATAACAAAGGATTGTTAGAAAGGGAAACAGAAACGGGCCGAGGAGGCATTAGATTTTTATATAAAGTACAATTGAATAAAGAAGAATTTGAAAGGAAGGTTGTAGAAAATACAGTAAACGCTTTAGTTAAAAGATTTGGAGAAAAGGCAGTTGTATATTTTAATGAAAGTGTAGCCAAACAGAAAAGAAAATGAAAATAATAGAACAATTATCAATGTGGGGAGTATACTTCAATCATTTATTTATGCATCCTTTACTGATAAGCATAATGATTTTCTCTTTCATTGCCTCAATATCTTTCTTTATTCTTTTTAGAAAAACAGATAAAATAAAGGCAAAAACCAATTATCTTTACGCACATATATTTTTCTTATTTCTTCCATTTATCTTCTCAGTCTTACTTTGGGAATGCATAATGCCAATTTTTATGTGTACCCCAAAATTGATTATATACGGTTTGAGCGGAGGGTCTGCAATAGGTCTCTTAACGAGCTTTTTAGTAATTCCTTATGTTTATCCTTGGGCAACTAATTCGCGAGTAATAAAAAATAAAGGTATGATTAATTTTCTAAAAAGACAAACCAAAAATCTAAAAATTAAAAAAACCAATTTATATTCAGTGGAAGATATAGCACCAATAGCATATTCTATAACAAACACAAAACCAGCAATATTTTTATCAGTGGGGCTATGTGAACTTTTGAATAAAAAAGAACGAGAGGCAGTTTTATTACATGAATTATACCACATAAAAAATAATTCTTCCTTTTGGAAATTTTCCATGAGCAACATGAAAATGTTTTCTCCATTATCTTCATTTTCTTCTATTAGAAAATCGCTTGAAAAAGAAGAAAAAGATGCTGATTTATTTGCTGTGAAAATTCAAGGCACAAAAATATTTTTGCATTCAGCCAAATATAAGGTAAACAAATGGAATAAATTTTAAGATTTCTCCTTTTTCATTTCTTATTTATTTCTGTTAAATTATAACTTAAAATCTAATTTTCTCTAAAATTTTTTAAAATCTGGCGAGAACCAAAGATAAAATCTTTTAAATAGAACCATTCTACCTATCAAATCAATTTACTTTCCTATCTACTTTTTACCTTTCTTTTGTGCTGAAGAAGCTAAGCTTGTTTGAGGCTACCTCAACTATTCTATTCTTTCTCTTATATCTTACTTTTGCTCTCGGCAATGATAATTTTCCAAGCAATTGCAGTTGCGACTCTATTTCATAGGATATTACCCTTTCTTCCCCCTCCAAAAACTCTGGAAGGCTCCATAATAACCTAACTCCCTTTGCTCCCCTCTGCATCTTGGCAGGAGCCAATGTTCCGAAATCATGCTTTGGCTTGATAAAGCTTGGGACTATATCAATAATCTCTACATCATTTAAGTTTCCTAATCTATTTTTTACATGCAATAATACTTTTATTTCTGATATTCCACCCCTGTCATCCTTTACTTTAAATACAGCCTTTCTTATTGTTACTCTTTTGCCGTATAAGTACCACATTATAGCCAGGAACACCAAAAATGTAATAATGAATATGAACAAAGCCTTGTAATCTGTATTTGCTGTAACATTAAACTCCTCTCCTGGAGCAAGTTCAAAATTCCATTCTACATTATTATCCTGGATTTTATCAGGAATTTTATTATATGTTGTGAATAACCTCTTGAATTTGCCAATCTCAAGTATAAATGCCTCATTTACAACTAAATTGCCGTTGTTTGATTTTACCAAGTTTACTGTAGATGTCAAAAATCCAGCATCCTTTATTATTCTCTCATTTATGTTTGGGTTTTTTATGATTTCAAAGTCCTTTACAAATGATCCCTTTAATTTATTATCTTGGTTGGCTGTTATGATTAGGGTGTATTTTCCAGGCGTTGTGGTTGGATGAACATTAAATTCAACTATTTCAGTTGCCTCCTGATAGGGGAATAATTTTTTCAAGTTTAGAGTTTTCTTGAACAATTCGCTTTCAAGGTAAATATCAACATTATTGAGTATTACATTAATCCTGTTTTTAAATTCCACATTTAATTTTAATGTCCTTCCCGGAACAACCTTTCCCGGGACATTTGCCGTTATGAATATAACTTCTTCTGGAGAGACAACGCTTACTGTTAATGGATAATCTATTTTTAGATTCTCATTGCTTAATGATCTTATCCTTAGAAATGTCTTGTAATTTTTTCCAGGCTTCACATCATCCAGCATTATTATATTAACTTTAATTTTTGCCTGGGAGCCAGCTGAGATTTTTACTTGATTATTACCAATCTCAACATTCCTAAAAATATCTGAAAATGGAGCAATGGCAAATTCATCAGGAGTTATTAAAAATGTATCAGCCACATTCTGGTTATTTCTTATTGTTAATTCAAAAACAGCTGTTCCTCCAGGATATATCTTATCTGTTAATACATTATCTGTCACAACTACTCTTTCTGCAGCAAATATACTGGGAATTATTAGCAATAAAACTATTAACAGAACAATACCTCTTTTCATACCCTATAAATAGCTTATAGTATATTTAAAGTTTTTGATATATTTCCTTATTATGGATTTTAGGCAATATTTATAAGTTTTTAGGGCTTGAATTTGAGATGGGCAATTATCAGTTTACTTATAAAATAGAAATCGATAATGAAGTACTGCCAGATGGAAGGGTTGAAATAAAATATGGTAAATATTGTGATGGCAGTGTTGTAGCAACTACTAGTATTGATGCAAAAGTTTTTCTTCCTAGGATATTTATAGCAATGATGAAATATTCTGGAATGGGATTCAGAGGAATTTTTACAGATACTATAAACACAGAAAAAAGATTAACATATAATGAAATAATCTCATTAGAAAGAATGGTTTTGGACAGATTTAAAATCCCGATAAAACTTTCTGAGATTAAATCCTTAAAATCCTAGCTATTTTATTCGTCAAGTCTATTATAATAGAAGGATTATTGGGCATTTCCCCATTGTCTATTATTATATCAACTCCCTTTAGGATGCTTTTTGGGATTTTTTTTATTTTTGTAATTGGCTCATTGCCTGTTTTATTTACTGAGGTTGTAATAAAAGGGACATTTGCTTTTTGTATTAACTGGGTAAAGGGATGATTTGGAATTCTTACTCCCAATGTATCTAATCCTAAATTAACTTCGTAAGGAACAGCTCTTTTTTTCTGCTTTAATATGAATGTAAATGGTCCAGGAAGTCTTTGTATGTAATTTTTCTTGACATCAAAATTTTTATAGATCCAGTTTTTGTCATGCGCTATTACAGAAAATGGTTTTTCGCTTCCTTTCAATTTTCTTATTTTCTTTACAGAATTTTCCTCAAAAGCATTGCATCCCAATCCATATATAGTATCAGTGGGATAGACAAATATAGAGCCCATTATTATATGCTTTATTATCTCTTTTTCCTTTATTTTATTAAATTCAATTATTTTCATTCTACATAGCTGATGTGATTTTCCTTTTTGAATCTTATAACATTATCCACAAAAGTCTCTATCTTAGGCTCGTGGCTCACTATTATAATCTGCTTTAGCTTAAGCTCTTTTAATACAACCCTTATTCTGTCCAACTGCTCATCTGAAAATCCATCTGTAGGCTCGTCTAATATAATTAAGTCATTTGTCTTTATGTTTGAGATTATGTTGTTTATGACTTGGTTAAGAGATAGTCTATAAGCTAAGGCGGCTGCTGTTTTTTCCCCCCCGCTTAGGTATAAATAGTCTATATCATGGTTATTCTGCTCGATTAACGGGCTGAAGTCATTGTTTAATTTTATCTTTATGTCCTCATTTTCCACTAATGTATAAAACCATCTCTGGAACATTGAATTAAAGTCAGAATATACCTTTAGCATGACATTATTCTCTATAATTTCTAAGGATTTTATGAAATAATTCTCGAGCCACTCCTGGATTCCAGAAAGGTTTTCCATATCCTTTCTTTTTCTTTCTTTTTTTGATATTTCTTCTTTTAATCTATCTAAGTTATAGTCGAAATTCTTCTTTTCAACCTCAAAAGTGTTTTTTCTGATTTCAACTGCTTTTAGCTCATTTAATGATTTTTCAATTTCTTTTGCTTTTTCTTTATGGATATTTTCTACGTTGATTAAATTTTCCAATTCCTTAAATAATATAATATTTCCTTGGTTTATTTTTCCTATATCTTCTTTAAGGTTTTTTTGCATTTCTTTTATGGAATCTATCTCAGTCAGTTTATTAGAAATAGCGTCTAGTCTCAATTTGTTTATCTCATATTCCTTTTCTATTTCGTTTATGTCATCTAATTTAACTTTATTTTCGTTTATTTTCGAGCCTGTCTCTTTTTCTTGGGCTTCCAGGTCTTTTAATTCCAGTCTAAGGTGAGATATTAAGCTACTTTCTTTGTTTGTTATCTCATTTTTATATTCTACATCTACATTCTGCCTGCATACAGGGCATGTGTTTAAATCAGAAATATCATCTATTATCTTATTGGAATTGTTTATTTTTATTCTTGCCTCATTTATTATGTTTCTTACATTATATAAATTGTCTTCTAATTGCCTTATATCTTCTTTTAGGTTAATCTTGTTCTTTTGGACTTCCTTTATATCAATATTTATCTTTATGCTTTGATTTAACAATTCTATTTCATTTCCTATTCTCTTTGTTTTCTCATTGTTCTCATTTATCCTTACTAGATTGTCTTTTAGCCTTTGCTCATTAAGATCAATTCCTCTTCTAACATCATTTAATCTCTTGATGTTCTGCTCTATTTTCTCCAATTCCTGCTTCTTTGATTTTATATCATCATTGATGAAATCTATTTTTGGAGCCAGTTTTATTATCTCCTCATTAACTTCTCTGGATTTTTTCTCTATTATTTCAAACTCAATTAATTTTGAATTCAAATCCAAAGTATATCCTAAAAGTTCCTTCTTCTTTTCCTTCAATGAAGAGATGAATATTTTTGCATTGTCTTTTATATTCTTGTATCTGTCTATTCCAAAAACTTTTCTTAGTGTCTCTAATCTAAGTTCGTTGTCAGATAATAAAATCTGCTTCATCTCGTCTTGCGGGGTATAAACAGTATATCTAAACACTAAATCCTTTGACCTTGTAATCATGTCTTTTGGATAGTTTAACAAATCCAGAATCGTCTGCTTTAATTCAACTGGAGATAATTCTTTTTTTACATTATCTATGATAATATATCCAGAATCTTGGGTTATTGATTCATTTCCCTTCAATGTTCTTTTTATTATTATATTCTTATTGTCAATATTGAAATGTAATTCAACAGAGCCTTTATTAGCCCCATTTCTCAATAAGGATGCTCCAGATAAATTGCCTCTTCTCAATCCAAACAACGCAAAATCTATAGCCAATAACACAGAGGTTTTTCCAGAGCCTATATTTCCAGCTAATAATGTAGAGCCTTCTGGAAAATTAATTTCTTGTTTTACATAACTCCTTATATTCTCTAATCTAATTTTTTTAACTAACATTTTCAAACACTTCTTCTAATCTTAATGTCTTTATCAAATCCTTGACTATTCTATTTTCAAAGTCAGATTTATTTTCCCCTTCATCCTTTTCCCTGCTTAATATGTTCATTAGGTTATTGCTTAAGCTTAATTCTTCTTTTTCTGTCAGATTTTTCAGATGAATATTATCTAAATTTTCTGTCAATATTCTGGATTCAATCTCTTCTACTGTTCCTTCTATTTTTATTGTTTCAAACTCTTTTGATTCTAGTTTATTTGTATTTTTTAATATTGAATAGGCATTTGCTTTTGAGAATATTTCCCTGAAATTTATATCAGAGGGTTTGCCGTTGTTTAATACTCCCTCTATCCTTATCAAAACTATTTTATCTTCTATTTCCTTTAATTTTTCCATTAACTCTTTTTCTATTTCTATAGAGGATTTATCATTTGCATTTATGAAAAATGAGGTGACCTCTTTTAATTTTATTTTTTTATGCTCTATTTTATTGTTTGTTACATCTACTATGAAAAATCCCCCTTGTTTTAACTCTTCTAATTCCTTGAAATTATTTGGGAATAACGGCCCAGGATATGCTATATTTCCATATCCCTCATGATTTTTATTATAGATAAAATGAGGATGCCCCCCGGCATAGTAATTAAAGTTCTTTGGCAATAAGAACATTGAATATGCTTCTACATTTTCTAAATCTTTTGGCTTTAACTCTTCTAATAACGCATGAAACATAAATATTTTATATCCAGATTCTTTTTCCAATGAACTTTTGTTTAACATTAAGTAATCCTGCTTCTCTAAACTATTTCTTCTTCCATACAATCCTGTAATTTTAACATTTGTCTTATCCATTGTAAATTCTAAGTTATTGTCTTTTAATTTCATCACATTTTCAATTAATCCAGCCTTTTCCAGAACATCTAACATAGTCTTTCCAGATACCGAGTAGTCGTGGCTTCCTGGAATTATGTAGACAGAAATATCATTGTCATGGGCTTCTTTTAGTATGGAAGCAACCTCTTTTATCAGTTCTATGTCCGGCAGAGATGTATTAAACAAGTCTCCTGCTATTAGGATAAAAGCTACATTCTCTTTTATGCATTGATAAATAGCTTCCTTAAAATGCAGAATGCTTAATCTCTTTAATTCCGGCTCTCTCCAGCCGCCTACATGGCAGTCTGCTAGGTGTGCAAATTTCATATTCTATGAAGAAGATATATTATTTATAACTATTAATGTAGTTTAATATTAGATTTAAAAAGAGAAATTTTATAAATAAGATATAAATAAACCAATTTAGATATGTATGAAAAAGTTATTATTCTGCTTAATTCTTATTCTAGTATTTACAGCCGGATGTAAGCAAAGATATTTAGAAACAAACAATGCTTGGAAGACAGACAGTGTAACACTAATGAGGATTCCTGAAACTGGAGATTATCAATGCTTTGGATGCGGAAGAACTATGTGCATAGATCCAATTCCGGGATTAGAAGACATTGAGGAAACTCAAGAGTTGCATTGTGATGAAGACTTTAATGTTGTTAGAAAGTAAATAGATAGTTTAGAATTGATATAGCTGATTTATATGATTGATATGGTTGAATAATATATTTTTTACAATAATAAGGATTAAATATGATTTAGATGGGTTATTCTAGATATGGTAGAAAATATTGACTGGATAACAGTTGAAAGGCCTGGATATCTTGGAAAGAAAAGGGATGAAATAGAAAAATCGTGGGATAAGAAATATGGAGATGGTAATTGGAGATTAATGTACGAATGGAATCCTTTAATTATTCCAAGAAGAGAGGCTATCCAGATTTATGAGGATGCCTATTATGAATATTTTAAGAGATATCCTCAAGTGTTAGAATGGTTGGTAAAAACAGCATCTGATGTCTATGATACAGCTATAACTAATGTTGAAGCTAAATTTGATTATGAAAAACAGGAAACTCCAAATAATCATATCCATGATGTTGCCTTAAGAAGGGCTGTTTTAAGAAATGGAAGGTGGTTTGAAGGAGATCATCTAATGCATGTCCGAGGTGAAAAGACAGAGGGTGCTAGAATAAGTCCTGGAGTAGTTTCATTTCATCTTCCGCATATGATAGTTAAAGGAGAGATAAAAGATTATGGCGGAAAGGGAATATGGTGGCATAATAATACAGTGGAAGATTTCTATCAGAGGAATAAATTATTACAGGTTAGAAAGACTTAAAAAGGATTAATTAAATAAAATAATATAAAAAGAGTTCTTGATAAGATAAAAATGGCAATAACTATTCAAAATTATGAAACTGTTTTTCCAAATAGCGTATATGCTAGAAGTTTTGGTGAAGTATTATTTCAAGGGAAGAAAAATCATCGTAAATCTATGATTATGTGCAGCAGGGAAACAATCCCGACTGCTGAGAATATAATAAACTATTTTGTGAGAGAAGCTGAAGATTCATTGAGAAATCCCAGCATGCCAAATCTAAAAGCTGAGACACAATTAAGATTAGATTTTAGCACTAGTTTCAGAAGATTTCCTAAAGATTTAGTACAAATGATTGCAGAAAGGGATAAAGACTATATAGGTTTGTTAGAGAAAGTTACTCCAGCATTGAAATTAAAACCAAGTGAAAGTCCAAGACATATAAACATATGTTACGGAAATATTACTGAAAGTATGCTCGAAGAAGCTGTTGAAAAGGGCTATGATGATGGATTTAGGTATCTAGAGAAAAGTTTAAAGAGTGACTTGTTAAAAGAGAATGGTTTGGGTGGTGTATGGAAATTAAGTATCAAACTTAATGGTGATAGATTATATCCATTAAACGAACTTAGGATTTTACTCAAGCATAAAACTTCAATTTCTAGTACAATTCAAGCTACTCCTAGACCATATCCTTCTGAAGCTGAGAGAGAAGAGATTATATTACCAATATTAAGATATTTATCCCATCCTAAAAAAATAAAAGAATTAAGAGATACAACAGATGACTTATTTGATTTTACATTGGACTTAACCATGGGCAGATTTGTTGACAATATTAATAATAGAATTATGGGATCAATGTTTTCCAGTTGGTTTAGGGGTGGAGAAGAAAAAAGACCAAGAACTGGTTAGTAATTATAATTCTCGCACTGCTAAAAAGTCTTTCTAGAAAAGTCTATTAAGATTTTGCTGATTCTATCGCCCATTCAACCTCTCTTTCTCTTTTTATTCTTGTGTCTATGGCCTTAATATGTTTATTTAATTCAGCTATTTCTTCTTTTAATACATCCATCTCATGCTGTACAATTTTCCTTTCTTCTAGATATTTTCCAATCTTTCCATTAAAATCAGTCTCTATATGTATCTTAGTTAACAAATCCAACATTTTAGCCTCCTTTTTTTCTTATATAATTAAAATAAGTATTTATAGATTATTATAAGGATTTAAACATATTTTCGCAGTTAAAAGTAAAATTATTAACTAATTTCCAGATATCTCCGTTAACAATCAAAGGATTTGAGTTCTTGGCTAAGGGCTGGATTAAGACTATTAAAGCCACTAGAATTAATAAGAATATAATAATAAGCCATTTCTTATTGGCTGATTCTGGCCTAGCTATTAAAAAAGCAATAGCTAATGTCAATGAAATAATAATTAGAAATAGTGAAAGTATGTTGTATTTTATCCCCCCGTAATAGATTTTGGCTTTAGATTCCTGGCTTAAACCATTAAATTTATCGCAATCTTCAGATGCAGCTGGATAAGTCAATCCATAAGGCCATTTAAGGTAATTAATCTTTATCTTAGAGTTTATATCTTCAGAAGTAAATTGGCTTTTATGCCCCAATTCATGAATATAAGCAAATAGATAAAACAAAGGTACTGATATTATAATCATAAATACAAAATAAATTATTATTTGCTTGGGTAAATTGTTCATTTATTATACCTTCTTGCACCAATATATGGGCTTGGGAAAATAATGATAAAATTAATTTATAATTAAATTAATTACCTAAGTCTCTTTTAATATAAATCTTCTTTTTTGACTCAATAAAAGTTATTTTGAACTTATCAAAGAAATCTTCTCTGCCTATCAATATAGGAAAATCATCTTTCATATCGTCTTCGACAGCATACACCCCAATTAAGAAAGTATAGTTTTCCCTTCCTTTGCTTATATTAATTTTCATCTTTGTTTTGATTGCTTTGACATTTCCGCCTATTCCGCCTATCTCTTCTGATTTAGAAGATAAATCTAAGCCTAAAATCTCTGCCATGTCTTTTGGGATGACACTATAGTCTGCTCCCGAGTCTAATAATCCAATAATATCTATCTTATCTTTAGACCCTATAAGGGTAATTGGGATTGCCGGTGCACTCTCAGAAGGAAATGGGTCTGGTCTTTCTATTGTCTTGTAATTAAATGTTATTGTCATTTATCAAAGAATCATGACTTTTTTTGAAGGTATTTTAGCTATCAAGGGCCTGTTTTTAGGAAATTTTGTTTTAGATTGATTATATGCCTCTCTGAACGTATTGCCGGAAGATACTACTTTTCCATCCACAATAGCTATCCATTTATTGCTGTAATTCTTTACATTTAGTCTTAGAAATGAATTATAATTAATTTCCTTTTCCATACTTATATAACCTTTTTTATTATTATAAACCTTTTGGTTATAATTATACCTTCTCGCACCATTCACAAGTTTTCTTGTATTAACATATCTAAGTAGAAATCTCAATCTTTACAGGGATAGATAAATCAATGTCTGGTATCTTTTTAGTTCTTTTTTTAAAATTTAAAATTCCTATGCTTTTAATCTCATTATTTTTCATATCTCTTCTTACAAAAACTCCTGGCTGTACTTCTTCAGCTATTCCTTCTGAAGGTTTTCCTATCATTATTTCTAGAAAATCTCCTTCTTCATCATAATATATCCTCATTGAACCTTTCATCTTAGATTTTTCTCTCTTTGAAATGTTTATAATAATATTTTATGTTCTCGTCATACTCATAATTCTTTATTTTCAATGGACTATTTAGTGTTTCTCCTACATAATCTAATTTATCTATTTCAGGATGCTCTTTAGATATATGTCTCCATTGCTTTTTTGTAAGTCTTATCCTTCTTCCGGATTTGTCTGTCACATTCAGAATATCATCCATTCTATCCAATTTATTCTACAAAAATAAATAAGTTTTATTTAAAAATGTTTACTATTTTTAGGAGATAATATATTGAATTGATTCATATTTTCTCGCACCATTCACAAACTTTAGAAGGGCAATCCCCATTCAATAGCTTAATAGCTTTCTTGAATAATGATTCAGCATTTTTTAAACTGATATTTCTTTTGACTAATTCTGTATCAAATATTACCTCTCCTGTTTCTAGAACTTCTTTTGGAATGTAAAATAAAATAAATGCATAATCTTCTGTCTCATAATTATTTTTTCTAAGTAAAAAATTATACAAATCCAGTTGATTTTGGTATCTGTCAGCTGTATCTTCTTTTAGGGCAAAACCTCTTGTTTTATAATCTAATACAATTAATTTCTTTCCTTTAACTAAGATATTGTCTACTGCTCCAAATAATATATTTCCTTCTTTATCTTCATATCTTATTCCTTTTAGATTATTTCTCCATTGCTTTAATAGTTCTATATTATCAAATAGCTTCATATCTTTGGAATGGCTATTCTTGTTTAATTCTGGAGGCAGTAATCCTTTATCTCTGAACTTGTCAAAATGCGCTTTAAGAATTTTATCCATTCCATTTGGCAATGAAGACATTGGTCCCTGGGGTCTTGACCATACTTTATGCTTTTCTAAATAGAAGCATCTATTGCATTCATTCATTAGATTTATTGAACTTGGAGATAGTTTGAATGTCATTTTAAATTATATTCTACAAATACTTGGCAAATTCATCTTCATCAACTTTAGCTAATTTTAATACTCCCTTTAAAGTTCCAATCTTAATCTCCTTATGCATTGGAACAACAGTTCCTATTTTACCTTGCGGGGTTAATTTAGAAAGTCTAACATGGCTTCCACTTCTTCCACTAATCTCAAATCCAAGTTTATTACAGAGAATCTTAACACAGTCTTTACCAGAAACCTTTCTTAATCTGGGCATCAACCAACCTCAAATGTGGTCATTAACGGTTTTACTTTCTTTTTTAAGGGAAATTCTTCCAAGTATAGCTTAGTGGCTTCTGTTAAATTCTTAATAGCCTCGTTTATATTTTTTCCCTGGCTGAATGTTCCCACTTCTGGACACTCGGCTACATACATATCCTCTTCTTTATGCAGAACAGCAGTAAAAGTTTCCATTTTTAATCACTCTCATATTAGGATAAGTTGGTTTAAATAATTTTTGCTTTATGTTTTCTATATTTTTTCAGCCAGAAGCATCTATTGCATTCATTCATTAGATTTAATGCTGATGGGCTTAGTTTGAACATTTTACTCTTTTAATTTAATGTCTAAGATAGCTTTTAATTCTTTGGATAATTTTTTTGATTTTTCTATTGCGTCATTTGCAATGTCAAAATCCATTCTTTTTCCATAATAAACTAATGAATTTCTCTTAAACCTAAGGTCATCAAACAATCTAAATATATCATCTTTCTTTAAAACATCTCTAAGATAATATCCCAAACAGATATGATTGTTTACTTTATAGCCATTCAAAAGAACCAATGCATGAAGTAATTCTAAAACAGAAGAATAGTAATATTCGAATATGTAATTTGCTGTTTTTTCATTTAACTCTATAGATAAAACTTCAACTCTTTCTTCTGATGTTTCTATCAATGATTTGGCTTTTTCTTTGTCTATTGTTACTCTAATAGAAGAATTTGAGGATAGACAATCATCCCATGAATCTTCTTTCATTTAAAAACCTCCAAAAAACCATTAAGTATCATGCCATTTATTATGTTGTTCATTAAATTTGGATTATTTATATGCTTTAAATCAGGGTGAATAAAAAGTTGTAAATTTCTTTTTAGAATTTTTTCAAATTTTTCTGTCTTTAGCTCTTTTTTTGATGGTGTTTCTATGTATAAGTCTATATCACTATTTTCAATATCTTCTCCTTTTGAATAAGAGCCAAAAGCAATTATTACAGGGTTGCTTAATTCATTTATCAAATATTCAACTAATCCGGAATTATACAGGCTTTTTATATTATATAATTTTTTCTCAAGCAGAAAGTTTTTTGAGGTTCTGTCAGCAGAGAATAAAACAATATTAGATATTTTCTCTTTTTTTAGAATTCCTTCATTAGATAATTCACTGCAATATTTAATTACAGAAGGAAGAGGCAGTTTTAACTCTCTTTCTATCTGTCTAACTCTCATCTTTATAGTTGGATTTACGAAAAAATAATCCTTAATCTTCTCTCTGATACTTATTCTTTTCATTTGATATTATATATTATCAATTGATATTTAAAGTTATCGATATTAGATATTTGAGGTTATATCCTCATATAAACCTATAGTTTACATATAGAAACTTCAAGTTTAGATGGTTTTTATCATACTTCCCAAATATTACATAAGAGCGCCTCTCTGATATTACACAAGATAGGTGTCTGATATTATATGGCTGCTGAAGATGTATGAAACCCCAATGTTCTTTGTTTTTTAATAAGGCCTACTAAATATTTAGTTACTTAGTAACATATTATTAATATACTTAGTATATTATTTTTATGCTATTTATTGCCATATTGAATTTTGGCTTTCTGGGCTTTAACTATAGAGAATTTGAGCGTTGTTTTTCACTTCGCTTATAGCAAAGACAGACATATCTATTGTCTATCACAATTTAGGCTGAATTAATGATGATTAGGCTGTTATTTGCTGTTTAACTATGCTTTTATTAAAACGAGAGGCCTTTAATACTTCAACCCCTATAATTTCATTGTTTTTACCTAGTTCTATGTTTATTCCTGGAACTATCTCTTCAAAGCTTTCTTCTTTTCCTTCTTTTATGTATATAAAAAGTGAATCTGATTTTTTATCATAGTTGTATTTTTTCATTTTCTTGTCCACCTCCTGCTCATTAATCTATTAATTATTTTTTCTTCAGTTATGGGGTGTATTGTTATAATTTCTACTTCATTGCCCCTTTCTTCATAGACTATCATCATGTCCCTTTTCTTTTTGTTGTTTAAAAGTTTAGCGATTATTTAGCTTCTCAATCCAATATATCTCGCCTCTCTAATATTACATGAAAAGCTCTCTAATATTACATAACTATCTCTCGAATATTACATGAGTCACCTCTCGAATATTACATGGCTGCTCTTAATATTCTGGGGAATTAGGGCTTATCTATGGGAAATTTGGGCGTCGTTTCTCGTTTCATCTCTTTTCGGCTCGCTTCGCTTGGCTTTGCTTCTGGACATCTATAATTATCTATTTCATTCATTCATTAGGTTTATTGAACTTGGAGACAGTTTGAAGGTTGGCATTTTATTTATGATTAAGTAAATTTATTAAATATATACCATAGCAATTTTGTAGGATGGGAATGATTACAGAATCTTTTTTCAGTGAAAAATCAATTAAAAGGATTTTTCGAGATATGCCAATTATATATCTTTCAATAGTTGGTGTATCTATATCACAATATATGTTAGATAGAAATAAAGAGATGTTTGATCTCCTTGTTATATTCGAAATTGTGTTTGTAAATTCAATTGTTATATGGGGAATCTTCTTTTTGTTTGTAATAATCCATTTTATAATTAAAGAATATTGGTAGGCAAATTTATAAAGATTTTTTATTGTCATAAGAGTATATGAATAAGAAAGGTAATTGGAGATTAGAAGCTATTTTTGGAATAGCAGGAGTAGGATTAGTAGTATTACCTTTTTTAACTGATTTATCCAAATGGTTTATTTTACTGGGAATAATCTTTATAATCTTAGCTTTTATAGCGAACAAATAATAAAATGGCAAAGATACAAGATTTCATTAATGAAAGACATAAATATAAAGTAGATTCAACATATCAAAGGCCAGAAGGAGCTTGGTCTAATGAAGATAATCAATGTTTAATAGATACTATTCTAAAGAGCGAACCCATTCCAATTTTTTTCATTAATTATAATTCAAAAGAAGAAACTTATTATATTGTTGATGGACAACAAAGGTTACATTGTATTCAATTATTTCATGATAATAAATTAAAATTAAATAAAAAATTCTCAGGAGAGATAAACCATGGAAGGACTTTCAATGGAGAAAACCCAATTTCTGATGATCTAAGAAATAAGTTCTTAAATTATATATTAAATTTCCATTTACTTGAGGATTATGATGATGAAAGGGTAAGATTAATCTTTTCAAGGTTACAGAGAGGAAAGCCTTTAACTCTTGGAGAAAGATTAAATGCTAAACCTGGAAATATTGTCATTGTTATGAGAAAGATTGCAAATCATCCTTTCATACTTAAATCTATAGGAATCTCTAAAGATAGATATGGACATTTTCCTGATGCTGCAAGAATATTATTTTATGAAAAATATAGTTCAAGAGATTCTGGAACACCGGCCATTAATTCTTTCTTCGAAGAAAATCAGAATCTATCCTTTGATGATAAAGAATTTAAAAATGCTATAAAAATTTTAAATTTTTTAGCTGAAATATTTCCTCCAGAACCTGGAGATTATCAATTTTTAAATAAACATGCTTGGGTATTCACAGTTTATACAATGATTAGAGATTTGAGTGTCGCTTATGTTCTAAAAGGAAACGAAGAGTTAATAAGAAATTTTGTAAAAGATTTCCATAATAAAATTTATTCAGAAGATTTTAGAAGATCTAACCAAAACTATCAAAGATTTTATGACAATGTTAGGGGTGGTTGGGGTGAAAAGATAATAACTCTAAGAAAAACAATAATTATTAATGAATTTTTAAAAAAATACGAGCTATTAGTAAAAGATGAAAAAAGACAGATTTCTGAAGAAGAGAAAATAGCAACTTTTGCCAAAAATCCAAGATGTGAGCTATGTGGTTTAGAGTTTAAAGATTATAAAGAACCAGAGTATCACCATAGACAAATGCATTCTTTAGGTGGAAAGTCAGAAATAGAAAATATCATAGTCTTATGTACCAAATGTCATGATAAAATTCACGGTAAACAAGAGGTTGAATTACCATTAGAAGAAGAAAAAGATGAGTATGAAAATGAGGAAAATTCTTAATAAATAATGTAATCTAAGGAATGATGAATGACAGATAAACTAACACTAAGACAACTTGAAAATCACTTGATGGGTGCAGCAGACATCTTGAGAGGAAAGATGGATGCATCAGAATTTAAAGAATTCATATTTGGTATGCTATTCCTCAAAAGATTATCTGACATGTTCGATGATGAGCGAGAGAAACTTGAAAAGAAATATGAAAAACAAGGATTGAATGTAGACATCATAAAGAAAGAACTAGAGAATCCAGACAAGTACACATTCTATGTTCCTAAAGAAGCAAGATGGGAAGAGATCAAGCACATCAAAACAAATGTTGCTAGTGAATTAAACAAAGCACTAACTGCTATAGAAAGAGCAAATATAGACCTTCTTGAAGGGGTGCTTGAACCGATTGACTTCACAGTAAAAAAAGGAAAGAGTAAATTATCTGATACTAAACTTGTACAATTCATTAATCATTTCAACAAGCACAAAATGAGGAACAGAGATTTTGAGTTCTTAGATGTACTTGGAGCAGCATACGAATACTTGATTAAATACTTCGCAGATTCTGCTGGAAAGAAAGGTGGAGAGTTCTATACACCAAATGAAGTTGTTAGATTGCTTGTCCAAATACTAGAACCTCAAGAAGAAATGTCAGTATACGATCCAACAGTTGGATCAGGAGGTATGCTCATCCAATCTAGGCAACTAGTAGAAGATCAAGGCCAAGACCAAGATAATATTGGACTTTATGGTCAAGAAAATAATGGGACAACTTGGGCAATGTGTAAAATGAATATGATTCTGCATAGTATTGTTGATGCAGATATTAGAAATGAAGATACCCTTGCTGATCCTCAACATATCGACAAAGATGGCAACCTCAGAACATTTGACCGAGTGATAGCTAATCCTCCATTTTCTCAGAACTATTCAAAAGACGGAATGAAGTACAAAGACAGATTCGTATTTGGATGGTGTCCGGAAACTGGAAAGAAAGGAGATTTAATGTTTGTACAACACATGATTGCTTCATTAAATGGACAGGGAAAGATGGCTGTTATTATGCCTCATGGAGTATTATTCAGAGGGGGAGCAGAAAAAGAAATTAGAAGAGAGATAATCAGAGATGCAAAGATACTTGAGGCAGTAATTGGATTACCACCGAATCTATTCTATGGAACAGGAATCCCTGCATGTGTACTTGTAATTAACAAAAACAGAACAGATAACAAAGAGAAAGTTCTATTCATTAATGCAGACAAAGAGTACAAGGAAGGAAAGAACCAAAACTCACTGCGACCAGAAGATATTGAAAAGATCAGCTACATCTACAAGAACAAGATAGAAAAACCAAAGTATTCAAGATTTGTAGATATTAATGAAATTGAAGAAGAAGATTTCAATCTAAACATCAGAAGATATGTAGATAATTCGCCTGATCCTGAACCACAAGATGTGAGAGCACACATTAAAGGTGGAATTCCAAAGAAAGAGTGGAATGAAGAATTGACAGGAAAATATGAAATTAAACCAGATTTACTGTTTAAATCTAAGAATAGTGATTACTTTAATTTTAAAGATGTTAAAGAAAGAGAACAGATTAAAGAAACTCTTGAGAAATCCCATGAATTCATTTCTACAGATAAAAGACTGCATGAACTATTATTGAAATGGTTTGAGCAATACTTCAAACAAATTAAGAATCTCAGAGAAAGTAAACCAGTACACGAACTTCTTGACATCGGATTTGACACTTTGAATAAAGAACTAGACAATAATAGAGTTCTTGGAGAATTCCAAACAAGAGGAGTATTTATCAACTGGTGGAATGAAAACAAATTTGATTTACGAACAATCAAAGAAACAGGTTGGGTTCAGGCATTAGTGTCAAACTTTGATTTCGAAAGTGAAGACAAAAAGGTAATTGAGAATACACTTGAGAAAGTCAAGTACTTCTTTAAAGAAAAATTTGATTCTGAAATATCTTCGATTGAATGTTTAGAAGAAAAAGAAAGAGAACAAATTGCAGTAATTGAAGAAGAGAATCAGGTAGAAGAACTTGAAGACGGGGAAGAAGCAGAACCTCTTGATAAAGTTCTCAAAAAAGAAGTAAAAGAATTGAAGAAAGAACTCAAAGAAGCGAATAAGATAACAGAAGTAGATCATGTAAAGAAACTAACTGATATGCTCAAAGAAAAGGAAGCAGAACTAGAGAAGATATCAGCAAAACAAAAAGAGCTCAAACAAATTAAGAAAGATATCAAGATCAAGAATCTTGAATTAATGGACAAAGTAAAGAAAGCAGTTGATGATATTTCTGAAGATGAAGCAGAGACTATGGTTAAAGTCAAACTAAAAGACTCTGCAATATCAATTCTGAATATGTACCTAACAGCAGAGAAGCATCAGATCATAGCATACTTCGAGAATCTCTGGGATAAATATGGTATTGATGTCAGAACTATGGAAAAAGAAAGAGAGGAATATACAAAACAGCTTGATAAATATCTGGGGGAGCTAGGCTATGACAAGTGAAGTTCCTGAAGGGTGGATAAAAACAACTCTCGGGGATACTGATTATTTTCAAATACTGGGTTCGGGTATAAAATACTTTCAAGGAACAAAAGAATATTTATCAACTAGTTCAATCGATAGAGACAAAATTGTGATGGTTGAAGAGATTATCACACATAAAGATAGACCTTCAAGAGCAAATATGCAACCAATCCAAAATAGTGCCTGGTTTGCAAAGATGAAAGCAACTTTGAAAGTGTTAGAAGCAGATGAGGGACTTATAGAAAAAAACATTTTATCAACTGGATTCTGTGGAATTTTATCAACAAAAGTAGATTCAGGATATTTAAAACAATTTTTATTGGATGAGAAACTCAATATTATTAAAGATTCAAAAACTGAAGGAACCACCCAAGAAGCAATTAATAACGAGAATACTGCTAAGATAGAAATAATTTTTCCAAAAGATCCAAAAGAGCAAGGAAAGATAGTAACAATCTTGGAAACTCTTGATAAGAATATTGACAAAACTAAAGAATTGATTCAGAAGCATCAGAAGATGAAGCGAGGTTTAGTATTAAATTGTTTTAGCAAAGGAACGAAAAATAAAAAGACAAAGATAGTTAAGATCAATAAAAAAGAATGTGAAATTCCTGAAGACTGGAATGTCAAGAATATTCTAAAAACCTCTACATTAAAAGGTAGAATTGGTTGGCAAGGATTAACAACTGCAGAATATCTTAATCAAGGTGAATATTTTCTAGTAACAGGTACTGATTTTTTTGATGGTAGTATCGACTGGAATCATTGTGTATATGTTGAAGAAAAAAGATATTACCAAGATAGAAATATTCAACTAAAGATTGGCGATAATTTAATTACAAAAGATGGAACTATTGGTAAAATTGCCTATGTAGATCGTGTTCCTAAACCCGCAACTTTGAATAGTGGTGTTTTTGTAATGAGACCTAGAAATGGTGCATATAATCCAGAGTATATGCATTGCATATTAATGTCATTTTTCTTTGACAATTTCATAGAAAATTTGAAGGCGGGTTCAACTATAGCCCATTTATATCAAAAAGATTTTGTTTATTTTGAGTTTCCAGTACCAATATCAGAAGAAGAACAAAAATATATCGCTAGTCTATTAACAGAATCAGATAATAAAATATTCAAAGAGTTCGATTATTTAAACAAACTCCTAAAGATGAAATCTGGCCTAATGCAAGACTTGCTGACTGGCAAAGTGAGGGTGGCAACATGAGTAACGAATTTGCATATGTGGAAAAACCATTCATGGAACTGTTGGGAAAACAAGGATGGAATATTATCATCTCTGAAAATGATGATAACAAGTTCTTGCCAAATCTCACACTAAGAAAAGATTTCAATGGAGTATTAATTGAATCAAGATTAAAAGAGTCTCTCCAAAAACTAAATGACTGGTTAGATGATGAACAGATAGAAGAAGTATATCAGGAGATTAATAGGATTGGCTTGAGAAAAGGATTGATTACGGCAAACCAAGATTTCTGGGAATTACTTCTTGAGCCACCCGCAAAGAAAAATAAAAACATTGCTAATTCAAAACCTGAAGCTATCAAGATTATAAACTTTGATGAGCCAACTAATAATGATTTCTTGGCTATGAACCAATTTAGAATAAATACTCCGGGTACGCTGAGAGACTATATTGTCCCAGACATCGTATTGTTCATTAATGGAATTCCTCTTGGTGTTATTGAATGTAAATATCCCACTCAAGTTGATGTAGAAGCAATGGAAGAAGCAATAACTCAGCTCAAGAGATATTCAAATACAAGAGAAGATGTTCATGAAAAAGAGGGTAATGAAAGACTATTCCATTATAATCAGATAATGATTGCAACTACAAATGATGAGGCAAGAATGGGATCAATTACTTCAGAATATGATCATTATCTTGAATGGAAAGATACCTATCCATTTAAATTAAACACAAAATGGAGTTCTCAGGAGAAACTAATTCAAGGATCTCTAACAAAAGAAGGAGTTACTAATATTATAAGAAACTTCATTTTGTATGATGAAACAGAGAAGGGAAAGATTAAGATTGTAGGAAGATATCATCAATATAGGGCAGTTAACAAAGTAATTGACAGGTTACAGAATGAGAAAACTCCCGATGACAGGTCAGGAATTGTGTGGCATACACAAGGATCGGGTAAATCTATGTCAATGGTATTCCTTATTAAAAAACTTCGAACTATTGAATCATTGAAAAGATTTAAAGTAGTTATAGTAACAGATAGAACAGACCTCGAAGGACAATTAAAAGATACTGCTGGCCTTGCTGAAAAACCATATGTGATGAGGAACACAAAAGCCTTGACTGCTGAATTAAAAACGGATACGAGTAATCTAGTTATGGTAATGGCTCAGAAGTTCTTGAAGAGAACTCAAAGAAAAAAAACTGATGAAGAACTTCCAGACTATGAAGAATTCCCAATATTCAATAACTCCGAGAATGTTTTGGTGTTAGTAGACGAAGCACACAGAACACAAAGTGGAGTATTTGGTGATAATCTAGTAATTTCTCTGCCAAAATCAACTAGGATAGCATTTACAGGAACACCATTAATTGCAAAGAAAGTCAAGAAAAGAACATATGAACGATTTGGAAAGTACATTGACAAATACCGAATGAAAGAATCCATCGCGGATGGTTCTACTTTGAGAATCAAATATGAAGGAAAAACAGTCAGATCAAGAATCAAGAGCAAGGAAAAGATGGATGTTGCATTCGAAGATATGTTCGAAGACAAAACAAAAGAAGAATTAATTGAAATAAAAAAGAAATATGGCACTAAAGGAAATGTTTTAGAATCTGAGAAGAGAATAAAGGCAATTTCAAAAGACATAGTAAAGCATTATTTCGAGAACATATTCGACAATGGATTCAAAGCCCAGATAGTAGCAAGCAGCAGAATTGCTGCAGTCAGATACAAAAATGCTATTGACGAATCACTGAAAGAATATATCAAAGAATATGCAGATAGGAGCTTCTCTGATCCTGAAAGAGTTAAACGAATGAAATTTATTACGTCGGTCTGCAGAATTACTTGGAAGAATAACGACAAACCAGAAACAATTAGATTTGCTAAAGATGCGGTTACAAAACTTGGGGAAGAAAACATTAATTTCAAAAGCAAATACGATTTGAAAAAACCAAACACAAGTATCGGATTCTTGATTGTAAAGGATATGCTTTTAACTGGATTTGATGCTCCGATAGAACAAGTGATGTATTTAGATAAAAGAATGACTGATCACACATTACTTCAAGCAATTGCTAGAGTTAATAGAGTTACAAAAGGAAAAGATGTTGGTTACATTGTAGATTATTATGGAGTCACAAACCATTTGAAAGAGGCTCTAGAATCATATTCTGCAGATGATTTACAACTAGATGATGTATTCACAAATGTGAGTACTGAGCTTCCAATATTGAAGCACAGGTATGAACAATTAATCAAGTTCTTTAAAGATAAAAAAATAACAAAGATAGAAGATTATGTGAATTACAAAATCAAAGCAGTAAACGAACAACTTAACATAATGGAATCATGTCTAGATGCTCTTGAAGATGTAAAGACAAGAGCAGATTTTAATGTTAAATTTAAACTATTCCTAAAAAGCATGGACATACTTTTATCTAAACCAATTTCAAGACCATATATTCCTGCACTAAAAGCATTTGGGCATATACACAAAAGAGCACAGAGTAGGTTCAGAGATGATTCTATCAACATACTAGGAGCAGGAAGAAAGGTTAGACAATTAATTGATGATTATTTGGTTTCGGTTGGAATTAATACCAAGATTAAACCAGTCGACATAACTTCTGATAATTTCGAAGAGGAAGTCAACAAAAATAGATCAATGAGAGCACAGGCATCAGAGATGGAACACGCAATTAGAAAACATTGTAAAGTTATGTTAAACAGTGATCCAGTATACTACAAAAAAATCAGTGAGAAGTTAGAAGAAATACTCAAACGATTCAAAACAAATTGGGATGAACAAGTGAAACTTATAAAACATTTAAGAAAAGATATTAAAACTCAATCTAAATTGAGGGAAGCGGATAAAGGTTATGGGATATATATGCCTTATTATGAACTAATAGAATATAACATACAAGAAAAGTTTGAAAAAGATGAAAAAATAAGATTAAAAAAAGCAATTGTGAGTATAGTTAATATTATCAGATCTGAATCTGAAAAGGTTGATTTTTGGACAAATCCCCATAAAATTAAAAAACTAAAAGCGGAGATAGATGATGTCCTACTAAATTTAAATAACTCTCAAATTTACAATATTAAAGAGAAGTTAGTAAATGATTTAGTAAAGCTCGCCAGGAATAGATCAAAATGATGAGATATAAAGATGTTATGTACTCTTTAAAAAAAAGCAATAGGAAAACTGTTAGTATTTATGTAGAAAGAGATCTCTCTGTGACTATATTAACTCCAAAAGAATTAGAAACTAATCAAATAAATAATATCATAGATCTGAAAAGATACTGGATTCACAAATCAATTTCTGAATTAAAAGATTTAAACCAAAGTAAGGTAAAAAGATCCCTTGTAGATGGAGAAGGGTACCTTTATTTAGGAAAAACTTATAGATTAAAAATTAGAAATGATTTGGATCTACCTTTGAAGATCGCTGAAAACTATTTTTTTATTAATACTAAAAACATTAAAGACTATAAAAAATACTTTATTAATTTTTATAAAAAGAATGGAGAAGAAATAGCTAAAGATAGACTTAGATACTATCAAAAAAAGATGGGGTTAAAAATCAATTCGTTTAAAATAATAGATTTACAAAATAGATGGGCCTCTGTTTCCAATAAAAGTTTAAATTTTCATTGGAAGATATTTATGGCTCCCCTTTCAATAATCGATTATGTGATTGTCCATGAACTTACCCATTTGAAAATTCCAAATCATAATAAAGAATTTTGGGCAGAAGTGGAAAATGTTCTTCCAGACTTTTATAATAAAAAAGAATGGTTGAAAAAAAATGGTGCAAATTTAGACATATAGTCAATCTTTAATAAATTGTTCTTCGCTCCAACTCCAATATTTCTTTCCAATAATAACATGATCTAATAACTTAATATCTAAAATTTTACTTACTCTTATTAAATCCTTAGTAACCTTAATATCTTCCTTACTAGGGGAACAATCTCCAGAAGGATGATTATGAACTAAAATAATGGAATTGGCGCTCTCTTTAATGGCTTCCTTAAACACCTCTCTTGGATGTATCAAAGAAGAATTCAAGGTTCCAACAGAAATCTCCTTAACAGAAATAACCTTATTCTTAGTATCAAGCAAAACAGCCTTTAGAACTTCCTTTTTATAGTTTCTAAGCTCATCCTTAAACATATTATAGAC
>JACPNG010000017.1 GCA_016185605.1 Candidatus Woesearchaeota archaeon
AAGTCTTATAAATTAATTTTAATTTATTGAATTATAGCGGGGTAGGGCAGTCAGGAGTGCCCGTCGAAGGTTATCCTGCGGAAGGCTCATATGGCATTGCCTTAGACACCCGGAGAACTTATGTTCGGGGAAAGGTCGGAGGTTCAAATGATTTACTGAAAATTTTAGTAAATCTGGCTTTCCTTCCCCCGCTAGATCCAATATTTTTTTATCTTAATATGACAAATGTTAAAGAAGTTCCATATTTTATTCAAGTTAGGGGATGCATAAATTGCGATGCATCTAAACAACATAAGAAAAAACATGGTACTGATTATGGATTTGACCATGAACTTCAAGTTTCTTGTGTTCTTAGAGAATGTCATAATTATGGATATGATTTACAAAGACCATTTATAGATCCAGAAGAAGTGGTTAATTATGCAAAAAGAACAGGTAATCAGGAGTTTATTAAAAGAGCAAAAGAATATTGTTTGGGTATGCAGACTAGATTTGGTATCTCTTTTGCTCAGATTGGAGTATCATTAGAAAAAATTATGGGTGAAATTTAATTATATATTCTAATTTAACTACAATAATACTTAAATAATCATCATTTATCTTATTTTTCAATAATAAGGAGGTAATATAATGGCTAAATGCGAAGTATGCGGGGAGGAATTCCCAGAAGATGAGCTAAGAAGAGTAAAAGATAAATTAGTTTGTAAAGATTGTTCATATTCATTAATAAATAAAGAGGAAGAATCAGAAGAAGAAACTGATGAAGATGACGATGACGACGATGAAAATGAAGAGGAATAATTCCAAAATTATTTTTTAAATTTCTTAAATTATTTAATTATGCAAAAAAAGACAACAAACTTTAAAACAATAAGAATCAATAATCAGTTATAATGATTAAAATAGAGGTTCTCTCGGAAAAGAAAATCAACGAAGGCAACTTCAATGATCTTGAGTCAGATAATGTTGCCTGGGCGGATGTTGTCAACCCCACAAAAGAGGAGTTAAAATTAGTCGGCAATCTTGTCGGATTTGGGGCTTCTGACATTGAGTCTTTGCTTGATGAAAATGCAAGGCCGATGATAAATAATCTTGAGAAGTATTCTGTAATTGTATTTAGTACTCCTCTTAAAGAAGAGTCTGTAAAGCCTTTATTGATATTCATCTCAAAATCAACCAATGATCTTATAACAATAAGGGAGGGCGAATCAAGATCAATTAATAGAATTAATTCCTGGAAGATGGAGAGAAAAGTTGCAATTTTTCAGAAAGGCCCAACTTATATATTATTTAGGCTTATGGACGAGATTCTCACTACATATAATATAATAATAGAGGATATAGATGAGAAATTAGGCAAAGTAGAGGATATGATTTACAGCGAGGAGAACCATAAAGAAAAAAGATTAATGGTTGATATGTACAGCTTAAAAAAGGCTTTAATCTATTTCCAGAAGGGATTATCTGCTAATAGAGAAGTAATAGCTTCAATAGAAAAAGAATATGGGGAGTTCCTGAATAAAAAAGACTTATCCAAGTTTAGATTATTATATTCTGAGATAACAAGATTAATAGAGATAACAAGCACATACAGGGAGATTTTAACCACATTATTGGAAGTCCATCTCTCAACAATATCCAATAATCTTAACATCACAATGAAGAAGCTTACTGCATGGGCTGCATTGATATTAGTTCCAAGTTTAATAGCTAGTATCTATGGAATGAATTTCAATTATATCCCAAAAGCCTCATTAAAATACGGATTTTACATTGCTTTGGGTTTAATGTTGTTTTCTGTAATTGTTTTATATTCTTATTTTAAGCTAAAAGACTGGGTTTAATTTTGTAATATAATAAGGATAAATGCAATAATTACAATAAAGAAGTATATTATTTTATTCCACTTAAATACTTTTACCCCATCAAGATTCCATACTGGTATCATGTTGAATAATGCCAGCCAGGAGTTAATCATTAGTCCATAATCTGCTATTATCTTTAGATATCCATAACTAAACTGCATGATTATATAAAATATTAATGCTAATATAATGTTGGTTATTGGTCCTGCTGCTGATATAATTCCATTCTTTTCTTTTGATATAATTCCCCTTATGAATACTGCCCCGGGAGCAGCAAAAACAAAACCAAAGAAACTCATTATTATTGCCAGTATTAACATCTCATTAAATGCCTTGAATTCCGCCCAGCATCTATATCTTTGGGCTGCTATCTTATGAGCCAGTTCATGAAGCAAGAATCCTATCCCTACAGTCAGGGCTGCTAAAATAAAATTCTGGACAAATCCTAAATTATTTCATTTTAGAACAATGCCAAATGCTATTGAAATAGCCAGCCAGGCTTTTAATAATTCTTTTTTTTCGAAATTTGAGAACTTCATATTTTATAATATTTCTTAGCACTTTTATATATTATGTTTTAAAGAATTAATAGAAATTTTAGAAATCTATTCTGTTGCCCTCTTTATTATAAGCATATATTCTATCTTCTTGTTCATCTTTAGTTTTTTTATGTGATCCATCACAAAATGGTTTATTACCACTTAAACCACACATACATATATGTCTGCTTTCATTACCAACCTTTATTTCCATTGGTTGTTTTTCGTTATTCATTAAAATTCTTGCCATATAAATCGCCTTTTTGGTTTACAAAGTAAACTTTATAAACTTAACTATACTCTCTTATACTTATGACAAAAGATCAATTATGCCCAATAGCAGAATCAATAAAAATTATAGGCACAACTCCTAGATTATTAATTGTTAGATATTTAAATGAAAGTGTAATAAAAAATAATGATGGACTTGGATTTAATGAAATGAAGAGATTATCAAAGCTAAGCTCTAGAACTTTAGCTCTAAATCTGAAATATCTGCTTGAAAAGGGAATAGTTGATGTAAAAGATTTTAAGAATAGAAGATTTTATTCATTAACAAAAAGAGGAAGAGAAGTAGTTCCAATAATCTCCTCTATCGGAGAATGGGGGAGTAGATGGAATATTTATGAAAATTAATTAGTAAGAAGTTTTTATAAATATATTTAACAAATATTATAATATGCAAAATAAAATAGAAAAAGCCGCATTTGGAGCAGGATGTTTTTGGGGCGTTGAAGAAGAATTTAGAAAATTAAAAAGAGTAATATCTACAACAGTTGGATACATGGGCGGGAATATGAAAAATCCTAGCTATGAAGATGTCTGTACTAATAAAACAGGACATGTTGAGGTTGTAATGCTGGAATATAATCCTAAAAATATTTCTTATAGTGAATTACTGGAAACATTCTGGAAAATCCATGATCCTACCCAGCTTAATAGACAAGGATTTGATATTGGGGCACAATATAAATCAATAATATTTTATTATACTAATGAGCAAAAAGAAGAAGCTATGAAATCAAAGGAAATATTGGAAAAATCAAAGAAATTTAAATCAAAAATTGTTACAGAAATAGTTAAAGCTTCTGAATTTTATAAAGCAGAAGAATATCATCAGAAATATCTAATGAAAAAAGGATTGAATGTTTGTTAAATGGCAATTATATTGGGTATAGATGAAGCTGGACGTGGACCTGTGATTGGAAGTTTATTTATAGCAGGGGTTTATATAGAGGAATCTAAGCAAGATAAGCTAAAAGAGATTAAAGTAAAAGATTCTAAGCTTTTATCCAGAAAGAAAAGAGATGAGATATACAAAGATATAAAAAAAATAGCTAAATTTAAACTAATAAAAGTAGAACCAAAAGAGATAGATTCATTTCTTGAAAAAGACAATCTAAACTTAAATTGGCTGGAAGCTTATAAAACAGCTGAAATAATAAATGATGTTAATCCAGATAAAGTCTATATTGATTCTCCCAGCCCAAATAAGACAGCTTACAAGAATTACATAATAAAATTGTTAAAGAATAAAGACATAGATATTATAGCAGAGCATAAAGCAGAGTCTAAATTTCCTGTTGTGGCTGCAGCCTCTATAATAGCCAAAGTCAATAGAGATAGGGAATTAGACCAGTTAGAAAAGAAATATGGGAATATTGGACCAGGATACTCTTCGAATGAAATTACCCAGAAGTTTGTCAAGGAAAACTGGGACAAGCATCCAGAATTATTCAGGAAATCATGGATAACATGGAGGAATCATAAGGATAAAAAAGAGCAAAAAAGGCTGGATGAGTTCTAAACCACAATATAACAAAATTTTTAAATTAAAATAGGGCTTTTATAAGGAGATGACATTAATAAAAAGTGTAGTGGCTAAAGGGTTTAAATCATTTGCCAAAAGAACTGAATTGATATTTGGCGAAGGCTATAATTCTATTATTGGACCCAATGGATCTGGTAAGTCGAATATAATTGATGCAATTACCTTTGTTCTGGGAAAAACCTCTGCTAAAAGCTTGAGAGCTGAAAAATCCTCTAATCTTATCCATCATGGGGGCAAAAAAGGAAAGCCATCGCCTGAAGCTGAAGTTTCTATAACATTTGACAATTCCCAGAATGCATTTCCTTTGAACAGCAAGGAAATCAAAATCTCAAGAATAGTAAAGCAAAATGGAAATTCAACTTATAGAATAAACGACAAGGTTGTTACAAGGCAGCAAGTCATAGAATTGTTATATTCCGCAAAAATAGATCCAGACGGCCATAATATAATTCTGCAGGGAGATATAATAAGATTCATGGAGATGAAGCCAGAGCATAGAAGAGAAATAATAGAAGAAGTATCTGGCTTGAGTGTTTTTGAGGATAAAAAAGCCAAGGCACTAAATGAGTTATCAAGAGTGGATGAGAAATTAAAAGAGGTTGATATAATATTAACAGAAAGAGACACCTATCTAAAAGAATTAAAAAAAGACAGGGATCATGCATTGAAATACAAAGAATTGCAAAACACAATAAAAGACAATAAAGCTACATTCTTAAATTTAGAGATAAAAGAAAAAGAATTGAAGAGAGAAGAATTTGAGAAAAAAATCAAGGAAAATAATAATGAATTAGAGAAGATAAACAAGGTTGTAAATGAGATAAAATTAGAGATAGAAAAGAAAAAACAGGAGATTAATTCCATAAGCAAGGAATTAGAGGAGAAAGGAGAGGTTGAACAGAGAAAATTACATAATGATATAGATTCATTAAAGACAAGTTTAGTAAGGGATAATTCAAGGAAAGAAACATGTGAACAGGAAATAACTAAAATAGAGAATAGAAAAAAGCAGTTAGAAAGAAATATAAGAGAGATAGAAGATAAAATAAAGGATTTAGACAAGGAAAGGCAAGTCTTAATAAGAAACAAAAAAGATTTGACAAAAGAAGATGATGAAATTCTAAACTCCATTAACAGCTATAAGAAAAAATACAACATAAATCCAGAGGAATTAAACAAAATAGAAAATAGCATAGAAAATATTCAATCTAATATAAATTCCTCAGTAGAAAAGAAACAGGAAAAACTAAGAGAGATTGACAGGATAAATTTTGAATTATCAAATATAAAAATAGATGATAACAAAGATGAAATCTCAAGAATAAAAGATTTAAGGCAAAATCAAAAATTGCTTTTGCAGGAATTAAATAAGATTATAATGGAAGAGCAGTCATTGCATTCCCAGTTAAACAAGACAAGAAATTTATTGGTTGAGAAGAGCGAAAATCTATTCAGATTAAATGCAAGGCAGGAAGGAGTCCAGGAAAGATTAATAGACAATATCGCCATAAAGAAAATATTGTCGTTAAAAGATTCAAAAATATATGGAACAGTTAATGACCTTGGAAAAGTTAATTCAAAATACTCATTGGCTTTAGAAGTAGCAGCCGGCTCAAGAATAAGGAGCGTTGTAGTGGAAGATGATTTGACAGCTTCCAAATGCATTAATCTATTAAGGCAGAATAAGCTTGGAGTGGTTACATTTCTTCCTTTGAATAAACTGAAAAATAGGGATATAGATTCTCAGTCAAATTCCATAAAAAATAAGAAAGGTGTAATAGACCTTGCAATTAACTTAGTAAGTTTTGAGGAAAAGTTCAGGAATGTCTTCAATTATGTGTTTGGAGCCACTTTAGTTGTTGATAATCTGGAAATAGCAAGATCAATAGGGATTGGAAATGCAAGGATGGTTACTTTAGAAGGCGATTTAGTTGAGATAAGCGGGGCAATGGTTGGAGGCTATAGAAAAAAAGGAGTAGGCTTCAAGGAAAAAGAATATACAGAAGACATTAGCAAATTAGGAATAGAAGTAGAAGAGCTAAAGAAGAAAGTTAACTTATTTGAGAAAAGAAAATTAGAAATAGAAGCCAAAATAATTGAGATAAGGGAGAAAGCAAGCTTAAATGATGGGGAATTATTAAAATATGAAAAAGCATTTGGATTAGTTGACATAAATGAGTTAAAATCAAGAAAACAGAATTTAAATGAAGAGTTAAAATCAAAGAACAAGGAATTAAAAGAGATAGAGAATGATTTAATAAGATTAGCAAAAGAGATTGAAAAATTAAAAGACATTAGAAAAAATATAAGATATGATGACAAGGCTGTTGACGGATTGAATAAATTAGAAAGGGACAGGCAGCATCTAAGAGAAAGGATTGTTGAGATTGAATCTAATGTAAAGGGATTAAACACCCAGATTAATGACATTTATTCAATAGAAAAAGAAAAAACATCAAAGATAATTTCTGACAGCGAAAAGGAAAAACAGTCTTTTATTGATGAGTTGAAATCATTGAGTGAAAAGCTTAAGAATGACCATGAGAAATTAAAGCAGAAAGATAATATAGAAAAACAATTCAACAATGACTTTAAAAATTTATTTTCCAAGAGAAATAAAATTAATGAGGAAGTAAATAAAAAAGAAGCGAATATCTCAAAAGAAGAGGAGAAAATTAAGGCTGTAGAGCACAGAATAAATAACATTAACATAGAAAGGGCAAAAATAGTTGCTGAATTAGAGGGATTAAACAGGGAGTTTGAGCAGTTTACAGATGCAAAGATAAGAAGAAATATTTCCTTTGATGATCTTAAATATGAGATTAAGAAAGCAGAATCATTATTGAATAATCTGGGAAATGTCAACTTAAGGGCTTTGGAAATCTATGAAAATGTTGAAAAGGAATATAATAATTTAGTGGATAAAAAAGACAAGCTTTCTCTGGAAAAGAATGATGTTTTCAGCATGATAAATGAGATAGAATCAAGAAAAAAAGACATCTTCATGAAGACTTTTAAGGTTATAAATGATAACTTTAGAAGAATATTTGCCAGCCTATCAACAAAAGGGGAAGCTCATTTAGAGTTAGAAGACAAGGAAGTTGTATTTAACGGGGGAATGGATATAAAAGTCAGAATTATAGGAAATAAATTCCTGGACATAAAATCCTTATCAGGGGGAGAAAAGACATTGGCTGCTTTGGCTTTTATATTTGCCATTCAAGAGTATCAGCCAGCAAGCTTCTATTTATTGGATGAGGTGGATGCTGCCTTAGACAAGACAAATTCTGAATTATTGAATAATCTGATACAAAAGTATTCTGAGAAAGCCCAATATATTGTTGTAACACATAACGATGCAATAATCTCCGGAGCTAATTACATCTATGGAGTATCAATGCAGAATGAGATTACAAAAGTAGTTAGCCTAAAAGTTTAAAATTTATACCTCAAATTAGTAGTTTTACAGACGGAATTGATGGTCTATGACCATAAACAACAGGAATGCCTAATTCTTCTCCCGTATTTCTAAGAACTCTAATGATACCTTCATTTAATATTGAGAAATCATTATACCTTACTTTTTTAGGATCTTTATCTACTGATCTAAGATGAACAAAGAGAGCATATTTTTCACCATGGCCATATTTACCAAATGATAGACCACCAAATTCATATCCTTTAGGGATAACATCCTCTAATCTTTTACTTATCTCCCAAGAATATCCTAATACTTTCTCACTTACATCCCTAAACTTTACTCTCCATAAATCTTCATGATTTTCTAGAGATTGAATTTTTCTTTTAACACTTTTAATCTTTGTCATTTTAAATTAAAAATAAAAAAATAGGAGGATAAAAAAATTAATAGTAGCTAGTTCCTTCTTCCCCTTCTTTGTCATTGCCCTTCATTTTATTGAAAGCAACAACCAAGCCAAGAATTACTAACAATACTACCAATACTCCAAATACAACTGTTAATGCCTTTCTTGTGCCCTCTCCAAAGCCATTTCCGTCAACATTAGCGCTTAAGCTAAATTCCTTGACTAAGTCATCTCCTGACTTTATCTTGGCTACAAAGCTGTTTTTTCCCTTAGGAGAGTCTTCCTTGACATTCAGAATTACATTTAACTCTGCTGTCTCTCCAGGCTTAACTGTTATAAATAATGGATCAACCCTTGATGTTGCCCATAAGCTCTCTCCAGAAACTTCTAAAGAGTATCTCTGGACTTCATCTCCCATATTAGCAACCATTATTCTGTATGTTACTTGGTCTCCAGCTTCTACAGCTTTTGACTGAGAGTCAACATTTACAACAGTTTCTTCCTTGTTTACTGAGCTTATTCCATCGACATGGACTTTTGTCTCAGCTGTTACAACGTCATGGCCTCTGTTGTAAAAGACTTGTACAACAACATCATAATCTCCAGTCTTGGCGTCTTTTGGTATTTTTAAAAAGATTTCATTGCTTGAAGCAGATGTTTCCTCATCGTCATCATCTGAATTTTCATCTGTAACTAATTCATCCAAGTAATCTCTGGCTGAAACCCCTAATTCTGGAATAGCTACATTAACTTGTATGTCTTCTTCCTTTTTGTCTCCAAGATTTTCAACCCTTACAGTTGCAAACAAGGATTTTCCTGCTTCAACTGAACTTGGCCTTAATATTATATCCTGAATATCCAAAAAATGTCTTTTTTCCTGGATTCTTAATGTGAATGTTTTTTCTTCACTAGAATCATCATCAAAGACTTCTACATGTAATTTATAATCATCAGAAGCATCTATGTCTTTTGGGATGTATAACATCAAGCTTTTCTTATAGTCAACATTCGGCTCAACTTCAAATATTTCTGATCTGTCTTCTATCTCATCATATTCATATCCGCCAACCCAGGCTTTTACCCTTACGTTGTCGGAACTTCCATTGCCATCAATATCAACTTCAACTTCTATGTTGTCTCCAGCCTCTACATAGACTGCATCGCCTACTTCGTTTGCTGTTATGTCATCAACCTCAACTTTTGTTATCTCGAAATTTGCAGCTGCTGTTGCAAAACTTATGCTAAATAATATAGCAAATATAATTGTTAAAGCGCTTAACAACTTTTTCATTTTTATCCTCCTATTGTCGTAATTGACTTTCATTTTTAAATTGTTATTATTTTATAGTTTATAACACCTTTATAAACTTTGCGGTAGTATCATTTACTCAATGAATATTGTGAAATAGCCGAATGTTTGAAAATTTCTATTTTCTATGCTTATCCTTGCTAGATGTTCTCCCCTTTGGGCATTTTCTGGAATATCAAATATTACAGGAATCCATTTTACTTGGTAAGGCTCAAGATTAAATGTCTCTAAATTTTGATTGATTTCTAGGCTATCTATTATTAATCTTGACTGTATATTTTTTTCATTTAGATTTCCTATATTCCTTAATTTAATGTAATTTTCATATTCATCTCCGGAATTATAATCATTAAGATCATTGAATTTTGTAGATATAGAAAATTTATGCTGCTTATTCAATTGGATTCCAACATTCATAGTTATTGTCTGGGAGTTTGATAATCCATCATCATCTGTTACAGTTAATTTTACTTTATAATTCCCTTCTTTATTATAGCTATGTTTTACAGTTTCTTTTGTTGAGGTTGTTCCATCCCCTAAATCCCATTGGAATAAAACTATTTTTCCATCTAGGTCAAAACTTCTTTGAGAACTTAACTCAAATTCTTCTTCCTCCCTAATATTCAAATTATTATAGCTTATTATTGCATGGGGGGCATTTCCTATTGTTAATGTTAAGTCATCGCTTCCAGAGCCGCCATTTAAGTCTGTAGCTTTAAATGTTACAGTTTCAGAAGTTCTCTCATATATTATTCCGTCATATAATAATCCAGAATTTGTTTTAATAGATGGATTTTGAGCATTTATTGCAGCTAAATTATTATTAATAGCTACATTAAAAGCAGAATTCTGTTTTTGTGATGAACTATAGCTTAATTTGTCATTGTTTGTTGCAATGTCAACATCAGTTGCAAAATTATCTAAATTCAGATCAACTTGGTTGCTTTTATCTCCTGCCAATAAGAATATTTTTTGAATGAATTTTAATACAGGATTGTCATTTACAGGATTTATTTTGACTATTACATTATCTACGCTAAATGCATTATTTAAGTCAGTAGCCCTAAATGTTATTATTTCTTGTCCATTGAAATTGGCATTGGGGGTTAACTTTACAATATTATCCGGGCTTAATGATACAGCTATTTGGTTATTTCCAGATATGCTGAATGTCATCTTGTCATTGTTTGTCAGAATATCTGGATCAGAAACAAAATTATCCAGATCAAAGCTTAATGTAGTATCCTCGTCAAAATTGACATCTGGAATAACTAATAAAGGATTATCATTTACACTATTAACAGTTAATGTCAATGAATTTGTTCCTGTTAATGAACCATCTGAAACAGTAAATGTTATTGTTTCTTGTCCATTGAAATTTGATTTTGGAGCAAATGAAACTTGATTGTTTGAATTTATTGTTACAACTATATTATTGTTTGAATTAACTGAATAACTTAAAGAATCTCCATCTAAATCAGAAGCAAAATTATCCAAGTCAAAAGCATTATTTAATACATTATCTTCATTTACATTTTGATTTGGCAATGCGTTTATTACTGGAATTCTATTAACATTATTTACTATTACACTAATTACTTCAGAATCAGTTAATAGTCCATCTGAAACAGTAAATGTTATTTGGTAGTTTCCAGCCTGGTTAAAGCTTGGAGTCCATGAGAATATTTGACCATTTAATACTGCTCCAGTTGGCAAGTTAGATGCTGAGAAGCTTATTGCGTTATTATCTGGATCACTTCCGGAAATAGCAAATTGCAATAATTGATTTTCATTTACTTGCTTGTTTCCTATACTATCTAATATTGGTGGGTTATTTACTGGCTCTCCGCCCTCTGCTCCTACATCAGTTGTTTCTATAGTTGTTGGTTCAACAGGCATTTCTATAGGTATTTCAACAATTTCTTCTACAGGGGCTATTATATCATCTCCTCCAGTTCCATCACTACCGCCATCATCTCCTCCAGTTCCATCACTACCGCCATCATCTCCTCCAGTTCCATCAGCATAAGCTAATTTTGAGAATAATCCCATAGATACGGATGAAATTAACAATGCAAGAATAATTAATAGTACAAAAATTCTGTTTTTTATATTGCTGTTAAATAAATTTCTCACTTTTTCTCCAAAATAGGAAGAATTTTATTTGAATCCTATTGATATATTATGCCCACCATCAGCAGGTTTATAATTTCCGTTTTTTAGTAATTGATCCCATGAAACGCCCTTAAGAACATCCCTATCCCCATATAACTTACTTAATTGATCTATTCTTATCATTGATTTATGTGCATCAAATTGACCAGGAGTAGTTGTTTTCACATAATCCTCTCCCATCTTTGAACATGCTTCCATAACTGGTTGTTTATCTACATCAAAAACATTCTTTGCATGACCCCAAGAAATTGGTACAGGATATCTATGGCCGACTGTTCTTAATTCTTTTGTATGAACATTCCATATCTTACCTACAGGATATACTGTAACATTAGAGGCATTCTCATCAAATTTTTCATATACAAAATTAGTAATTTGTATTGCTTCTCCAGAAGATACTTTATTATTATATACTAGTCCACATAATCCTTTTAATCCCTCTCTTTTTTGGCTTAATATTTTACTATTAGCCATAGTTTCTAATCTTTTTCTGTTAGGGTCTGAAGATTCACTGTATATGTTAGTTGGGCTTTTTACTTCACTTTGTGGTAGACTATAAACTCCACAACCAGTTAGAACTCCATAACCTAATGCTAAAGTTAATGCAACATTTCTACTGAAATTTCCAATTGAACTCATTTTAATTCCTCCATAATATTATGATACCACTTTAAAGTTTATAACATATTTATAAACCTTACGGTGATAACTTTAATTAGAAATTCTAACTATTCATGTAAAATCTATAGAAATGGGGACGCCAGGATTTGAACCTGGATCAATCGGTATCTTCTATATTAAAACTGGAGCCGATTACACTGCCGTTATGCTACGCCCCCACATATTTAAGAATAATATAGACCATTAATAAAATTTCTTATTTAATTTATACAGCATAAATAATCCAGCCAAGAACATTATTATATCAGCTATCTGAGTTATTGTTAAGCTAAATAAGATAAATCCTAATGGACTTATAGGCTCTCTATATAATAACTCTATTAAAAATCTTATAAATCCATATAATGTCACAAAACTCCAAAATAAAAATCCCTTTGGAAGCTTTTTATCTTTAATGAACCATAATGTAAAAAATATAAAAAAATTCTTCAGTGATTCATAGATTTGAGAAGGATGCCTGAATCCCTCTGCATTAGGAAACTTAACAGCCCACGATACATTAGTTATTCTCCCATATAATTCTCCGTTTGTGAAATTTGCAATCCTTCCCAATGCTAATGCTATAGCAGCTGGCATTACAACAATGTCTGCCAAGTCGTAAAATTCAATATTCTTTTTCTTAGTAAATATAAAACTAACAATTAATAATCCAATTAATCCCCCGTGAAATGCAAATCCTCCATTCCATACAGCAAATATTTGCAATATATTATTGAGATAAAAGCTGTAATTTGCAAGAATATGAGCTAGTCTTGCCCCCAAAACAACCCCAATTATAGAATAAAATATATAATTACTTACATCATCTTTTGTTAAGTTCAATTGTTTTCTCTTAGCTAAATAATAAATCATATAATAAGAAATTATAAAGCCCAAAGCATAGATTATCCCATAATATCTTACTTGCAATGGTCCAATCTGGAATAATACAGGATTGATATTATGGACAAACATAACAATATAGAAAATTTGCTATTTATATATATTATATATGATTGAAAAATGTTTTAAATTTATCACTTTAGTTGTATTCATGAGAAAAGGAGATCTTGGATGGAAAGTAGTTTGTTTGGAGCATGATGATCCTTCTGCAGCAATAGCAAATTTAATTCTGAAATTGTGGCCGGAGAAAGCAGAAAGGAAAAAAATTAAGAAGGAAGTATATATTAGAAAGGAAGACCTTAAGAAGGAATTAAGTAATATAACAACCTTTGATAAAAGAGTTTTATTTACATTAGGTTATGGGGAGTTGCACCATTATACTTATGGGTTTGCCACTAATTTCGCTGATAAATTAAGCAAAAAATGGGCATATCTCCATTTTGATAATCACCCAGATTATCCTTCAGCTTCAAAGTTGATGAACTGCGGAAGATTTGTAAAAAGCTTGGTTAAAGACTCAAAAAATGCAACTGAACCATTGCTAATAGGCTGCGAACCTAACAATATTAATAGAGTAAGACAAATAAGGGGATGGCATCCTTTCCAAAATAATGAATTAGAGGAACATTTATCAGAGTTACCAATTGATGTTTATTTATCATTTGATCTAGATGTATTGCATCCAGAATTAATATGCACAGGCTACTCAAGAGGATATATGGATATGAACACATTAATGAGTTATTTAAGGATAATAAAAGACAGAAAAAATATTATCGGGGCGGATATAATCGGGTCTTCTTTTAAAGGCGATATTCAGGGGCATTTTATATATTCACTTATTGCATCATTTATCTGCGATTTGGATGCAGATAATTTATTTGGAAAAATGAAAGAATATCCCAAGATGATTATTAATTCTTTTGATCTGGAGAAATATTTCGCTAAATCACAATAATCTTTATAAAATGATTAAAAAACAATTTCTATTATGCATTATATTAAAGAAAATCCTTGGCAGGTAATTACAATAATATTAGGCTTATTATTAATAGCTTCAATCTTCACAAATGGATTTAACTCATTAAATTTATCTGATAAAAATAAGATAGCTGATAAAGCGATCAATTTCATAAATAATGAGTTATTGCAGGGCCAGGCTACAGCAACATTAAACAGCATAATTTCTGAAAAGGGATTATATAAATTAGATGTTAATGTAGCTGGGCAAAAAATAGACACTTATATTACAAAAGATGGCAGTTTGTTATTTCCGCAGGGAATTCCTATTGAGGCTTCTGATTCTATATCAACTTCTGATGTTACACAATCAACTCAAGGTTCAGAGGTTTCAAGAGTTAGTATAGATGTAGAAGGGGCTATAAGCGAAGGTTCTGAAAATGCTAAAGTAGTTATTGTAGAATATCTGGATTTTCAATGCCCATTCTGCAAAAGATTCTTTGACCAGACTTTATCCCAGATAAAATCAAAATATGTTAATACTGGAAAAGTAAGATTTGTCTATAAGCATTTCCCATTAGACTTTCATCCTTATGCTGAGCCAGCAGCTTTAGCCTCAGAATGCGCAAATGAGCAGGGAAAATTCTTAGAATATCATGATTTAATATTTAAAAACCAAGAACAATTAAGCGATACAATATATAGTATATGGGCTCAACAGTTAAATCTTGATATGAGCAAATTCAATGACTGCTTTAATTCAAAAAAATATTTAGATAAAATAAAAAGTGATTACAATGAAGGCCAATCCAAGGGAATATCTGGAACTCCTGGATTCTTGATAAATGGAAGGCTTTTAAGCGGAGCCCAGCCATATTCAGCATTTGAACAAATAATAGAGGAAGAGCTTGGCAATAGGCCTGTAACAAATGTTGGAAGTGCTCAAACAGCTGGAAGCGCTGGAGGCTGTGGAATTCCTTCTGGAGATGCTCCAGCACAAATTGTAGATGATGTAGTGGAAGATGTAAACCAAGATGATGACCCTTTCTTAGGGGATAAAAATGCCAAAGTTGTAATAGTTTCATTTGAGGATTACCAATGCCCATTCTGCAAAAGAGCTTTTGATGAAACATTTCCATTATTAAAAAAAGAATATATTGATACTGGAAAGGTAAAGTATGTTTATAGGGACTTTCCATTAAGCTTCCATCCTTTTGCTCAAAAAGCAGCTGAGGCAGCTGAATGCGCTGATGATCAAGGAAAATATTGGGAGATGCATGACTTAATATTTAATAACCAAGATGCTATTGAAGTTTCTGACCTAAAACAATATGCCTCTCAACTTGGTCTTAATAGTAATGAATTTAATAATTGCTTAGACTCTGGAAAATACACTCAAGAAGTCCAAAAGGATTTTAATGAAGGTCAGAATTATGGGGTTTCTGGAACGCCAACATTCTTCATTAATGGAAAAAGATTGGTTGGAGCCCAGCCATATTCAGCGTTTAAATTAATAATAGACCAAGAATTGAATTCTTAGAATGGAGAAGAAAACTTATTTATTTATTGGAGTTATAATTCTTTTATTTGCATTGATGTTTATATGGCTCTACAGCAATCCAAAATTTAACGGAGATATTTTGGATGTTAATCTTAGGGATCATATTAATCTAGCAATGCATATCCATCCTAATCTTGAGATAGAAATTCTAGGAAAAAATATGAATATTCCGTCTAATATTGGGATATCAAACAGCGGAATGAGAACAATACATACTCATGACAATACTGGTAAAATTCATCTGGAATCGCCCTATCCTTATCAGTTCCATATAAAAGATTTCTTTAGTGTCTGGGGAAAAACATTTAACTCAACATGCATATTTGAGAATTGTGCGGATGATAAACATGAGCTATTATTATTTGTCAATGATATTAAGAATAATGAATATGAAAATTTAGCTTTAAATGACCTGGACAGAATAAAAATTGTTTACAAGGAAAAATAAACTATAATTTAATAACTTAAAATTTAAATTGAGATGAAAGAACTAAAAGAAAATAAACCTTTATTTACAAGAAAAATATTAGATATATTGAAAAAAATAGTGGATTGCTGCAAGGAATAAAAAATGGAAAATATAAATGTAAAAGCATCTGGAATTACATTTGCTGTCAAATCATCAAAGCTTTTGATATAATAAGGGCAGTTTAATAGATAGATTAAGAAAGAATAGTAAAATTGTGGAAGAGTTATGTGAAATGAAGAAGCTAAATTTGAAAGAAGTTGATAATGTATCAAGGATAATACTAATTATTTTATTTGCCATAGTCGGATATTTCCTTGTATTTTTAGTTACAAGCTCATTATTAACACCAAAGCAAACACCTATGATGCGGATGATGAGTGAAGCAATGGGAACAAATATAATGAACTTCTCTACAACAAATTCAATTATAATAAATCTTGTTTCATTGATTTTTTCTGCCGGATTAGGATTTTTTGCATCATTATATCTATTTGGATTACAATCAAAAGATAAAGAATATAATATCATGAGAAAAGCATTTTCAGAAGATGAAAAAGCGATTTTAGACGAAATAAAAAAAGCAGGTGAAATAACTCAAGACTCGTTGAGGTTTAGATTAGATTGGAGCAAAGCCAAAGTTTCAACAGTCTTAACTAATCTTGATAAGAGAAATTTAATCCAAAGAGAAAGGATTGGAAAAACTTACAAGGTATATTTACAAAAAGCTTTCAAGTAAATGGTTTAAAACGGTTTAAGCGGCAAAGTAGATATAATTGCTTTGCTATACCACTTTTGGTGATGTAAAATGGGAAAAATAATTTTTGTAATAGCAATAATTTTGTTGCTGAATTTGAGTTTAGCTAATGCAATTACACCGCAAGAAATCAATGAAGCTAAGGATATAATTGATTCAAAAGTGGACTGCAAAAGTCTGTCAGATTCCCAGTTAGAAATAATTGGGGAGTATGAAATGGAATTAATGCACCCTGGAGATTCCCATGAAGCTATGCATAAAATGATGGGCTTAAAAGAAGGAGATGAACCAGAAAAACAATTCCATATTAATATGGCAAAAACAATATATTGTGGTGAATCTGGCGGTATGATGGGTTCAGGAATGATGAATATGATGGGAGGTGTAAATATGATGGGTTCAGGAATGATGGGAAATTTTGGATATGGCATGATGGGTGGATTAGGGTATGGTTATGGGATATTATTTTGGGTAATACAGATATTAATCATAGTTATATTGGCATTATTGGCAGTATGGCTTTATCAAAAGGTTACAGAAAGAAGAAGATAATCAAATAAAAAATGTATGGCTACAAGAAAAAAATTGATCTGCCTTATGAAGATGCAATCAATCCAATTGAAGTTCCTAATCTTAATCATTCTTCAGGAACTTTAGTATTTAATTTGGATAAAAATATAGATAGTTTTATAATTAAAATAGATGATATTCCTTTAATACAAAATAGAGTATTTGAGTGGAAATAATATGAACTTTAAAGAACCTAGGTTTTATCTATTTGTTGGAATTTTTATAGTTTTAGCTGTAACAGGATATTATTTCTTGCCAAATCTACAGATAACAGGCTCTTCAGCTTATAATATTGATGAAAAAAGCTTAGAAGTTAAATTTAATATGTTAAGTAATGCAAAAACAAATTTTTGTGCAGGTCCAGATATACTAAATAAAGTAAGATCGGAAAGGCTACAAGGATCTTGTTGCTCAGCAATGGATTTGCATAGATATAAAGAACAAATATCGGGATTGAAGAAATATTCTTATATTAATAAAATCCCTTCAGATCCTTATGATATTCCAGTTTCTCTAGCAAATGAGTTGTTACAGTATCAAAAAACTATAAAATTAACACCTGAACAACAGTTAATCTATGATAAAGCAGTAGAATTATCTCATGAAAAAGGTCCTTGCTGCTGCAAATGCTGGAGATGGTATGCTTTTGAAGGTTTAGCTAAATATCTAATAACAGAATATAATTTTAATCCTGAACAAATAGCCGAAGTCTGGGATTTAGAGGATGGTTGTGGCGGAGCAGGGCATGTTGAAGGCGGGGGGTCATTAAATGGCTGAAATCAATAAGTTTATTTATTAATAATTATTATTACAACCATGAGAAAGGATTTTAACATAAAAGGGATGCATTGCGCTTCCTGCGCCATTACAATAGAAAAGGCGTTAAAAAGCACTAAAGGGATTTCTAATGCAGCAGTAAATTATGCCAGTGAAAAAGCCATAATAGAATATAATGATGATATTTCCGAAGAAAAAATAAAAGAGGTTGTAAAAAAGGCAGGATATGAGGTTGTAGAAGAAAAAGACGAAAAAGAATTCAAGAGAAGAGAGATAAATGAGTTAAGAAATAAATTAATTTTAGGGGTTATATTATCTGTTTTAATTTTAATATTCACATTTCATGGCTATTTTATATTCATAAACAAACTCCAGGAGCAATTGGTTTTTATTATTCTGTTTTTATTAACCACTCCAGTTCAGTTTTATGTCGGACTTCAATTTTATAGGAGTTTCTGGGCAGCCTTAAAAAATAAAACAGCTGACATGAATACATTAATAGCCATAGGAACCTCAGCAGCTTATTTTTACAGTGTTATAGCTACATTTTTTCCAACATTAATAAACAAAGCTGGAATTGCCGCTTCAGTCTATTATGACACTGCAGCCGTCATTATAACATTAATAATACTTGGAAGATATCTAGAAGCGAAAGCCAAATTACACACCTCAGATGCAATTAAGAAATTAATAGGATTAAAGCCAAAAACAGCAACCATAATAAGGAATGGCCAGGAAATAAAAGTCAATATAGATGATGTAAGGGTAAATGATGTTCTTATAATCAAGCCTGGAGAGAAAATCCCAGTGGACGGAATTATAATAGAAGGCCATTCTTCAATTGACGAATCCATGATTACTGGAGAGAGTATTCCAGTTGAGAAGACTAAAAATGACAATGTTACAGGAGCAACAATAAACAAAGACGGATTATTAAAAGTTAGGGCATTAAAGATTGGAAAAGACACATTTTTATCCCAGATAATAAGATTAGTAGAGGAAGCCCAAAATTCCAAAGCCCCAATTCAAAGATTAGCTGATAAAGTTTCAAGTATATTTGTTCCTGTTGTTGTTTTAATAGCAATATTGACATTTGCTGTATGGATTGCATTTGGGCCAGATCCAAAATTCATATTTGCAATGATTAATTTCATAGCTGTTCTAATAATAGCATGCCCATGCGCTTTGGGATTAGCTACTCCTACAGCAATAATGGTTGGAACAGGAAAAGGAGCTGAGCATGGAATCTTAATAAAAAATGCAGAAGCCCTGGAAAAAGCCCATAAAATAGATACTGTTATTTTGGATAAGACTGGAACATTGACAAAAGGCAAGCCAGAAGTTACAGATATAATAAAAATAAAAAATGAGCATATTCTAAAATTGGCTGCTATAGTTGAGAAAGGCTCAGAACATCCATTGGCTGATGCTGTTGTGGAAAAAGCCGTTAAAGAAGAAATTACAATTCCGAAAGCCCATTCATTTAAATCATTTCCAGGAAAAGGGATTCAAGCTGTTTACTTAAGCAAGTCATTATTATTAGGAAACAGGAAATTAATGTGGGATGCCCATATTAACACTCGAGATTTTGAAGAAAATATTTCTGTATTGGAAGGCCAGGGCAAAACAGTTATGATATTGGCTGTGAATAAAAAAATCATTGGGTTAATTGCTGCAATGGACACATTAAAGGACAGTTCAAAAGAGGCTGTGGATAAACTGCATAAACTAGGAAAAGAAATAATAATGATTACAGGGGATAATAAAAAAACAGCTGAAGCCATTGCCCACCAGTTAAATATCCACAATGTGCTAGCAGAAGTTCTTCCAGAAGACAAAGCCAATGAGATTAAAAGACTGCAGGAAAAAGGAAAAAAAGTAGCTGCTATCGGAGACGGAATTAATGATGCTCCTATGCTGGCTCAGTCTGATCTTGGGATTGCAATCGGCTCTGGAACAGATGTTGCCATTGAAACTGGAGAGATTATTTTAGTCAGGGATGATTTAAGGGATGCTGTAAATGCAATACATCTCAGCAAGTATACAATCAAGAAGATTAAACAGAATTTATTCTGGGCTTTTATTTATAATGTAGCTGGAATCCCCATTGCAGCTGGAATTTTATATCCTGTATCTGGATTTTTACTAAATCCAATGGTAGCAGCAGGAGCAATGGCATTTTCTTCATTGTCTGTTGTTCTTAATTCCTTGAGCATGAGATACTATAAATTAAAATATTGATTATATTGTATTTTATTATTTTATAATTGTTATAAATTATCTAAAGGGCTTTTTACCTTGATCATATTGGGAGAGGTAGCATGTACATAAACAAATGTGGTTTCAGGACTTTTATGGCCAAGTAAACTCTGGACTTCTGATATTGAATAGCCATATTCTATTAAATGAGTCGCAAATGAATGTCTTAAAGTATGGCATGAGATATTTTTTTCTATCTTTGCTATTTTACAGGCTTTTTTTATAACATTTCTTGGGCTGCTTACATTATACTTTTTTCCTTTTTTACTGGTAAACAAATAATCAAACTCGTTTAATTTTTTTGTTCCTATAAATCTTCTTAATTCTTCCTTGATGGAATCAGCAATGATAAATATTCTATCCTTGTTTCCTTTTCCTTTTCTGACAAAGCCATATCCTTTATTTATATCAAGATCATCGGCTTTTAGGTTAATTAATTCAGACACCCTTAAGCCAGCTGAATACATTAATTGGATCATTAGCTTGTGTTTTTGGTTTTTTATGGCATTGAATAAACTCTTTATCTCTTCTTTTGATAAGACAACTGGAATTCTTTCTGGTGTTTTGCTATACTTGATATCTATCCATATTCTTTTGTCCAGGACATCCTCAAACAGAAAACGGATTGCCATATGATATAGATTCATGGTGTTTCCAGCCATGCTCTTTTCTGATAAATGCTCCAGAAATAAACGTACGTCCTTTTTGCTTATTTTATCCAGGGATTTATTTGTGTATTTTAGAAATCTGTTTATACAGTAAATGTAACTCTTAATTGTTTTTTCGCTATAATTTCTCCTTTTGCATTCTTTTGCAACGGATTTTTCTATATCAACTGGAATGTAAACCATAAAATATTTAAGTATGTTTTGCTTTTATATATTATTATTTGGATAGTTGATTAGAATGAAGAAATTTCCAGAGGCGTTGTTAAAGAACTTGAGAGATAGAGCTTAAATCATCAAAATAAGTAGAAATCCGTTAAAAGCCTGTTATATTTAATATTACTCCTTCCCTTCAGTCAGTCCGTCATACTCTTCAGAGGGAAATTTATATTTCCATTAAATAAAAATCCACTAAATTTCCGCTCGAAGTCTTACATCTCTGAGATTTTCTTAACATTAACAAAGTTAATTAAAAATCTCGAGGTAAGAAAACATAACACAGATTAGTTTCAATTCGAAAACCCGCCTATCTTTGATAGTAAACCATGTCATTTGATTATAACAAAATCATCCTTTTCAGTTTCTCCAGTAAAGGCTTCCTCTCCATCTTTGGTTCCCATAACAGGACAAGGATTATTACTTCTAAATTCTTTTGATATAATAATATTTTCTGTAGTAACTCCGCGCAATTCATATTCTTTAAGAACTTCATCTGACATATGCATAAAAGGAGAATCAAAAATTTCTCCTCTAAAACTAAATTTTTTAAAAGCGATATCAAAAGTAGGCCACCCACTTAAATATGAGTACCCGATTAATTCACCAGCTTTTACACTGGCGCCAACTTGAATATTTGGCAAAGGGCTTGTATGGAAAAAAATAAAATTCCATTGCGGGTCTTTATCAGCAGAGATGAATATTTGTTTGCCACCAGCTTCTATAATCTCAGTAATTTTTCCATTAAAAGGAGCAAAAATTTTTACTATATCTTTGGAACCAAGAAATTTTTGTAGGAATTCAACATAATGTTTCATAGAGCTTATTGGCTCTTTTTCCAAATTAATGTTTAAGCCGCTGTAATCGTGACCATAACAACTTCTAAATTTTGAAATTCTTGAAATTTGAGAAAGATCAATTGGATTTGCAACAATTAATTTTGTGGTTTCTTCTTTGCTTTCTATACCAGGTCCGAGTTTATTGTACCATTCTTTAACAACTTCTTCTGCTGGGTCGCTATTAATACTAAAATAATTATTTAAACTATTGTAGAATACTGAAGTTCCATTAACTTTGTCTGTTGTTTGTTCAAATAATTTTTGATAGAATTCAACTTCTTTTTGCTTATCCTCTTCTGCATATGATGATGCATCTGCTCTTTTGAGATCGGTTGGGTTGAGTACGCCTGTTTCGCCTATGTGCAAAGTTTTAATTCCGCTCCTGTCTGCTACTTTCCTAGCCCAGTTTGTGAGAAATGCTAGATTAAAAGCGTCATCGCTGTCAGCTGGGACATTCAAGTTTGGTGTAAGCCACGGATCTATCCCTCTGGATCTTGATGGATAAGCGCTGAAAGTAAGGTAGTCATATCCATTAAAATTATAGCCGCAGTCACGCCAGGAACCGACAACCCCAACACCAATCTGCCCAGAATAGTGCTTTCGCATTTCAGCAAGCATGTCTTTTGCAAATTCTGTTATTTTACTGCATTGATTTAGAAAGTCATTGTCTATTTCCCCAAAGGGAACGATTCTATATACTTTATATTTTTCAGCAAATTTTGCATATTCAGCAACGTGTCTTAGCGAATTTGCTTTAAATTTTTCAAAGTTTTGTATCTGTTCTCCACTAAAACTAGACCTTAATTCTACTTGCAATCCATTTTTGTAAGCGGCATTTATCATTCCAGCTATTCTTTCTGGAGTGAAAATAAATTCATCATTTTTTACTTGTCTTGCAGGCCATATTGTTATCATGTTTGCTCCAAGTTGCTTTGCTTTCAGAATGTCTTGCTCAGTGAATGCGTCAGAAATTACATTGACGCTTTTGGCAAA
>JACPNG010000020.1 GCA_016185605.1 Candidatus Woesearchaeota archaeon
TAGTTCTTACTGTTTCTGCTACTTGCTTGGCAGCTAGAATATTAGACCTTTGGGCATCTCTCCCCATTGTTCTTTGATATCCTTCTGGTAGGATAAATATTGGTTGATTTGACATTTTTATTTATCTCCTTTCTTTTTTTCTTTAATTTTATATACTATTGAAGAACCATATGGATGTAAGTAAATTCTATCTTCATCTCTTAAAGTATTCCCTGATCTATTAACAATTCCATCCATAGTTAAGAAAGCATAATCACTTTTTGCTTGAGCTACTTTAAAACTAAATATTAATTCTTTATCTATTGGAAGAGCTTCAACCTCTACACTTTTCTTTTCTAACCATGAAAAAACCCCTTTAATACTTTCTTGATGTTTTAATGCTTTTAATAATTCTGATTCTGCCATTTTCGTCCTCCAACTCACTACTTTTTAGAAGCCTCTTTTCCTATTGAATCTCTAAAAAATCCATATTTAAATCTTTCTATTCTTCATTATAATTCTATTTATAAACAATAATCATTTTATTTTAAAACGAGATGGTTAAAAAACAAGAACTGGCTCGTGCAACAAGTGATGAATTCTTTTCTTCAGTGCCGAAAGGCTATTCTATAGGAAAGACAAAATACATAATAGTTACTGGTTCTGTGATTTCAGGAGTCGGAAAAGGAACTTTCACATCCTCGTTATGCAATGTTCTGAAATGGTCTGGATTAAAAGTCCATCCGATTAAGTTTGATGGTTATTTAAATTATGATGCTGGAACCTTAAATCCCTATAGGCATGGAGAGGTATTTGTACTGGATGACGGGACAGAATGCGACTTAGATTTAGGATCATATGAGAGGATGACTAACCAAAATCTGTCAAAGGACAATTATCTAACATCTGGAAAAATCTTCAAGACAATAATAGACAAGGAGCGACAGGGATTATACTTAGGAAGGGATGTCCAATTTCTGCCCCATGTAACCGGGGAAATTAAGCATTTTATAAGAAATTGCGCTGTTAACCATAATCCAGATATAATTGTTGTAGAAATTGGAGGGACAATAGGAGATTTAGAAAATTCTTATTTCTTGGAAGCTATGAGGGAATTAGCTTATGAAGAGAATAAAAATAATGTCTGCTTTGTCAATGTAACTTATATTTTAAGGCCGAATATTTTAGGGGAGCATAAAAGCAAGGCTGCCCAGTTGGGAATAAGGACATTAATGGAGCAGGGAATACAGCCAAACATTATAGTTTGCAGAAGCGAGGATAATATAAAAGAAAGCATAAAAGAAAAAATAAGCATTAGTTCAAATGTCCCTGTTAACAGGGTAATAAATTTATGCGATTTTAATACAATATATGATGTTCCTTTATTTTTAAAAAATGAAAAAGTGGATGAAATTGTCATGGATATTCTAGGAATAAAGCCAAAAAAAGATTTTTTGATAAATCCAGCTGACTGGAAAAAATTTGTTGATAATATAAACAAGCCGAACAAAGAGATTATTATAGGGATAACTGGAAAATATACTGGACTGCATGATTCTTATCTAAGCATATTAAACGCACTAGAGCATTCTGCGCCTTATCTGAATGCCAAAATTAAACTGAAATGGATTGAAACTACGAATATAAATAGTAATAATGTTAAAGATGAATTAAAAGACGTTCAAGGAATTATTGTTCCAGGCGGATTTGGGGAGAGGGGGATAGAAGGAAAAATAGAATGCATAAAATATTCCAGAGAAAATAAAATTCCATTTCTTGGATTATGCTATGGATTCCAGATGGCTGTCATTGAATATTCTAGAAATGTACTTGGATTAGAAGATGCCAACACAACAGAGGTAAAAGAGACTAAAAATCCTGTAATCTGCATCCTTCCAGAGCAGGAGGAAATAGAAGATTTGGGCGGAACCATGAGATTAGGCGGATTTGATGTTATTGTAAAAGAAAATACTTTAGCTTATAAACTGTATAAGAATAAAAAAGTAAGGGAAAGATTCAGGCACAGGTATAATGTCAATCCAAAATATATCGAAGAACTGGAAAAAAACGGAATGATATTTTCTGGAATTGCTCCTGAGAAAAGAATAATGCAGATATTGGAATTAAAAAATCATCCATATTTCTTAGGAACACAATACCACGCTGAATTTACATCCAAGCCATTGGAACCAAATCCTTTATTTCTTGGATTTATAGAAGCTTGCTTGAAGAAAAATTAGTAAACGACTTCTTCATCGGAAAATTTAGATTGAATTTTAATTTGTCCATCTCCAGGAATGACCTTTCCGATTATATCGGAATTAAGATCTCTAATCTCTCGTAAAACTTTAGTTGAATCTTCTTCACTAACGCTTAAAACAAAACCAACACCACAATTAAATGTTCTGTACATCTCTTCGTCAGGAACTCCTTTTTCATATGCATCAAAAAATATTTCTTGTGGATTTAATCTATGATATCTGGTGATTATAACTTCTCCTTCTTTTAATGTTCTTTTTAATTTTGTAAATGCTCCACCCGTAATGTTCATCATCCCATGAATATCATATCTCTCATTTAATTTTAGTATTGTATCTGAATAAATGTAAGTTGGATCAATAAATTCTTTCCTATATTCCCCACCAAATAATTTTCTAATTTTAGTGAATCCATTTGAATGTAGCCCATTACTTTCAATTCCTATTAGAATATCACCAATCTTAAACTGGTTTGGTTTTTGTTCTTTGACAAATCCAGATATTGCAACGCTTAATTCCAATCCATTCATATCATTATGTATAGCTGTTTCCCCACCCTTAACAGCAATATCTCTATATCTACATTCCCTAATTAAGTGATATAGTATATTCAAAACCGCATCTTGATCATCTTCTGGAAGAAACAAATGATTAGTCAATTCAAAAGGAACCGCTCTTTCCAATGCCAAATCATTTAGATTCATTGCCAGAGCATCAAGGACAGCATTTCTAAAACTTCTTTGTTTCCAATGATAAATCCCCTTAGTTCCAATTCCATCTACTGAAGTACAATCTGGATATTGGAATTTTCTTTGAGCAATCCCATCTTTTATAGAAACATAAGGAGTTTCCCATGTTTCTTTTACTAACTTTGAAATCTCTTTATTATGTGGCTTTGTTGTATCATACATGTAATTTAGTAAATAGAAAATATTTAAATAACTATTGCCTTATTCTTAATAAATGGAAGAGGAGCATAGATTAATATCCCAAAGAAAACAGAAACTACAAGAATTAAGAAAAAATAATATAAATCCTTATCCTTACAAATTTGACAAAAAAAATGATGCCAAAGAGATTCTTGAGAATTTTAAGAAATTAAAGAAAGAAGAAAAATCAAAGGAAAAGGTTTCTATTGCAGGAAGAATTATGTCTCTTAGAATAATGGGTAAAGTTTCTTTTGGACACTTGCAAGATTTCAATGGAAAAATACAATTTTATGTCAAGGAAGATGAATTAGGAAGAGAAAAATACAAAATATTCACAAAGCTTGATATAGGTGATTTCATAGGGATAAACGGAACTGCTTTCAGGACGAAAAGAGGCGAAATTTCCATCTGGGTCAAAAAACTAGAATTATTATCAAAATCTCTTAGGCCACTGCCGGAAAAATGGCATGGGTTAAAAGATATGGAGATTAGATATAGAAAAAGATATCTGGACTTATTGATGAATCAAGAGGTAAAAGATGTCTTCTTAAAGAGATCTAAGATAATAAAGGCAATAAGGGAGTTTTTGGATTCTAAGGGATTTAAAGAGGTTGAAACCCCATTATTACAGCAATTATACGGAGGAGCTAATGCCCGCCCGTTCAAGACAAAAATAAACGCCTATGACATGAATATGTATCTGTCAATATCTCCAGAATTATACCTAAAAAGACTAATCATCGGCGGATTTGAAAAAGTATATACAATATGCAAGAATTTCAGGAATGAGGGAGTTGATAAATCGCATAATCCTGAATTTACCATGCTGGAATTGTATTGGGCTTATGCTGATTATAATGACATCATGAATATAACAGAAGATTTAATATTGTATGTGGCTAAAAAAGTCAATAAAACAACTAAAATAAAATACCAGGGGAAAAATATTGAATTGAAAAAGCCATGGAAAAAATTAACAATGAAGGACTCAATAAAAAAATATCTTAAAATAAACATAGATAAATTAAATGATGATGAAATTAAGGATTATCTAAGGAATAATAATATAGAATACGAAGGGGAATTTAATAGGGGATTGGCGATAGAATTAATTTTTGAGTCTTTGGTTCAGGATAAATTAATACAGCCAATATTTATTATAGATCATCCTAGAGAGACTACTCCATTATGCAAGCCAAAAAGAGGGGACAATAATATTATAGAAAGACTAGAGCCATACATAAACGGCTGGGAAATCGGAAATGGATATTCTGAATTGAATGATCCAATACTGCAGAGGGAATTGCTGGAAAAACAATCAAAGCAAAGAATAGTTGAAGAAGAAAATCATCCAGTAGATGAGGATTTTATTAATGCATTGGAATATGGGATGCCCCCAACCGGAGGATTAGGAATAGGAATAGACAGATTAGCAATGATATTAACAGACTCTCCAAGCATAAGAGATGTTATTTTGTTTCCAATAATGAAGCCCGAGAAATAATCTTAGCCAATAATAATTCTCTTTTCTGTCCTTGAGATTAAACTTTTTACTCTGATTATATCTTCAATATTAACCATTATGGAATCTATTCCAATTCCGACAAGAAAATCAATCATCTCTACATCAGATGTTATTGAGCCTATTAAATTAGTTTCCACATTAAACTGCTTACAGACTCCTACAACCTTCTGGATATTTCTCAATAAAGCAGGATGCTTTTCATTAAATGATTTTGAAATCTTATCATTAGACTTGTCTACCCCTAAAATTAACTGAGTTAGATTATCAGCCCCGAATATTATGAATTTTATCCCCTCTTTGCAGAAATAATCAATTGTTTCGCAGCTTGCCGGAGTGTCCAGCATTATTCCTATGTCATTATTTATTCCCAATTCCCTCATTAAATCTTTTGCTTGCCTTAATTCATCAACATTGGAAACAAACGGAAATACAATCTTGGTTTTATATCCTGATTCATTTAATTTCTTAATTACATTAAACTCAGCTTTTAATATTATGTTTTCATCTAAAGCCCTTCTTATTCCCCTAAATCCCAATAAAGGATTTTTCTCAGTTTCATCTGTTAAATCACTAGTCCTTATAAAAATGTCCTTGTCCCTAAATGACTTTGTTACTAATTCCAACTCTTCCAATAATATACTAGTATAATAATATTCATTTTCCCTTACTAGATTCAGCGGATTAATTTCTCTTTTTTTTATTATTGACTCTAGCCTTATGAATACTCCATCAGCATCTGCAGCCAAAGCCTTATCAGAATTTATTGGGTCATCCAAGTCAACCCTAATTTTTGTTATTGTTTCTGGAATAAAATCATCAATTTTTACTTCTTCTTTAACATCAACTTCATCAATTGGAATAATGCTTATCACAGAAATTGAGCCTGTTCTAATGGCAAATTCCACATTGAGCAATTTTTTATAAAATTCTTCCAATTTTATTGAGACGTCAACTAACTTATTTATTTCTGTCTCATTTAATACTTGCTCTTTTGATTTTACCCCGAGGCTTCTTCTTGAGTTTTCTTTTATATTATCATCAAAATAAACTATAAATTCCTTGGAGCCTATCTCAATATTCTTTACTAAAAAATTATTTTTGTTTATTACATAATAATCCGGGATAATTAAATTAGAATCTATAGAATCTATTAAGCCAAAATTTGATCTTATTATTATCTCATTATTTTTAACTGATATAAATCCTGATTTATCCGGCCTAATCTGCTTCTGGACTATTATAGAGAATAAATAGTCAGCTGAAAGATTATTTTTTGCTCTCTGATAGACTAAATTTTTGTTATATGATGATGCCCAGCATTTTTTAATGGAATCCAATAAGGAAGTAACGCCCTTTACATCAAGGAAAGTTTCTGGGTTTAATTCATCCATTACAGAAGGCCTAAGCGCAACATAAGGGGATTCCCTTCCAGCCCTTATCATGCTTATGGCTTTTACAGCATGATTAAATGTATCTGGATCAACATTCAAGTTTCCATACTCCCTTAATATCTCATTCCTAAGATATTCTGGAATTGGCGCTCTTAGTATCAAATCCTGAATTCTCTCAATAGCATTAGCTAATTTTTCATTATTTTCTATATCCAAGTTCTTCATCAAGTCCAAAATAGTGGTTGTTATTCCTGAGAAATCCAGAAATTCCCTAAATGCCTCTGTTGTTATTACAAATCCTTGTGGTATAGGAAATCCTTTTGCATAAAGCTCACTTAATTCAAAGGCTTTTTTTCCGACTAATTCAATACTTTCTTCTTTTATCTCATTAAACCATAGTATGTTCATGGAGATTTAACTTTGCAATAGAATATAAAGATTATTGTAAAAACTTAATACTATAATGAAATGATTTATTAAGATAAAGCATTTTATTTTCTTATGAATAAAGAAGAATTAATAAAATATTGGCAAGAGAATAAAATAATAACAGACAAAAGAGTAATAGACGCATTCAAGAAAATAAAGAGAGAAAAATTCATTCCCAAAGAGCTAAAAAACGAGGCATATAATGACAATCCATTAAGCATAGGATTTGGACAGACAATATCCCAACCAACTACTGTTATGCTGATGACCCAAGCTTTAGAGGTTAAAGAAGGGAATAAAATATTAGAAATAGGGACTGGATCAGGATATCAATCATCGATTATTAGTTTATTAGTTGGAAAAAAAGGCAAAGTATACACAACAGAAATAATAAAAGAGCTTTATGAGTTTTCTAAAAATAATTTAAAAGAATATAAAAATGTTAAAGTTTTTAATTTAGACGGAAGTAAAGGCTTGGAAAAATATAAGCCATATGATGGAATTATTATAACTGCTGCCTGCCCTAGAGTTCCGAATGTCTTAATCAGCCAGCTTAAGTCAAATGGAATAATAATAGCTCCTGTCGGCTCTGAGTATAGCCAAGAGATGCTAAAGATTAAAAAGAAAAATAATAAAATAGAAACTGAAAACTTAGGAGATTTTATTTTTGTTCAATTAAAGGGAAAATACGGATTTAAATAAATTTAAAAATCAAAATTTCATATTTATTATATGTATGCAATAGAAGTCAATAATGTAACTAAAAAATTTGTATATGAAGGCAAGGAATTCTACGCCCTTAATAATGTAAGCTTCAATGTAAAAGAAGGGGAGATTTTTGGGTTGTTGGGGCCAAATGGGGCTGGCAAGAGCACTTTGTTGAACATGATGATAAATATGCTCCATCCAGACAATGGATCAATAAAAGTTCTTGGGGTAAATCCAAATGAAGACAGAAATGTCCTTGGCAAAATAAGCTTCTTATCTGGGGAATCAAGATTCCACTGGGCATTAAAGCCAATTGATATTATGAATTTTTACGCAAAGGCATATGGACTAAAAAAATCAGAAAGAATCAAGAAAATAAATGAATTAGTTGACTTGTTTGAGATTAAAGATATTATGAATAAAAAATATGATTTTCTCTCAACAGGGGAAAGAATGAGACTGGCTTTTGCCAAGTGTCTTATAAATAATCCTAAATTGCTATTATTGGATGAGCCGACTCTGGGATTAGATCCAGATATTTCGACTAAAGTGAGAAAAGAGATAAAAAGGATGAATAAAGAGCTTAAAAAAACAATATTACTTACAAGCCATTATATGCACGAGGTTGAATTATTATCAAACAGAATAGCATTCATGAACAAGGGAAGAATATTAGATGTTGGCAAGGTTAAAGATGTATTGTCAAAACACTTTTCCACATATAATTTAATCGTCATATTAAAGGAGATAAAAAATAAAAGCTATCTTAATAACCTAGGATTTAAGATAAAAGGAAAAAAAATAACAAAAGAAATATTTTCCGGAGAAGATATAGATGAAATATTATCATCTTTAACATCCAAATATAAAATAGTTGACTTAAAATTAGACAGGCCTACATTAGAGGATTACTTTGTCCAAAAGTCAAGGGGTGGTAAAGATTAACTTTCAAAGGATATTTGCGCTTATCTACAGGGATTTATTATTGAATATTAGAATGAAATGGAGAATAGCTGAGATATTGTATTTTCCAATCACAACAATAATAATATGGGGATTATTTGCATTATATTCAAAAACAGTTGCGATAGAAGCTGGAATGATTGTTCTAGCAACAAACTTATTCTGGCAGTTTGCATACTTGGCTCAGAGCACAGCAAATATGACTATAATGGATGATACTTGGTCTGGAAGCTTTAGGCAGCTAATGCTTTCAGGAATAACAGAATTTGAATATATAATCTCGAGATTAATCTCTTCCACAATGATATCTGTTATCATAATGATGTTTATGACTATAACAGCTTACTTTTTTGGACTGGACATATTTGGATTATGGAAGGGATTAATTATTTTATCTTTGATAACATTGATATCATCAATTGCATTGGCTGTTGTTATAGCTGGAATGCTGGTAAATTTCGGAAGAGAATATGGATTTATAGCCTGGACAGCATTGCAATTATTCATAGTTTTGTCTTTTCCATTCATAGAACTGTCAACACTGCCTATATTATTCCAAAAATTGTCAATGATAATGCCATTTACATATATATTCATGGCTGTTAGGGAATTCTCAACAACCAATGCATTAAACAGTTATTTTGTAATAAAGGCATTAATATCATCTGTTGTTTATTTTATAATCTCATGGCCAATATATTTTTATGCATTTAAGCATGCAAGAAAAACTGGAAAACTAGCTAGATTGCATTAAATAATAGCACACTTGCAAGGCAGCCTATGGATTGCGTATCTTAAAGCTTCTCTGGCTGTATTAACATCTTTAGAATCAACATATACTGAAATTATCGGCTGTCCTATCTTGACTTGTGCAGCCAATCCTATTGGAGTTCCAAATGACTGCTTCATACCAGAGCTCATCCTATCTGCTCCGGCTCCTGTCAATGCTTTATTTTCCCTTAGAATATGATGGGGATATACCCTTAATTTAAAATGATAGTTATTTCCCAAGCTTTGGTTTAATCTCCTGTTTACCACCATTCTTGCTGATTCCAATGCATTGTGCCTTATCTGCACTTTATCCTTAGAAATTAAATTAACTTCCTTTTCAAACTGCTTTTTTGTGTTTCCCAAATCATATTTTACAACTTTGCTGTTTGGAATTGTTTTTATGAAGGCTTTAGCCCTAAACTTGCTCTTTCTTGTGTATGCTCTTACTACTTTTCTATAGCATTTGGCTTTTCTAAGCGCCATTTTCCACCTCTACTTCTGTTCCTACGCTTTGTCCAGGCATTCCCTTTTCAAAGATAGCCCTTAAAGCCCCTTTGTTGCCATGCTCCTTGACTATTTGTCCTTTTATTTCTTTTCCTTTAGGGCTTTTCCAGACTACATTTTTATTTAAAAATTGATTTGCTTTTGTTTTATTGTCTATTGAATTAACTTTTATTATCATGTGATTATTCTTTTGTGTGTGTCTTCCGCCGCGAAAATTAACTATAATGCCCTTCATTTTATTTTGTTTAGAATATCAATTTAAAAGGTTTTTGATGGGATTTCTCTGGTGCATAAGAGGGACTTTTCGTAGAGTTTAAATATGCCATCTCTTTGAAAAATGTATGGTTCAAAGCTATAAGAGAGATGTCATAGCAACGATATTCAATAGGCTAAGAAAGGACTATCCTAAAGGTTCAATTTTAAAGTTCAATAATGAAGAAGTTAAGAAAGTCTCTGGCTCTACTTTTAGTAATCAATTTGATGCTACCAAGTTTGATAGTTCTATATTATTGCCTAAAGAAGTAAAAGAAAATGGTTTTTTTATTGTCCATCTTGGAAAAGGAAACCACGCCTTTGTTAAAGGAGAAGGTTATCATAAATTCGAAAAAATCAAGACTATAAAAGAATGGAAAGCTGGGACAAGCGTAATAGATTTAATAAGTGAAAGTGAAGCACAATCAGCTTCCACTGCTTTTAATGATAGGATAATCCATGATTTTTTATTTGAAGATAAGAAGAAAGATATTAAATTGCATACAGCAAGAAGGGCAAGAATATCTTACGAATATGTAATTAATGGAATACCCATCAAAACAGATAAATTACAAATAGAGATGGATGGAATTTATGAGTCAGAAGAGGATAAGATTATTGCGGTTGTAGAAGTTAAAAATAAAGAATTTGAAGACTTTGAAATAAGACAACTGTTCAGCACGATGAAATATTTTGAAAAGATGATGGGTTGGAAAATACCAAATGATTATAAAATAAGATTAATTTTTCTTGTTAGAATAAGAGGAAAGGAAGAAGATAAATTTAGGATTTATGAATATAGCTTTGTTGATAAATTAAACCCAAACTCTATAAAATTTGTAAAAGCAGTTGAATACAACATAACTAAAGAACAAAATCAGCTAAACTTGTTATCTTAGATAATCTTTGTTTTCCTATCTCACAAAATTTAGGATTTAATTCTATATTTATAGAATTTCTACCTAACTTCTTTGCTACTGCACTTGTTGTAAAACTTCCACTAAAAGGATCTAAAATCAAATCACCTTTATTGCTTGAAGCCTTAATAAATATCTCTATTAATTGTTCCGGTATTTGACAAGGATGTTCTGTTTTTGTCTTGCTAACATTTTTAACTATATTAAAATGAAAAACATCATATGGTGTTTTCCCATTACTCCCATTTTTTATCCTTTCTAATATTCTTTTATCAGTTGGATTCCTATATGGAACAGCAATATCTTTTTTATTAAATACTCGTGGTTTTTTACCTTTGATATAAAATAAAATCGAATGCTGACTTCTTGTAAAATTAGTTGGGGACATTCCTGTATTAATTGGATAATGCCAAGTCATCCATCTTTTAAAGGTTAGACTTTTATTTAAAAAAGGTAATAAATAAGCATTATTTTCAGGATAATTAAATAAGTATAAAGCACCCCCTTTCTTTAAAACCCTTGTACATTCTGTAAGCCATTCCCTACACCATCCTATATAATCGTACTTTTTTAGATTATCTTTATATCTCCCATAATTCTTTCCAATATTAAATGGCGGATCAGTAACTATCAAATCTACGCTCTCATCTTTTAATTTCTTTAATTCTTCTAAACAATCACCGCAGATAATATTATGTTCTGTTTTCATTTTCTCTTTATAGTATATACTTCTCATTTTAAATCTTTTTGGTTTGTAGCCGATTTGGAATCTGGGATATCTTCGGAGTCCATCTTATATTTACTTATTTAATTATCAATTATATAAGTAAGTTGAACTATTTAAATGTTTCGCTAGTGAATTATTAACTATTTAATTAATACTTATTAAAGTAATATTTATAAAAGAATAAGATTCTTAAAAGTTATATGGCTGAGATAAAAATACAAGTTAAAGGATATAAGTGCGAACGTTGTGGACATGAATGGATTCCAAGAAAGAAAGAATATCCTATTCTCTGTCCAAATTGTAAATCCGCCTATTGGGACAAACCAAAGAAAAAGAATTAATTTTTTGAGCTAGATAACTCCCATTTATGTTACAATGTACTAACCAAAACATTTATAAATAATTAATACTTATAAGTGTGTATAATATGATAACAAAAAAAGATATTGTAGAAATTAATAAGGAATTTGACGAAGGAGTAATTGTAAATGAAAGCAGCCTCGACTTTGCTTTATCAGCAAATAAAAATACAAAAGACTGGATAAAGCAATTAGCTTACTTAGTTAGAGCCATACTAATAGATCATGTATTTGAAGAGGGAAATAAGAGAACATCAGCTGCTCTAATCATGGTATTTATTGAAGAAAATAAATTAATCTATGATCCACAAAAAGTTGATCAGATAGTAATTGAAATACTAAAGAAAAATATCAACAATATAAATAAAATTAGGAGGATGATAAAAAATGCCATCAAATAATATGGTAAAGAATGCAAAGAGAATAATAAAAGAACATCCAGAATATTTTGAAGCACTAATGGAATTTGAAAGAACCAAAAGACTGCCAAAACTAAGTTATAAAAACAGAGTAAACTTTACTATAGATTCAAATCTGTTCAAAAGATTTAGGAGATATTGCGAAGAGCATAATTACAAAATGAGCAATATAATAGAAAGTATGATTAAAGAAAGAGTAAAATATTAATAACTAACTAA
>JACPNG010000021.1 GCA_016185605.1 Candidatus Woesearchaeota archaeon
AATTGAAACAGAAGGCTCTATAATTAATTATGGCTCTAAAAAATCACCAATAGTGTCTATAACGTCAGCAAGTAAGCGTTTTATTACACAGTTAGAAAGGTTATTAAGAGATTTAAAATATAATCCTTATATTTATTCTCACAACATAAAGGATCATGAATTGAGGATACAAGGATTGGAGTCAATAGGTAGATTGCATTACAATATTTATCCTTATTTTAATCATCCATCCAAAAAATCTAAATTCTTAGAAACATTAAAAGAGAAATCATTAATAAGATTAAAGATTGAAAATAATCAAGAAATAATTAATATGATTAAAAGTGCCAGAGATATAACTGCAATGAGTAAAAATATAAATAAGGATTTAGCAGAGCATATAAATTTATATATAGAAAATATATTTAAGCATGAAATAAAAAGATATAACGTTAATGGATGGATAAACTCCCATAAATCAGTAGCATTGTTGCCTTTCTTAATGATTTGTAAAATATTAAAAACAGATCATTTTAAATTCATTCCAAAACATTATGCATCAATTTTATGGGCCAATAATTTATTTAGTAAAGAAGAATTAAATAGAATAAGAGAAGCAAGATGAATAATAATAATTTAAAATTAAAGATGGGTCTTGAATGCCATCAGCAGCTTTCCACAACAAAACTTTTCTGTAGATGCAACACAACTCTACAAGAAAAAAATGAAGAAATTCAAATAAAAAGAAAGCAGAGGGCCGTATCTGGGGGAACTGGTAAAAAAGATGTTGCAGCCTTATTTGAAGAGCAAAAAGACAGAACATTTATTTATCATGGATTCGAAGACGAATATTGTTTAGTTTGTCTTGATGAAGAGCCAATTCATAATATCAATAAAAGAGCCCTAGAAACTGCATTAACATTAGCAAAATTACTAAATTTGAAAATTCCTAAAGAATTAAAAGTAATGAGAAAAATTATCTCTGACGGTTCAGTAACTAGTGCTTTTCAGAGGACTTTAATTATAGGAACAGAATCAAAAAATTCTTTCATTAAAACATCTCAAGGAAAAGTAAAAGTAAATCAACTTTCATTAGAAGAAGATGCTTGTAAAAAGATTAAATCAGAAGGAAATCATGTACACTATTCCCTTTCTCGCTTGGGTATTCCATTATTGGAATTAACAACAAATCCAGATATAAAAACTCCTGAGCAAGCCAAAGAAACTGCTGAAATTATTGGAATGATGTTAAGAAGCTTTGAAACAACTCGTAGAGGAATAGGTTCTATACGCCAAGACATTAATTTATCTATAAAAAATGGAGCAAGAGTTGAATTAAAGGGTTTCCAAAATTTAAGACAAATGCCGCAAGTTATAAAAAAAGAAATAGAAAGACAATTATATCTAATTAAAGAAAATAAAAAGATAAAAGAAGAGGTTAGAAGAGTTAAATCAGATAATACAACAGAATTTCTTCGTCCGTTATCTGGAAGTGCTCGTTTCTACCCCGAGACAGATGCAGTTAATATAAACATAAATAAAAAATTATTATCAAAAATTAAAATTCCAGAATTAATAGAAGAAAAGTCGCTAAAATTAGAAAAAGAATTCTCGCTGCCAATGGAATTAGCTAAAGGAATAATTGAAAATAAAATAAATCTCCATGAATTAGCAAAAAAATATCCCAGAATATCTCCAAAGTTTATAGCTCAAATAATCATCGAGATGCCAAAGGAATTAAAAGCAAGATTTAATTTAAATTATGATTTCAAGCAGCATGATTTTGAAAAAATTCTTAAGCTGACTAACAAAAATAATCTGCAGAAAGAAGCTGTTCTCGATATTTTAGCAAAAATAGCAGGCAATAAAAAAATAAACATTGACGATTACAAGCAGATATCATTCGAAAAAATTGAGCAGGAAATAAAATTGATATTAGAAAAACAGCCTAATATAACAGAGAATGCAATAATGGGAATAATAATGAAAAAATCTTCAGGAAAAATAAATCCAAAAGATGTATTTGAGCTGATAAAGAAGATAATATGAATATAATGCTACAAAAGATAAATAACAGAGAATGCAATAATGGGAATAATAATGAAAAAATCTTCAGGAAAAATAAATCCAAAAGATGTATTTGAGCTGATAAAGAAGATAATATGAATATAATGCTACAAAAGATAATAAAAAATAGAGGTAAGCTTATAGCAATTATAGTTTTATTTTTAGTTATTATCTTAAGCAAGTTTGTAAATGAGCTCGGAGTTGATTATATCGAGGGGAAAAAAGAAAGAAATAATGGGATCATGATCGGAGCAGAGCCATTTTTTATACAAAAAGGAAATGATGTTGGCGTGCTAATGTTGCATGGCTTCAGCTCGTCACCAAGGGATTTTCATGAGCTCGCAAATTTTTTAGCAGAAAAAAATATAACAGTTTATGCTCCCCTATTGCCGGGACACGGAACTCATCCAAAAAATCTAGAAAACATTGAGTATCAGCAGTGGACAAGCTCAGTTCAAGAATCGCTAAACAAAATAAATACAAAAAAAAAGTTTATAATAGGATATTCTATGGGAGGAGCTCTGGCATTGCATTTAGCATCTAAAAATGAACTTGATGGAGTTATAACAATAAATGCAGCAGTCTCGCTAGCAAATAAATATATAAAATTTATTTCTATAATTAAATTAGCAGAAAAATACACAACAAAGAAGCCGGAAACAATAATCCAGTTTATAGACGAAAAAAGAGTGGTTTATGATTCAATACCATTGGATAGTGTAACCGAGCTGCAGGAATTAATCGATTCAATTCAATTGCAAGGAATAACAGAACCGATATTAATTCTCCAATCAAATGATGACAGGATAGTATTGCCTGAATCAGCAAGAATCTTATATGATAGCATCAGCTCAAAAGATAAAGAACTAATTTTTCTGGAAAATTCGACCCATAGCAAAATAAACAATCAGAATGAAGTATTCAAAAAACTATATGAATTTATACAAATGCATTAAAAGAGTTAAGATTATCTTCTAAGCAATTTGAAAACTCTGTCTCTTTCTTTCTTGCTCCTTCTTATCAAATCACCGACAAGCTTCCTTCCTTGTTTCTCATTTAATCTTCCCTTGCTCACAAGTTCATTAGTAATCTTCTCAAGGTTTTCTTTTGCAACAGATGCAAGCCCTACGCTGAGCAGGAATCCGGTGTTCAAAACTTTCTTTACTCTAGATGTTGCAGAAATTTCAGCTCTTTTTTTCATTTTAAACAACAATCCTCCTTTCTTTCATTGAATTTATGAATAAGTTTATAGTTAAAAAGATTGCTATTAAGAATCCGATAATAGCTAGCCATTTTCCCCTGTTGACTTGCAAAACCAAAGCGCTGGCAACAATCAAGGCAGCAATTATCACCCCCAAGCTCACTCGGTTGCTACTCTTGTCAATCTCCTTTTCCAGCTGAACGAGGTCTTTTCTTTCAAAATGCACTCCAAGCTCGCCCATCTTAAGTTTAAAAAGCAGTTCATTTAGTTGTTTAGGGACCAGTTTAACATTCTCTTTGAAATCGGTAAGTTCATCTAAAAAG
>JACPNG010000001.1 GCA_016185605.1 Candidatus Woesearchaeota archaeon
AATGCCCCTCCAAATCTTTTTGGAGTAGAGCAGATAAAACTTAATAAAATAGTCAGTAAAGGAGACTCAATTGAGGTTAAGTTCAAAATAACAGCCCCCTCAAAGCCAGAAACTTATTCAAGTGAATGGCAGATGGCTCAACTAGTAAGCAATAGATATATTAATTATTTTGGCGAAATATGCAAGCAAAAAATACAAGTAGTTGATATCGGAAAATGTGTTTCTACAAAAGAAATATGCGATAATATAGATAATGACTGCGATGGCTTTGTTGACGAGGGGGTTAAAAATTTATGTGGTGGCTGTGGACAAGTAGATTATGAGATATGTGATGGAATAGATAATGATTGCGATCTAGATACAGATGAGGGATGCTCCTTAGATTGTATAGACAATGATAATGACGGCTTTTGCAATGATGTAGACTGCAATGATAATAACAAAGATATCTATCCAGGAGCAGAGGAGCTTTGTTCTGATAATGTAGACAATAATTGCAATACTTTGATAAACGAGATATGCAAGCCAAATGAATTTGAGGCAATAATAAACAACCCATTTGTTTTTTACGGAGTTAATATTGAGTTGGATGATGTTTATAGTGATGGCGGCATTTTATTAACTGTTGATGAAACTAAGGTAAAGATACAAAGAAAAAGCAATAATAAAGATAATCCCATAAAGCTTAAAAAATCCCTAATTTTAGGTTTAATATGCAAGACATAAAACATAAGATAGAGGCAATATTGTTTACTACAGGCAGATTTATGGATACAGAAGAAATATCAAAATTAATAGGGATTGGCTCTATTGGAATTGTTAAAGAGACATTAAACAAGTTAATTGATGATTATAAATCCAAGACCACTTCCTTGGAGATTATAGAAGATAATAATAAGTTCAAGCTTAACATAAAGAAAGAATATAATTATCTGACAACATCATTATTAAAGGATTCTGAGTTTGACAATCAGACCACTAAAACATTGGCTATAATAGCCTATAAAAATCCAGTCCTGCAGAGTGAAATAATTGACATAAGGGGAAATAAGGCTTATGATCATATAAAACTATTAAAAGATAATGGATTCATAAACAGCGAGAAAAAAGGCAGAACTAGACTGATAAAATTGTCTCCAAAATTCTTCGATTACTTTGATGTTGTTGAGAATGAACTAAGGTCAAAATTCACCAATGTCGAGATAAGCACAGTAATTAATGAGGTTGAAGAGAATAATAATTTAATTAATTCTGAAACCAAGGAAAATCCGGAAATTAAAAGCCAAGTTTTGGAAGAAAATAAAGATGAATAAGAAAATTTATGTTATATTCTTTTTTGTACTGATATTCAGACTTTTTTTTGCATTCCAGCAAGATGAATATAATAATGACAGCGCATATTTTGTGTTAAGGAATGTTGAAAACATAAAAGAGATAGGAAAACCATTATTCAATGATGAACTAAGCTATGGCGGAAGATCTGCATTATTTCCTCCGCTATATTATTATTTTCTCAGCATAACAAATAATATTCTAGGCGATATTGCACTTAAGATAATACCCTCATTGTTGTTCTCTTCATTGGTATTTCTTGTCTATCTTATTTCCAAAGAGTTCACAGAAGACGAAGATTCCATATTATTTGCTTCCTTAATATCTGCATTTATACCATTTTTTATATCAAGGACAATAAACAACATATCAATTTTTTCTGCAGCGCTATTCATAATTCTGCTGCTGACATTATCGTTAATAAAGCTAAACAACAAAAAATATCTTAATCTGTTTATGGGATTATCCTTATTGTTTCCTTTAGTTCATAATATGGCGTTTTTCTTTATACTGTCATTATTTGTATATCTTATATTATTAATAATAGAATCAAAGAAACTTGAGACGATAAAGAGGGAAGCTATCTTATTTTCCATATTTGTCATATTAGTTGTAGGGTTTTTATTTTTCAGGGATGCTTTCCTGTTAAATGGATTTAAAGTAATTTATCAAAATACCCCATCTAGCTTATTGGAGAATTATTTTAAGGGAATAATCATAGAGGATTTAATATTAAATTTCGGGTTAATTCCGTTGCTGTTCGGAATATTCGGACTGATATATTCATTTATCAGGAGAAAAGACAATACTTTGTTTTTGACAAGCATGATTTTAACAACCTCTTTTTTATTGGCGTTTAGATTAATAAGCTTCTCTTTAGGGGTTATATTCTTGGGAATTTTACTGTCCATAATGTCATCTATAGGATTTGAGAGCTTTTTTAAGTATATAAAATTAACAAAACTTTCTGGATATTTTAGGCATATTAAATATTCTATATTTATATTAATATTAATTATGATAGTTGTTCCAAGCTATATTGAAGCAAATGAATCAAACAATAATGCATTGACAGATAATGAACTAAGCGCTTTAATATGGCTGAAAGAACAGACCAATGAAGATTCTATAGTTATGTCTTCCCACCAAGAAGGCAATTATATCACTCAGATTGCCAAGAGAAGAAATGTAATAGATGATAATTTTATGCTGATAAAAAATATCGACCAGAGATACAATGATGTTGAATTAGTATTTACAACAACCTCCCAGGCCAAGGCGTTACAGGCTTTAAACAAGTACAAAGTTAATTATGTCTACTTTTCTGATAGAACGAAACAAATATATAATATAGATGAGATAGCTTATACAGATGATAACTGCTTTAAAGAGGTATATAGAACAGAAGGAGCCGGAATTTACAAGGTTAGATGTTAAGATATTAATCTTTTTATTCTTAATTTCATTGTTGATTTTTGTCCTGCCTTTATTATTAGGAAGAATTAATAATGTATTTACAGAGCAGACTTATTACACTTTGAGAATAGCAGAAAATCCTTTTATAAAATTTGACCAGTTTAGCTATGGCGGAAGGCCCCATGTATTCTCTGCTTGGCCTGTAATAATAAATCTCTTCAGCAGAGCATTAAATTTGTCTATACAAACCTCAGCTGTTATATTATCTGTAATATTGGGAACAGCATCAATAATTTTATTTTATTTAATACTAAGAAAATTCGTAAATTCAATTATCTCCTTATTGTCTGTATTAATATTAGTATTTTCGCCAAGCTATATTTATTCTTTTGTTACATTAAATGATTTTAGCTTTGTTGCTTTTTTCATGCTTCTGATAATAATATTTATGCTAAAAGACAACAACATTGCCATATTATTCTTGTCATTTATCTCGCTTTTTGGAATAATACACATTATAGTTGCAAGCTTATTATTGATAATTTACTCTTTGTGGAGAAAGGAAAATAAATGGCTTTTAGTGCTTCCGTTTTTCTTTATATCAGTAATAATTTATCTGTTTATCTATGGATTGCCTGAATTATTATGGTATAATGTGGCTGAAAATAAAGTTTTGATAAATTTAATATCTGATTTTGGAAGTTTTGGTCTTAGTTTATTCACACTAATACTTTCTTTCTTCGGTTTACTATTGCTTTGGGAGAAAAAATACAAAAATATGCCAATTTATCTGTCAATAATATTCTTGTTGGTTATGATGAACTTTAGCGTAAATATTATCTTATACCTTGGTTTTTTCCTGTCATTTATTGCAGCTTTAGGAATAGTAAGGATTGTCGATACTGACTGGAAGATAAAAATAATAAGGAATTCTATATTTTCAATACTTATATTGGGGATATTTCTATCATTCTTTATATTTTTTGATAATTTTTATACGCAAGAGCAAAATTCCAATGTTATAGAAAGCCTGAAATTTTTGGATAGCCAGACAACAAATAATGATGTTGTTTTCACCCATTACAGCAAAGGGCATTCGTTGGCTTATTTTGGAGAGGTGAAAAATGTTATGGACCAAAATTTTATTTTTGCGCCCAATCTAAACGAGAGATTTTCTGATTCACAGGATTTTTTATATACAAGGGACTTGAATAAATCAGTTGAGATAGTAAATAAATATAATATTAATTATATATGGATGAGCAAAGAATTAAAGGATGAATTATGGGATGAGGAAAATGAAGGGCTTCAATTTTTATTAGAATACAGCAAAAAATTTAAAAAAATATATAACCAAAACAATATGGAGATCTGGAGGGTGGAAGATTGATATCTTGGATTACAATTATAATTTGGATATTTTATTTTATATCATTGTATTTTATAGTATTTTGGCTATTGGTATTCTTAGACGGGAATATTAATGATAAGAAAAAAACATTATCATTATCGGGTTATCCAAAAGTAACAGTTACAATTCCAGCATATAATGAAGGAAAAAGAAATTTAAGAGAGACAATAGAGTCTGTATTAGCATTAAATTACCCAAAAGATAAATTGGAGATTATAGCAGTAAACCATGGAAGCTCAGATGATACGGGAGATATAATAAACAGCTATGAAGGAATTAAGAAATTGCATCTAAGCAGAACCCCGAAAGAAAGGAAAGGAAAGGCTGTAAATGAAGCGTTAAAAATAGCCCAGGGAGAATTTTTTGTCTGCATGGATGCAGATTCAACAATAGAAAAAGATGCATTGATAAAAATGCTTCCTCATTTTTCAGACAAGAATATAGCTGCTGTACTGCCGTTGATGAAGATTTCCAATCCGGTTAAGCTATTGCAGAAGATACAATGGTGCGAGTATCTAGTAAATTTTTTCTACAAGAAATTGATGTCAGAGCTTGATTGTATACATGTAACTCCTGGGCCTTTTAGTATATATAAGACAGATGTTCTAAAAAAAATAGGAATGTTTGACGAAAATAATCTTACAGAAGATCTGGAAATATCATTAAGGCTGCAAAAGTATAATTATAAGATAATTCAATTATTAGATACAGAGGTATATACAATAGCACCAGATAATATAAAAGATTTCTATAAACAGAGAAATAGATGGTACAAAGGCGCTGTTTTGAATGCAATGAAATACAAAAGCATGATGTTCAACAAGGATTACGGGGATTTTGGCTTTATCCAGATGCCAAGGATAATAATAGCAGGCATAACTGCCGTAGTGTTATTAATGATTACTTTTTACAAGTATCTTATCGAGCCAATATTCAGGAATATCTACAATCTATCATTGATAGACTTTAATCTTCTTATCCCAATAGCCAATTCCATAAATAATTTTAAGATGCTGGATTTTAATTATACAAACACATTTTTTGTTATAGTAATATCTATAATAATATTGATAATACTGAAATTATCACATAAATATACGAGAGAAACAATGATAAGGCACGGCTATATTACAATCCCGTCATATTTATTATTATATTCTTTTCTGGCTTCTATCGCTTGGATGAGTGTGGCAATAGATTTAATAATAAACAAAAAGCAGAATTGGTAAGATGAGAGAGATTAGCAGGAACAAATATTTCATAGCATTAGTAATTACATTGGCTGTATTTGTTATAGGGATATTAATCGGAATTTTAGTTACTGAAAAAAGAACTGAGTTCTTGGAATTGTCTGGAAGGGAGCAGAAAATAGAGTTTGACAGCTTACAGCTACAGTCATTATATCTGACAACCTCATCAGACAAATGCAATGTTGTGAATAAGGCACTAGAAGAAAATATTAACAGGCTTGAGCAGACCAGAATAAAGCTAGAAAATTATCTTGCCCAGTCCTTTAGCGACAATAATGAATTTCCCCTGACAAAAAGGGAGTATATGCTGGCAGAGATGAGATATTTATTGTTAGCCAAGCAAACTAAAGAATTATGCAAGGGAGACAGTATCTCTTTATTATACTTTTATTCTAATACTGAAGAATGCGAAGATTGCGACTCACAAGGACTTATATTAACATATCTGAAAGATAAGTTTAAGAACAGGCTATTAATATTCTCGTTAGATTCTGATTTTAAAGGTGAGGCAATGATAAATATATTTAAAGAGGAATATGATATAGCTAAAGTTCCAACTGTAATAATAGAAAATGAAAAATTTGAAGGCTTAACAACAAAAGAAGAATTAGAAAAAGTAATATGTTCTTATTATAATGATAAACCAAGTGAGTGCAATGAACTGTGAGATGTGCGGCCGGAATATAGAAAATCCCTATGATGTGAATGTTGAGGGGGTTGTTATGCAGCTATGCAAGAACTGCATAAGATTTGGAACCATAATCAATAAGCCAAAGAGTATAATAAAAGCCAATAAAATAGATATAAAGAAAGACGAAATTACAGAGGTTATAGCTGAAGACTTTGCTGTTAAAATAAAAAATGCAAGAGAATTAAGGCAATTAATGCAGAAAGACCTGGCAAAAGAAATTGGAGTTAAAGAATCCTTAATACATAAGGTAGAATCAGGAGGTATGGAGCCGAGTTTAGATTTAGCGAAGAAATTTGAAAAGTTTTTAAGCATAAAGTTAATAGAAAAACAGAAAGAAGAGCTTAATAAGATAAAATCAAATAAGAATACACTTACAATAGGAGATATATTAAACATCAAACAATAACGAAAGCCTTAAAAATATTATTTTAACTATGTTAATATGGAAATAAAAATTATTGAAAAAGATAAGGGGAAATTGAAATTAGAGGTTATTGGAGAAGACCATACTTTAATGAATGCATTAAGGAAAGAGCTATGGAATGACAAGGATACAGAGGTTTCCGGCTATAAAATAGAGCATAGCCTGGTTGGAAATCCAATCTTGATTGTCGAGCATAAAAAAGACCCGAAAAAAGCATTATTGGATGCAGTAGAAAGATTAAAGAAAAAGAATAAAGACTTTAAATCAAAGATTTCTAAATTATAAAATCTTAAATATATCTTATAATATCAAAAATAGGAATATTATGGAATATAAAAAAAATCTGAAGAAAATATGGCATTTTATATGGTATGATAATTCTTGGCTATCATGGATAGTTAATGTAATAATTGCATTCTTATTGGTGAAATTTATTATATATCCTGGATTTGGGTTAATACTTGGGACAGATTTTCCTGTTGTGGCTGTTGTAAGTTCCAGTATGGAGCATAATTCGAATTTTGATAAATGGTGGTTAGATAATGAATTATACTATAATAAATTAGGAATCAAAAAAGAAGAGTTTAAGGAATATTCATTTCATAATGGATTTAATAAGGGAGATATTATGGTTTTGGTAAAGCCAGATAAGATAAATAAAGGAGATGTTATTGTTTATACTACTAATAAATACAAATATCCTATTATTCATAGATTGATATTATTAGATCCTCTAATCACAAAAGGAGATAATAATTACAAGGAAGATAATGAAAATATTAATAAAGATGCTATTATTGGAAAAGCTGTCTTAAGAATCCCAATTTTGGGATGGGTAAAGATATGGTTTACAGAATTTTTGAGTATATTTGGTTTGTAGGGGGTGGTTAGAATTCAGTTTTGTCCTAAGTGCGGCGCAGTATTAGTTCCACAGAAAGATAAGAAAATGGTAAGTTGTAGTTGTGGCTACAGAAGCAAGCAAAAGCCCAGTTTAATTATTAAAGAAAAAATAAAATTAGGCAAGCACGATAAAATAGAAGTAGTAGACAAACAAATAGAAACCCTGCCAAAAACAGATGAGGAATGCCCTGAATGCAGCCACGGCAAGGCATATTACTGGACTTTGCAGACAAGAGCAGGAGATGAAGCAGAAACTAGATTCTTTGAATGTGTAAAATGCAAGAACAGATGGAGGAGCTATAGCTAATGGACAGCTATTTTAAGGAAAAATACATTAAGAATTTAATAAAAGATGATTTTAATGTAGCTGTTGCTGGAATGGTTGTTGATAAGCAGGATAATTCTTTTATTCTTGATGATGGAACAGGCCAAGTAATGGTGTATTCAAATAATGAGGTAAATGGAGATTTTGTAAGGGTTTTTGGAAGAGTCAATATAATAGACAATAATCTACATGTACAAGGATTTATCATACAAGATATTAGCAAGGTAGACAAGTTTTTATACAAGAAAGTAAAGGATTTATTGTATGGATAAGAAAAGCTTTCTAGTTGGATTATTATTCTTGGCTTATGGATTACTTGCATTAATAAGATTGGATTCATTACAAGCTTTATTTACAAAGGAGATTGAAGGAGTTTTAATAATATTGGCTGGATTTTATATTTTAATAACATTATATGGAATAAAAAAATTAAACGTAAAAATTGCAACCATTATTGTTAGTTTGGTGTTAATTTCCATTGGAATATTCTCATTATTGGTGAATTTCGGATTTTTAGAATTAAAGTTTATCACAATTGTTTCAAATCAGAATTTCATAGAAACCATGATTATAATATTCGGAATATACAATCTAATTGATTCCCTATATTTAAATTAGATAATCCAATATAGAAATTGTTATAAATAAACTATAAGCATTGTCTATTCATGAGATTAGTCCTTGCTGAGCCAAAATTCCTTAAAGATAGCATCAACATAATTTCTGAGCTTGTAAACGAGGTTACATTAAAAATAGACAAGAATAAAATTGAATTAATTGCATTAGATCCAGCTAATGTCGCCATGGTTGTATTTAGGCTATTAAGCTCTGCTTTTGTTGAATATGAAGTAGATAAGCCACAAGAAATCTCAATTAACCTAGATTCTTTCAAGCAGGTATTGAGAAGGGCAAAGTCAAGAGATGTAATAATTCTAGAATTAATAAAAAAGAATCAGCTTACTATAAAGTTTAAGGGAGAAAGCGCCAAGACATTTAATTTAGCATTGATTGATATTGAGGAAAAAGAGCAGAAGATTCCTGATCTGAAGTTTCCTTTAAGGGTTGAGATTCCATCTACAATATTTGATGAATGCGTAGAGGATATGAGCATTATCTCAGAATCTGTCGCTTTAATAGCAGAGAAGGATAAATTTACAATACAGGCAGAATCAAAACTAAACACTGCAAAAGTCGAGATTACCCCAGATGAGGAGACAAAAATAATCGTGTCTAATAATGATCCTGTATTGGCTAGGTATAGCATAGAATATTTAAAAAAGATTGCAAAAGCCTCTAAATTAAGCGATACAGTAATGCTTGAGTTTAATAAAGAATATCCATTAAGGGCAGTCTTTAGGGTCATGGACAAACTGGATCTGCAATTTATTCTGGCGCCAAGAGTAAGCAATGACTAATTAATAAAGTTTTTATAGATAATTTTTAATATAATCATATGCAAAAAGAGGTCAAGGCTTATTTCCAGATAATTATATTAATATTTTCAATATTTACATTTTCCAGTCTGAATTCTGATAATGCTTATGCTGTGCAGTCATGCTGCGAGAAGACATTAGACGGAGAATACTGCAGATTTGCTGACTCAAAGCAATGCGACAATGAATTTAATTCAGCATCTGTTAGATGCGAGCAGACTAGCTATTGTAATGTTGGAACATGCGTGATTGATGGAAGATGCATAGACAGCTCAACAAAAGCTTCTTGTGTAGAGCAAAAAGGAAAATTTTTCTCTCAATCTTCCAGCTCAATAGCTGAATGCAGAAGAGGATGCTGTTTAACAAATGATCAATGTAATTATGAAACTGAATTAAGCTGCAAGCAAAAACAAGATTTATTTACTAATGAAGAATTTGATTTTAGGGATATTGGATCAGAACAAGAATGTCTAAACTTATGCAAAGAAGAACAGCAGGGTTGCTGCGTTGATTCTGGAACATGTACAATAACCTCTGAATCAGAATGTAATTTAGCTATTAATCCAATAACAGGAGAGGGATTTTATTCTAATAGCTTATGCAGTTCATTAACCCAATGTAAAACATGCAAGCCAAAAAATAACAAGGGATGTTTTGATGACGATGTTTATTGGTTTGATTCTTGCGGGAATAGAGAGGGAAAAGTTGAAGATTGTAATTATGCTTCTGGAACTATATGCAGCCCTAAAACTTTAAAATGCGAATCTTTAGATTGCGAAGACACAAAAAATTATCCCGGTAATCCTCATGATTCCAAGATTGGAGGTCCAAGAAAGAATGGAGAATCTTGGTGTGTTTATGAATCTGGAACAGGCGATTATTTAGACAGGCCAGGATCAAGGCATTATAGAGTAATGTGTGTTAATAATGAAGAGATAGTTGAACCTTGCAGGGATTTTAGGGAAGAAATATGTGTACAATCAACCACAAAAGAATTTACAGAAGCTACATGCATAGAAAATAATTTTAATTCCAATGATAATATTAAATTAGATTCTTCAAAAACCACTGTGCCACCTGGAAATGAATTCTGGAGAGGCGATAAGATTGGAATTGGAAGTAGTTTTATAGGAAATTCTTTTGGAGGTTCAACATGCAATACAGCAAATAGGCAATGTCCTGTTGTTTATGTCAAAAAAAACAGAATAAGCTCCTGGAAATGTGAAAAGAATTGTGAATGTGAGGAACAAAGTTATATTGATCAGATGGCTAAGTTTTGCAAAGCCCAAGGAGATTGTGGAGCTGACTTCAATGTATTTGATGTTTATTCTGATTCTGGGTTTAAGGTTACTGGCGATGGAAAAGCACCTAAAATAGTTAGCGAGAATGAAAAACAAAATTGGCTGAGAAGAGGGATTTATGGCGGAGTTATTTTACTTGGAGAAGAATTTCAAAAACAGTTAGAGAAAGTTGAATTAAGTGATATAGGGGAGAAATTACAATTAGGGGGAACTTTACTGGGGGGAGTTGGATTTTTAGCAAATAGTGCTTTTGCAGGAGTAGGATTTTATAATATTGGAGGATCTCTTGGATTCTTCCCTTCATTAGAAGCTGCAAAATTAGCAGCTTCAGCAGCAGCACAAACAGCATTAGCAGAATCAACTGTTGGACTTGCTACATCAACAGAACTTAGTGCTGCTGGAACACAAGCAGCAGCTGCAACAACAGCACCAACTATAGGAATCGGAGCAGTTTTTACAGTTGCGGTAGTTGCAATAGTTGTTGTAGCATTTTTATTGTCTGGGGGAAAAACAAAAATAAAATATGTCAATACAACCTGCAATTCTTGGGTAGCTCCATCAGGAGGAGATAGCTGCAAAAAATGTGATAATTTTGAATCATGCACAGAATATAAATGTAAATCATTAGGACAATCATGTGTTTTTATTCCTGAAAATGAAGGAACAGATAGAATAAGCTGTATTAATCAAAATCCAAATGATGTCAACAGCCCAATAATAAGTATATGGCAGGAAAATATAACTAAGGGCTATAATATTGATATATTATCTTATGGATTTGAATTATCCCCAGCTATAGAACCTTATCAAAGAATTACATTAGGGGTTTTAACAAATGAACCATCACAATGCAAATATTCAAAAGAACATAGCATAGACTTTGAGAATATGGAAGAATTCTTTGGAGATTCTTTCTATGATATAAAACACAGTATTACATCAAATTCAATTCCCGGATCATTAAATCAATTCTATGTAAAATGCAAAGATGCTAATGGAAACAAAAATAATAGGGATTATCTAATCCAATATTCTGTCAAGCCCGGTCCTGATTTAACCCCAGTTATAATAGAAAGTTCAAATCCAGAGAACCTAGCTACAATCCCATTTGATCTAGATACATTGCCTTTTACTTTGTATCTTAATGAGCCCAGTGAATGCAGATATTCATTAAGCGATGTTGAATATGATGCTATGCAGAAGACCTTTGTATGTGATGAGTTAGAAGATGTTATAGATAATAATAAATTTAGTTGCTTGGCTGCTCTAAATCTTACTGTTGGAGATAATGAATTTTTCATAAGATGCAAAGATTCTTCTGGAAACCTAAATTCAGAAAGCTATTTACTAAAATTAAGGAGAAGTGATAGATTAAATATAATATCAAAAGAGCCTACTGGAGAGATTTATCTAAATGATGTTTTACTGAATGTTGTAACATCTGGTGGTGCTGAAAATGGGAAATCAATATGCAGCTTTGACTCAGGAAATAATTCAGTATTATTCTTGAATACAAATAATAATATCCATACCCAGCCGTTAACATTAGACTTTGGAGATTATAACTATAAGATAATATGCAGCGACAGCTCTGGAAATTTTGCATATGATAATCTAAATTTTATGGTTACAAAGGATATTAAGCCACCGCAATTCATTAATATATACAAAGAAGGCAATGAATTAACTCTTACATTTAATGAAAAAGTTAGTTGTGAATATGGATTTACAAAATTTAACTATGGCTCTGGACAGATTATAGATCAAGATTCAGAAACTCAGGGATTTACTTTTGAAGAGAATAGAATTTATTACTTAAATTGCAAAGACCAGTTTGATAATTTAATGAGGGAAATAAGGATTATTCCCTAGATAATAAAAAGGTTTAAATAATTATGAGGATTAAGAACAGTATGGAAAAGAGAGGTCAGGTAACTACTTTTGTAATATTGGGGGTTATAATTGTTGCTTTAATCTTAATATTCTTGTATGCAAGACAGACTATTTTACTGCCTCCAACAAAAGAAAATCTGGATATTGAGATGGATTCTATTAAAAAGCATATTAATGATTGTACAATTAGTATAAGTGAAAATCCAATTAGGGTTATTGGATTACAAGGAGGTTATCTGGAAACACCAGAAGACACCTATAGATTATATAATGATTCAAGGATAAGCTATTTGTGTTACAGCATAGAAGATTCTCCAACATGCTATAATCGATTATTATTATTAAATCATATGGAAGAAGAGCTGCAGCAAGAGCTAGAATCTGGATTAAAAGGATGTTTAGACTTAAAAAGTTTTGAAAGATTCAGGAATTTCAATGTTATAACAACCAAAGACCCAGAAGTAGATATAAATATACAGCAGACTAAAATTTTAGTCAATATAGATTATCCTGTAACATTAAAATCAAAGAGGGATGCACTAGAGATTAGAGAAGATAAATTTACCAGTTCATTAGATTATCCTTTAGGAGAATTATATGATGCTGCCCAGGAGATTTTAAGCGCAGAATCCCAAATAGGGGATATGGATATATTATCTTATATGATATTCAAGAAAGGCAAATATAAAATCTATAAAGAGAAGCCTTATCCAGACAAGATTTATATCTTGAAGAGGGAAGACAATCCTTACATCTTTCAGTTTGCTGTGCAAGGACAGCCTAGTAAATAATTAAAATGATAATGAAGAGGGGAGTATCAATTTTTTTAATAATCATAATAGTCTTCTCAATATTTAGCATCTATAATTCTGATAATGTTTATGCCCAGAGCAAAGTCTGCTGCGAAAAAACAGTTGATGGAGAATATTGCCAGTTTAGCGATAAGACATTATGCGATTTAAGATCTAGAAGTGTAAGCGCTTCATGTGAACAAACTAGTTATTGTAAACTTGGAAGCTGCTTTGTGGAAGATGAGGGGAGATGCTTCAAGAATGTTCCTCAATCTAGCTGTACAGCTAGAAAAGGAATTTATTTTGATGAGCCTAACTGCAATATTCCACAAGCCCAGCAGGGATGCTGCTTATTGGGGAATGACGCTTTCTTCACAACATTAGGGAGATGCAATATTATTACATCTCAATATCCAGATGTGAAGATGAGTTTTGATGAGTCTATTACAGATGAGTCTCAATGCCTTGAAAAATCAAGAAGCCAGGAGAAAGGGGCTTGCGTAAAAGAGGATGGAACTTGTTTATTTACATCAAGAGAATCATGCAATACAGCTGGATTAGAAGCAGAAGATTCTAGATTAGAAAAAATAAATCAAACTAGCGTGGGATTTCACAAGGATTTTTTATGCAGCAATCCTTTGTTAGGAACAGAATGCGCAAGACAGCAAACAACAAGATGCTCTGATGGAAAAGTATACTGGACAGATAGCTGCGGAAATATTGAAAATGTCTATGATTCCAACAAAGAAAGAAGCTATAATAATGGCTTTATTTTATCCCAGCCTTCTTGCGATGCAAATCCAAATGATCCAAATTGCGGAAACTGCGATTATGGACTTGGCTCATTATGCGGAAAAGCCCCTAGGGAGGTTAAGCCAGCTTTTGGAGATTTAATATGCAAAAGCGTAGACTGTAAAACAACAACGAAAGAAAATCCAGTCAGCCCAAATGCAGGAACCCCAAAAAAGAACGGAGAATCTTGGTGTGTTTATGATGCTGCCACTGGATTTGGAAGGGATGTTGTTGGCTCTAGACAATTTAGAAGATTATGCGTTGGCGGAGAGGAAATTACAGAACCCTGCAGAGATTTTAGAGAAGAAATTTGTGTCCAGGGAATTTTAGGACAAGACCCATTTGGAACAGAAGCTAGTTTTGGATTAAGTGCTAGGGAAGGAAATTTTGTCGAAGCAAGATGCAGAGTAAATAGAAATAATGGCTGCATAGCTATAGAAAACAAAAATGATTGCGAGAATATTGCTTTTGGGGATTGCTTTTGGTTGGCTACTGGAATAAAGACAGATGGAAATACTGGAATTTGTCTATCTACTGTTCCTAAAGGATTGAAATTCTGGAGTGATATAACTCCAGCAGAAGGTCAGATATTAGGACAGGATGTTGCAGCTAATGTAGCTGCCCAAAGACAAAGAACTCCTAATGCAGAAGCTACTAGTGTCTGCTCCCAGGGAAATAGAGGATGTGAAATAACTTATAAGACTGGGGGGGTAGCGAGAATAACTGGATTAAGTTTTGGATTTTCTGACAAGGATGAATGTGTGAATAATTGTCATTGCGAGGATAAATCATGGGTTATTGCTGCGCATAATACTTGTGTAGCGTTGGGGGACTGCGGGGCATATTATAATATTGCAGGGGTATTTACCAATGATGGATTTAGTTCTATTGGAGGATCAATAAATAAAATTAATGCAAATGATGTTGGAAAATGGAATCAGGGAACTTTATCTACAACAGAATATAAAAAACCAGGACATTTAAATGAAATAACAGATAATAAAGGATTAATAATATCATTAGCTGCTGTAGGACTTACTGGATTAGTGGGAATTTCAGAGGGAGCTGGATTTTTTAAGGGATTAACATCTGGTACATTAGGTGCTTTGGGTGCGGGAGCAGTTGCTACAGGTGGAGCTCTTACTAGTTTTTTGGGTTTAACTGGGAAGGATATTTTGGGTGGTAAAGGAGCAACAGTATCAGAAACATTTGGTCAAGGGTTAAAGACTTATGGCTCAAAATTAGCTTCTGAAGCAACACTTACTCCTGGAACTGTAATAAATGCTGGGAAAGAATCTATGAAAATAAGTTATACTAAAATTATAGATACTCGGGGAAGTTATAATATCCCAGAAGGTGCAAATAGCATTTATCTTAATGGAGATCTATTAACCCTTGCACCAAATACTAAATTAACATTAGCGGAAGGAAGTAGACTTCAATATAGTTTTACTGAGAATATCGCTGCTGAAAAATCTTTTACTATAGCAAAGGATACTGTTATTCATAAAGTTGAGGGAACTACAGCTACAGTAAATCAAGCATCATTAACTGGACAAATCTGGGGCATAATTAATGTAGCAGCTATAACTTGGTCAGTATTACAGCTAGCTGATGTATTATTTGCAAAAACCAAAACAAAAAATGTACAAGTAACATGTGATGCTTGGAGGGCTCCTGAAGGCGGCTCTGACTGCAGACAATGCGGAAAAGATGGAAAGGGATGTTCTGAATACAGATGCAAATCATTAGGACAGAATTGTGTCTTGATAAATGAAGGAACTGGAAAAGAAGAATGTATTAATCTCCATCCAAATGATGTTAATAGCCCAATAATAACCCCAGCAAAAGAATTAATAACAAAGGGATTGACAATAAAGGAATTAAATGAAAAGGGAATAAAAGGATTTCAGATTAATGAAAGGATAGAGGCATTCAAGCCAATAAATCTAGGTATAAAAACTAATGAGCCGGCACAATGCAAATATGATTCTAATAACAGCGTTAAATTCAATGATATGAATAATTTCTTCGGAGATACTTTATATGAATCAAATCATACATTAATGTTAAGATTGCCTGGAGAGTTAGCTGAGCCAGAAGCAATAAAATTAACTAATGGGGGAACCCATAATTTATATGTAAGATGCAAAGATAGATCTGGAAATGCAAATGAAAAAGATTATATGATAAGATTTAGGATACAGCCTGGACCAGATTTAACACCCCCAATAATAGAAAGGACAAGCATACAAAATGGAGCATTTGTTCCTCAAGGTATTAATGAAACTGATTTAAGCATTTATGTGAATGAGCCCAGTTCATGTAAATGGAGCAATAAAGATACTGATTATGAGGTTATGGAAAATACATTCCAATGCGCTACAACAGGAATAGAGCAGGATTTAGGGGTATTTGGATTATATAGATGCAATACAGAATTAAAAGGAATTAATTTTGGAGAGAATAAATTTTATTTCAGATGCAAGGATCAGCCAACAAAGCAGGAAAATCAAAGGAATGTAAATGAGGAAAGCTTATTGTTTACATTGTCTGGAACTAATGAGTTAAATATAGTAGAAGCTGGACCTTCTGGAACATTATATGATATTCCTATATTAAGGGTTGTGACTTCTGGAGGGGCTGAAAATGGAAAATCAATATGTGCATTCTCAGAAGAGGATGCTGGATTTGAGGCAATGACCCAATTCTTCAACTCAGATTCTACAATAAACACTCAGGAATTAATATTGGACAAGGGAAATTATAATTTCTTTGTCAAATGCAGGGATAAAGCTGGAAATGAAGATTTTACTCAAATAAAGTTCAGATTAGATATAGATGTTTCTGGACCAAGAGTAGCTTTATTATACAAAGATTCATCTGCTTCATTATTGCATCTAGAAACAACTGAAAATTCCATATGTGAATATTCAAATAATGGGGCATTTAAATTTGGGGAGGGGACATTGATGACTGGACAGGAAAAAGCCCATGAAGCCAGCTTAGTAAATGAAAGATACCATATTATATGCAGGGACAGTAAAAATAATGAAGTCAAGTTTGTTGTAATTCCTTAATCTCAAAAAGAAAGTTTTAAAAAGATAAAACCATGATAAATATTAAAATGAAAGAACAAATGATGTTGATTTCCAAGAAAGAGTATGAAGGGATGAAAGAAACCATAGAGATATTGCAAAATCCAGATATGATGAGCCAGATTTTAGAGAGTGAAAAGAATATTAAAGAAGGCAAAATAAAGGAACTAAAATATTAGTATATATTATGCGTTCCTATCGCTTCTACAACAATTATTCTGTTAACATCATCTATTATATATATCATTCATATGTTATAACCCAGCCAACAACTCCATTTTCCAGATAATCTTCCATGTAAAGGATGAGCGCCAATTTCTCTTCTTGGGTCATTTTTTAGTTTTTCAAGCTTATCTTTAATATCTTTTCTTAATTTGATATATTTATGCAATCTTCTTTCAGTCTTTGCATTTGCTGTAAAGAGATTATACATATACAATATAATAGTTAATTCTTAATAAACTTTTATTTGTAATTTAAGTTGTTGTAATTCCTTAAACACTAATAATCTTTATATAATTTTAAAAAATAAATATCAGATGAAAAAAGGTGATATTAGCCCTGTTTTTACTTATATCTTTGTTGCAATTATTGGCGCAATTATAATTGGATTTTTTGCCACATTTGGCTTCCAGCAATTATCATTGGGAAATAAATTGAATTCTGCTGAGATAGCAAAAACATTGGATGATAACCTAAATGCGTTTTCAATATCAAAAAGCTCTGACAAGGATATTGAGTTTGGATTAGATACAAAGCTTTTGTTTAATAATTTAGTCTGCGGAACATTATCTACAGAAGAAGGGATTAATCTAAGGACAAGCAAGATTATTTTCTCCCAAAAATCTTTTCAAGGAAATACAATGAAGGCATGGACATTGGCTTTTAAGTATCCTTTTCATGTTACTAATTTCTTTTATTTATCAGATGACAGGATATTTTATTACATTGTATATGATGGGTCTAATCAGCAGTATGTTGAAGAAAAATTCTTCAGCCAGAACAGCCAGTATAAGATTCCAAGCAGATTTAATGTCAAAAAAATAAGATCAAATGATATAAGCAATCAATTAATCTCAAGTTTATTGTCTAAATATAATTCTGTAAAGCTTGTCTATTTTACAACCCCAAATATTAATCCTAAAGATAGACTAAAAATAATAGAAATAGACAATAATAAAGTAAAATTCCATAATGAGAATAGGGAAGAGGTATTATTGGGAGATGAATTTATTTTAGGAGCTGTATTTTCAGAAGACTATAATAATTTTAAATGCGGTTTTGACGAAGCTGTTAGAAGATTAAAAATAATAAGCAGTTTATATATTGAAAAAAAAGAAAAATTAATTGCTCCAGCCAAAGGATTGGCATGCGATTATGGAATAATTACAGCTAATTTAGATTATTTTATCAATAATGATCCAACTATTAATAACTTTGACCCATATAAGAACAACAAAAATAATCTGATAATAAATAATAATGATTTAGAAGGAGCTGATGATTGTGAAGCGCTCTTCTAAGGCTCAATTAGGAACTATAGAAATGATAATGGTATTGGTAATAGTGATTGTTATTGTTGTTATAGGGATTGTATTTTACTATAATTTTTTCTTAAAAGGAATAGAATCTAAAAAATCAGAGTTAAATCTTCAAGAGGCTAATGTTCTATTAGCTTCTTTAAGCTCAATCCCAGAGCTTCAATGCAGCTTTAGATCAGTTACAAGAGAATGCATTGATATGGGAAAGGCAATAGCATTTAAGGAAGTTTTAGTTAATAATAAGGCATATTATATTGATATGTTTGGCTCTAAGAATATAAAGATAGAGCTTTTATATCCCAGTAAGCAAGAGGGAGAGTGCAATGACAATAAGTATAATTCCAATGAATATCCAGACAACTGCAGCTTATGGACATTATACAATAATCTAAACATACAAGAAAAAGCCATAACCTCTACTCCTGTCTCATTATACTTTCCAATAACAAAAGAATTTAGGGTTGGAAGACTTATTGTTGAGCTGAAAATATGAAAAAAGCACAAGCTGACATTATTGGATTGGTTGTCATAGTAATATTATTTATTATAATAGCTGTTGTGTTTCTTAGGCTAAGCACCTTGCCTAAGTCAGATTCTGTTGTAAAAGAGAATATTAAAGTTAGCAATCTGCTAAATGCCATGCTCAAATTAACACCTTGTAATAACATAAAGCCTTTAGAGTCATTAGCTGATATTATAGACAGGTGTAATAACCAACCTTATTGCGGCTCTTCTAACTGCAGGGATTATATAAAGACACAGATAGAAAATATAGCCATGAAATCATTTGATAGGGAAACTTATAAGTTTACAATAACAAAGAATGGGATTATATTTTTAAATACAGGAAACTGTCTAGGAAATACAAAATTTGTTGACAATACAATTACTCCCAGATTTACAGCTAAATTAGAGGTCTGCAGCTGAGTTATGGAAAATAATAATCTTAAAGTGGTGAATAAAATCAATAATAAGACTAGTGGATTTTTGGGAATAAGGGCTTATCTCCTTAATATTTTGCCAAAAGAAGCATATATTATATCATTCATTACGAAAATCTTTATAAACTACTAATTCAGTTATAGACTAACTCTATGTTACAGAATAGGGTATATAATAATCAGACGAAAAAACTCGGAGGTGCATTATAAATGCAAGAAAATTTTGGATTAAGAATAAAAAGAGCTGTTAAAAAAGTGGCTGCGATTTCTACTGGTGTTGCTATGATGGGTGCAACTATGACTGGTGCATTGGCATTAGATTTAGCTGAGTACCCTGCTCCATTTGTTACAGATGGAACATACAGTTCAAGCAATGCTTTGATTGTTGGTGCAGGAGCTGCAGCATCAGACACATTGGGAATGGTAGATATAGCAAGTAATTTACAATTTGAATCTAAGGTATGTACTGCAACTTCTGGAAGTTCAGTATCTGTTGTTGGCGGAAAAACTGAGGAAATACCACTTGGATTATACATTGCAGACAATGGAGACTCAAGAAACTTTGATCAGGAATTAACAGATTCCGACTTACCACATTTATTAGATACAACAGTTACATTCCAGAGTTCAGAATATGATGTTAAAGAGGTATTAAAATTAGATGAAGGGGCTGCAGGAAATGTTAGTATAATGACATCATTAACATCTTCAGAAGATGATTATGAGACTGATATTGTTATGGAAGTAGAGAAGGATTCCATTAAATATTATTATGTATTTGATGAGGCAATCCAGCCAAACAAGACAACAAGTTCAGACCCATTAGAGATTAAATTCTTGGGACAGACTATTAAAATAACAGATGTTGATGATACTACAGCCAATAAGATTACAGCCAGAGTAGGAGCTGAATTCTTCATGAATGTAGGCGATACTGTAACTGTATCTGGAAAGAAGATAACATTGGAGAATGTTGGTTCAGGAGGCGCTATTGTAGTTAATGTAGATGGTGTTTCTGAAACAATACCATCATCAAATACAGAGACTATTAATGGGATTGAGATTAATAATGATGAGACATTCTATGAGGATAATAAAGAACAAAGATCAGCTACTTTAGTTATTGGAAAAGATGCTGTTGAATCATATGCTGATGGAGATGCCTATGTTGGAGAGGATGATAATGATCCTGACTGGGTATGGAACCTAGCTAATCTGCATACAACAACTTCAACAACAACAACTGCAGATGCAGAATATACTGGACCAGTAATTGGAATAGAAAATGACTTTGTATGGAACGATGATTCAGATAATCCTCCTGGTGTAGGAGAATGTATTGACTTGCCAAACAATTATATAAGCATTTGCTTTGACAGTTTAACTGTAGCAGATGAAGATTATATGACATTAACAATTGAAAGGGAGGCATCAACTGATTTAAGTGAGGCATTTGCATTGAATACTAGCGTACCAGCAATTGCTATTAGTGTAAATGAAAATGAGGGATTAGTAGTTGATATAAGCCAGATAACAGCAAATATAACTAATGACGCTAAGACAGATAAAATATGGCTATACAATGACAATGCTAGTATGGGTGTTTACTATGAAGATACAAATGGAAAGACACAATTGGCAGGATATGTTGAAAATAATTCAGCCGATGCGGCAACAAATGGTGCTGGATTTATAGACATTAACTTTGGAAGCACTAAAGATACAGATATCCAGTTTGATCTTGTTGGAGGATTTGATGGAGATAAGTTAAATCTTACATTAATTCCATTTGATTCAACTGATTTACCAAGTCAGCAAGATAATATAACAACAGTTTGGACATCGGGTGCTGCCGGAATTACTGCATTAGGAGCAACAGTTTCTACAGAAGAAGCTAGTGAATTAGTCTATATGGAGGGAGCTTTTATGACCTCAAGCGGAGAGATTAACATAGGAACAAAAGATGAAGACCATAGAACAAAATATGGGATCATCATAAGAGACCCTAAATCCAATGGTGCAAGCGACCAAGTAGTATTAGAGATACCAGGAGACCAAGTTATGGCTAATGTTGTCATAAAGGGGTCAGCAGCATCTGTAGCAAGCGGTGGAGAAAGCTGTACAGTAGCTGATGTAAGTCCTGTAACTATGACAGATGATGAAGTAACAGATGCAACAAAATACAACTTAATCTTGGTAGGCGGACCATGTGCCAATACCTTAGTAGAGAAATTAGGATTTGGAGTAACATGTGAAGGCTGGGACTTGAAAGAGGGAGAAGCAATGATTAAGTTGGTAGACAACGGAGACAAAGTAGCAATGTTGGTAGCTGGAACAGAAGCTCTAGACACAAGAAGGGCTGCTAAAGTAGTAGCTAACTACAAAGACTACACATTAAGCGGCACAGAGCAATTGGTTAGAGGTACAACCTTAACTGATATAACTGTAGAATAAGGCTAAAGCCTTTTTTTCTTTATTTTATTTATAATTTATTATTAGAAATAAGAATATAAAATTCTTAGATTTGTATAAAATAACAAAATATTTAAACCTTTGTCGGGCTTGAAATCCATGGAAGAGAATAAAAGTGAGGTAAGCAAGGATAATATAGATTACAGGAAAAACAAGATAATAAATTATTTCTTAACTAATAAAAATCTGTTAATATACATTATTCTGTTAATATTGGTTATATTTGCTTATGATGTAAGAACCAATAATTTTAATCTATTGAAAGATTCAACAACAGGAGACTTTACTCCAATAGATATTGATTCATATCTTTATCTAAGGTATGCCCAGCAAGTAATAGATCAAGGAAAGGTATTAGCACATGATGCTCTTAGATATTATCCTTACGGCTATGAAACATCTGGAGAAACCATATTTGTATCTTATTTTATAGCTTACTTATATAAATTCCTTCATTTCTTTAATTCTAATATAACCTTAAATTATACTGATATAATATATCCTGCATTAACCTCAGCTATAGGATTAATATTCTTTTTTTTGTTAGTAAGAAGACTATTTAACTATAAAATAGCTTTATTATCAAGCTTCTTATTGGCTGTTATTCCCTCTTTTGTCTACAGAACTATGTCTCCAGATAAAGAGGCATTGGCCAATATGTTCATGTTTATGGCATTGTATTTTTTTGTGGTAGCATACCAATCTGACAAGCTAAAAAAATCAATCTCATTGGGAATATTAGCTGGAATCTCAACTGGATTAATGGCCCTTAGCTGGGGCGGGGTCCAATTCATATTCTTGACAATAGGATTATTCTATCTAATAACGATAGCATTAAATAAATTTGATCTAAATAAATTTTTGGCATACTGCAGTTGGATGCTCACTATGTTTTTTATAGCGATTAGCCTTTCTGGAAGATACACTATAAATGGAATATTATTTTCATTTACAACAGAGGTTGTTTTGGCTGGATTTTTAGCTGGATTAATCTATTATATTGTTTATGAAAAAGACTTATTAAAAATAAAAAACAAATTAGAAAGATATCCCAAAGGGGTATTATCTGTATTTATTACTGGATTAATTGGATTAATATTTGTCATTTTATTATATGGGCCATCTTTTATCTCAAATCTATTAAATGAGCAGTATATTAATTTAATACAGCCATTTGGAAGGACAAGATGGGCATTGACTGTAGCAGAATCCCATCAGCCTTATCTTGTTGATTGGGCTAGCAATCTTGGATGGAAGTACATCTGGGTGTTTATTATAGGATCTGTTATTTTATTTTATGAATTGATTAAATCGTTGGATAAGCATATCTGGAAATTTACTGTTTTATACTTTTTATTTATAATTGGGATTACTTTTAGCAGGTATTCTTCAGATTCTGTTTTCAATGGAACTTCATCTACAGCACAATTTGTGTATTTTAGCTCTATAATAATTTTTATCTTGATTTTATTGATAATATACTTGTATTCATATTATGTTAATGGGGGGTTATTTGAGAGATTTAATAAGCTAGATGATCATATAATTTTTATTTTACTATGGTCATTCCTGATGATTATAGCAGCTAGATCAGCTATAAGATTATTATCTGTTATATCTCCTGTAACTGTAATTATTGTCAGTTATTTTGCATTCTGGTTATATGATAAATCTAAATCTTCCAGAAATATTTATAGGATATCATCATATATATTATTATTCCTAATATTATTATTGCCAGTAGCATTATCATCCACAACTTTTGCATTCGGGATTTTTGATAAGGGAATAATTCCAAAGTTTACTAAATCTACGATTGATACCTCAAGAAATTTAGGGCCAAGCTATGGAAATCAATGGCAGCAATCAATGAAATGGGTAAGAGAAAATACTCCAAAAGAATCTGTTATTGCACACTGGTGGGATTACGGATACTGGGTGCAGTATGGGGGGCAAAGGGCAACATTAAGCGATGGAGGAAATGCGCTTAGGGCTATAAATCATTTTATAGGAAGGCATGTATTAACAGCTCAGAGTGAGGGAGAGGCATTAGAGTTCTTGAAATCGAGAGGAGCAAATTATTTGTTGATGATAGATGATGATATTGGCAAATATCCAGCTTTCTCATCTATAGGGGCAGATGCGAATTATGACAGGTATTCATGGATTAGCACTTATGTCTTAGATCCAAATAAGCAGGAAGGCAGAGATATTAGTTATTATGTCTATAGGGGCGGAGTTGCTCTAGATGGCGATTTTGAGTATCAAGGAAAAATATTTCCAGCAAATAATGCTGGCATAGGAGCATTCTTAGTTCCTATAAAAGGCGAACAAGATATCCTAAGTTTAGGACAGCCAACAGCATTATTGTTTTATAATAATCAGCAGTTTAATGTTCCATTAAAATGGTGGCAACAGAATAGGCGCAGCCTTATATCTATCCCCAAAAGTTAAGAATAGCTTATTTGCACAATTATATATACTAGATAAAAAAACAAAAAATTTTGAATTAGTGTATAAAGATGATCTGCCTATAGCTGTATATAATGGAAATATCATAGGGCCTATAAAGATATGGAAGATAAATCCTCCAAAGAATATAAAGATAAATCCAGTATATCAGGGAACTGACCTGCCTGATCTAAGAGTAGATATAGTCAGGAGATAATATGAACATAAAAGACAGTTGGCTTTATTTTCCCATCTTAATACTTTCTTTGAATTTTATCTATAGATTAATAAACCAATCCCAGATCACGAAAATATTTCCCTTGGATTATACTAATGACTGGGCTTCTTATATGGCACAGTTATTTTTCTTAGATAAATGCGGATATCTTAATTCATGCCCTTATTGGTATAATGGAATTTTAACATTAAAATCTGCCCAGCCAGGATGGTATTTTTTTACACTGCCACTATACAAACTGACAAATGATGTGTTAATTTCAGTTTTTATCTCTTTATTGATTATATTTATCTTGGGATTTCTTGCATTTTACTTGTTTGGAAGATTAAATGGATTTTCACTGATAAAAATTACTGCTTTTTTTATACTATTCTTTGGGAATGCAATTGCTGTTGGAAATTTCATAAGATTGGGAAGGATAAATGAATTATATGGATGGCTGAATTTTATTCCATTCGCTTTTATTTTATTATGGTACAAAGATCATAAGCTGGATAAAAACTTTTTCTGGACAGTTCCTTTTCTGTCAATAATACTATTGTCGCATCAGACTACTGCTATTTTATCTTTAGTATTGCTTTTAGGATTATTTTTAATTAAGAATGGAAAAGAAAAATTAAAGATAATCTTATCCGGGGTAATCTCATTCCTATTGGCATCATTCTGGCTAATCCCCTATATTATAAGCTTCTTTAATACAGAAGCAGTTAATATTATATTGACGAGAAATTTATTTTCTTTTGACAAAACTTACATATTGTCCAATATAGCTGTATGGCTGGTAATAATATTTTTATTTTTTATATTCTATTTCTATTGGATATATAATAATAAATCAAAAAAAGAATTGATTTTTTTCCTGCCGACATTAATAATAGCAGTATTATTATTTTTTGGGTTGACTTTTTACATTCCAATTTTGAAATTTGTCTATCCTGATTCGCATTTATACTATTTTATATTTTTGTTAATTTTCATGCTGTTCAAAACAGACTTAATTGTATTTAACGGAATTATAAAAAAGATGATATTCATAGGATTAATATTATTGCCAATAATAAGTGTAGCTGTTAATGTTTTTTACACCCCATATTTTATTGCTCATGGGGACTTGGAAAAAGATACATTATATGTTTTAGATGAGGTAGATGGAAGATTTATTATTTTGACAGATGAGTCATATCCGACATCATATACTCGAGCATATTATTCATATGCAGCAATATACTTAAGTAAATACACATCTTCTGGATTTTATCAGCAGTATATCTCCCAGGATTATTTCTCTAAACTAAAAGATATAAACAGTTATTTCAAAAATGATGACCCAAGAATATTAGAAACACTTAACATATTAAACACAACAAGTATTATAAGCTATGATAATGGATGCAATAAATTAGAAAAGCTTAATTTAGAGAAAAGATTTAAAAAAGGAAGGGTTTGTCTTTACATTAATGAATAAACCAACAGTAGACATTATAATACCAGTTTATTACGGCAATTTAGATGAAATTGAACCCAGCGTAAAGAAACAAATACTATTTTATAATAAATATTTAAATGATTATAAATGGAGCATTGTCATAGGAATCAACGGGCCAAAAGACAGGATTTTTGATTTAGCCAAGAGATTGAGCAAAAAATACAAAAATGTAAAATATCATTATACTTCTACTCCTGGAAGGGGAGCCACATTAAAAGACGCCTGGGTTAATACAAAAGCTGATTTTGTCAGTTATATGGATGTTGATCTGTCAACTAATCTTGATTGTTTTCCAGCTTTATTAAAGGAATTAAATAATGGCTATGATGTTGTTGTGGGCTCAAAGTATATATCTGGCTCTGAAATAAAAAGAATCCCTTTAAGATATATTATCTCAAAGGTTTATAATACATTATTTACAAAGCTTATTCTAAATGCCAAGTTTACAGATGCCCAATGCGGCTTTAAATCAATGAGAAGAAAAGCTGCTGAGGAATTAATGCCTAAAATAAAAGACAACGGCTGGTTTTGGGATACAGAGATGTTATACCTAGCCCAGAAATATAATTATAAAATAAAGGAGATTCCTGTAAGATGGATAGAAGACCCAAATAGTGGGGTAAGAATGGCTAAAACAGTAGTGTTATTTCTGAAGAATATGATTAATCTAAGACTTAGGAAACTAACCAGATAAGTTTATAAATTTATATTATGATTTCTAATTATGAATCTGTTAAATGAATATAAAGATAAGAGTATATTAATTACAGGAGGACTTGGCTTAATAGGAAGCACAATAGCAAATAAGTTAGTCAAGCTAGGCTCAAAGGTTTATATTCTGGATGCAAAGATTCCAATATACGGGGCAAATTTCTTCAATATAAATGATGTAAAAGATAATATAGAAGTTGAAATAGGAGACATAAGAGATAGAGATAGAATAAATCAGATTGTCCAAGGCAAAGACATTATATTTAATCTAGCTGGGCAGGTAGATTATACCTATAGCCTAGATGAACCCCATTATGATTTAGATATAAATTGTAGAGGTCATCTAAATATTCTGGAAGCCTGCAGAAGATACAATAAAGACGCAACTGTTTTATTCTCTGGATCAAGAATGCAGTATGGCAAGGTTGAATATAATCCTGTAGATGAAAAACATCCGACAAATCCGTTAAGCATTTATGGAGTACATAAACTAACTGGAGAAAAATATCATTTGGCATATAACAACCATTATGGCTTAAAAACTATAATGTTCAGGATAGCTAATCCATATGGTCCAAGGTCGCAGATGAAGCATTATAAGTATAGCATCATAAACTGGTTTATCAGATTGGCAATGGAAAACAAAAAAATAACTGTTTATGGCGATGGTTCCCAGATGAGGGATTATATCTATATAGATGATGTTGCAGATGCATTTATCCAATCTGCTATCAATAAAAATGCTTTTGGAGAGGTCTTTAATCTTGGCAGCGGGATAGGAACAAGATTTATAGATATGGTTAATACAATAGTAGATACAGTCGGCAAGGGAGAAATTGTTAATGTTCCATGGCCCAAAGAATGGAAGAATGTAGAGACAGGAGATTATATTTCAGACATATCAAAAATCAAGAATGCAATTGACTGGGAGCCTAAAATCTTGTTAAAAGACGGGATTAACAAGACTTATGATTATTATAAATCTAATAAATCATTTTACTGGTAATTATAATGGTTAGTAGATTAATAGATTTTATCTTCAAAAGGACTTCTGTATTCTATCATTTCAGGAATTTTATTCATAATAATTTTAAAGAGGAAAAGAAGATACTAAGAAAAGAATTTGATAAAGACAAGAAAACATTGGATTTTGGATGTGGCATAGGGCAATATTCTTATTTGTTTAATGATTATTTAGGGGTAGATATTGATAAGGATAATATTGAATTTGCCAGGAATAAATTCAACAGAAAATTCCAGGTTATAGAAAATATTTCAGATATTAAAGAGAAAAAATTTGATCAGGTATTTTCTACCATGACATTACATCATATTTCTGACAAGGAATTAATGATTATATTTAATGAGATATCAAAATTGCTTAATAAGAATGGCAAGTTATTGATTATAGACCATATAGAAGTTGGATTACAGAAAAATCCATTGGGAAGATTTATCTTGATGAATGACCGGGGAGAATATTTCAGGAATGTTGATAAGCTAAAAAATCTTTTTGATAAATATTTTAGAATAACTAAGTTATATTATTATAAAACAGGGCCTTTTAGGGACTATGTTTTAATATTGAATAAGAAATAGTTACATCATTCCCAGTATAAATTTAGCAGCTAATAAATTATATTTTAACTGCGTCATAGTCCTTATTCTCATTATATGCTGCATTATTTTTCTAGGCCTTAAATAGAATTTTCTATAGGCTGTTCTCTGCCATTTTAATATGTCATCTGCACTTAAATCTTTTAAATGATGGACTGGAGCAGTGTAAACTCCATAATTATCATAATCTATATTATCTATTAAATTCTCTTCCTGCAGTTGATCCCAGACATGGCTGTTTGGATAGGGTTTTAGTATTAAAAATTTCGCAAAATCAACATCTAATTCCTTGGCAAAGTTTATTGTATCTTTTATTGTGGATTCATTTTCTCCAGGCAATCCCAGAATAAAGAAGCCCCAGGTCTGGAATCCAAGTTCCTTGGCCATTTTATATGATTCTCTTACCCTATCTAATCTAATATCTTTTCTTATATTATTAAGAATCTGCTGATTTCCAGATTCTACTCCACAGCCAATGCTTATTACTCCTAAATCCTTTAATGCCTCTAATCTCTCTTTATCAACTTGATCTGCCCTTAATCCATTTGCCAGGACAAAATTAACATCTATATCTCTTCTTTTTACCTCGTCTCTAAATTGAAATACTCTTTCTTTATTATATGTAAACACATCATCCATTAGATGGATTTCCTGAATTCCAAATTCCCTTACAACATGTTCAATCTCATCAACAATATTTTTTGGGCTCCTGAATCTAAATTCCTGACCAAGAATATGCTTAGTGCAGCAATATGTGCATCTAGAAGGACACCCACGACTAGTCATCATTGGAGTTACTGGCTCTCTCATTGCATCTGGCGGCTTATATGCTGTTGGGTTTTTTAACAAGTGTCTAGAAGGAAATGGCAATGAATCTAGATCTTGTATATATGGCCTGTCTTTATTTCTTATTATCTCTCCATTCTTCTTATACCACATTCCATCAATATTAAAATCTTTATTATCTAGATTATCAACTACTAATGGGATTGTTATTTCTCCTTCTCCTTTAACAATGAAATCAAAGCATCCATAATTCATGCATTCTTCAGGCATCATTGTAGAATGCAATCCCCCAAGCAAAGTTTTAATTCCTTCCTGCTTGGCTAATGAGGCAATCTGTTTGGCGCTGTTAATATTGGCTGTGGAAGCTGTTAGTCCAACTAATTCTGGATTAAATGTCTTGAAAATCTGTTTTAATTTCTGATCGTTCATATTATCAGCGTCATAATCCACAACTTTAATGTCATGCTCTTTTTCTAATACAGCTGCTATGTACAATAATCCCAAAGGGGGATAGATTGGACTAATATTTTGACCATACACAGTTGAAGAAGAAGGACTCACCAACAACACCCTCATAACTATTTTCTTATATAAGCTTATTTAAAATCCTTTCGAAAGGTTTTTATATGCTCCATAGCTGTGACTGCTATGGCTAATATATTCTGGGTGCCTTTAATTTCAGCTTTATTTACCTTCTTAATAGTCTTTTATATAACACCATGGACAATGAGATTTCTCAATAGAATAAATTTGGTTGATACAGACCAAAATAAAAAAGACAAGCCGACATTGCCAATATCTGGAGGAATCCCAATTATGATTGGATTATTTTCTGGATTAATGCTGTTTATATTTTTAAGAACATTTTTTCCCCAGGATAATGGAATAATCTTAAATGGAAATTCTCTTGTTTTGTTCTTTGCAGCAATAACATCCATATTAGTAATTACATTTCTTGGATTTTTAGATGACTTGTTAAGAAAATCAGATTATGGATTTCCTGGATTGAGGCAGTGGCAGAAGCCTTTGCTGACTTTTATTGCTGCTATTCCTTTAGTTGTTATTAATGCAGGAGATACAATAATAGGGCTGCCATTTTTCGGGGAGATTAATCTTGGATTATTATATCCCTTGGTTTTAGTGCCAATAGGATTTGTAGGAGCCACAAATATGGTAAATATGCTGGCTGGATTTAATGGGCTGGAAACTGGAATGGGCTTAATATATATAGGAATGCTGGGGTTATTTGCGTATGTCAACCAAAGTTATATAGCTGCTTTAATAGCATTGCTTTCAGTGGCTTCATTAGCTGCATTTTACTTCTATAACAAATATCCTGCCAAGATACTTCCTGGAGATTCATTGACATATTTATTGGGAGCTATATTGGCTGTTATAGCAATTGTTGGAAATATAGAAAAAGCAGCATTGATAGTTTCAATTCCATTTTTTATTGAATTTATGCTAAAAGCCAGATTAAGATTTAATGCACAGACTTATGGATATTATAAAGATGGGAAAATACATTCCCTTCATGACAAGATATATTCAATTCCCCACATATTTACAATAAATGGAAAATATACAGAAAAGCAAATTGTTTATTTCATGATGCTAATTCAACTAATCTTTTCAAGTTTAATCTGGATAATATGATAAATAAAATAGTTAAGATGTTTAATAACAATTCTATATTGATTAAAGACAACTTCCTTATTTTTATAGCATTTAACATGGCAAATCTAATTGGATTTTTATTCCAGTTTTACATGGGAAGGGTATTGGGGCCAAGCGATTATGGAATACTGGGAACATTATTGGCATTAGTATATTTGTTTAATGTTTTTGTATTGGCAATACAAACAAGCATAGCAAAATTTGTCTCTGATCTAAAAGTCAAGAATGAATATAATAAAATAGCTTATCTTTTAGTTAGATCATTAAGAAAATTATTTATATTAAACTCATTGATTGTTATAGCATTAATCATAGTTAGTCCATTCTTAGCTGATTTCCTGCATATTGAAAAACTGCCATTGATAATAATTGCATTTTTTATCTTGTTTGCGGGAGTTATTCCTGCTACAAGGGGAATATTACAAGGGCTGCAGAAATTTTCCAGTTATGGCTTAAATTATTTAATAGAGGCGATTTTAAAGTTATTAATTGCTTTTATATTAGTATATTTGGGATTTAAAGTTAATGCAGGAGTTTTGGCAATAGTATTATCTGTTATGCTTGCATTGATATTATCGCTTGTTCCATTAAAAAAGCTTTTATTCATCAAAAAAGAAAAGTTCAATACTGATATAATATATTCTTATTCATTTCCTGTCGGATTTACTTTATTGATGCTGACTTCTTTATATACAGTTGATATAATATTAGTCAAGCATTTTTTGGATCCTGTTAAAGCCGGATTATATGCTGCCATGGCATTAATAGGCAAGGCAATATTCTTCGGGAATTTCTCAATATGCCAAGTAATGTTTGCAAAAGCATCTGAGCTTTACTATAAAAATGAGCATTCCAAGAATATTTTATATAAATCATTGTTCTTTATCTTAATGTTATCAGTACCAGTTATAATAATATACTATTTATTTTCGGATTTTATCTTAAGAATATCTTATGGTCAAAGTTACTTGGAAATATCAAATCTTATATGGCTTTATTCACTGGCAATATTATTGTTTACATTAATATATACAATATCCTTGTATAATCTGGCTATAGGAAAAATAAGATTTATCTACTTATTGGTATTGTTTAATTTATTGGAAATTTCATTAATATGGCTGTTCCATGATACAATATTAAATGTTATAATGATATTATTGTATTTATTATCAGCCTTGTTTGGATTATCCTTATTGATAGTATGGTTTTCAAAAGATGTCAGATCTAACACTCGTAATTCCAGCTTATAATGAAGAGAAAAGAATCAAAAGTAGTTTACAGTCTCTTGATAAGGTATTTGGAAATAAAGTGGATATATTGGTTGTCTCAAATGGAAGTTCTGACAGGACAATAGAGATATTAAATGAATGGAAAAAGAGCCATAAAAATCTAAAATATTTGGATTTTCCTGAAAAGCTTGGAAAAGGAGGAGCTATATTAGAAGGACTTAAGATAGCTAAAAATAAGTATATTGGCTATATTGATGCAGATGACGCTTTTAATTTAGTTTATATAAAGAATATTATAAGCGAGCTTAAAAATTATGATGCTGTTATTGCCTCAAAATGGAAGGACAAGAATTTCTTTACTGTAAACGAGCCTTTCTTAAGAAAATTATTAAGCAGAGGATGGAATACATTGGTTAGATTTTTGCTAGGGTTAAAATATAAAGACACCCAGGCTGGAGCAAAGTTCTTTAGAAGCAGTGCATTAGCAAACATTGATATGGATTTTATATGCAAAAATTTTGCGTTTGATGTTGAATTGCTATGGAAATTAAAAGAAAAGGGATATTCCATCCAAGAATCATATGTTCCTACAATTCACAGGGAAGGAAGCACCTTCAAAACAATTTATGCAGTGTATATGTTTAATAGCTTAATCAAGTTATGGTGGTATAAATGCAAAAAAATATACTTCTGACATTCGATACTGAGGAGTTTGATGCATTAAATGGAAAATCCACTATAGAAGTAAGCACAAATGGCCTGAATAAAATCATTAAATTATTAGATAAGCATGATATAAAAGCAACTTTTTTCGTCACAGGAATTTTTGCAGAACATAATAAGTTATTAATAAAAAAACTATCAAAAAAACATGAAATAGCATCCCATGGATATTCTCATAGTTCAAATTATAATAAAATGAATGAGAAAGAGGTTTATAATTCATTGTTAAAAACAAATAACATATTAAAAAAAATAATAAACAAAAAGATAATGGGATATAGGTCTCCAAGATTCAGCAAAATCGACTTAAGAATACTGAAAAAACTGGATTTTAAGTATGACAGCTCTGTCAATCCTACTTTTGTTCCTGGAAGATACAATTATTTGTCGCATACAAGAAAAATAACAATAAAAGACAATATTGCTGTAATACCAATGTCTGTCTCCCCTCTATTAAGACTGCCTTTATTCTGGTTTGCATTCAAGAATTTTGGATTAATTTACTCAAAACTAATAACAAAAATATGCTTATTAGACCAGGATTTTGTCCATTTGGTTTTTCATCCATGGGAATTTGAAGAGTTATCAAAGTATAACATATCATTTATATATAAATTAAATTCTGGAAGTTCTTTAATAAAAAAATTAGATAATTATATTGTATGGTGCAAAAGAAACAATATGAAATTTGACACAGTGCAAGGTTATCTTATTAATGGGAGTTATATAAAATGAATATACTGGCTTTAAACTGGAGGGATATTACCCATCCAAGGGCTGGAGGGGCAGAATTAAATGTGCATGAAATACTTAAAAGACTAGTAAAGCAAAAGCACAAAGTAACATTATTCTGCGGTTATTATAATGGAGCAAAGAGACATGATAAAATAGATGGAATTAATGTAATAAGATATGGAAATATAATTACTGTTTACCTGTGGGCTTTTATTTTTTATATATTTAAATTAAGAAAAGAAAAATATGACCTAATATTTGAAAATATATCTGGAGCTCCATGGATGTCAATGTTATATTCCAGAAAACCAAGGGTAACAATAATATACCATATTGTTGGAGATATTTATCTTAAAGAGATATTCTTCCCTGTTGCATTAATTGCCATGTTTATTGAATCTTATTTAATGCCTTTGTTATATAGAAATGAAAAAGTATTGGCAATATCAGAATCATCCAGAGAGGAGCTTTCTAAGATGGGATTTAGGAATATTGATATGATCTCAATGGGAATTGACAGGAATTTAAAGCCAAAATTAAAAGTGAAAAGTAAATATAATCCAATAATAATTCATCACGGAAGATTAATGAATTACAAAAGAGTTGAGATTTTAGTTAGATTAATGAGATTAGTTGCAAAAAAATATAAGAATGCACAGCTTTACATAGTCGGAAAAGGAGAAGCTGAAAATAATTTAAAGAAACTAACAAAAGAGCTTCATTTAGAAGATAATATCAAATTCTTTGGTTTTGTTTCTGAGAAAAAGAAATTAGAATTACTCCAAAAGTCCTGGATTTTTATCACCCCCTCTTATAAAGAGGGCTGGGGGATTGTTGTTTTAGAGGCAAATGCATGCGGTGTTCCCGCCATATCCTTTGATGTGCCTGGGTTAAGAAATGCAATAATAAATAATAAAACAGGATATTTAGTTAAGGATGAAGATGAGATGCTGGAAAAAACAATTGATTTAATAGAAGATAAAAAAACAAGAGATAAAATGAGCAGAGAAGCAGTTAAATGGTCCAAAAATTTTGACTGGGACAAAACCGCAAAGACATTTCTTAATATAGTTAAAAAGCTATAATCTCATATACTATTAAAGTTATGGAATTTCTATCTATTTCAGCTAGATTATCACTGCAGACAGAATTATCACAGGCATAAACTATTCTTAGTTTGTCTGGATTTCTCTGGGGATAGGAAAATACCCATTCAGGCGGAATCTCCAATCTGGAAACCACAAAATATTTTATTCTTCCCTCTTTTAGTATTTTATTAAAATTTTCTTCTGATCCATGACCAAAAGTTTCCCTTTCTGTATAATATGTATTCTGGGGAACCCCTGTATTAAATATTATATCATTTGGATTTGTCCTTAACTTCATCCATTCCCCTGCATATCTAAATTGTACAAAGCTGTTAGCCCTGCTTTCTATTACTTGTTGAGCAAAAACACCCTGCTGATATCCTGCAAACAACAATATAAATAATATAATTGTTAATGCCAGTCTTTTATCATAATCTTTAATGAAGTCATATATAATCATAGCTCCAACCCCAGCTATGATAAATATTGCAGGAAATATTGACAGTAAATATCTTGGGTCAAATACATGGAAAAGAAAGCTAAAATACAATAAAGGAATCAATATCCATAATAATAAGAATAAATATGGATTTAATGATTTTTCCTTTCTTTTTACAACTAAATCAAATCCAATTATTAATTTATAAAATGAGATTAAACCAATTATAAATAAAATAAACAAAGCGGTTTTCAAGTAGAATGGAGATTGAGTTATATAACTTAAAAATCTGCTAAACGCCTCCTGAAATCCCTTTTCTGCTGAGTATTTTAAGCCATCCCCCC
>JACPNG010000002.1 GCA_016185605.1 Candidatus Woesearchaeota archaeon
ATTGTTTCAAGGGATTTATATTAAATTATATGGGTATAATTCTAAAATGAGAGAACTATTGGAAGAATACAGCAGAAAAAAAGAGATTATAAAATCCAGATTGGATGATTTTAAGAACATTAAGGAAGAAGAAATATTCTATGAAATGTGCTTCTGTCTATTAACTCCGCAGACAAGCGCGAAAGCTGCAGACAAATGCATCCAGGAATTAAAAAGAGTTGATTTCAGGAATTCATACAATCTTAATCCTGTAAAACTTTTAAAGAACATAAGATTCAGCAACAATAAATCCAAATATCTAATGGAAGCAAAGGAAAAATATGATTTAATCATGAAAAAGATAAAAGAAACTAAAGATTCAGAAGAACTAAGGGAGTTTTTAGTCAATAATATAAAAGGTTATGGATATAAGGAATCTTCTCATTTCCTAAGAAATATTGGATATAGAAATCTGGCAATATTAGACAGGCACATACTAAAGAATCTGAAAAAATTCAACGTGATAGAAGAAGTTCCAAAATCATTGACGAAGAAAAAATATTTTGAGATAGAGGAAAAGTTTAGGGGGTTCTCAAATAAGATAAACATTCAGATGGATGAGCTGGACTTATTATTCTGGAGCATGGAGGCTGGAGAGGTTTTTAAGTAATCTTTAAATATTAGTAAATGATTTATAGTTTATGGATAAGGACATAAAGATATTGGCCATTGCAGTAATATTATTATTGGCAATAGGCTTTCTGAGTTTTAGCTATACTGGGAATTTTGTCAGCAAGAAAACAAGAGGCTATGAAACAAGAGAGCTGACAAAGGTATGGATATCCAATGACGGGGAAAATTATATAGATGAAGGGATTTTGGATTTAAAGTTTGGCAGTCGTGTATATTTTAAGGTTGAGACTGGATTTCCATTTGGAAGTGACGCTCTGGTAAAATTCTACTGGTACCCTAATGAGGGGTCTGGAATTTTTCAGGAGGAAATATATAAATCAGGAACTTATATGCCTGGTTGCGGAAAACCATCATGCAGGGGCGGCTTGACAAAAGAGTTTAAATATTTAACAATAGGATTGGAAAAAGGATTGAATTGCGCTGTTTTCCATGATAGAGGATTTGAAGAAGATATAAAAATTTGCTTTAATCTTATTTAGCATGTAATTCTACAATATCATTATCTTCCAGAATATGATCCATACCCACTCTTTGAGAATTGAATTTAACAGAACTTCCCCAGATTCTTGCGAACTTAAATTTTTTTATGAAATCCTTATGGACATGCTCTGCTAATTCCCTTACTGTAGAATCTTTCTTCAATGCCAGTGGGGGATATTCTTTGTTTTTTCCAGGCTGTTTTGTATAAACTTTTATCAATCCAAGTTTGCTCCATATTTCATCGCTTATATTTTGCTGGTTCTTGAATATTATTCTTTGTACATCAATATCATATAACTCCTCTTCAATTATTTTCTTTTCTTTAATGTTGTTGAACATTAAAACTATTAAATCAGACAGTCTTATGATACTAAGAAAGGCTGGTCCATTTTTTGTCTCTCTGAAATTTTTTACTATTGATGGAATCTCTATTATTTGCAGTTTAATTCCATTATAATCAAGTGTTCCTACTTCCGGCTTTTTTGTCGTAAACGGATACTGGGCTATTTCCGGATTTGCATTTGTCAATTTTTTCAATAATGTTGATTTTCCAGAATTGGTTGTTCCCACCAAGCATATTGTTGCAGCCCCTTCTTTTTTTAGGGAGAATTTTGATGCCCCTTTCTTCTGCGAGGCTTCCTTTTCTATTGTCCTTTTATATTTGGCTATCTTGGATTTTATGTCAGCCAGTAAATTTTCTGATCCTTTGTGCTTTGGAGCGGTCTTAAGCATCTCGTGCAGAGCCTTCAGCTTCTCGTTTGTTGTTCTGGCTTCATGGTATTTTTTCAACGCATTTATGTATTCATATCCTGGATTGGTTGCCATTTTGGTTTATTATATCATATCAATTTTATATTCATAATAATGTTTTTAAATATAACTCTGATATTTATAGCATGGCAAACTTAAGTTTATTCAGCTTAAATACGGAAAATATCATAATCAGGCTGATTGCTTCGGTAATAATCCTATTAATTGGATTTATAATAGCAAGACTATCAAGCAATCTGACAAAAAAAATATTAAATGAGCTCGAGACAAATAAGATATTAAAGGAGCAGGCCGGGGTAAAAATACAGGTTGAAGAATTCTTAAGCTCGGTAATCAAGTATATAATATATTTTATAGCAATAATAATTGCCCTCAACCAGCTAGGATTAACCACAAAAGTATTATATGCCCTATTAATAACAATATTAGTTATACTTGTTGGATTCATTATACTTGCATTCAAGGATTTTATTCCTAATGTCGTGGCTGGTTTTATGATATATCAGAAAGACAAAGTCAAACCAGGAGATGTAATAAGGGTCAAAGATATAGAGGGAAAGGTAATTCATGTTGACTTAATCGAGACAAGAATCAAGACAAAGAAAAATGATATTGTTTATATTCCTAACTCCATACTCAACAAAAATGAAGTTGTAAAACTAAAAAAATAAAAATCTTTTTAAACTAGCTTGACTTGTATATTAAATAATATTCAGAAAAGAGGTGAAAAAGGTGGCAGCTAAAAGAAGAAAGAAAGCTAGGAAATAATTTTTCTTGATTTATTTTTCTTTTATTTTTTTTATTCATATCTTAGGGAGTCAACTGGCTTCTGTTTTGATGCCTGGATAGCTGGCCATAATCCTGAAAATATTCCTATCAATAGCGAGAATAAGATTGAATGTCTGGAAAACAAAACCTATTTTTTCCCCCTTAATTCTTCTACCCTTACATCCCCAAGCTAGTATATCTTACATAATCATCTAATTTAATGATAGTTTTCATTTAATAATTATTAGAATTAGAAATTATAAAAATATTGTTATTATTATTCCTTGACTTCTTCCACTTGTTTATCTCTGTATACTCTTGCAAAGCTCGGAGTAACAACAATCCAGTCTTCGCCAAATCCAGCTATATCCCCTTCAATAGCATCGCATGTCTTTTTTATTTTGTTAATAGCTCTTTTAAGCTCAACTATATCCTTGTCTTTCAGCAATTTTATATTTATTAATGCAATTGTATATCCTTCCCTTAATTCATCCAATGCAGGCTTTATATCCTCAAACTGCTCAATTGTGAAGGGCTTTATTATAATCTTTGATTTTTGTCCAATATCTTTTTCTGTATCTATATTTAAATAATCTTCTCCAAACTCTTCATCAGAATAAGAGGCATTTCCCATAAATTTGTCTGTTATCTCTTTAAATTTTGATAATGCTTTCCTCATACTGCTGTTCCTCCCAAATGATTATATAAAATTGTATATATAAATATTTCTATATAATCACATTTATTTTCTACTCTCTAATAGACTCATAACATTCCATATTTGAGTCCTTGCATAGCTTGGAACATTTGGATCTTCCACTATTTCATCTAATTCCTGCAATGACTTATCTACTCTAATTGCAATATCTGTATTCTCGTCCAATAACTCCAATGTTGTTTTTAGCTTGGTTCTTATGTTCCTTGGAATTGTAATATCCTGCTCTAATTGAAGAAGCAAATCTAAAATCTCTTTTATGTTGTCCATATTAACCCCTATTTTTCCAGTTCTTTAACTACTTTCTTCTGTAACTCCTCAGCTTTCTCTTTTATTTTTAACTCCTGCTTTTCTATTGATTTTAACCTTAATTCTATAATTTCTTTTTTTGATTTTATCTCTTTTATTAACTTGTCTTTCTTCTCCTTTATCATTATGTTTCCGATTATTTTATAAGAGTCTTCATTAGTCAAGTCTAATTCTTTTACAGCATTTTCTATCTCTAATAACTGAGACTGAAATGTCTGCTTTTGCATAAAGAAATTTTGTAAGTTCTGCTCTAATAACTGCAATTGCGCTATGCTCTGCTCTGTCTCTTTTGATATTTTCATTTTATACTGCTTTTACTTCTGTTGCTGTGCTTCTTACTTTATATAATATCTTGCTGCCGCAATAAGGGCATCTTATTTTTTTTCTGATGTATTCTGATTTTACAACATTCTCGCAATGCAGGCATTTGTAAGATTTCATTGGCTTACCTCATAAGCTCTTCCAGTGAATTTTGAGCTGCAGGATTTGCATTTCCATATCCCAATTGCTAATCTCCTGACTCTTGATTTCAAGCAATAAGGGCATTTCTGCCATTGCCTTTGCTTTACTTCAATATCAATTACTCGTTGCCTTATTTTTGTTCCGTATCTGGCTCCAAATCTGCCAGCTGAACCTACTTTCTTTGTTTTCATTTTTTTAATTTACTCCTTATTTTTTGCGACACGTACCCTGAGTGCAGGACCCGAGAACTGAGTGTCTCCATCGCAATAGAGGATAGTCCCATCGGAATAAGCATCGAACATGGCGACTGCTCCATGTCTTGGATAAAAATAAGATACTCCATCGCTATCTTTTCTCATTGGAAATCCTTGCCGATTAGCACTTAATAGATTCACTCTACAGTCTTCCATTATACATTGTTCTAATGGTTCATTATGTTCTGGAACTAATTTCCCATCAATGAATCTATAGTTTGACTTTAGATATAATCCATGACCTTTAACTATCTCAAAACTGGCATTTAGCCATTCTCCTCTAAGGGGTTTTCTTACTCCGACAATTTCATCTAAAATTTGTTCTGATTCTTTTGAACCCATTTTAGTTCCATTTCCATTATATAATTTTTTTCCAGACCTTAAATCTGAAATCAAATCTATTAACATTATTGGCGATTCCATAGATAAATTACTATCTGTTTCGTGCAATACTTTATGTGAATCATACCACTTCAAACCAAACCTAGTTCTTTCTTTAGCTAAGTAAATGTCTGGATAACAACCAATCCTTCCATCTAATATTATAAATCTGGATAAATCCAATTCTTCAGCTTTAATTAGTACATTTTTCTTTAATTCAGATATAGTTGGCATTTTAACTCCTATCACCCTTAGTTCATTCCAATCTAATTTTAGGGTATTTTAAAAATCTTTCTACTTTGATTTTCTTCTATTATCCAAGCTTAAATTGCCTGCGCCAGCAAATATTAATGATACTGCTATGCTCAATAATCCGAAATCCCTTATTGTTATATCGCTTATTCCTAAAAAGAAAATTATTCCAATTAAGATTAATGCTGCAAAAAATGAGGCTATCTTTGTATAAAAGCCAATTAAAATTAATATTCCTATCAAAGATTCTATAATCCCCTGTAAATACATGAACAAAATTAAGTTTATAGGCAATATATTTTTTATAGAATCTGGAACAAAGCCAATCCAGAATTCTGTATTAATAAACTTGTCAATTCCAAACCAAAAGAATACTACGCCAAGCCCAATTCTTAAGATTAATTGTGTGTATTTCATTTTGAAATGGGGCTACCAGGATTTGAACCTGGGTCTACTGGTCCCAAGCCAGTGATGATAGACCAAGCTACACCATAGCCCCTTAAACTTAAAAAAACATAAACTATTTATAAACATTATTAATAAATAATATTGTGAAATTAGTCATATTATTGAGAAAAGATCTAAAAATGCAAACAGGAAAGGCAGCTTCACAATGTGCGCATGCTGCTGTTCAAGCTGTTTTGAAGTCTGATAGGAAAAAAGTAAGCGAATGGCTGAATAAATCAGCTGGGAAAAAAGTTGTTTTAGCTGTTGAAGATGAGAAAGAATTATTGAAATTTGAGAAGTTAGCTAAAAAGGAAAAATTAACTACTGTTTTGATAAGGGATGCTGGAAGAACATTCTTCAAAAAACCAATGTTAACATGTTTGGGAATAGGTCCAGATAAAGAAGATAAGATAAATAAGATAACAAAAGAATTGAAGATGCTAAATTAATACTATTTATTAGTAGTCAAAATAGCAAGGTTTATAAACTATTATTTCTTTGTAATAATATGGCATTAGATTTAGAGAATATGACTTATGAACAGAAACAAACTCTGAAAAGAAGGGCTATTGAAGAAAGGGCTTATATTGCCTTTGGAGAGATAGCAGAAGATTTGGGCGAACTGGATTACCCCGAGAATTCGCCAGAAAAAGAACTTCTTGATAGATATATAGTTGAAAAAATGATAAAATTAGGAACATTACCATTAGAATTAAAAGATGGAACTATCGAAAGAAAATTAAAATTAAAAATACCAAGAATGACAGAATCTCCGACAGCGACTGCTGAAATGATGAGAAGATGGTTAAATGATTTTTATGGGTGGAATAATATAAAAAAGCCAACTGGATTACATAAAAAAAATAAAAATCAATTACTAGGACTATATTTTGGTACATTACAACATTACAAAATATCATTAAGAGATATTGTTCCAGAATAATAAAAACAAGAGTTAGCTTTATAAACTGTTATTTTCTTAAAAGCTTTAATTGATGAACGGCCATAGTAGCCTGGAACCACCCAATCCCATTCCGAACTTGGCAGTGAAACGGGTTAACGTCTCATCTTGTACTGCTTTGTAGCGGGAACTTTGAGATGCTGTTCATCATTTACTTTTTAATTTAGAAGATTTATATATTTTAGGATTATATGGATTAATTCTTATAATCTCTGCATTAATATTCCTTATCTTTAGTTCTTTTCTCATCTCTTTATCAATGGGTTTTTGATCATATCCCAAACATATTACATCTGGCTTAATTTTAGTCAATATGTCAAAAATATTTCCTTTATTCCCCAATATAACTTTGTCTGCAACAGATAATTTTCTTACTTGTTTAACCCTTTCTTGCTCATTATATAAAGGAGATTTTCCCTTGAAATTTATTATATTAACATCTCTAGCCACAACTACAATTAATTTATCTCCATATTTCTTTGATTCATTTAGATAATATAAATGCCCTTTATGCAGCAAATCGAAACTTCCAAATGCCATAACTATTTTCATAAACTTAATAAGATAAGAAATCTTAAAAACTTTTCATATGATATCAAATAATAAGTATAAATTATTAGCAAAGGAAAGGATAAATATTCTTTTCAACCAAGCTAATGAAATTTTCAATAAAGACCCTAAATTAGCAGACAGATATGTGATATTAGCCAGAAAAATAGCAATGAAAGCAAGAATAGGAATTCCAAAAGAGCTAAAAAGAAAATTCTGCAAGCACTGCTATTCCTACTTAAAGCCGGGATTTAACTGCAGAGTTAGGACAAGAGACAAAAAAATTATTTATTATTGTATGAACTGCAAGAAATATACAAAAATAGCAATTAAGCGAAACATTAATTAAACAAAAGCATTTTATAATTAAATGAAAAGAAGAGGCCAGCTTTTATCTGAACCATTTGTATTTGTCTTTGCATTAATTGTTGGAGCAACGATATTAATATGGGGCATGTATTATGTTTTAAAATTAAACGAGGTTGGCGAATCTGTTGAACTAACTAGTTTTGTAAATACATTAAGAAAAGATGTTGAATCGTATTATTATTTAGATGAAGGATCTAGTAAATTAATAACTATAAAACTTCCAGGCAAAATAGATTTCTTATGCGTTAAAGGGGAAGGACAATTAAGCAATAATGAAATATTGAATAAATATCCTGGATTTGATTTCATACTTGAGAATAATGACAAGAATGTTTTTTTTGCTCCAATAAACGCTTACAGAGTCACAATATACAACATAGAAAACTTAAAACCAGCTGGAAAAAATCCTTTATGCCTCAAAAATAACGAGAAAACAAAATTGACAACAAAATCAAATTATGTTGAAATAAGCAGTTCTTAATATTTATTTTTTAGTATAACAAAACTTATATATAAGCCGAATCTACGTCGAATAAAGTGACAAAAGGATCATATAATAAAGTTAGTACTTTAGATGATATAGCAAAAGATATTGATCGTTCTGGGATAAGGTTTGTTGAAGAGAATGGAAGATTAAATCATATTACAGCAAACGGGAATGGAAAGATTTCTCTTGAGCAAAGTCAGTATATTTTTCTGGAAAAATTTCCTTTACTTAAATTAGGAGATAAAATAATTTTAGATCTTAAAAGTCCTATTTATAGTGATGTAGTTGGGGTTTATGAAGCCAAAAATGTAGCTATAAAAGAGGATGGCAAAGGAAAAGAGTTAACAGTATATGAACTAAAGCTTATCCACAAACCAACTGATGATGAATTAAAGGAATTTCCTATTTCTTTAGCAAATATTATAGGTCAAGAAACAAAATATTACCGTGCGACATATTATTAGTCTTTTTTTATTTCTTCATATAATTTAGACCATTCTTCTTTAATCCATTTTCTTTCTAATTTCAGTAATCCATAATATCCTCTTCTTCTTAATTCTTTGTTTACTACTCCGCCTTTATGGGGATGTTTGTATAATTTTTTATGAGGACTGTTAAACCCATGCGCATAATGGACTAATTCATGGGCAATTGTAAGATTTATTATATAAGACGGAATTCTCAAATCCTTAAATAAGGAATTTACTGCTATTTCTGTGTCCTTGTTTTTTAATAGTTTTATATGGCCGAATTTATTCTTCCATTTTCCTTTGAATCTTATTATGACGTTATTTTTCTTTTCAACTTCTGGAAATAAAGAATACCATACTTTGCTCATCTTATCATTAAGCCAGTTATCATCCCTCATTATATTATCCATAAAAAGAATCAGAATAAGAAATATAAAAATATTTAGCTTTTTTTGAACTGCATTATTGTATCAATTAATTCAACATGCCCCATGAATACAGCTCTGCAGCAATATCTGTCTAATCCTAAATCATCAAGAACTTTTTTCTTGGGTTCTGATTTGGATCTCTCTATAAATTCCTCATACAAATGCGCTATCGGCTTTCCGCAGCTCATGCATCTTATTGGTATTATCATTTTTAACGATATGACTTCTGTCTCTTTGCCCTTGGCTTAGAATCATTTGGTTTGGAAGGTTCTGCCTGCCTTATATCTGCAACCAGCAAATGCCTGTCATAATCCAAAAAAGTCTTTCTTAATTCTTTGCTTCCTGAAAATTCAACTAATCCTTTTGCTATAGCTAATCTGGCAGCTTCGCCCTGGGCCTGCCATCCCCCGCCATTGACATTTACATTAATATTAATCTTATTTGACATCTCTCCTGCTAACTGCAACGGCTCCATAATTTTATACCTTGCTAATTCAGGCTTATAAATATTTAATAATACACTGTTTATTCTTATAACTCCTTTTCCAGATTTTAAAGTCGCTCTTGCTACTGCTGTTTTTCTCCTTCCAGATGCATGAACAACCTTAGCTGCCATAATTTTTTGCCCCCATATATTTTGACAATTCCTTTACAGTCATATAGTTTATATGGCGTTTGGATAATTTAGCATTATCTATTGTTTCTAATTTCTTGTCTTTTAAATCTTCTGGAACCCCGATATAGCATCTAATTCTTTTAAATGCTGATTTTCCTTTTTCCTGCTTATGGGGCAGCATTCCCCTTATTGCTCTCCTTACAAGTCTGTCTGGAGTCCTTGGAAAATAAGGGCCATACATTGTATCTCCCCTTCTTATTTTATTAAGGTAATTTTCGAGGATATTGACTTTATTGCCGACTATTACAGCTTTTTCTGCATTTACTACATCTATAGATTCTCCCAATAATGCTTTTTTAGCTATTACTGTGGACATCCTTCCCAAGATTAAGTTTTCTGCATTTATTATCATAATATTTTACCTTCAGCTAACTTTACCGGTATTCTATTATCTCTTAATATATATCTTCCAAGAGCATCACATAATTGATACATTATATTATGATAATGATAGCTTAATTCTCCATCAACTTCCAATGTTTTTGAATAAGATATTGCATCTCTAAACAACATATCGCTATAATGCTTTTTTTTCTCTTTTACAACCTCTCTTAATCTATCAACTAAACTTGGCATTTTATCCCCCTATAATCCTGACTTTGGATCCTTTTGGATTTTCTTTTATTAATTCTTTGATTGTTATTGCTTTTCCTTTTTTATTGATTTTATCTCTTGCTAGCTTTGAAAAATTTAACGCTGCAATTGTAATTTTTTTGTTTAGATCTCCAGAAGATAAAACCTTTCCTGGAACCAAGGCTGTTTCATTTTCTTTTGTATTCTTATCTAGCTTCCATAAATTAACAGAAGGATATCTTCTGGTTGATTTTTCTAAATCTCTAGCTATCCTTTTCCATAATTTGACATTCTCCTTATTAGATAAAACTTTTAATTCCTGTATTAAACTTATTAACTGCGGATTTGTTTTTTGCCTTTCCATTTTTTTATTGCGGGAGACAGGACTCGAACCTGCGTAGGCACTAAGCCATACGGTCCTTAGCCGTACCCGTTTGACCGCTCCGGCACTCCCGCATACAGCAGAAGTACTAGAAGCTTATTTAAAAATCATTTGATTTTCTTAATCTCATCTGTAAAGTCATCTAATTTTTCATCCATGACTTCAACTGCTTTTTCTAATATCTCATTGTGTTTAAGCTGTCCCCATGATTCAAGATTGACTATAAAATCCTCATTACTTCCTTTAACGCTGATTACATTCTCTCCCAATAAATCAACGCAGGCCATGCACAAAATGCATTTATCCATATCATGGACCTTTAACTGCTTATTTTCTGCCCTGAATACTTTTGTCGGGCATACTTTGACAGCCTCTGTAACTCCTGATGCATTTGGCTTTGAGATGTTTATATTAGGATACCCCTGATACCACATTAATCCAGGAGAAAACTTAGCATGCTGTTTACCAGTTCCTAAAACTGCTGTTGCCTCTAATTTTAATTCTTGGTTTTTATCTAATTTCACTATAACAGTTTTTGGATATACTGGCTTGACTTTTGGATCTTTTGATTTTAAGTCTTCAGCATAAACAGTACATGGGCCTTTGCAATCTAAAGTTAATAATAATTCTGTTGTAGAAGATTTTTTTGATTTAGATTCTGTCTTCAATGAGTAAGATTTTAAGTCTGTCTTTAATACAACTAATCCCAATCTATGGGCTAATATCTCATCATATAAAGCAGAACTATTTTTTATGAATTTTACTGTATCAATAGCCATTGTAGGAACATTGCTTGTAATATTTCTTCTTAATGTGTTAACAAAAACATTATCTGTATTTTTTATGATAAAGCTTACTTTTTCTTTGTCCTTGTTTAAAAGTTTGATGTCCATTTTTGTTATTTCCTTACCCTATATCTTACATGGTATTGTGCCAAAGTTTCAAGATTCTCTCGATCAAGTAAAGGGGGGGCATTACTTTGCTCATCTAATGATTCAAGTACCATTAATGCTCCAATCTCTAATAAATATTTAAAATCATGTCGCTTAGCTAATTCCTCAAGAGGATCACGATGATTAAGACCATGTTCATTAAGAATTTTATAGATTCTTCTTTTTAATTCTCCCATACTTAACATTTTTTCTACACTTGAAGTTATATATGGATGAAATGTAAAATGAATTTTTCCATCTCTATGATAAAACTCACCTATAATATTACCATCAAATTCTTCATTAGCTTTTACAATATAATGTAATCCTTCCTCCTTTGTCTCAATACTTAAATGTGGAACACCACCAAGATGTTCAACTAAACTTTTTATAATTGTCATATTATTTATACCCTTCTTCCCCTCCTCGCGTGTGATTTTCTACAACCGCCATGAGGTAATTTAGTAACATCTTCTATTACTCCGATTCTTAATCCTGCCCTTGATAATGATCTTACAGCTGCCTGTGCTCCAGGTCCTGGCTGGGTTGGGCCTTCATGTCCGCCTGGCGCCCTAATCTTGATATGAACTCCTGAAATTCCTTTTTCCAATGCCCCTTCAGCAGCTCTCTTGGCAGCGCCCATTGCAGCTGTTGGAGATGATTCTAATCTATGGGCTTTTACCATCATCCCGCCAGAGCCCTTTGAGATTGTCTCTGCTCCAGACAGGTCTGTTATGTGAATAATAGTATTATTATAGCTAGCGTAAATATGCGCTACTCCCCATCTATACTGCTGCTGTTGGCTCATTTGCTTTCTCCTTTGCTAATTTTTCCTCTCTAATCCTTTCAGGATGTTCTGGATTGAATAAAGAAGAGTTTGAGATGAAACTTAATTTAGCCTCTTCTTCTTTTTTGACTAGATAAGACGGAACTGATATTTTTTTATTATCTACCAGAATATGGCCGTGAATTATGAATTGCCTTGACTGATTCATTGTCCTGGCTAAATCTTTTCTATAAACTATTGTCTGCAATCTCCTTTCTAATAATGCCTTTATGTTTAATCCAAGAATATCATCTAATCTAGAATCTTTATTTAATAATCCTAGCTTAGATAATTTTTCAATCAATAATTTCTCCTCTTTTCTTGCTTGCTCTGTTCTTGAAGCTATTAATTTTTTTGCCTGCGATCTGAACTTTCTCAATAATGAATCAATTCTCCAGATTTCTTTCTTGTTTTTCAATCCATATTCATTGAATATTTTCTTTTCTTCCTCTATTCTATTAGCTTGCCATGGATGCAATGGAGTGCTGTATTTTTTCCTTTGCTTTTTTATGCTTCCCATTTATACCTTTCCCTTCTTAGCTGATTTTACTTTTTTAACCCCGACAGCCCTTCCTTTTCTAAAGTGAGCTCTTGTTCTCTGCCCCCTTACTGGCTGTCCGATTCCATGCCTTATTCCCTTGTAGCTTTTTATCTCCTTAAATCTTCTGATGTCAAAATCCCTTATTAATTTTATCTCAGAAGACAGTAAATGCCTGTCTTCTCCTGTGTCAAAATCCCTTCTTCTGTTATAAAGCCATGTAGGAATTTTATATTTTGAAGGATTTCTTATTATATCCTCGATTAATTTGAGTTTTTCATCTTCTAAATTCCCAACCTTAATATTCTTGTCTACATCTGCTATGGTGCAGACAATATTGGCAAACATATAACTAATCCCTTTTACTTTTCTTATAGCATGATAAACTTGCTTATTGCCATCTAAGTCAGCATCTACGAATCTTATTAATTGCTTAAATTCAGGCATTTTCAGAATATCCTAATTTGTATTTATAAAGCTTATCCTGTAAAGATTTTATGCTTGTCTTCATTGTTTATTTCCATTAATATTCTTTTTATTACTGCTTGTTTAGGATCAGGAAGCAATTTGACTCTTTGCCTTATATCTTCGAAACTCTCAAACGGCTTTTCTTTTCTGGCTTCCAATATTTCCCACATGTGCTTTTTTCCTATTCCTGGAACTAACTCAAGATAATGCCTTCTGGCATTTATTGGACCAGAGGTAGAAAAGAAGTCAACAAATCTCTTCTCAGAATTATCAACTAACTTATCAAGTATAAATTCTATTTCAGTTCTTGCTGTCTGCGTTAATTTATCCAAGTCTATTCTTCCAAGTATATGATGTATCTTATCACGTTTGCCCTCTCCGAGATAAACCTCTTCATTAGGCTGCAAAGAAATCCCTTTTTTAGGCACTAATTCCAACAGGACAAAATAGACTTTTCCTATAGCTTGGGCTATTGGAGTCTTCCTGTGACTCGGCCTTGTATCCATGGGATACCCATTTGGCAGGTAATCTAATATGATTGCGTATTCTTCTTTTGCCATTTTCTCCTGTTTTAGCTATCATTCTTGAATTACTTTTAGTATATTATCTAAGTCTTCCTGTTTTATTGTTATATTGTCTCCGCTGAATAATATTTTTAGACTGTCAATATCATTGGGCATTATATCTAATATTTTTGTTATGTGCCTTTCTCTTAATCTTGAGATGCTTAAAGCAATTATTTTTTTCTTTAATTCCTCATTTTTTTTATTTTCTTTTGTGACAAAAATATCTAAATACTCCTTGACTTTTTTTGCCCTGAAGTTTAATTCCTTGTCTCTTTTTTCTATTCCATCTAACTTCTTCTTCATCTCCATCATTGTGATTGGAACTTCATTTATTACTGTTATTTCTGGCATTTTATACCCCCCTCAGATGAACTGGATGGACTATTAATGTCTTTGATTTTGAGCCGTCTTTTATCTGTATTTTATAGCAATTGCCCTGTTTCTTTATTACATGGCCGACTTTTCCGTGAAATCTTGGAAAATACATCCCTTTTTGGATGCTTGGCTCTGCTTTAAGGTAGACTTTATCGCCTTCATTAAAATTCTTGAAGTAGTCTTTTATTCTTATGACTCCCCTTAATGCCTTATTCTTCTTTAACTTATGCCTACTTTTCCTTCTAAAACTTCCTACTCTCTTGACCATGGATAAATTATTAGAAGTTAATTTATAAATCTTTTTATAAGTTGTTGAGATTATTTAGAACATTATTTAGAGCCATAAACAGATTATTATCTTTTGATTCTGAATTATGAATATTATCCCCAATGACCAATTCAGCTTTTAATTCATAGCTGTCTAAACTCTCCAAGGATATTTTTAAGCTCTTATAATCTAGATTATTACTGGCAATCTTCTTTGTATAGTTGCCTACTATCTTTTTGACTATTATCAATGAGCCAGAATCCAAAGAATCAAAGCCCTCTAATTTTATATTCCCGCCAAGCTCTACCATTATAGCCTAAAAAAGCATTTAGAATAAATAGTTTTCTATAAGGGCTTTGACATATATGGGCCGTCTTTATTATATTCCATTTTAGAAAAATATTCCTTTACACCAACTCCAGAAATTATTAACATCTTGTTTATATCAAATTCTTCTTTCGCTATTTTTTCAGCCTCATTTAATAATTCTTTTCCTAGACCTTTATGCTGTATTATTCCATCTTCTCCCAATGGAATGGCTTTTCCATAAACATGTATTTCTCTTATTCCGGCTGATTTACTTGTTATTTCTTTTCTAAAAGGCTTATAAGGAATTCTTAATCTTATAAATCCCAATAAAATATCATTTATTATATCCTCAATAGAAATAAATATTTCATCCCCATTAGAAGCTTTGTAATCTTCTCTTAGAATTTTTATGTTGTTGAAGTCTATTTGTTTATTTTTTTTCTCTCTTCATCTGATGCATTTACATTTTATTCCCCTATCTTTCATTATCTCATGCATATATTGCCTAAAGTTTGTTATGTCAACCCCATCTATTGTTACTTTAGTTGGAATATCCCTTTGAACCCTCATTACCCTGCAATATTTTGGAATAAATTTCTTTCCTTCTATTATTATATCAGCAGCCTCTTCTGTTGTTATTGGCTTGAATAATCCTTTTTTATACTGTTCATATAACGGAGTTCCAGGCATAACCATGCATGGATATATTTTAAGAGCATCTGGCTTGTAATTTTGATTGGAAAAAATTTCCTTGAAATTATTAATGTCTTCTTCTTTTGTTGATTCCGGTAATCCCTGCATCATATGATAACATGTTTTTAAGAAAGAATCTTTTAACAATTGAGTCGCTTTAATAGAATCATCTATTGTATGGCCCCTGTTTGTTATTTTAAGAATATGGTCATTTAATGTTTGGATTCCTAATTCCACCCTAGTTGTTCCTAATTTTAATAACTGATTTATGTGATTTTCTTTGCAGATGTCTGGTTTTGTCTCTATGTTCATAACTACACATCTTATTCTTGTATTTTCATTTCTTGATTGCTCCTCTTCCAATGAAGTTGAGCCTTTTAATTTCAATAATTTATTCTGTATTCTTTCTATTCTCTCTTTGCTATGAATATCAGAAGGAAGTTCAAAGAATTTCTTGAACAAATCAAAGTCAAATCCATCTTGATTAAAAAACATTAAACTAAAATCATTCATTGCCTTTAATGCATCTTTGATGAAAGAATCTTGATAATCTTCTGGGTAGCTTGGAAATGTGCCCCCCATTATTATTAATTCAACCTTTTCAGGAGTCTGATTTAACAGAGTATATTGTTCTAATCTATTAAAAACTTGTAGATAAGCATCAAACTTATTTCTTAATGCCCTCATTGAGGCTGGCTCATTTCCAGTATAGCTTTTCGGGACATCCCCAAAATATGAGTTTGGACCGCCTGGACAGAATGTACAAGTGCCATGGTCGCATGCTCTTGGATAAGTCATTATTGCTATAGGAGCCACTCCAGACATTGTTCTTACTGGTTTGGTTTGTATGAATTTTATACTTTTATTAGAACTCAAAAGAACTTGAATTAATGAGGGAAGTTTTTTTGGCTTATATGTTTTAGCTAAATTATCCCTTAACTTCAGAACTCCGTCTACATCTTCTATTTTTTTCTCTTTTATCTCTTTTACTAAATGCTGCAAAAATGTCATAACCTAAATAGAAAAAATGAATTTATAATATTAACTCTATTTTATAGCATAGAAATTCTTTAATATTCTAATCAAATCATTTCAAATATCAGAGCATGATAAAAATAATTGATTGTGGAAGCCAATATACTCAGAATATTGCAAGAAGAGTTAGAGAATTAGGTGTATTCACTGAGATTATTCCTTTTCATACTGAACCTAAAAAGATTAATAAGAAAGACTTAGAAGGCATTATAATTTCTGGTGGACAGTTTAGTGTATATGATAAAGGTTCGCCTCTATATTCAGAGAAAATATTGAATTTTGGCGTTCCTATTCTTGGTATATGTTACGGACAACAATCAATTGCTCATTTATTAGGTGGTAAAGTTGAACCAACCCAGAATAGAGAATATGGAGAGACAAAAATAGAAATACAAAAAGAAAGTCCACTATTTAGAAATATACCAAACAAAAAACTTCGTGTTTGGATGAGCCATGGAGATATAGTAAAAGAACTACCTCGGGGTTTTGAGTTAACTGCAATATCACAAAATGGACATGTAGCATCAATGCAAAAAAGTAATATTTACGCTGTGCAATTTCATCCAGAAGTAGATCATACTGAATATGGGAGGAAGATACTAGAAAACTTTATAGAAATTTGTGAAGCAGAAAGGAATTGGGATCCAAATAAGGATTACGATAGAATTATAGAAGAGACTAGAGAAAAATTAAGAGGAAAGATTGGTGTTGGAGGAATAAGCGGGGGTGTTGATTCATCAACCGCTTCTGTTTTAGTTAGTAGAGTTACAGGAAAGAATTATCATCCCATATTTGTTGATAATGGATTGCTTAGATTAAATGAAACTGAAGAAGTAAGATCAAGTCTTAATCCTTTGGGATTAAACACCCACTATGTTGATGCAAGCGAAAGATTTCTTTCTAGATTAAAGGGGATTATAGATCCAGATCAAAAAAGGAAGATTATTGGTCATGAATTCATTGCTGTTTTTGAAGAAGTAGCAAGAAAGATTCAAAAAGCATCTTATTTAGTACAAGGAACATTATATCCAGATGTTATTGAAAGTGTTCCTTTATATGGAATTTCATCAAAGATAAAAAGACACCATAATGTTGGTGGACTACCTGAAAAAATGGGTTTAGAAGTTATTGAGCCGTTTAGATATATGTTTAAAGATGAGATTAGGATAATAGCAGAAGAAAAACTTGGTATGCCAAAAGAAATTGTTTGGAGACATCCTTTTCCTGGACCAGGATTAGCTATAAGGATTGTCGGTAGTGACGTTACTTTAGATAAATTAAAGATATTAAGACAGGCTGATTATATCTTTATTGAAGAGCTTAAAAGAAGAAGGTTATACTATAAAATTAGTCAAGCATTTGCAGGGCTTAGTAACTCTAAATCAGTTGGTGTAATGGGAGATGAAGGAACTTACGAAGCTGAAATTAGATTAAGAGCCGTTACAACTAACGACTTTATGACTTCTAATCTTTATCACTTTAGCAAAAAAACAGAAATAGCTATTGCTAATAGAATAGTAAATGAAGTTAAAGGTGTCAATAGAGTATTTTATGATTGGACACAAAAACCCCCCGGAACAATTGAATGGGAATAGAAATAATTATTCAACAGTAAAGCATGCTTCTATATCTTCTTTAAATTCATTGTCATAAACCTTTGCGCAATAGTCTCCATTCCAATCACTTGGAATTTTATAGTCTTTTGTCTCTACCCTGTTTGGCCTGCAGATATATCCAGTACAGTCCATAAATGCCTTGGCTCTTCTTCTAGAATTTAATCCAAGCTGCTCATAGAAAGCTACTTCATCTTTTATTCCAGCACTCCCCGTCTCAACTGTTATATATAGAAAATCTGTTGGTCCAACCACTGGATTAAACTCCTCTATTATATTTGGGTCAGATGATAGGTATAATCTTGATAATGTCTTCTGGCTATTCCTAGCTGCAAATCCAGTTAAATCTCCAAATAAGAATCCTATAAAACCTAATGCTACAATGACTAATGCTGCCATTACAAGCATCTTGTTATCATTATCCATTATAGGTTTAGGAGATTATTGAATATATAAAGGTTTTTATTGATTCAAAATAAGAAATTTTATATAAATACAAATTAACAGATTAGTATGCGCTTAAAAAAAAGTGAATTAAATAAACTGCTTGGGAAAAATGATATAGCTCCCTTCTGGAAAAGGTTAATAGCTTATGTTTTAGATTCATTAATAATAAACTTAATTATTGTTCTTCCATTCAAGGGGATTTTAGACAATGTCTACAAAGGAAATCTGTTCAAGATGGGGTTTAATGACATAAAATCAGCTATATTAATAATAACAATAATGTCATTTCTGACTTTATTATACTGGGTATTATTGGAATATAGAACCCAGCAGACAATCGGAAAATATCTGATGAATATTTATGTAATGTCAACAAGTAAAAAATTCAGTTTTCTTCAGATAGTTATAAGAAATATCGCAAAGATTTCAGCACCTTTATTAATCTTGGATGTTGTTTATATGTTTTATAATAATAATCAAAGATATACTGAAAAATTATCAGAGACAAAAGTTATGGAAAGATGAACAAATTTTGGATTTTTTTCACTGTAGTAATATTTCTATTAGTAGCAAGTTTTAGTCTATCTAGTATATTAAAAGTAGAGGATTTTAGCGACAAGATAGCAGTTATTCCAATTAAAGGGATTATAACATCTGATGGATTTGAGGAGTTCTTGACAACTAGCGGGGCGTCTTCAACAAAAATAACCCAATTCATAAAGCAGGCTAATCAAGATAGTAGCGTAAAGGGAATTATATTGGAAATAAATAGCCCTGGGGGAACTGTTGTAGCATCTGAGGAGATAGCCAATGAGGTTAAGAAATCTAAAAAGCCGGTAGTTTCACTAATAAGAGAAGTTGGAGCTTCTGGAGCTTACTGGATAGCAAGTAGTTCTAATAAGATAGTTGCTGATCCATTATCAATTACTGGCTCAATAGGAGTAGTAAGCTCTTATTTAGAATTTTCTGGATTAATGGAGATGTATGGAGTCAATTATGAAAGATTAGTCGCTGGGGAGTATAAAGATGCAGGAAGCCCGTTTAGGGAGCTGACTAAGAATGAAAGAGTATTATTGCAAAATAAATTAGATATAATACATGAAGCTTTTATTGAAGAGGTTGCGAAAAATAGAAATCTTGATAAGAATAATGTAAAGAAAATTGCAAACGGATTTTTTTATCTGGGAAAAGAAGCCAAAGAGCTTGGACTAGTTGATGAGCTGGGAGACAAGGAATTAGCTGTTAATATTACAAAACAATTAGCCAATATAGAAGATGCTAAATTAGTAACATACGAAGAAAAAATAAGATTTACTGAATTATTATCCAGGTTAAGCGCCAATTCATTTTACTTTGTTGGAAGGGGAATTGGAAAAGAACTGTTTAGTTTAAGAAATGATTTTAGATTCGTTGCTTAATTTTATAGAATATAAACATAAAATTTATATATCTTCCTATTAAATTTACTTTAGTGGTTATTATGGAATTTGTCGAAGTTTGCGATAAGGACGATTTGCAGGAAGGGAAGGGCAAAGTAGTGAATGTCAAAGGAAAACAGATAGCATTGTTCAATGTTAACGGGGAATTTTATGCTATTGACAACAAATGCATACATGCTGGAGGCCCATTGGGAGACGGAAAACTAAGCAGCGATGTTGTGATGTGCCCATGGCATGGGTGGGAGTATAATGTCAAGGATGGCTCAACTGTATTTAACTCAAATCTAAAAGTAAAAACATACAATGTAAAAGTGGAAAACAACAAAGTTCTTGTTGAGAATGAATAATTATTATTTTTTCATTATATAAATAATTAAAAACTATCTTATTTCTATAATTATATGGGATTATTTGATGAGATGCTAAAGGATTCTGAATCTTTGTTTCTTAATCCAGAGCAATTAGATTTTGATTTCCAGCCAAAGCTAATTCTATATAGGGAGAATGAGCAAAAATATATTGCCTCTTGCATCAAGCCATTATTCCAGAACAGAAATGGAAAGAATTTATTAGTATATGGCAGTCCCGGAGTCGGAAAAACTGTATCTTTAAAACATGTCATAAATGAACTGGAAGAATATGACAATATATCTTCAATCTACTTAAACTGCTGGAAAAAAGACACAGCCCATAAAATGGCATTGGAGATATGCGAGCAGCTTAATTACAAATGGATCCACAACAAAACAACAGATGAGTTATTTAAGGAAATAAAAAATATCCTTAATAAAAAAACAGCTGTTTTTGTAATTGACGAAGCTGATAAATTAACAGAAATGAACGGGGTTTACTATATTCTAGAAGATATCTACAAAAAGACAATATTCTTCATAACAAACAATAAAGACTGGCTTATTAGCTTAGATGAAAGATTAAAGTCCAGGTTAATACTAGAAGAGATAGAATTCAAGCCATATAATTTAGAGCAAACCAAAGGAATATTAAAACAAAGATTAGATTATGCTTTTGTGGGTAATGTCTGGGAAAATGCTGCATTTAATAAGATAGTGGAAAAGACATTTGAGTTAAAAGATATAAGATTAGGGTTATTTCTATTGAGAGAAGCCGGAAACATAGCAGAAAATAGCTCTTCAAAAAAAATAAATATTAATCATGTGGAAGATGCTATGAAAAAATTAGATGAATATAAGACAAAAAACCCAGAGGAATTTGAAGAGGATCTTAATATTCTATTAGAACTAATCAAGCTAAATTCAGGCAAGACAATCATAGATATATATGACTTGTATAAAAAGGACAATGAAATATCATACAGGACATTCAAGAGAAAGATAAGCAAGTTATCAGATAACAAGCTTATCAATGTAAAAAATACAGTTTCTGAAAAAGGCGGCAAGACATTCATAATAAATTATAGTTCTATGAAAAAATTAGATGAGTTTTAATATACTCTAGTTTAGAAAAATATAAAAAGAGTTGTATTAAATTTTGATTAACATGGCAGAGAAAAAATACATAGTCCAGTATGACAGAATAGGATGCATAGGCGCAGCTGCCTGTGTTGCCTCGCTTCCAGAAGCCTGGGAGATGGATGAAGAGGGAAAAGCCATCCTAAAGGGCGGAAATGGAAAAGGGGATGAGATTTTCGAACTAGAGATAACAGAAGAAGAGTTAGAAAAGCATATGGATGCAGCTAAAGCCTGTCCAGTTATAGTTATACACATAATAAACAAGGAAACCGGGGAAAAGCTGATTTAATAGTTCTTCATTATATATTTTCCAGTATATTCCTAGCGGACACAGCGGACAACTGTGCGCGTCAGGCTTATAAATAAAATTCTCTTATATCATTAATAATCATCCAGGTGGTGAGAATATGGAAACTACTGCTATTAGTGGGAGCTATCCAAACTTAGATATGGGATTAATCGAAGTCATATTCAGCAAGCAATTAAGGAGCTTGAGGATAAAAGAAGAAAATAAAAAGAGAGGTGGTAAAAATGGACATATATGAGAACAAAGAGATAAGGGAGCTGCTGGAAAATGATGTGATAGATGAGATTGAAGAGGGGTTTATGCTTGGCTATATAGAGTCTTAGCCCTTTCTTTTTTATAATTTTTTATCACATTATTGAGAATATTTATTTTTTCCATTTCATTCTTTAAAGACTCTTTGCTTATCAATATGAAATTATCCTCTTCTTTTACATCTAATTTCTTAACATCAATAAATATCTTGTTTATTTTATCCATTATCAGCTTATTTGGCTCTGTTTTATAGATTATTACATTTATATTGTTCTTAATCTTATCAAACAATTTTTCACTAAAAACATTTGGATCAAAAACAAATATTGTCTCATTGCTATATTCTTTGATGTCCCTGCTTAGATTGTCTATTTTACTGACTAAAATGTATTTGTCCATTAATTTAAGGTAAGAATTTAAGATATTTATTTTATTTTTTAATTTTCCAATCTCAAATAAATTATTATTCATCTCAGAGTTTAATTCAGATATTCTCTTATCTTTGAATCTTAATGATTCTGTTATCTTTTTGTCTATATTAATCTCTTTTTTATCTAGCTTCCATTTCAGCTCATTTAATTCATTAGATAATCTTGTATTCTGCTGTTTTAATAACATAACCTCATCTTTTTTACTTTCTATATTGATCTTCGTCCTTTGTCTCTTTCTTTTTTTCTCAATTTTTTCCTCGTGTTTTTCCAGACTATCAACTATTTCCTTTATTGTCATACTAGTCAATATTGCCAACTCTATAACATCATATTTTAATTCTAATTTGTTATTTTTTGCAAGATAATTTTCTATTTTGCTGAATAAACTCCTTTTTCTCTTGAACGCAATTATTGCAGAGGCTAAAGCATCTCTCTCATGATCATTGGAAGTTTTATATTCTTTAGTTAATTCCTTTTTCTCCTCCACTTTTATGTTATAATATGGCGAGATTATCTTTGAGCCGACTTTCCGGGAGACTTTCTTTATAAAATAAGGAATTTCCTTTACATCAGTTCCGATTAACAATATCTTGCCGTGTTTTATAACATCTAAAATCAAAGAGCTGAAGCTATAGTCTTTTTTGCTTTTAACTTCTACCAAATTTCCATCAATATCAAGAACAGCATAGGCAGTAGTAGTTCCAGGATCTATTCCCAAAATCAATAATTTTTTCACTTTTTGTATGTCTCTTACCACCCCTTCATAAGCGTTAATTATTAAAAGACAGTATATTTAAAAAATTTATGAAAGTTTTGGCATTTACTGATTCTCATGGCGACAGGAGAGCCATAAAAGAAATTGTAAAAAAATCCAGACTTGTAGATGTTGTTGTGTGTGCAGGTGATCTGTCAAACTTTAGCACAGATTTGGAAATTCTACTTAAACAATTAAGCAAGATTGAGAAACCATTGTTAATTATACATGGCAATCATGAATTGGATACAGAATTAAGAAAATTATGCAAGAAATATGGATTTATTTTTATGCATAAAAATCAATATAAAATTGATAATTACTTGTTTGTTGGATTCGGAGGGGGCGGTTTCTCAAAGATTGATAAAGAATTTGAAGATTGGAGCAAAAACATAAGAAAAAAAAGAGATGAAATCATGATATTGATAACTCATGCTCCAGTCCATAATACAAAACTTGATTTTCTTTCAAGAATAGGACATGTCGGCAACATCTCAATAAGAAAATTCATAGAAAAGAAAAACCCAGAGCTAACAATATGCGGGCATTTTCACGAGAATTTTGGCGTTGTTGACAAAGTAAAGCAGACGAAAATAATAAATCCCGGAAAATACGGAAAAATAATAAAAATTTAGCAATCTGTCTTTAGAGTCATCCTTCATTAATAATACAACCCTTGAACTTGGCTCTTCATCAATAATTCTATATTTAGAATAAAAAGATTTTTCCTCGCTAATTCTGTAATCGTGTGGAAGAATGTGATGCAATATTTTCAAATTTTTTGTAAAAATATAAAGAAATATAGAAAAAGTAAAAGAAGGATTATCTCCTTCTCTTAGCTTTCTTAGCGGCTTTTCTTCTCTTTGCTGCCATAATAAATCACCCCTTGTTTTATAAGATTATTTTATTAATAATCATAATTCATTTTAATATAAAAAGGTTTCTATTTAGTGAAAAACTTTTTGGAAATTCATAAAAATTATTTTTTCCACTTCATCATTGTCTAATTTTTTTATTTCAGATATTTTTTTTATAGAATTGATTATATTGGACGGTTCGTTGACTGTATTTTTTATCGGCGACAAGTATGGAGAATCAGTTTCTGTCAGCAACTGCGATATTGTGACTTTATCAACGATATTCTGAAACTGCGTTGAATATTCTATATTTGCCGGAATTGACAAAAACCAGCCGTTATCCTCTATCTTTCCCACCAATTTCATGCTTCCGGAGAAAGAATGCATTATTATTTTTTTTATCTCTGATGATTCCAGCATCTCTATGCAGTCTGACTCAGCTTTTCTAGAGTGGACTATAATTGGAAGTTTTGTCTTTTCCGCCAGACTTATTATTTTCTGAAATATCTCTTTTTGTCGACTATTTTCATTCTTTATGTAATTATAGTCAAGGCCAACCTCTCCTATGGAAATAATTTTATTTTTATTTTTCACGATGAAATTTAAATCTTTTTCAATATCTCCATCATTCAATTTTAATGCCTCCAAAGGATATAATCCAAATGAAGCTTTTAATATAGAGAATTTCTTTGACAATTCCAACACTTCTTTGTTAGTTTCATTATTTATGCCTGCATTAACTATTGCTGCAAAATTATTCTTCTCTGCTCTCTTCACTATCTCATTTAATTTTTCCTTAAAATAATTATAATATATATGTGCGTGAACATCAACTAGCATGTTAAATTCTTATCTGCATGAAATATTTTATTACAGAAGGCAGGAAATTTATCAGTAGTAAGAATATGCACAATAAATTTACGCTCCCCCATACTTTCTTTAATCTCTGCTCATCCTTGATGAAAAATGATAATCCAACATAAAACATTTTTGCCCCGTCTGTAATCATTATTGGGAATAAATTAATTAAGCCAACTACAAGATTAATGAAGAAAATCCAGTATTTGTATTCTATTTTTTTAGGGGAAATAGACAACCCAAGATAGCCAGAATTTTTGTTTGTAGGATGCTGGGCGGCAATTAGATTATATGAATTTATATCTGTCTTTAATATAATATTATCTCCTTTTTCTATTTTCTTTGCCTCCTCTATAAATTTGTTGACATTATCGACTTTAACCCCGTTTATTTCTTTTATTTCTTCTCCTAGACTAATTCCTGCCTTAAAGCTTGGATATTTTTCATCTAAGCTGTTTATTATAATTCCATTAGAATCTGCCAAAGTAGAAGAGATTGGACTTAGAACAAATTGGATTAGAATGAAAAAAACAGCAGCCATCAAAAGATTAGAGAATGAACCAACTGCTAAAACACTTAATTGCGCTTTTCTTGATCTCTTGCTTAATTCCTTTTCATCAGGCTCGACAAAAGCTGCTGGAAATATCGGCAATAATATTCCCAGAACAGCAAATCCTGATGATTTTACCTTGACATTATGCAACCTGGCGATAACTCCATGGCTGAATTCATGCACCACAGCTAAAATAAAAATAGTTATTATCCAATGAAAAAAAGATAACCTCAAACCCCCAATCTGTGTTCCTGGCAATAACAGCTTGGCGCCTTCTTTAGCAGTAGTCGGGCTTAATAATATAGTATATGCTGACATTAAGACTTGCTGAAAGACAAATGCCATTCCGATAAATCCAACTATTATTGAAGTAATTCCTACAAAATTCAGAAATCTTGGATATTTTTTAGAATATTTATCCATTGAAATTAATCCAAGCTTTGTTCTGTACATTACTATATAGAATAAGGGAAAAAGAAATTTTTCCATTTTTACTCTATGCCTATTTATGTACATTATTATTACTAGAATTAATCCAAAGATTATCAACAAAATATAATCTATATTCAAAGCCATTATTTACCCTTTTTTATCGGTCTGAATGCCTTTCCCTGGCATTTTCTGCATGAAACTTTTTTCAGCATTATTTTCTGTATGTTAGCTCTCATCTTGGTCTTGCATTTTCTGCATACAAAAATATTTTTATGCAATCTTGCTGCTGCTTCTGGAAATTTTGCCATTTTTATTTAACCTGCTTCATTACTTTATCTCCCAATATTGTCCAGTATAAAACCTCTGAACCCTCTTTTACACTGTCTTTTAGCTCTTCTGGAATCTTCAAATCAAATGTCTCATATGTCTCAGAATCCATAACATTTGCTGTATCATTTGAAATAGATAAAACTTGTGCTGATCTTTTTCCTATTATCGGAACTTCTATATTATCTGAGCTTGGTAATATTTTTACTATTTTTCTGCCATCTATTAATGCAACAGCTTCTATCCTGCATTTAGTTGAGCCGTGTTTTCCTGTTTTTGAGATGTCTATGCTCTTGACAGAATAAGCAACACCATCAAATATGACATATTTTCCCGGCTTTAATGAGCCTGCTGATTCTTGCTTTGTTTCTGACATTAAGAGTTAAATAAAAGGTTATTTTATAAAAGTTTCTAACATTGGCTTTGTCTAATCTTCGGGACTTTTAAAGCATATCAAATTTACAATAGATGGCAAGCTTAATAAATATCTTTAATTTAAGTTTATTACTATGAAAGTTTTGATAATTGGTTCATGGGAAAGACATAAAGCTGTTTCATGTCAAAAGGAAGCAGAAGAAATAGGAAGGCTACTTGCAAAGAACGGGACAACTTTAATTTCTGGTGGTGGTGAAGGTGTTTCTGAGATTATTGTAAAATCCTATAAAGCAAATAAAGGCAGAAAATATGTATGTTATATTCCTTCAAAAAAACAAATGGAAGCAGTTGGAGAGAAAATAGGCCCTAAACCAGATGAACTAATAGAAACGAATGTAGATTATCCTGAAAGAAACATTATAATGGTTCGTGAATGTGATGCTGTCATTGCTTTACATGGGGGTCTTGGAACTCTGACTGAAATAATCCATGCGACTAAAGATTACAATAGGAAAGTTTCTGTTATTGATTTTGGAGAACTTTCTTCATGGATAAAATCTATTCCAGAATTGCATAAAAAGGTCTTCCTTACATCAGATATAAACAAAGCAATAGAGAATATACTTTCAAAATGAAAAACAAATAATTTTTTACCTAACTTAAGTCTCGTAGGATACAACAATGTAATAACATTAGAAAAGCTTTTAAAGTAAATTTTTAAGAGTAATGAAATGGGAATGTATCAGCATATAAGGGAAATCTGGAAGAATCCCAAGGAAAATCTAGGAGACATCTGGAAGCAGAGACTAATAGAATGGAGAAGAGATAATTCTGTAGTAAGATTAGATCATCCAACAAGATTAGACAGAGCAAGAAGTTTAGGATTTAAAGCAAAAAAAGGCTATATAATGGTTAGGGTAAAACTCAAAAGAGGGGGAAGAAAAAGAGAGAGATTTTCAGGCGGAAGAAAGCCCAGAAAGATGAGAAGGCATGAGGTAATTAAAAAAAGCTACCAGTGGATTGCTGAGGAAAGAGCAAACAAAAAATATCCTAATTGCGAAGTTCTAAATTCATATTTTGTCGCTAAAGACGGAAAGCATTATTGGTATGAAATTATATTATTGGATAAAGAAACTGTAAAAAATTATCCTGAAACATCTTGGGTTGGAGATACTCAAAGCAGAGTATACAGAGGATTAACAAGCGCCGGAAGAAAATCCCGAGGATTAAGTGGAAAAGGATTTGGCTATGAGAAGATAAGGCCAAGTTTAAAGGCAAACAAAAGGCTTGGAAAATAATTTTATCTAACAAGTAGTTAATAACTTTTATAAAAACTGCCAAACTATATTATTATCAATATTTATAAAAATTTAAGGAGGTTGAAAAATGGAAAAGCTAGGGTCATGGGCATTTATTGCCGGAATAGTTCTGGCAATAGTATTCGGATTCCTGAATAGTGCTTCATGGGTTACCCCTGTTTTAGTTATACTAGGATTAGTGATAGGATTCCTGAATATAACTGATAAAGAGGTAAACTCATTTTTGGTAGCTGCAGTAGCACTAATATTATCAGGAAGTGCAGGACAGCTTTTAGAAACAACAATTCCCCTTGTGGGTGGTTATTTGGCAGTTATGTTAAATAATCTTGTTGTTCTGATGGCTCCGGCAGCAATAGTTGTTGCTGTCAAGGCAGTCTGGGAATTAGCCAGCAATTAATAATGCTGGATTCCTTTTTTCTTTTTTATTTTAGATAGGTTTTAATAATTTAATTTTATCTCAAATTAATGATTAGATTTCATGTGTTTGCCTATGGAATTGTCCAGTCAGTTGGATTTAGAAATTATATAAAAACAAAAGCCAATAAACTAAATATTAAAGGCTGGATCAAGAATTTAGAAGATGGAAGGATTAAGGCTGTTTTTGAAGGTGAAGAAAATAACGTTAATGAGATTTTAGAGCATTGCAAAAAAGGGCCTTACTTAGCTAAAGTAGATAATATAATTGTAAAAAAAGAAAAATATGTGAATGAATTTAAGGATTTTGAGATAAAACTATAATTATAAATATTTAGCCATATCTTCTAATACCCCATATCCTGCTTGTAATCTTTCTTCAGAAGTATTATATCTAGTTATGATTCTGCCTGCAACTAAAATAGTAGAACCATCTCTAATTGCATTTCCAGGAGTAAAAACTCTTTTTTGATCAGAACCAGCTTTTGTATTAATTCCCTCAATCCCTGGAGTAACATACATAAAATTGCTTGGTAATTTATCTTTAATATGATATAAGTCTGCAGCAGAACAAACAACCCCATCTAAGCCGGCTTTTCTCGAATTAAGAGCTAAATTCAATACTTGAGATTCAACACTTCCTGGAATTGTTAACTCATCATTCATTATATTTTTATCTATACTAGTTAAGATAGTAACTCCCACTATTTTTGGCATTTCAACTTTATACTCTTCAGCAGCTTTTTTTGCCCCTTTAACTGCTGCCCTCATCATTTCAATTCCACCAGAAGCGTGGACATTAAACATATATATTTTTAATTGTGTGGCAGCATATGCAGCATCTTCAACAGTATTTGGAATGTCATGATATTTTAAATCTAGAAATACATTAGAATTATATCTTTTAACTACTTCAATCGCTTTTGGACCAAATCTAGTAAATGAGCCTTTTCCAATTTTAAATAATCCTATAACAGGGCTTAATTCTTGTACTCTCTCTTCTAAACCATCAATTGTTAATAAATTATCTAATGGTAGACATAACCTTTTTCTTGCTAATTCTTCTTTTTCTGTAAGTTTAATAGTTGCCATTTTTATGAACTTCCAAATACAGTATGTTTTTCTTGGATGAATTCATTCTGTCCAATTAATTCAGAATACGAAACTAAAGAAAGAATAGGATTATCTAATTGCTTCTTTAATTCTCTTAAAATATTATCATTTGGTTTTAATCTCCTAAATGCCTCTGGTAATACTTCACGGGCAGTACTTAAAGCATAAAATGGAATTCCAAGTTTAGCAAAAGCTTGTTCAACACTCATATTTCCATTATAACTAAATTCTTCACCTTTTAGTTTTTCAAAAACTTCTGTAAATTTATCCCAGCTTTCTTTTGAATCAGCCCCCAGGACTGGTGTACTTTCTAATCTATTAGTAAGACTAAGTGCTGCTATAATATCTGCTTCTCCTGTTTCTTTCACCTTAACAACCTCCTCTAGTAAAGATAGGCTAGTAGTTGTTACATCTTCTAAAACTATTGTTTTATTTTTAGGAATACCAAGAAAATATCTATCTTTTTGATCTCCGTGATCTTTATATTTTCCCCTGCCCATAGATAAAGAATGGCTTCCAGGAACATAAATTTGAGATTGTTTAGCCCATTTATATTGGGTAATTATTCCTAACTTTGTTGCTCCTTCTCTAACACCATGAAAAGTATCTGGTTCTAATCCTAAACTTCTTGTAAATGCAAGAATATAATCAGTTAGCTCATCTAATAAAAAAACATCCTCTGAAACATTTCTCCAGTTAGCATACCAACTAGATTTTCTACCTGAGTTTAGAGTTGTTGGTGGATCTTTAAATCCAACAACTTTATTATTCATAATAAAATCAATAAAATCTTTTTTATTAAAATCATTCATAACGAACTATTTCACACCATATTTATAAATCTTTATTCAATTATAACTATATAATGAAACTTATAGTTAGGACAATTAAAGGTCTTGAAGAAATAACAATAAGAGAGATAAAAGAAAAATATAAATATAATGCTAAGAAGATTACAAAAGGTGTTGTTTATTTTGAAGCCAAAGAAGTAAAAGAATTAAGAAGCATTAATTCAATCTATGAACTAATTTCCAGATTTAAATTCAAAAATAAAACAGACATTCTAAAAGAGATTAAAAAACTAGAATTCAAAATAGAAGAGGATTTTGTTGTAAGATGCAATAGGGAAGGAAATCATAAGTTTAATTCTTTGGAAATAGAAAAAAGCATTGGAGAAATTATCTACAAAGAAGGAAATAATGTAAATCTCAACAGCAAGAATATAATTTATGTTGATATTGTTGACAATTATTGCTTTGTTGGAAAATTAATAGGAAGGGATTTATGCAAGAGAAATTATAAACTAAGAATAAGCCAAGATAGTGTAAATGGATGTCTGGCTTATTCATTATTAATGCTAGCTGACTATAAACAAGAAGATGTTCTGGTTGATCCTTTATGCAAAGACGGAACGATATTAATTGAAGCTGGCTTGATTAAAGGCAAGAAAATATATGGATTTGATAATAATTTATACAACATAAAAAACTCTGAAGTCAATTCAAGATTAGCAAAATTAAAAATTAATCTGATAAAAGCAGATTTAAGCTGGCTGGAAACCAAATTCAAAAAAAATAGTGTAAATAAAATTGTAACGACAATTTTTGTCCATAAAAGAAACAAGGATGATTCCATCAAGGAGATAAAAGAACTACTCCATTACAGCAAGAATATCCTAAAAAATAAACTGGTAATTCTAAGCAATATAGATTTGGAAAAATATTCAAATAATTTTAAACTAAAGGATAAATACAATATAAATATTGGGGATAATCTGTATAAAATTTATATTTTCGGGATTTAGCCTCTATCTAGTGAAAAATCTAGGGTTTCAGCAAAAACTTTATAAATGCTTTTTATTCTCTAGCATAAAAAAATAATATCAAGGGGGAATAAAAAATGGCTGAAATGTTGGTTGTAAGAAGCAAGATAAAAAATTTTTCGCAAAATTGTCATGTAGGATCTGACTTTGCAGAAGCCCTTAGCAAAAAAGTAGAAGACTTAATAAAAGATGCTGTAAGAAGGGCAAAGGCAAACAGCAGAAATACATTAAAAGAAAGAGACTTGTAATCTCTTTTCTTATACATTTATAAATTCTAATTCTTATTTTATATCATGTCAAAAGCCAAGGGGACAAGAGCTGAGAGAGAATTATTGCATATGCTTTTTGATAAGGGAGCAGCTATTCTAAGAACAGCTGGCTCTGGCTCGACAACAATACCTTCGTGCGACTTATTGGTCGGGAAAAATGGAAAGGTATTGGCTATTGAATGCAAATTTATTAAAAGCCCAATATACATAAAAAAAGACAGGATAAAAGAATTAATAAATTTCTCAGAAAAATTCGGGGCTGAACCATGGTTCGGAATCAAGATTATGAGCAAGGGATGGTACTTTCTAAGCTTAGATAAAATAGAAAAAAGCTCCACAGGAGAAAATTATGTCATTAATTTAGAAGCGACAAAGAGAAACGGAATAAATTTTGATGAATTTATATCCATTTTCAACAATAAAAAATAATTTAAGCTGTTAGTTTATAGATAATTAATGTATAAATATTTAGTATTATTTATTTTATTGCTTGCTAATTCTGTTTATGCTGATATAATAATTAATGAGGTAATGGCTGATCCAAGCTCTTGTTCAGATTCTGTATGCGAATGGATAGAACTATACAATAATAACGAAAGCTCAATAAATATGACAAATTGGATGATATCTGATGAAAGTGCGAATGACAGTCTTGAAAGCTCTTCTGGAGATTCAAACATTATTTTGCCGGGAAATAGTTTTGCCCTGATTGTTGATGATGATAGCAGAGTTTTTCACAACTTTAATGTTGGAGAGAATATAATATGGATATATGTTGATGACGATGCTATTGGAAATGGATTAAGCAATGATGGAGAAGAGAATATAATACTTTATGATAATAAAAATATGACAATTAATAATGTTACATATACTACAACAGCTTCTGGAAATAGTTTTGCTTTAATAAACGGAGAATGGAAAGAATCTAGTCCAACCCCTGGAAGATCTAATGAGAATAATCAAAGTCACTCAAATGATTATTCCAAAATTAGTATTAACGAGTTTTTAGCCAATCCAATTGGGGATGATGATTCAAGCATGCCTGACGGCGAATGGGTTGAACTCTATAACAAAGGAAATGATAACTTAGATTTATTGGGATTCAAGCTAAAAGACAGCAGCAAAAAAGAAATTTTAATAGACAATGTCCATGTAAAAGAGTCGACAATAATAGATTCCAAAGATTATTTAATTGTTTATATAAACGGGTTTTCTGGATTTTTAAACAATGACGGTTCAGATAGAATAGGATTGTATGATTTAAGCGATAATTTAATTGATGAAATAAGCTATAGTAATTCCAAAGAGGGATTAAGCTGGTCTAAAATTGAGGAAGGCTGGCAGATAACAGAATCAACCCCAGAAAAGAAAAATAAAGACAACTCCACAATAAAAGAGATAGAAGACTCAAGCATAAAAATAGAAAATATTTATGATCTCGGAAGCAATGACAAGGCTGAATGGGGCTCCAATATAAGAGTTAAATTATTAGTGTATAAAGGAGATACTGAAAAAGACACAATAAGCGCTTATATTAAAGGCAGTGAAAGGATAAGCAAGATCTCAAAAACAAATTTTTATGAAAAGTTTAACAGCTATACAATCACATTGCCGATACAAATAGCATTAAATTGCGATAATAAATATAAAGATGATAATTATGACATTGTTGTAGAGGGGTTAAACTCTAAAGACGCCAAAGAAATAAAGATAGCTGGACAAAGCAAGGAATGCAGAAGTGTAAATAAAGAGGTAGAAGAAAAAAAGGAAAGCATTAAAAAAGAAGGTTTAAAAGAAGACATAAACAATAATGTTAATAAGATAACTGGAAGAATAATCTATGAAAATAAGAGCAAAGAGGCTTCAAGGTTAAATGTGTTTATATTCATAGCTCTGCTGATAATATTAAGCTTGGTGTTATTATATGAAAGAAAAGATATTGGCTAAGGTTGTAATTGAAATTGTAGGAAGCCCTAAAGAGCATGTAGAAGCAACTATAAGAAAATACATGGATCAGATTAGGGAAAATTTTAATGTCATTAATCATGAATTATATGACGCTGAGGAGTTAAAAGATAAAAAATACAATGGAATGTTCTCCAGCTTTGTTGACTTGGAAATTGAATTTGATGACTTCAAGAAAGTTATCGGGCTTTGCTTTGATTACATGCCAAGCTCAATTGATATTATCAAGCCAGACAAGATTAACATAGAAACTAAACACTTCATGGATATACTTAATGATCTTATTGCTAAGCTTCATAGCTTGGATATGAGGGTTAAAGATTTAGTGGCTGAGAATATACTATTGAAGAAGGAATTAAATAAAAAAAATAAATAATTTAATAAGATAAACAACCAAAGCTGCATTGATAAGAATATTTTGAGAGTTAGTTTCTTATTTTCTCTGCTAACTTTTTTAATTTTTTATCATCTTCTCTCTTAAAATCGTGTGATGAAATATAACCTTCGTATTTAGTAAAAAACTTGTCAACATTGGATTTAATTTCTTTCCACTTTGTCATATCTGCAGTGCCGTGCATAGGAAATAGCTTTGTATGAACATGATCAATACCAAACCCTTCAAATATCATGCCTGTTCTACCAACATCTTCTAATTTAGAATCTATTAATTTTGCAACTTTCTTTGTTGCAATAACCAAATCAGACAAAATTTTATCTGGAAGATTGAATGCATAACTAGGAAAATGCTCTTTGGTAATAACTACTGAAAAACCATCTGTATTTGGAAAGATTGATAAAAAAGCTAAGTGCTTTTCATCTTCCCAAATTTTATGGCTTGGGATTTCTCCGTTTACAATTTTACAAAATATACAATCGGTTTTCATTTCCATAGGTTATTAACTGGTAATATATTTAAAAAATTATCGAATCATTTTATTTTAGATCATACTTCTCAATAAATGTTGTATATTGTAACAAGTTAAAATTTATTTTGCAGACATTCAATAGAATCTTTCTTACAAAAGTTTATAAAGTTTTTAGTAAGCATATTATCTAATATGAGCAAAAAAAACCTTTTAAAATTAGTAAGAAAAATAGACGGAAGTGTTAATAATATCAAACAAGATTCTGACGAAAAAGATATTTCAATAAAATATATTTGGGAAGTAGCAGATACACACTTTAGAGCAGATGGTAAAAAACAAGGTGTGGAAAGTGGTTACTTTGTTGGAATAGATTACGAAGATAGGCATTCTGTAACGGTTTCAACTCAACAAGGTTGTTCTTGGACGAAAGTAAGCAAGCAATGCACTTTTTGCGAAACTGGACAGCAAGATTACCTTGGGCAACTTTCCGGAGAACAAATAGTTCAACAAGGATTAGTAATGGCTCTAGATAATGGAACTCCTGAAAAAACTGGTCAGCTAGAAGTAGCTTTTATGGGTATGGGTGAGCCAGCTGCAAATTACAACGAAGTTGCAAGATCCATAGAGGGTTTTGAAGTAATTTTACCTAATTTCAAAATGAATTCAATAAGATACATTTTTTCTACAAGTGGTGTACCTCAAAAAATTATACAACTAGGTAAAGACTTATATGAAGGAAGATTCGGAAATGCAAAAATTAGATTACATGTTTCTTTGCATGCACATACAGATGAACAACGCAATGAAATAGTCCCTATAAATAAAAACTTTCCAATTGCAGATTTAATGAGTAGTATTAGAGAATATTCAAGATATGTTGATATGGTTGAAAATGCGGACAAATTAGTCAGTATAAACTACATGTTATTTAACAATTATAAGTCTAGACCCGGCGTTTCTTTCACAAACATAACACCACAATCAATTGAGGAACTTGCGAATCTTTTAAACGATCCATTGCATTTTAGACCGGTTTTATGCGAGTTTAACGAATGTAGCACACCAAATGATTCAGTATCATTTAGCCAGGCAGAAGAATTAAAAAGAATATTGGAAAAAAAAGGTTATAAAACAAAAATATTTGGATCATTTGGTCATAGTGCTAATCTTGCTTGTGGACAACTAGTAGGAACCATTGACGAAAATTGCAGAGATCAAAAAATAGTTGATTATAATATTCTTAAAAATGTTGAAGAGAGTGTGTTGGAGGAAATGTGTCAGATAAAGTGATTGTTCGTTCATCGGCACGCATACACTGTAATAGTTTGAAAATGAATACTAAAGGGAGACGTGGCGGGGGTGGTTTGGGTTTCTCTACAAAACAACCACAGTTAGAGTTTGTTTGTTCGACTTTTAATCAATGTAGAATAATAACTGCGGATAAAATATTAGAAAACGTAGTATCTGGATACGCTAATAAAATGTGTGATGAATATCATTTACCAGGAATATTAGTCGAAATAAAAAATAGTTACCCTGTTCATTTTGGTTTGGGGAGTGAAACACAGTCTGCTTTAGCAGTAGGAAATGCACTTAAAGAATTATACCAAAAAAGAAATATTTCCAACGAAGAAATAGCAAAGTCAACAGGCGTTGCAGGAGTTTCAGGAATAGGGTATTATTCTTTTGCGAAAGGAGGTTTTATAATTGAAGCAGGATATCCAATGGCTCCAGACTTAGAAAAAAAGAATTTTGAATTACGCGGTTCCGAAAGAGTTCAAGTTACTTCTGATAATTCCAAAACAATCTCCCACAACAAATTTCACTAGAGAAGATGAAAATAGACTATTTGCTGATTATGCTACATCTCCTAAAGAAATAGGGATTATATGTACTTCTACATTAATGGGGGTGATACCCGGATTAATCACCAGAGATTATACAACTTTCGTAAAAAATTTAATGCAAATCTCCCACCTTGGTACGAAAAAAGTTGAGTTAGAATTAAATAGGTCATGGATATTTCATGTCCAAGAAATATTAAACAAATTTATAGATTTTAGATATCAGAGAAATAAAGAAACAGATTTTAGTCTTAGCAACGATAATGGAAATACATTGAGTGAATTGCTAAAAGGAACTGATGAAATTGTTTTAAAGAGACCCATTCCATGGCTCGGTTTGTCCTCATTAGGTCCAACACTTTACAGTTTTATAGACTCTAGAATTTATGATACTGTCAGTCTGCAAAAAGAAATCAAACAAATTATTAATGACGATTCTAAAGTTTTAATCACAGAGGTAAACAATGATAAAGCACTCATTCAAAGAATTGAATCTTGAAAATGAAATTTTAATAACTGATTTTATGAGAACTTACTCATTGACCTGCGAGACTGTTTATTATAATATTCAAAAGAGTTATTCAACAGGGCAGAAAGAAGTTCCAGTGCTTAATTTTTTAATGCAAACAGACAACCACTTGCTTTTAGGAAAAGATGATTCATTTTATAGAAAATATAGATATTTGCGTTCAGAATTTAGAAAAACATTTAATATGAAAAGAGAGTGCACATTCACAACCCTTGGGCAGATGACAAATTCAATAGAAGAAATTCCTTTGGGTGTTCATATTGGAGAAATTTGTGATTCTTCTGAGAATTGGTTACAACAAATAAGAATGAACTATGGAACAAATTATTTTTTAAAGACAAAAGATGATTATATCATAGGTCCTGAGGAGGCTTTAATTTTAACTGTTAAGGAAGCAATTAAAAATTCAGGGGCAAAACGGTTGTTGGAATTAGGTGCGGGCACTGGAGAGGTAAGTGCTCACGCAATGAGAAGTTTTTCAGAACTTGAAGTGTTTGTTAATGAAGTCAGCAAAAGTTTAACAGATCATCTATCAAATTACATTTCATTAAACGCCGAAAAAACCGGGAATAAATCCAATTTGCTCGTTGGAGATGCGAAAGATATTATAATTCCAGAAGTAGACGTTGTTTGTAGTGGAATTTTCTATGGCGAACTGCCTGCACTGATAAAAGAAAAAGGAAAAGAAATTGCTCAAAAAATAAAAGATGGGGTTTTTATCATACAAAGCGGAATGCTTGAAAATTTATTTTCGCTATTAGTTATAGATCCAGAAATACTACCTGAAATTAGGTTATGGCCTTGGTATGATAATAGAATGAATTTAAGGAATTTATTCAGCGAAGTTAATCATTTTTATTTATGTGGAGAAATGATTACTCTTGCTTCGCAAAATCGTTTGCTGAACGAGAAAATAATAAATAGTTTATCTGATAAAACAACCACTTTTGAGCTTGGACAATATGAAATCGAAAATAGATGAGATATTTAAAGATATACTTGGAAGAAAAAGAAGTTTGCCTAATTTATTTAATGACAACCCTAGAGACAATATTAAAAAATTAGCTGAAATAATGCCAACTGTAAATCTTGCCAAATGCACTCTTTTTGATCTAGATAATGAGGAACCAAATTCAGTAATGTACTTAACTTACTTGTTGCAAAAAGAAGGAATACCTTTTGGAATCTGTAAAAATGTGAGAGTTTTCAGAAAAAACAAAATTATTGTAAAATGTGAAGGTGGTCCAACATGCCCTTGTAAAGGCAGATATTTCATATTTTAATTACTAAATCAAAAAATTTAACTAGAGATAAGTCATTGGAAGGATTGCGATTTCAATTGCTTTGAATAGATATTATAATATAGGTAGAAGGAAATAGAAAATTTTTAAGACAATTTTAAAATGATTTAATACCAACTGCTAACTTAATATTATATTAGTCACCACCATAAAGGCGTAAAGCTTATAAATAGCAAATACACTTTAGAATTATTATAAGGAGATAAAAATGAAGTCTAGGATTAAGAGAGGATTAGCAACATTGGTATTAGGAGCTTCATTAGCTTTAACTCCGAATAGCTATGGATTCTTTCATGGAAATCATGTTATTCTGGAGCATAAAAGATTAGAAGATTCTTACTTAACCAAATGCAGGGGTGATTTTAAGGTGTTTGAGGAGTTTGAAACAGAAGTTACACAGCCTTATGTAGCTATTTTAAATATTGGGAATCTTAAGGTTGGAAGTGCTGATAATCTAAAGGTTAGACTTCAAAGGACTGAATTTCTTGGAGATTATTTAAGATCAGAGGTAATTATGAGACATAATTATAATTACGTTGAAGAAAAAAAAGATGGAATTTATGTCTGCGGGATTGTACATAATAAAGCTAGTGTCCAGATAGATAAAGACAATAAAACAATTAGTATTAGCGGCGGAACAAAAGACTCTGGTGGAGCTGGAGGGGGAAGTGGAGGAGGCTCTGGTGGAGGTGGCGGAGGGGGTGCATAATTCTCTTATTTAGAGACAGAAACTGAATAACTTGCTTCTAAGTTATTATTAAGAGAATCTTCAGAATAAAAAGTTCCTGTAGAAGACCAAAAGTCCTCATAAGTCCATATGAATGCTTTAGTAGTAGTTGTTATCGATTGTCCAGGTTGTATTATTCTTCCTCCAAATTGTCCAAGTTCTAAAGGATCACAATTTCCAGACACTGTATAACACTTCTTGAAATTCTTAATTGTTATCGCACTTCCACCTTTATTCTCTAACTTAACATGGTAATACAAATAAACCATATCTCCTTGTATATCTCTTTCTTCATCAAAAGTAGAGGCAACTAAAATTCCAGGAGTTGGCTGAGTCGGAGTTGTAGGCGTTATTGGTTGGGTTGTAGCTGGAGTTGTTGGTGTTGTCGGAACAACTTCTTCTTCTAACTTGCAGTCAATCTCTTCAGAAATAATCTCATCTTCATCGCATTTTGCTTCTAGAGAACAAGAAGTTAATTTATCCTCATAGCAGTTGTATATAGTCTTCCTATTTAATAATCCGCAGCTTCCTATAGCTTCTCCCCTTGAATATTCACTGCATTCATCATCAAATATCCAGACGCATCCAGTCTCTTTTATTTTAGAGCATCTAAATTGTTTAAGCTGAATTTGCTGAATTGGCTGAGTCGGAGTTGCAATTATTGGAGTTTGTATAGCTGGAATTATAGTTTCTGATGTAATTGGCTTGATATATATATCTATAGGAAGTATTGGATTCTGAGTTCTAATATTAACAAGTCTTCCAGGGGCTGTTTTTTCTATTAAAGTGAAGTTTCCAGAAGTTACAACAGCTTTTATCACCTCTTTTTTTTCTTGTTTTGTAATTCCAATAGAAGATTTTTCTATAGCATTTAAAGGGTTTGTTATAGATGATTTTTCAGAATCAACAGCAATGAATTGGGCTTCATTTATCTGTTCTACAATAACAGAATCCTTGGTTAAAGCGCCAAAGCTTATAGTAATCTCCTTAATAGTTGTTGTTTGACTTGGAAGAGTTTGTGATGGAATAGTCGGCTGAATATTATTAAAAGATTCTAATGTTTTTATTTCATACACTGGAGCTAATGTATTGGAGGAGATTCTGGATATGGTTACACAAGTTTCTTCGTTGGATCTTATATTTAACCTCTCATCCACTGAATTGTAATCTACCCCGCAACTCTTCAAGCTCTGGACAAAATTATATTCATATAAGCTTACATTTACTCCTCCTTTCGAAATTGTTAGGGGATATATTATCCCAAACTCCAAGTTGTCATCTAGATAGCTTACATTTATCTTTGGATTATCTACTGTTATAATTTCAAAATTCTCCTTTACTTCATTTAATTCAAAGCATTTTAGTATATCTTCATCTTCTTCCAATGAATTAAAATCAATGTTTTCAATTCCAATTGTCTTTAGCTTTTCCTTAATTACATTTCTTATGCATTCTCTAATATATTCGTCAACATCATTCTGCTTGTCATTTATCTGCTGGGAATAGATAAATTTCTTATTGATTATTCCGTAGCCCACTAAAGCATATAATCCAATAATAATTACAATTACAACTCCGAGAATTATAAATAAGGTAGTCTGGCCTTTTTTTTGCATATTTAACAATAATTAATATAGCTTATATAATTTATGGTCATTTTATCCAAATATGCAAACAAAAAGTTTAAATAATAGTTATAACTCAAGTTATAATAGAAAAGTGGTGTAAATGTGGATAAAATTATTGGAGAAAAGGCTAGACCGGAAAAAGGCAGAGATTACATTTGATCCACACCTATTTGATAGAAAAGAATACTGGAATCTTGATTTAGATAGGATTGAAGAAACAGCAAGAAGTGGAAAAGTATCTGAAAATAAATGTGAAAAGCCAAATAAATTATGCCTCAAAAGATATTTCGGAAAGGAGAATATCACCTATACCATAATTGTAAGGTATCATAAAAATTTTATAGAGGTTAAAACAGCATGGCCAAAGAAAGGAAGATAATGTGTGACTGCGGTGGAATTTTGATAGAGAGAAAAATGAAATTTGAAGAGATTGAAACCGAAGCTATGGTGTGCCCTAAATGTAATTTTGTAACTTTAACTAAAGAACAAGCTGATAAATATGTAAAATTAAAGCAACTGCACAAATTAATTGATACAGAAAGAAAGATAATAAGAATAGGAAATTCAATGGGATTTACGCTGCCAGACGGCCTTCAAGAGTTTGGTGCAGAAGTTGGTAGAAAAGTAAAGATTAAAGCATTAAGCCAAAAATCATTTAAGGTTGAACTAATAAGCTAAGAGCAGAAAGATTACCTCTTTTATCCATTAAAGAATGGTTTTATTTATGCTTAAATAGTTTTTTAATATTTTATTTATTATTATTCTGATATCTCTACAACTATTCTATCCCTGCTTTCAGGATGTATATTAACCTCTTTGCCTTTTTTTAGTTTTAAAAATTCTATAAGTCTTCTTGGAAGCCTTATATCCAATGTTGTTCCTGCCTGTCCAATCTTGGTTTTCGCTTCTAGTCCCCAAAGTCCCTTTTGTTTCGCGATATCAGTCATTTTTTTTGAAGTTTCCTCATCAAAGAATATTTCACTGCATTTTGGGCATTTCAATGCATCAAACTTCCCCAGACTAATTCCATAAAGATTGTATTCTATCCTTTCTTTCTTCAAATTTCCTTTTTCACATATATAGCATTTTTCATTCATATTCCCACCTTATTCAATTGTGACTGTCTTTATTATATAATTATCTCCTCTTACTTTATAACAGACTCCAATATATGAATATATTGACTTAAATCCATCTGTCTGGACAATTTTAGAGCCTCTTTTTATTGTTTTTTTTATCTGCTCTTCCTCTACTCCCCTGTCAAACATTTGTTGTCTTGCATGATCTGTGATTATCAGCCTCAAAGTCATCAGCTCTTATTACTTATAATTATAAGTAATTATTTATATATAAACCTTTCTATCTATTCAATAAATAGATTACTAATTTAGATATAGAATCTGAATTTATTGTCCCCATTTTCTCATTATCAATAAATACTTCCTTTCCTTCTAACTTTAAAGTCTTTCCAAGCCCAAAATTCTCATTTATCATCTTATTAAGCAATGCTGAGTCTTCCCCTTGTATTCCGGCGCTTTTTATATTATTCAGCATATCCTCTTTTAATAATGAGTCTCCTATCCCAAAAAAGTCTATAGCTCTCAACAAATTCGGATTTTTTATCTCAAATTTTGTTTCTATATTTAATGCGTTATTGGCGATTGCGTCTTTGATAAACTTCTCTTGAATATTTGAATTTTTTAACAAGTCATTTTTACCGAAATCATCTTGATTAAGATTAAGATTTGGCTGCTCAAACTTGGAAGGGTCAAAATCAAGCTTGGTGTTAATGTCCAATAAGCCACCATTAGTTCCTTTTGTCCCAATCATCTCTATTCCTATAAGTTTATTTGAATCATCTTTAATAAACTTGTAATTATCCATCTGGGGCTCATTGCCTAAAAAATGCTTTACCTGGTTAAAAGTAAACTCCTTATCATTAAGCATTAATGGATCTTTAGTTTCTATAATTATTCCTGGAACTCTTATGTCATTTGGCTTATATCCATTAAGATATTCTCCAAAAGCTCCAATTGAATAGCTTGGCTTCGGCAGAAAATCTGTTCCATCTGTTATGTACTTAAATTTGAATGTAGGATTATTGCCGTTAATTCCTACTTGATGATTTGAGAATAATGAAGGAATATCTGTCTTTTCTACTGGACCGAATGGCTTTATGTTTATACTATCTTTACTTTCAAATCCAAATTTGTCATTAATGCTGTAGAATGTATTGTATAATCCCTCTTTATTTCTTAAGGAGATGCTTGATTCCCCCTGCAGTGTAAATGAATTCCCTTCAACAGCAACATAATTTCCAGAATATTTTCCATTGCTAAAATAGATATCAAAATTTCTTCCTTTTATTATCTTGTCATCCTTGAAATATTCAACAAAGCCATCTCTTACATTTATATCGCCGTTTAATTTTATTTTTGAGGTTGGGTCTTCTACTATTATTTTGCCTCCTTGTTTCGGCAATATTTCAGTGTCTTTTGGAACTATTGTGGAATAATCATTGTTTATTATAATCCTGGAAGCCTTTGGCAGGTTGTATACTGCATCTTTTAATTTCAGATTTTCTTTCGGAGATATCTCAAATCCGCCTTTTGGCAATGACTTGATATCTGCTCCAGAATATTGATTGTTATTCAAATCCAATTCAATGTTTCCAGATTTTATTTTCCAGTCCCCAAGGTATTCAACTTTTCCAAAGCTAACATCCACATTTCCATTAATCTTTCCACTCAAAAACTTATTTGCTATGGAAAATAAATTGTCTTCTATTTTATTTGCATCTTTAAGGAATTTATTAGCTATAACTTCAGAATTTTTTGAAAATTCAACCTCGTTTAGATATCTTATAAATACTTTCTTGTTTATATCATTTACATCTACTTTATTTAGGTAATTAAAATAGATCTCTTCATTATCCTTAAATGGAAGATTCTCCAATAATCTTGTTGGATATTCTGGATTGTTGAAATTAGCAGGATCCTTAAGCCATTCTATTTTTTGTTCTAAAGTCAAGCTTAGAAAATCCTGGGCATATGTTGTACTTATAAATATCAAAAACAAGATCATTACAATGTTATAAATTAATTTCATATTATCCTCTTAAAAATCCTGGAATTAATTTTTCAGTTTCCAATGATATTTTATCTTTATTGACTATATCAAATTTATTTGCAAATTGAAACATAAATAATTGGTCATTAATAATTGATTTATTGTCTATTAATGAAAAAACAATAACTTCTTTGTTATGCGGATAAACAGCTATGTTAACATCAAATGTGCTCATTAAATCATAAGGCAGCCACCCTTTATCTTTTATTTCCTCTTCTATTATTTTGTTTGACAGTTCATGAATATATTTAAGCCTGACAGGAATCTCAACTCTAAAATCCTTAAATTTAATTCTTGAGTTATCTCTTATTATTTCTATTGGCTTTTCAACCTCGAAGAATATTTTTTCTTTTATCATTGTTTTTGCTGATGTTCCCTTGTAACTAATTTTAGTCTTATCATTAAAAGCTGAAAAGTCATCTAAACAGAAATCCAATGCAATATCAATATAATTTGATAATTCACCTTCCATAGTTTCAATTGAAGGCAGTGTATTATTTCCAAGAGAATATCCATAATTTACAAAAGAGTTTCCTATTATAAGATTATTTGGATTTTCATTTATTGTGCCGCCATGCAATCCCAGGGATAAAACCCCCTGAATGGCTGTTTTTTTCAGGCAATCTTGGACATAATTTCTAATATCATTCTCTAAATCATATAAATCAACCTCTTCTTCAATATTTTTTTGCGACATATCTAATATTCCAAGATTATTAATATAAATAAAGAATCCTAATATGGCTATAATAACTATAGCTGTCAATAAATAAAGAGTTATCTGGCCTCTTTTTTGCATAACTAGTAATTATCTAGAATGATTATATATTTTTTGGTGGTTATATTACACATTGTCCATCTATGAATGTTCCTTCTTTGCATTTATAGCATCCGTTGTTATAGCATATAGCATCATCTGGACAGCCACAGCTATCGCATTTTGGAATTAAATTTCCCTGGTCGCAATAAAATCCTTTTAACGAAGAGCATTCATTATAAGGAGTATTATCATAGCATCTTTGCAATGGCTTTTTTATGTATTCATTAATGTCAAAACAATTTAATTTCCAGTATTTTGATGATTCCGTGGCTGATCCCCTGCAATCACTGCATGTAGCATCCCATATCTCAAATCTGCCATCATTATCTACTCCAACAACTAGATGATCTATTCCATAGCCTTGTGTATCTGCAAAGCATAAATTCACATTTTTTATTCCAGAATTTATGAATAAGGAAGATAGTAATACGCTCATATCTGTGCATTCCCCATACCCTTTTACCAATGTCAATACAGGGGGATTTACATAGCTATTCTGCCAGTCTGGAACTCGCTGATATTTTACATTTGATCTGACAAAATTTATTAAATATTCTTTTATTTTTGATTCA
>JACPNG010000022.1 GCA_016185605.1 Candidatus Woesearchaeota archaeon
TGTTGATATCTTAAAGAAGAAATCTGGGAGTATTGAACCAAGGACAACTAAACTTTTTGGCTTTATATTAAATAATTCTATAATAATCAATCCAATCAATATATGGCTAATCCAATCTGGCATATTTGAATCCCCTTAATGTTATTCTCCATTCCCTAAAAAATATGAATAAGAACATAATCAATCCTATTATAGAAACAAAATATTTTGTATTATTATAATCTGAATAATGGATATCTTTTAGCTTAATAAAACCCTCTTTGTTAAATACGCCAATTATATTAACACTGCCTTGAGTTGGCTCCCTTATATTATTGGCTTTGACTAATATTTTACTGTCTCCGGAAGCTAAAATGAAGCTGTCTTCTTTAATTTCATCTACTAATCCATATTGCTCTGTTAAAATTCCATCATATTTTTCAGGATTTTCATTAAGATATTTAATGCTTGGATAATGATTATTGTAATTTGTCAGAGAAAAAATTGACATTAATATTAATCCAGTTATTCCCACTATAACAAAAAATAATCTCATTTTGTTTTGACTAATATCTCAATTTATTAAACTTTTGAATATTAATACTATCATATAATTAAAAAATTTTAAGTAGTTAGTTAAACAAAGAATTTTAAGATAGAAATGTTTATAAATTAATTATACTTTATGTATAACTATGGAATCTAAAGCTAGAGTAAAAGAATGGGGAAATTCATTAGGAATAATAATACCAAGAGAGGTAGCTAAAAAGGAAAATCTCAAACCAGACGATGAGGTTATTATAGAAATAATAAAAAAGAGAAAAATTAAGGATATATTTGGATCATTAAAGGAATGGAAGATTGATTCCCAGAAAATGAAGGATGAGTTAAGGAAAGACTGGAACAAATGAAATTTTTTCTCGATACCTATGCTTTAGTCGAACTCATAAAAGGAAATGAAAATTATAAAAAATATGTCAACAATGAATTATTCACATCTATACTAAATTTATATGAATTATTTTATTATTTATTAAGGAGTTATGATGAAGATAAAGCAAAATTATTTTATTATCAATATGTTGATATATTAATACCAATTAGAGATGAGCATGTCTTTGAAGCTTCAAAAATGAAATTAAAAATAAAAGATTTATCCTATACAGATGCATTGGGATATTCGATAGCTCAAAAAGAAGGAATCAGATTTCTTACAGGAGATAATGAGTTTAAGAATTTAGACAATGTAGAATTTGTCAAATAACAATTATATCCAAATAAAGCTTTTAAATATAATCCATTTTGATTTTCTATGGTTAAAGTAGGAATTATAGGGGGATCTGGAATAGACAACCCGGAAATAATGAAGGATTCTAAAAGAATTAAGGTGCATACCCCTTATGGAGCCACTTCTGACTTGATTACAACTGGAAAAGTCAATAATGTAGATGTTGTTATTATCCCAAGGCATGGAGACTCCCATAGAATTTATCCAAGCAATGTAAATTACAGGGCAAATATCTATGCTATGAAGGAATTAGGGGTTACCCATATTATTGCTCCAACAGCTTGTGGCTCTTTAAGGGAAGAAATTAAGCCAGGAGATTTGGTTTTTATTGACCAGTTTATTGATAAGACTACTAAAAGGCATCAAACTTTTTATGAGGGAGTAGAAGTTTGCCATATCTCAATGGCAGATCCATTTTGTGATAAATTGAGAGGATTATTAGTCCAGACAGCCAAGGAGTTAAATTATAGCCATCATGAAAAAGGAACAATGGTTACAATTGAAGGTCCTAGGTTTAGTACAAGGGCAGAATCCAATATGTTTAGGGGTTTAGGATGCGATGTTATTAATATGACTACAGTTCCAGAGGCTGTTTTAGCAAGAGAAGCTGGAATATGCTACCAGCCTATAGCAATGTCTACTGATTATGATTGCTGGCATGGGGGTGAAGAAAAGGTTACAACTGAGATGATTCTTAGAATAATGAAGGATAATTCTGAGAGGGTAAAACAGCTATTAATTAATGTAATTCCTAGAATAAAAGACTGGTAATGCCATTGCAGGGAAGAGATAAAAACTTCTAGATTATAATTCATCACTTTAAAATCAATAAACAGTATAGAAATATTTATATATGTCTTATTACTCTAACAACTAAATATGTATTATATTTGTATTAAAATAAAAGGGGGAATGTTTTAAATGGATAAAAAAGGAGGATTCTCTGATACTAAAATATTATTTTTAACTTTAGTTTTATTTTCAATAAGTTTTATGATTTATAGCGCATTATTTTCTGTAGCAACTCTTGATTTTGGAGATGCTACAAATATAACAGCAACTAGCGATAATGATGGTGTGGATAATGGAACGGTTGGTGGAGGAAATGAAATAATTAATCTTACAATAAGTGGATTAGGAACAACAGGAGATAATATAACACATATTAATATTACATTGCCAGCTGGCAACTATACATTTCTAAATTTTATAAGTGGAGGGGGTGTTATAGAATATAGTGATAATGCTACAGGCGGTGGAGCTGATGATAAAGTAGGAGGATATCCATTAACTAATGTAAGTTTCTATCCGGATGGAACTGCTACAACTTGGGGTTGTTATAACGATTCAGCTACAACAATCACATGTAATACAACAGAACATCTAGGAACAGATGGCACAGATGCTCTTGGTGGAGGAGCAAATAATACTTTAATAATAACATTTAATGTGACAGCAGCATCTGATGTAACTGAACAGATAGCTAATATACAAATAGATGTATCAAATGGTACTGTTATGAATGAGACTAGTACAAATACTACTGTAGTTAATTTAACAATAGATGGATCAGCTCCAAGATTATTAGATATAAACATAACAGATGGAAATACAACATTATTAAATGAAACTGCTATATTAAACTTAAGCGTAACAGATATAATTCCAGGAGCAAACTTCTTGAGTAAGAATGCATCAAATATAACAGTTACTTTAGCAATACAAGAACATGCAATAGATACAATATTATTCTATTATAATTGTACTTCAGAAACAAATAATGTATCACAAACTGTAGGAGCATTCTTTAATCCAGAGGGACAAGGGGGAGTAAAAGCTAATTATTCCTATAAATCAGATAGGGGAGCAGGAACTTCTGGAGTAGTAATAGCTACTGAAACAGTTGCATATACAGGAATAGTAGATAGCACATGCTTTAATGGTGTAGCAGCTGCTAACATAACAACATTAACAATTGTAATAAATGATACATTTGGCAATTCAGTTCAAAATAACTTATCAGGTGTAGATGGTCCAACAATGTTTAGATTAAATACAACAGCAGATGGAACACCTACAGTTTATAGTATTAATGTAACAGATGCTACAAATACCTTAAGTACTAGAGATACAATGGATGGTGGTAGTGATTACTTACAGGGTGGAAATCATACTTTTGAGATAGAAGTTAGCACTGGATCAAGCGTAAATATGACTGAAGTAGTATTAGTATATAATACTACCAGTACAGTAACACTTGGTGCAAATGGATTCTATGATAATGCAGCAGACAATGTGGTTGTATACCCAGAAGTACATAATAATTCAGAATTAGAAGCTGGAACCAAAACAGTATTAAGAGCTGCAGTAAACTTTGGTAGTGATAATGATACAACTATTGTAAGCTTTGGATGGGTAATTAATGCAACAGGAAATACACTTGGTGAAGATGATGCTCTTTACACTATATCTGCAGGACCATTCTCATACCAAATAGATAGTTCACTGCCAGCAGCAACCTTAACTATGCCTGCTCAAACATCAATAGATGTAAGAGCAACAATAAAATTCACATGTACTGGTACAGATTCAACTAGTGGGGTTAAAGAATATAAAACCACAGTAACAAGACCAGATGCAACAACAGTTGTAAAAACAACCTCAGTAGCAGGTACTGAAGTGTCATTTACTGGAGATGATACGAACCAGGCTGGAGATTATACTGTTGAATGTAAAGTAACAGATAATGCTGCAAATGAGAAAGCAACTACAAGTTCATTCTCAGCAACATACGCAACAGCAGCTGGAGCTGGTGGCGGCGGTGGAGGCGGAGGAGGGGCTGGAGGAGCAGCTGGAGTAAGCTTTGATGTAGACTTTTCACAAGCAACAGTCACAGAGGCATCAATAGAAGTGGCAGAGGGAAGCTCAAGGACATTTAGCTTTGATGGACAGACTACACATACATTAAGGGTAGATTCAATAGCTGACAATGCTGCAACAGTAACAATAAGCTCAACACCGCAGACATTTGTATTAAATGTCGGAGAATCCAGAAAGGTAGATGTAAACCAGGATGGATTAGATGATATTGAAGTAACATTAAATAGCATAGATAATGGAGTGGCTGACCTTTCAATAAAGAAGATAGAGGAAGGAGCAGCAGCTGTAGCAGAAGAGGAAAAGGCAGCTGCAGAAGAGGCAGAAGAAACAGGAGCAGCACCAGCTGAGGGAGTAGCACCTGAGCCAGTAGCACAAACTGGTTATGGAACAATGATTGCAGTAATAGTCATAATAGTAATAATTATTGGATTAGTGGTGTACTACTTCATGAGAAAGAAATAATTCTTTTTCTTTTTTTATATTGATTTTTATATATTTTCTAATTACCAAATGCTTATAAGCAATATTATTTAACTGAATTTTATGAATTATTCAAAATATCCATTGTTTTTTATTCTTATAATATTAAACATAAGCATAGTTTTAGCAGGCCAGATTCATGATCTAGACTTTTCTGATAAAAATATAATAACAGCAACAATAAATGAGAGGGATGTAGCTAGATTTACCCTTCCTTACAGGGAATATAATATAGATAAGTATAATGATAATATAATAGACTATAAACTAATCAATAAAGAGCACAAGGTTATGATAAGGGAGATATCAAAAAATAAGGATTTTGCTAGGTTAACTATATTCATACAAGATGCAGAAACACCTCAATACTTAAATCTAGGATTTAAAAATATAATCAAGCTGGATTTTGATAGGGATAGTTTAGATGATCTTATTATAAGATTAAACAAGATAAATGGGAATGAGACAACCTTAACATTAGAAAGCATACAAGAGGATAAGAAAACAGGAGAGGTAAAATTATTTGGGATAGCTAAAGAAGCTAAAAAAGAGAATAAGCTTAGCAATATAGTTAGTTTTTTCAGGAATTTATTCAGCATGAATCAAACAAATCAAGAGAATAAACTAATTGCTGGGGAAGAAGGAAAAATAGAAGGATCTAAGCCTAAAATAATTAATTTATTAGCTGAGAATTGGAAAATAACCTCAATAATATTAGTAATATTGTTAATAATCATCTGGAACAGGCGCTATATAAAAAGAAAATTGAGGAGATTATCCTTCTAAAAATCATTAAATTTATATATTAGTTATGCTATAGTGTTAAAATGGCTTTGACATCAGTTGATTTGATTGCATTGATATTTGTTGTTATAGCCTTAATTAAATTAATAGTTCTTGTGTTTAACAAAAAGGGATGGTATAATAGCATAGCAAAGCCAGTATACAGCAATCCTATGTTAAGCGAGTTATTTTTATTAATTGTTGGAGCAGCATTATTTTATTTCATTTCTCAGGAATTGACTGTTGTCCAGATATTTGCTGCAGTGGGATTAGCTGCTGTTTTGTTTGCAATAGCATTTTTGCAATACTCCCATGAATTCATGACTTTTATGAGAGAGGTATATGACCAGGAATTTAACAGAATACAATGGTTACATCTAATTGCTTGGTTGGCTATATTAGCCTGGGTATTTTACGAGATTCTTCTTAGATTATAAAAATAAACCGCCGGGACTGGGACTTTCAACAACTTTTGAATTTTTAATGAAACTTTTCTCAAAAGTTTTTTTTGAACCCAGATGCCCACGAGGGGCCTGGCTTTCTAGAGTATAACTCAAGGCCAGTGCAATACCAGGTTATGCGATCCCGGCTTAAGGCAATAATACAGGAATTCCATTCCTTATATTATAAATCTTTTTGCATTTATTACATATCAAAGATTTTTTATTATTATAATATTTAACCTCTGATTTGCATAGAGGACAAGCCAATATTTTATATAAATCCTCTGGTATTAAATCCTTCATAAATATATCATAAAAAAAGAATTATTAAATGTTATTCTTTCATTATTCCAAGTAAAAAGAATATTAACCTGTCAGAAGCCCTTATCAGATCTTTTTCAGTCTCTCCTTGAAGAACAACACATTCATTATTGGCAAATACTTCTGTAGAATCCCCTAATTGCAATTCCACAACCCCAATAGTATTATTTACATCATCGCAAGAAAATTTATTTTCTTCATATTTTACTGGGATGCTGTAAAACCTTTCCATTAGATTATTAAATTCCAATCCAGCTACTGTAGTAAATCCAGTCATATTCTCATCATTAATATGAAGATACAATTCTTTTTTAGTCAATAATAGTTCTCTAACTTTATCCTGGACTTTTATATCCTCTAAACTCTTGGGATCATATCTTGTGTTAATATAGGTTGGATTCTGGTTATTATTAATGAAGACTTTTGTTACATATCCAGTATAGCCTCCTTCCTTAACTCTTGTTACTTCAAACTCCCCATACTTGTATGTTCCAGGAGCCGATGTAAAAAATGTACATCCGCTTAATAATAAGATTAAAACCAATATTATTATCTTTTTCATCTCATTATTCCAAGATTAGCCAGAGCAATCTTATCTATCATTTTTATCATAGATAAAGTATTTCCCTTTACATTGATGCATGTATTTTTTGTTGTAATTTCAGTTTTGTCATCTAGATTAAATTGTATTACCCCAATTTTATCTGTGGAGTTTTTGCAAGTTTTAATAGGCAGATTCTCGCAGCCTTTTACATCTTCTGAACAGGCAATGACGAAATTAGACTCTATTTTAATGAATTTTATGAATTCTTGGATAGCTGGCTGTAAATTATCATCTGGATTAAAACTTATGTAAACTTTTTCCAGATAATCCAGATTATTGGATTTTAAGTCAACATCTAATTGAAAATCTTCTAAATCTCTTGGACCAAAGAAAAATACAACTTGGTTATTATTAATATAAGTTGACCATCCTTGATTTGTTTCAATAAATTTGTATTCATTATAGTCATAGTAATTGGCATCTGCTGAGGTAAATCCTGAAAAGCTTGAATATCCAAATGTGCTTAAAATCATTGTTCCTATTATGAATATTCCAAGAATTATTGTTAAATTTTTCTTGTCTTTATACCACTTATTTCCTTTTTCTCTTGTTATAGATGGCTTCATATCATAGAATATTTAGCATTATATTTAAAAAATTTTGCTTTTAGAAAAATGCCGGAGTTATATAAACCTCAACTACAGCAGCCAATATAAGCAATACTAACGCTATTATTGTCAAGTCTATTGAGTCAATTAAAACATGCTTGAATTCTTTGCTGTTAATATCATGCCTTATTATGGCTACAGAGATTAAGCCTCCTGCTAATCCGCCGACAAAATAGGCTAATATTTCAAATACACCATGTGTCATATATCTAAATGTTCCTAGGTAAAATATATGGAGATAATTGCCAACGTTATTAAGTCCAAAACTAAGGGCTAATTCACTTAGATTTTTTCTCACAAATATTCCTATTGCGCTTGCTATTACAGAGGCATTCCACGTTAGTATGAATATCGCTCCCGCGCCATAGAAAAATGAAAAGAAGATGCTAAACAATAAAACTTTAAAATTATTAGTTAATATCTGCAGGAAAAAATCTTGGTATATTGTCGAGCTTGTTGCTAGTTTTGCTTTTAATATCTGGGAGTTTATTGATTCTATTGTCTTCACTTGAGTGGAAAACAATGATTCTACAAGATTTTCAGGCAGAAATACATACCATAATGAGAATGAAACAGTAATTCCCATAAATAAGAACATAAAAAACAATAAGGCCTTGCTGTGCTGCTTTAACAAGCTCATCTCATCCTGGATTTCTATATCTTTTTTTTCTTCATACTTCATTGTCCTGTACATTAATGGGACTGTTGCGAATACTGTCAAAAACACTACAATTAGACTAGATTGATCCTTGAATATCCATAATGCCAATATAGCTGCAATTGAAGAGTATAAAAAGCCGAAAAAGAACAGTTCCCAGAATTTTTTCTCTGCTTTAGCAGGTCCAATCAATGACTCAAGTACCATTAGGATTCTGAATATACTTTAATTTATATAGGTTTTGCTGACTATAAAATCTCATATTTTGGCAATAAACTTAATTCAGAATAGATAAATAATAGTATTTTTATAGTTAAAATTAATATCTTATAAATAGATGAATATATCATTATTTTTTGACAGATTCGGATTAATTGTATTTTTATATATATTATTAGATGCTGTTTATGACTTAAGAAAAAGGAAATTAAATAGAAATGAGAAATTAAGAGTTTGGATAAGAATTCTTATAGGAATAGCTGGATTGGTTGTGGATGGCTTTCTTGTTGTCTCGCAGGATGTATTTAGAATTAATTTAGCTTAATGTAGCTTGGAATTCTTTGTTTAGAATGTCAAAATTATCATAGCATTTTCTCTCTCTAAATCTTTCAAAGCACTTTATTTCACCATCTTCAAACACATCAAAAACAGCATCATCATCAGAATCAACAATATCAACTTCAACCCTCCATATTCCATTTTTGTAAGATGAGCTTTTAACCTCTCCATTTATCCCAAAATAGCTTAGATAGTTGAATATTAATTTTTCAGCATTGTTTTCAGGATTATAAGCAATTCTTCCAGTTACTGTCTCAAATCCAGTTGTAGCAGAGTTTATCTTGCTTGGACTTTGGAGAAGCAAAAAAAATCCCAATACAAAGAATACTGTCAGCATTATTAATGAATAATGCGTTTTGAAATCTGGCATGTTTAAGATAGAATTTTTATACTTAAAAAAGTTTCGTATATAATATAAATGCAATTAGAAAACAGGAAGTATCTTGGTTCTTTTTTCTTTTATCATGTAATTCTTAATTATTACATGCCCCGAATTCTCAGATTCCATAACCTTTTCCATCTCAAGGGCATTAAATCTCTTCTCAAATATTGGCCCGTCAACAACTAATGTGTCTGCATAGCCCCCTTCGAATCCTATATGAAACCCGTATTTTATAGAATCTCTTTTTAGATCATCAAAGTTATCTTTTGTAAGTGTTTTTCCAAGCCATTGTTTCATTCCGTCAGAAGCAACTTGAGTTATTACAATTTCATAGCCATCTTTTAACATTCCCCTCATTAATGATTCATGGTCTTCACCTTTATGGGAGGCAAACACCTCAACGCCAAGAGGAAACAAAACATCCCTTATTGATTTAAGCTGTGTTTCTTGCAGCCCTATTCCTCCAAGAACAACAGCATCAACTGGATTTTTAATAATAACATTCTTGACAATCTCTGCTTCTTTTATTGGATCAGCAACATCGCAATCAGCTAATATATGATTATAGCCAAGTATTTTGGATATTTCCCTTGTGAACTCAACTGTCGCAAAATGGAATAAATAGCAGTCTGTCCTGTTTGGCTTTACAGACAATAAATACTTTATATTCCACCCTTTTTCTTTTGCTATTCTTACAGCATTGATTGAATCCTTGCCCCCGCTGAATAATATTGCGACATTCATTTCAGCTTATTGAAAACGAAAATCTTTATAAATATTTTTATGAACCAAAATTTTATGAAAGATGACGAAAAGTATGAAGATCTTGGCGAGGAAGACTCAGAAGAGGAGACAGATTTGTATTCTGAAGAGGGAAGGGAAGAATCTATCGAGGATGACGAGATAGATGAGGTAGAGGAAGGATTTATGCAGGGATATGACTCGGGAGACAGGCTAGCGAGATGCGCCTTATGCAAGAAACTGCTTACAGATGACTTTGTTGAAGAGGAGTTAAATGAAGAAATTTATAGATTCTGCAACGAAGAACATGCAGAAGCTTATAAGAAGAAAATGGAAAAAGATTAGCTATTTATTGAATTTTAACAGTATGAATATAAAAACAATTAATAATAAAAATATTCCAAGATAATTTATTATATCATTATTTATCCCTAAATTAGATATGTTAGATTCTTTTTTTGAGACAATTATCTCTTCTTTTATTTTGCTTTCTTCTGGAACAAAATCCTCAAGGCTTTTATTTTCCTTGTCAAAACATCTATTGTTATTACAGTTTTCATCGCATGAGCAATCTCTTTCTATGCAATTTCTCTCTAATCTTACATTTGTAATATTATTTTCTATATGTCTAATATCCACATAAACACCGTTAAATAATTTCTCGTCATTATCGCTTATTATGCTCATTAAATTGTTTATGCATATCTTTACTTTATCATCCTTATTTGTGTCTATTATTGTTACATTCCTGTCTCTTATGAGAAAGCTGTCGCCTTCCCTTAGATCTATGGTTTCTGTGGTGGCATTAACAAATGACCCTAGTAAAATTAATGCAATTAATATCTGCTTTATCATAACTAGAAATAAGAGGGAAAAATATATAAGATTAATCTTTTAACAAGTCTATCTTCTTTTCTATGTAATTAAGTATCATATTTGTCCTGTCTAATCTGTGCAATACCAAGCAATTATCTTTTTTTGTATCATCATATGCTCTGCATTCAGAATTACATTCCCTGTTGACAAAAGGGCATAACATCCAACCACCTCACAACTTCTTTATTATTATCTTTCCTTTGTCTATGCTTATTACAACCTCTTCATTATCTATAAATCCTATTGCCTTGGTTATAACCTCTGGAAGCCTTATTTTTCCAGCTTTTATCTCTATATTTGCTATAATCTCTTTTTTATTGTTTATATTTTCCAAGGCGTTATTATAGTCATTTGATGTCTTAGAAGATTTAAATAGTTTTGTATTCTCATATAAATTTTCCGCTATTAATTTTGCTATATTTTTTCCTGTGGCTTTTGAGATTCCAGTTAATCCAGGAGATAAATTAACTTCTATTACCATAGGCTTTAATCCCTCTAATAAATCAACTGCGCATATATCTGCCCCCAATGCCTTAGCAGCCTTTAATGCTATTTGTTCCATATCTGGATTAAGGGTATAATTTGCTCCTACAGCGCCCATATGGATATTTGCTCTTAGTTCATCTGGGGTTGCTTTCCTTTTCATTGCCCCCAAGATTTTATTGCCAGCTACTATAACCCTTATATCTGTTGCATTTGTTTCAATATACTCCTCAATTATGAAATGCTGTTTAAACACATCTAATGTGTCTAATAAAGAATTGGCAGATTGTATGGAATCAGCAAACATAACTCCTTTTCCCTGAGTGCCAGATGGAAGCTTCATAGTTATCGGGAAGTTTACTTTAGATAATATTTTTTTTGCACTGCCCACTGTTGTAGCTAGGTAAGTTGTTGGAATCGGAACTTTATTTTTTTGCAGTTCAACTAATGTAAGAAATTTGTCATGTCCTATTGTAAAGCTTCTTGGCTTTATTGGCATATAAGATTCTTCATTTAAAGATTCTGTTAATGCCCTCTGCAGCTGCATATATCTATGGGAACCCCTTATATAGATGCAGTCATATTTTTCTATTAAATTTCCATCATACAGCACATCAAGTTTTTTTGAGGTTGCGTGAACTTCTATCTTTCTTATATCCAGCAAATCCACTTGTTTAAAGAAAGCTTTTGCTTCTTCAGCTATCTTAGAACTGCTCTCTCCTTTAAGACTTATTATTGCCAGCTTCATCTTCTTTATACTTCTTAGAGGGGTCTATTAAAAACCCATCCTTTAATGTGTTAATTCCTATTAATACAGGATATTTCATATCTTCCCTATTTGAGAGGTTAAATTCAGTTTCTATTATTCTTCCTTTTATCTCTAATCTGGCTTTTACAACTGGCCTGACAACCTTTCCACTGGTGTTTTTTATTATAGCTGTCCTTGTTATTGGACCAAGCTTAAGTTCAGATGCTAATTTCATGTTTATTGAATTGTGCCTTGCTCCTGTATCCATTTTAGCCAATAACTCTTTTTCCTTACTGCCTATTACTTTTATTTTTTCTATTACCCCTATAATGATTTTATCCATTTTTATAGTTAAATAAATATAATTTTTAAATATGTCTATATGACTTAATAATGTAAATAAATCCATTTATAAGGCTATTTAATAATTGAGCTGTAAATTAGCAAAACTTAAAAATTAACTAAATTCATCTATATTATGAAAATAGTGCCTAAAATCTGGGGTGAAGAACACTGGATTGTCAATAATAGCAAATATTGCGGAAAAAAATTAATTCTAAAAAAAGGATATAGATGCAGCTTGCACTATCATAAAATAAAAGAAGAAACATTTTATATACAGGGCGGAAAGGTTTTAATGGAGCTAATGGACAAAAAATTTATAATGAATAAAGGAGATTTTCAAAATATTAAGCCAGGAGAATGGCACAGGTTTACTGGATTAGAGGATTCAGAGATATTTGAGTTTTCAACCCAGCATTTTGATGAAGACACTTATAGAAGAACAGAAAGTGAAAAAATAGACTTGGATAAATTAGATTTAAAATGAAGAATAATTTAATTAAGATTATGAGCAAATTTAAGGAAAAAAAGATTTTGGTAATAGGAGATGTTATACTGGACAAATATGTGTTTGGAGATGTCTCTAGAGTATCTCCAGAAGCCCCTATTCCTTTAGTGGATGTCAGCTGGGAAAATTTTGTTCCGGGCGGAGCAGCAAATGCAGCAAATAACTTAGCTAGTTTGGGAGCCCAGGCATATATTATAGGGGTAATAGGGGAGGATCAAAATGCAGTTATTCTTCTAAATAAATTAAATTCAAGAGGAATAAAAACTGATTTTATTGTTAAGGACAAAAACAGGAGAACAATATTAAAGGAAAGGATAGTTGCACGAAGCCAGCAATTATTAAGGGTTGACTATGACACAAAAGATATAATAAATGAGAATATTGAGAAATCCTCTATAATTAGTATAAAAAAAATTATTTCTGAGGTAGATTCTGTTATAGTTTCAGATTATGCCAAGGGATTTATAACAAAGAATATCATGGAAGAGATAATAAAATTATGCAGGAAAAACAACAAGAATTTGATTATTGATCCAAGGCCAGATAATCAATTACTTTATCAAGGGGCTACTTTAATCACCCCAAATTATGATGAAGCTAGTAAGATGGCAGAGGTATTTGGCAAAGAAGAGGATAATCTAAATTTAGTGGGAAATAAACTGAGAAAAAAACTTAATTCTGACATCTTAATAACAAGAGGCTCAAGGGGAATGACCTTATTTAGCAAGGAGATAAAGCATTTTACCACAAAAGCAAAAGAAGTTTATGATGTTTCAGGAGCAGGCGACACTGTAGTAGCGACATTAACATTGGCTTTATCAGCCGGAGCCACTATGGAAGAAGCGATTATGCTTGCAAATTATGCAGCAGGCAATGTTGTCGGAAAATTCGGGACAGCCACAACAACTGTAATTGAGATAGAAAAGTCAATAAAGAATGATGGGGAAATTTAAGTTAAGAAAAGAGTTATTGGAAATTGTAAAGGATTTAAAGAAGCAAGGCAAGAAAATAGTTACAATAAATGGGAGTTTTGATATTTTACATAGCGGCCATCTATATATCTTAGAAGAGGCAAAAAAACAAGGGGATGTATTAATTGTTGGGGTTAATTCTGACAATTCTGTTAAGAAATGGAAAAAATTAATTGGATATAAAGACTGGAGCAAAAGGCCATTCATTCCAGAAAAATACAGAGTTAAGTTATTGGCTGGATTTGAATGCGTAGATTATATAACTATATTTAATGAAACAAATTGCATTAAATTTGTTGAGTCAATAAAGCCAAATGTTCATGTAAACGGCTCAGAATACGGCAAAGACTGCATAGAGGCCCCAACAGTAAGAAAATATGGCGGCAGGATTTATATTGTGGATAAGATAGAGGGATTGTCCACTAGTGATATAATAAAAAAAATAAAAGATAGTTAAGCTTAAATATAAAAAAAATATGATTAATCTATGAATACAAGCCATTATACTTGGTTGTTTATTATCATAACAATACTTACAATTGTTATTTCTTTTATTCTTATAAAGCCATTTATAACAGCTGCTTTAACAGCCATAGTATTAAGCTATATATTCTATCCTTTTTACACAAGATTAGAAAATATAATAAAGAATAAAGCTTTGAGGTCTCTTGTATTATTATTAATTATTTTTTCTATAGTATTGGCTGTTGCATTTCCAATAATAAACTTATTGGTTAATGAATCTGTTACTTTATACCATAGCGCAAATAATGCAGATATAACCAGAATATCAGATTATTTTTCTGGAATTGCTGGAGAAAATATAGACCTAAACTTTTATTATAGGGATGCGGTCAATAAAATCTCAAATAATGCCCTGACTTCATTGTCTGATTTTATATTTACCATTCCTCATAAAGGAATAAGCCTTTTCATCATAATTTTCATGATGTATTATCTGTTTAAAGACGGAGATTATATTGTCACTAAATTCGAGGAGAATCTTCCACTAAGAAAAAGCCATAGGGAAGTTATAATAGAAAAATTCAACCAGGTCATGTATGCAACAATTTACGGAATTATTGTCACTTCGGTTATTCAAGGTATATTAGGGACAATGGGATTATTTATTTTTAAGGTTAATTCCCCGATAATATGGGGATTGGTTATGACAATTGCTGCTATGTTCCCTTATTTCGGCACATCTGTAGTGTGGGTTCCTGCTTCATTGATAAAAATATTTAACGGAGACATGTTCAATGGATTTGGATTATTATTATATGGAATTTTTATTATAGGGTTAATTGATAATGTCCTAAAGCCAAAATTGATAAGCCACAAGACTCAATTGCACCCAATAATTATTTTATTGGGAGTAATAGGGGGATTAAAATTATTTGGATTTGTAGGGTTAATACTTGGTCCGGTATTATTAAGCACATTAGTCGCATTAATAGAAATCTATAATTATGAGCTTAAATCAGGAGATTAAGATGGACATAAAATCTATGATAAGGACAATTCCCAATTTTCCCAAGGAAGGTATAATGTTCAGGGATGTCACAACTCTGTTAAAGAATCCGATTGGATTTAATTATGTCATAGACCAATTTGTAAAACGTTACGAGAATATTGATATTGATTATGTTGTCGGGATTGAATCCAGGGGATTTATTCTTGGGGGAGCAATAGCCCATAGATTGAATAAAGGTTTTATTCCTGTCAGAAAGCCCGGCAAACTGCCATATGATGTTGATTCTATAGAATATGAATTAGAATATGGAATTGACAAATTGGAAATTCATTTAGATGCATTGAAAAAAGGAGATAAGGTTATTTTAATAGACGATCTCTTAGCTACTGGCGGGACAGGCAGGGCAGTGGCACAATTAGTTGAGAAGAGGGGTGCCAAGGTTATTGAGTTTGGCTGCATTATAGAATTGCCTGAATTAAAAGGAAGAGATAAGTTGAATGGCTATCCAATCTATTCCATGATAGAGTTTGAGGGCGAATAATAATTATATTCTATCTCCAATAGTTTTAAAAAATATTAAGATTAGTTATTTTAATGAAAATATTAGTAATAGGAGGAGCTGGCTATATAGGAAGCCATGCTGTAAAGGAATTAGTTAATTCTCATGATATTGTAGTATATGACAATCTTGATACAGGACATAAAGAATTTGTAGATAAAAAAGCTGTTTTTGTCCAAGGAGACTTGTCAGATAATGAAAAATTAAATAATGTATTTAATGAGTATAATATAGATGCTGTGATGCATTTTGCTAATTATGCTTCTGTAGCAGAGTCTGTTAAATATCCAGACAGGTATTTCAATAATAATGTAGTTAATGGGCTTAACCTCTTAAATGCAATGATAAAGAATGATGTCAAAAAAATTATCTTTTCCTCTTCATGCGCAATATATGGAATTCCAAATGAGATTCCAATATCAGAAAGCAGTAAATTAAATCCAATAAACCCATATGGAGAAACTAAGCTAATGTTTGAGAGAATATTAAGATATTTTGACACAGCTTATGGCTTAAAATCAATCTCATTAAGATATTTCAATGTTGCCGGGGCATCTCCGGATTTGATTATAGGGGAAAAGCATGAAAATGAAACGCATTTAATACCTTTGATATTTGACACAATTTTAGGAAAAAAAGACCATGTTAAGATTTATGGGGATGATTATGACACTTATGATGGGACATGCATAAGAGATTATATTCATGTATTAGATATAGCAAAGGCGCATTCAATGGCTCTAGAATATTTAAATAATAATATGCAGACAAAATCATACAATATAGGAATAGGGCAAGGCTATAGTGTAAAAGAGGTAATAGAACTCTGCAAAAATATTACAGGAAGAGAAATTAAAACCATAATTGATAAGAGAAGGGAAGGAGATCCCCCAGTCTTAGTGGCTAATCCAGAAAGATTCAAAAAAGATGCTGGCTGGAAGGAAGAATTTAATATTAAGGATATGATAAAACATGCATGGGAATGGCATAAAAAAATAAATTAACGCCTTCTCTTTAATGCAGCAACTAATTTACTGTCTAATTCTAATATTCTTCTTTCTAGTATAAATATTCTTCTTAATGCATATATCATCCCGGCTACTGCCCCCAAAAGAATATACAAAACTAAGACTATTGTTTGTTCAAGAGCCATTATATCACCTCTCTAAAATATATATTATCTAATATAAAAAGGTTATGTTGTATTTAGATGTAATTTTTGACTCTTTCTTATTGAGGTTAAAACTTAAAATTCTAAAGTTTTTATTTTAATTAAAATTATAGAAGAAAAGAATTTTTGAAAAATAAAGAACAATTGGATGAAATATTTATCTATTTTTTAGGAATAAGATCTATCTTCTTTTCATATGGAACTAAAGAAACTCTGTTTTGTTCTTTATCATATTTCATTAAATATAGTTGCCCCTCATACGCCATAACTACCTCATATTTCCCATTTTGATTTTGGTCCCTTATATGTACTTCAAGTTTACTTGGATCTGGATATCCTTGCTCTAAATTTTCTTCAGTAGTTATTGGATTAAATCCTTGGTTACTTCTTTCTGTAAATAACTTTAATCTTTGCTTTAAGTCCATATCTTCAGGCTTTGTATCACATCCAGCTATACCTAGAGATAATGCTCCTACCAATAAAATCATTGTTAAAGGTTTTTTTGTTTTCATCTTAATCTTATAAATAAGATAAATTTACGTATTTATAAGTCTTTCGGTTAATTTACTACTTAAAAGTTAATAATATATTTTCAACAAACTCAACCATTTTATTTATTAAACAATTTTTCAGCAATGGAAGCAAATGCTGGCCTTGTGATAAACACCCCAATACTTGTTCCTATAATTGTTGTTACAGCAAATCCCCTTACTAATCCAGCCCCTGCATTCCACAATGGTATCATTGTTACAACAGTTGTGGCGTAAGCCCCCATTATTATGAAGAATGCCCTCTTGATTCTTTCTTTCCAGTTTAGATTTTGAGACTCTCCAGACATTATTTCATCTGTTATAATTATTTGATGGTCTACTCCTGTTCCTATGGAAGCAATAATTCCAGCTATGGCAACCAAATCAAGATTCCATTTTATTAATGAGGCAGCCCCTAATATTATTATTAATTCACTTATACTTGTAATCATTATTGGGATTAATATTTTTATTTTTCTGTATCTAAGATAAACAACCAAGGCTACAGCAATTAAAGCAACAATTCCAACTAATAAGGCATTTTGCACAAAATTATTGCCTACTATTGGGGAGATAGAATCTAGTTTTAGTATCTCTATCTTAAATGGCAATGATCCTGTAATAAGAACACTCTGCAGTTCATTCATATTCTTTGAGGCGTCATCAATGGCTGCATTCCTTGTAGAGCCGAATCCAGGGCCGCTTATGGATATTTGAGTAGTTTCTAACCCTTTTAATTCAGAGCCTATCTGCAAGCTATTAACAAGCCTGTCATCTAAGTATAAGTCTAGAGTCTTGTCTAATCTTGATCCAGAATCTTCTTGTATTATATTCAATTTTTGGGTGACTTCTGAATGTCTTTTAGCTGCCTCTTCGCTTAGTGTTATTGCAAACTGAAATATGCATTGATTATTCCCTTCAAAAACATCGCAATTAGTTATTGTGGCGCAAGTTCCATCATCTTTGCAGACAAATGGAATGTCCTTATTGCCTCCAATAAATACTATATCATCTCCAATCTTGGCTTCGAATTTGCCCTGCTGGGATATCTTTTCTTTTACTTCCTCGCTGTCAGCGCCAGATATTTCTATTAAGACTAATTTTTCACTTCCTATATTAGCTGGCCTTATCTTTATGTCAGATAATCCATAGACATTTAATCTTTTTTCTATGACATCTATTAAATTTTCTATATCTAAGTCAGTTATCTCATTGTCAGACACGGGCTTTATTAATGCCCTTGTTCCCCCCTCAAGATCAAGGCCCTTTTTTAGATTAGTGATTTTATTCTTGGAAACAGACATTTTTGGAATGGTATTTGTGGAATAAGAATAGATTGATTCAGATGTTGTTATGATTATTGGCTTTTTTGGAAATAAATCTTCTATTGCTTTGTTAAAATCCCCAGCATCATTAATCTCTTTTTTGTTAATGCTGATTATTTTTTCTTTAATCTTTAGATTTGGCTCTCTTGCAGAAATTATAGTTAGATTATCATGTATAAATCCAATATTATCGCTTGCATTGTAATTATATATTCCTTTGTCTGTTTTAAGCTCTATTTCTTTAGTCGGATTGGAGTATTTTGATATAGCATTGTAATAATCTGCTATTGTACTTATCTCAATATCATTGACTGATTTTAGAATCTCCCCATTATTTATTCCATGCTGTTCTTCTATACTTCCTGGCTCTACATTTGTTATCTCTATGCCAGAAGCCCACGGGTTTAGATTAATTGCATATATTGATATGACTAAAGCTATTATCAATATCCATAATCTTGGTGTTATTTTCTTAAGCATTTTTATTCACATAGTTTAGCAGTAGGTTTGTATTTAGTGCATATGTCATTATTATATCCACAACCAACCCTATCATCAATATCAAAAACATCTCCTTTATGACAAATGAGTTTGAGATAAAATAGCCGATAAATAAAGCAGCTATTGTTGTGGCTGTCATGGTCAATCCTGTCTTGATTGATTTTATTATTCTAGTCTCTACAGGGTCTTCTTTTCTTTTTATCATTCTTGTGCTCAATAGTATGTCTGTGTCTACTGAATATCCCATTAGCAATAACAATGCAGCTATTCCGGCAGTTGATACCTTTAATCCCATTAAGTCAATGACTGCTATGGTAACGGCCATATCGGAAAATGCAGCTGAGATTACAGCTATAGACGGAACAATTGATCTGTATATGGACACTACAACTATGCTCATCAATATAAATGATATTATTAATGAAACTAACATCTGCCTGTAAAATAATTTTCCCAGGCTGGGACCTGTCTCCTCGACAGAATAATTCTCTTTTGTTAATTTTATATTTGTTATTTTTTCTAAAGATGATCTTAATTCGTCATTTTTTACATCAGAGCTTTCAATTAAGATTCCTATCTGGTTGTCTGAGCCGAATTCTGTTAATTTTCTTATTGTTACATCTTTGCTTGTTTCTAGTTCAAGCTGCTTTTCCAGATTTGGGAATTCAATTTCTGTACTAAGTGCAGCGCTGATTCCGCCCTGCAATGATACATCTTTATTGAATAAGTCCCCTGTTTTGTAATACTGGCTGCCAATAATAAGCAAGCTTAATGCTAATAGTAATATTGGAAGAATAATAAGCTTTTTTAGGTTCTTAAAATAAATCTCTTTTATGCCCATTATTTTAAAAATAAAATGACCATTTATAACTTTTTTGTATCTGGATTTATCAAAATATTTATATAATCTCATTATCTACTAGTTAATATGAAAAAAGTTGTGATAGTCTTATTCTTATTGACAACATTATTTATTAGCGCATGCTCTAAAGAAGTAGTTAATGAGTCAAGCTTCTGCAAAAAGCCTTATTTTGAATTCAAGAAAGGGGAATGCTGTTTAGACAATAATAATAATTCTGTCTGCGACGAATCAGAGCCGAAGGAAGAAGTTAAATCTGAAATGCCTGCTCCAGAACAAGATAAGGTTGAAGAAGCTGTTGTTGAAGAGATAAAAGAGCCAGTAATAACACAGCCGGAAGAGCCGAAAGAAGAGACATTTAAGATGAGTGTCGGAGATATAGTAAAATTCAATAAATTAGAGATTAAACTGCTCGAGCTTAATATTGGGGAAAATTTAAATGCTGTTTTCGATGTTGGAGGCAAAAAAACAACAATCTTTAACACTAAAAATATAGATATAGTCGGGGATCTCTCCCTTTACATAGACACTATTGCTGGCTCTGGAGATGACACCAGCTTAAACTTAGTTGTAAAAAAATATACATTAGACCCAGATAGTTATTTAGTAAGGTTTGGAGACACATTAAACATAGGTGGAAAAAGCATCTATATAAGGGATATAATGAAGGGAGAGAAAGAAGAAGCCATATTAATAGATGTGGGAACTTTGCTTAAAGAAAGGATACAAGAAGGAAGATCAGAAACTTATGACAATGTGGAAATCACAAATGTAAAAGTGTTTTTCAAGGGAAGTAAATTAGAAAATTACGCCCTTTTAAAGATAGTAACAAAATAGAGATAAAAAAACTTTAAATATACTCATTGTTCTATATTAGTGTGGAAAAAAGAGGAGCAGATAATAATAAAATCCAAGTAGTTATAATTATATTCTTATTAGCTTTAGGATTATTAATAGCAATTTATTCAAGCAATACAGGATTTATTACATTGCAGCATACAAATCCAGAATTAGGAATAGTATTAGACAAGGATTCTTATGATTTTAATGAAACCATAAATGGAAATATAACCATTGATTTTAAGGGCCCAGTTAATGCTTATACAAATCTCTCAATAAGCTTTGGGGATTTTGAATATCGAAAAAATATAAAAGAAGTTATCTTTCAATTAGGAAAGACATTTTCCAGCACAAAAGATGAAATCAAAGCTGTAAATCCAAGTGACTCAAAAATAGTTGTTTATGAAGATTCAGGCAAAAAACTTTTTGGGTTTAAATTACCTTTGGGAGTTACTATTAATTCTGTTGATATGAACATATTCAGCGAGTTATATAGTAATAGCTATCCTTCTTCTTTGTCATTAGATATTGGAGATGATAATAACTTAGAATGGCAATATCTGGGGGAGTTTTCTGGCTGGAAAGAAAACTATATAATATCGCCAACTTTGGACATTAGCGTAACTCCAGCTACTACAAAAATAGAAGATAATAATAAATATTATTGCAGCTTGTTAAATTTGCCTTTATCAAGAAATTTTGAGATATCCTCAAACTATAGGTTATTTAATGAGACAACTATTGGGGGTAATATAACAGCCAAGATAATGAATTATGACCTTTCATTAGATATAGAATCCAATATAATTGGTAATTGTGACCTGCCAGAGCCTTCAACAACATTCAGCTGGAATAGCTGTAGTGTAAGCATTCCTAATTCAATAGAGGGGGATTTTCTAGTCTGTCTGAAAAATGAGAATAATGTTGGAGCTTACAGGATTGCAAGCGATTTCTCAAGTTCGCAGAATACATATACATGTGATATGGAATCCGGCTGCATTGAAGAAGAATTTCCTGATTATTTTATAAGGGCAAGAGGGGCAAATTATAATGTTACATTTACCAAACCAATGAAATTATCCGAGGCTAATTCTAATTTAGAATATCTGAAAAATTCGATTCAGGAAGAATTGGATAATTGCGGAATAATAGAAAATAACTTTTGCATAATTCCAATGTCAGTAGGTTCAGCATCCAAAGGAAAGATATTCTTAACTGAATTATTAATTGAATTGGACAATGTAGAATATAACATAATATATGAGCTGATAAATATTCCTGGGTTTATATATGAAATAAATAAAATGCCAATAGAGAATGTCTCTTTGAGCTTGTCCCTTAAGCAGTTTAACCTGACTTTAAAAGATAAATCGGAAACATTGGATGTTGCATTACTTCCTGGAACATCAATAAGCGAAGAAGTCTTATTATTTGAATTTGATAAAGATGAATTATTAAATGATATAAACAATTTAGAAAAAGAACTAAACAAAATTAAAATTAATTCTTTATCTTCGTATTTTGATTATAATTTAAACCAATATCTCTTGCAGTTAAACCAATATAAAAGTGAGGCAAGTTCACTATCTAATCTTTCTGGATCTGAGGCGTTGAAAGCAGCTAAAATCATAGAAGACAGGATAAATTTATTCAAAAATAATCTTCCTTTAAGCGTAGCTGAAAAAGAGATAGTTAAGGATATTATAATTCCAGAATTAAAAGATTTAGACAATATTGTAGATAGCAACCAAAAATCAGCGGTTTACAATCTTCAGAATAAAGTCCAGACAAATGTTGAAGCAACAGCCATAGAATCAGTGTCATATTCAGGAAAGAAAGACATAAAAACATTGATCAAAAAAACAATTATACCAAAAGAAAATTTGGAAAATGTATTTGTTTATGAAGTAATTCCGAAAAGTGCAGCCAATTCAATTCAAAATGTTAAGCTTCTAGATAATTTTGAGGTTTTTGAGCCTGATCCAGTAATAAGAAAAAAATTTATTAGGTTAAATAAAAATATTCCTGTAGAATTTAGTTATTTAATTGATAATGATATAATAAGCCAGATAAATGAGTTAAAAACATTAATACTGCCTTTAGATATTCCAAAATCTGAGTCCAAAAAAATAACAGAAAAAGAAAATTATGAATGCGGAGACAATATATGCTCTATACCATTTGAGGATGATATAAGCTGTCCAATAGATTGTGAAAGAAAAATTCCGTGGAATTATATAATAATTGGGATTGTAATAATATTATTGGGAATATTATACCTAAACTTTTACAAAGGAAAATTTGACTTTAGAACATTAACCAAAGGAAAGAATCCATTCAAAAATAAGGATGATCTGGAAAGCGTAAAGAAATTTATTAAAAATTCATTAAACAATGACATAGACAAGAAAAATATAAGCAAGGCTTTATCGCAAAAAGGCTGGAATAAAAATCAGATACTCTATGCTTTTGAGGATATTGAGTGGGAGCAGAGATGGGTTTTGATAAAAATGGAGGCTCCGGATAAAAATAACAGCATAAAGATACTTAAAAATTATATAAAGAAATGCAGAAAGTCAAGAGTGGATGATAATAAAATAAGAATCATATTATCTGGTAAAGGATGGACAGAGCAGCAGATAGATGAAGGATTTAAAAAGGCGAAAAAATGGTTTTAGCATAGAAAAATATATAAGGCATTTTTAAAAAGTTATATTTATGCACCGGTAGTTTAGTGGCTAGAATCTCAGATGGCCAAAATGTCGGCCTTCCAAATTCCTTTCGAAATTCAATGGGTATGACGAGAGCCGAGGACCCGGGTTCAAATCCCGGCCGGTGCACTTAATAATAGATAAATTTTAATAATCAAATTCTGTTTTACATTAATGGTCAAAAATAGTATAATGCTATTCTGCGCCCATTCAGATGATGCTGAGATTGGCTGCGGTGGAACAATTCTAAAATTTAAAAAAGAGAAGAAAAAAATAATCCATATAGTCTTTTCTTACGGGGAAAAAAGCCATCCGCACATGATGGCAAAAGTAATAGCTAAGAAAAGGGAAAAGGAAACATATGACATGGATAATATCTTAAAGAGAAAAACAATATTTCTTGGCCTGAAAGAAGGGGAATTTAAGAATAATATAGATGAAACAAAGAATAGAATTATAGAAATTATAAAAAAGAACAAGCCAGAAAAAATATATACATTATCCTCTTTAGACCCCCATCCAGATCATAGGGCAGTCAATAATATAGTCATGGAAGCTATAGCTGAAATAAACTTTAAAGGGGATATTTACTCATTTGAGGTATGGAATCTAATAAATGAGAATAAGCCAGTATCTTATGTTGACATAACAGAAACATTCAAAGAAAAATTAAACTTACTTAAACACTTTAAAAGCCAGTGGATGTCAGTTTATATACAATTATTGCCTGTCATCATAAGGGCAAAATTATACGGCTATAAGAATAATTGTAAATATGCTGAAAAATTTTACAAATTAAGATAAAAAGAGGATGAAACTTTTATTTGTTGTCACAGGATTTGCGTACGGAGATTCAATAAGGGTAGAATCAATAATAAATGAATTTCTGAAAAGGGACAAGTCTAATGAGGTTATAATTCTGGGATATGACCATTCATACAGTTATTTCAAAAATAAATTCATGACATTGGAAATAGAAGGGTATAAATTTCCAGATTATGAATTAGAATTCAAGACGCACAGATTTTTAATCAAGAATTATTATCTTCCATTTTCGTGGATTACAACTTGGAGAAAGCACAGAAAGATATTGAAATTATTTAATCCAGACTTAATCATATCGGATTTCGAGCCAATGGCAATATTAATTGCAAAGTCATTGAATAAAAAATGCATTTCTATATTTGGCTATGACCCTTCGGCATACAAGGAATATAATAATAAAAATAACACTTTGAACATTCAATCAAGATTTATAGAAAAGATTTATGAAAATTCTGACTATGTAATAATACCCTCATTTAGAAAAAGAAAAAACTTTTCAAATATAAACTATGTCAATCCAATAATAAGGGAATATAAACAAAAAAGAAATTTAATGAAGAAACTTGGATTAAAAAAGCATCCCATACTAATCATGCTGGGAGGTTCAGATTATGGATTGGAATTGGCCAAGAAAATCCTGAACTTAGTCAAAAAGTACAATGAAGAATTCATTATCTTTGGCGGAACAAAGAAAATATCAAAAAATCACTTTAAGTTTAAAGAGAATTTCCTGGATTATTTAGCTGTATCAAAAGGAATAATAACCTTAGCAGGCAGTCTAACTTTATCAGAAGCATTAGCTATAAAAAAACCAATCCTAGCATTTCCGATAAAGAATCATGTTGAACAGCAGCTAAATGCTTTTTTAGTTAAAGATTATATTTCTATTGGAGATGAAAATATAGAAAAATCTTTATGCAACTTTATAGTTAATCTTAATAGTATCCAAAAAAAATTGAATAAAATAGATTTTAAGGGAAATGGCGCCAAACAATTAGTAAGCTTATTATATAAGATAAAAAGGAGCAATAAATGAAACTATTAATATTGCTTTTATTAGCTGTTCCATTGGTATATGCTCAATGCAATGGATGCGATTATAATGGAAAATGCATCAATGTCGGAACCCAAGTCTTGACATCAGAATATGGGGAGCCAGTATACTGCAGTTCAGACAGAAAAATAGAATCAGCTAAGAACGAGAATGATGTATGCTTATTTGATTATGAATGCAGGAGTTTTTTCTGCGATGATGAGTGCAAAGCAATAAATTATGATGAAAACTTCAGCTTTGTTTATCTGTCATATGGGATAATATTTATCCTTATTGCTATATTAATATTTGCTTTGCTTAAATCAATTAAATTTAAGAGGAAAAAAAGAACTAATATTTTAAATAAGAAGCCCATTAAGGTTGAATTAAAATCATTAAAGAAGAAACCAAACAGGTATGATAAGTTGGATGTAAATATAAATTCCTCAATGGAAAAGCTGAATGAATTATTCAAAAGAAAATGAAATTTGATATCAAGAACTTTTTGGGAATGACTTTAGTCAAATACAGCAAGATTGATATACTAAAGTTTTTTTTAATTATATTAATACCAAATATACTAAGGCAATTATTATACTATATAACTTATATTCAGACTAATTCCATTGGATTTATAGTAAGCTTTGAAACAGTCAAGATATACAATACATTTCCATTTTTAGGAGTATTAGAAGAGATAATAATTGGAATAATATTTACATTCTTTTGGTTTAAATTCATAAGATTAAGATTTTTTGCATATGGCTGGATTTCTGATGCTTTAATAGACTTTATTTCAGTCTTTAGCTGGATACTAATTGGATTTACGCCATTACAATTATTAGGATTTAACAATATAACAGAGTTTTTATTTAGGGAGATAATATTATCATATCTTGTTTTGGGAATATTATTATTTAGATATAGGTTTAATATCAATAAATTAGTTTTAGGATTTACCGGATTCGGAATTTTAGTGCTTCTTATTAGTTTATTATCATAAATAAACGTCCCCGATGGGATTTGAACCCACGACCTTCTGCTTAGGAGGCAGACGCTCTAATCCAAGCTGAGCTACAGGGACATCATTTTTTAATCTCAAATCAACTTAAAAATTTATCTTGATAAAATTTATTAATAGATTAACATTATATTTTATATAAAAAAGGTGTAAAAAGTGGCTGTATCTATATTTTTTGAATTAAGCTTGATAATTGTGTTAGCGGCAATAATTACAGGAATAATAAGATTGCTAAAACAGCCATCTACAATAGGATACCTTATTACAGGATTATTAGTAAGCCCATATATCTTTAATGTTGTCAAATCCACAGATACAATATCTTTGTTTTCAGAGATAGGGATTGCCTTATTATTATTCATAGTTGGATTGAATTTAACCCCTAAAGTAATAAAAGAGGTAGGTCCAATAGTTTTATTAGCTGGATTAGGGCAGATATTTTTTACTTTTATTATAGGGTTTTTTATAGTAAAGTCATTTGGATTTTCTCTTCTGGCTTCTGGCTATATAGCAATGGCATTGACATTCAGCAGCACAATAATAATAATGAAATTATTGTCTGACAAAAGGGATTTGGAAACTTTATATGGGAAAATCTCAATAGGGATATTATTATTGCAGGATTTAATTGCTGTTCTCCTTTTAGTTATAATAACCTCTTTTTCCAGTAATCCCGGAGCAGGCATTATAACAGTAAAAACAATAATAATTGGCATAGCCTCATTTATAGGATTAATATTAATAAGCAAATATTTATTGCCTCATTTAGCTACATTCTTTGCAAGATCCCAGGAGTATTTATTCTTATTTTCAATTGCATGGGGTTTTGGATTGGCTGTCTTATTTGATTACTTAAACTTTTCATTGGAGATTGGAGCTTTAGTAGCTGGAGTAACATTATCCATGTCGCCTTATCATCATGAGATAAGCTCAAAGATGAGGCCTTTGAGGGATTTCTTTATAATATTATTTTTTGTGTTATTGGGATCCCAGCTCGGGTTTGACAATATTAATAGTTTAATTATTCCTTCTATTATATTATCATTATTTATATTCATAATAAAGCCGCTTACAATACTTTCTTTTATGGGGCTATATGGGCATAAGAAAAGAAATGGGTTCTTTACGGGATTGGCTCTGTCGCAAATAAGCGAGTTCTCATTTATTTTGGTTGCATTGGGGGTTAAGCTTGGACATATAGGCAGTGATGCAGTTTCTTTGATTACATTGACTGGATTGATAACAATAGCATTATCAACCTATTTCATAATATATTCAGATAATATGTATTATTACATGTCTGGAATACTCTCTATATTTGAGAGAAAATCCTCAAAAAGCACAAAGCAGTCATCTAAGAAATATGACATAATCTTATTTGGATACAATAGGATAGGATATGATTTTGTCAAGACACTCCAGAAATTAAGAAATAAATTCCTTGTTGTTGATTACAATCCAGATACAATATTAAAATTAAATAATAAAAAAGTGGATTGCAAGTATGGAGACGCAGATGACTCTGACTTTTTGGATGAGTTAAATTTAGATAAGATAAAGATGGCTGTTTCTACTATTCCACACCTAGAGACAAATTCATTGTTGATAAACAAGATTAAAAAAATAAATAAAAAAGCAATAATAATTGTTGTATCCCATGACGTTGATGAGGCTTATGAGCTTTATAATATGGGAGCTACTTATGTGTTAATGCCACATTTCCTCGGAGGAAGATATGTCTCAACATTAATAGACAAATACGGCTTTGATCTTGGAAAGTTCCTAAATGAAAAGAAAAAGCATATTAAACATCTAAAAGAGAGAAAAGAATTGGCTCATGAGCATCCGAAGACTGAAGCTGCTAGATACTAATAAGAAAATATTATAAGTTTTACCAATCACTATTAAATTATGACTTATGATTATAATCTTCAGGTTATCAAAATAATTAAGAATCAGCCTTGGTTAATGGATTTATTAAAAGAAGTAAGAAAACTCAACTTGCTAGATTGGTACATAGCTGCTGGAGCAATAAGGAATACTATCTGGAATGTTTTACATGGATACTCAAGCAAGAGTAATATCAAAGATATTGATGTAGTATATTTTGATAAATTAGATATAACTAAAGAAAAAGAAAAAAGAACAGAATTACTTTTAAAATCAAGAAATTCAACAGTTGACTGGGAAGTTGTGAATCAAGCAAGGATGCGTTCTATACATCCAAGACTGAGAGTAGAATCTTCTTGTGAATCAATTGCTTATTGGAGTGAGGTTCCTACATGCATTGGGATTAGATTAGAAAAAAATGGAGCATTAACAATTTGCGCTCCACATGGTTTAAAAGATTTAATGAATTTAGTCGTAAAACCTATTCCTAAGCCTTATCAAGATTTAAAGCTTTATAAAGAAAGAATTGAACAAAAACAATGGGAAAAGATTTGGCCGAATTTAAAAATAATTAAGATAAAATAAACTTTATCCTTTTAATTCTATCTTTTTCTTTGAATTTAGAGCATTAGTCAAACTCTGCCCTAATTTACTCTTCTTATGAATTTTAATCTCTCCCCTTTTTGAAGACTTGGCTGAAATCAAAAATTGATCGTTAATATTAATATCAACCTCTTTATTCTCATTATTTATATAAAAAACAATATATTTTCCAGTGTCTTTGACTTCAAATTCTAATATATCCTCTTTTGTTTTAATTTCTTCTAATTCTTTGATATCTATATGGATTCCAAGCTTATCCTCAATAGCCTCTATTGTTTTTCCTTGTTTGCCAATTATTCTTGCTATCTCATTTTCCGGAAGATGGATATTAACCCTGTCTTCTGAGGTAAATTCAACCTTGAAATTATCTGAATATTTCCTAAATTCATTCTCTATTTGTTTCTTGGCTAATTTCTTGACAGCAGAATCCTTTACCAGGCTAATAGGAACCACAACAGTCTGCTCACCATAGCTATATATTTCATATTCTAATTTATTTGTTAAAAAATCTCTTACTTCCACTATAGGCCTTGCTAGATCAGCCTCCTGCATTCCTGTTGGAACTTTTACAATCATGGCTAATGTCAATACTTTTTTTACAGTTCCTTTTTCAATAAACATTATTGTGTCTAGAACAGAAGGTATCATTCCAGTGTCTATTCTTGAGATAAATCTTTGGACAGCATCTATTGGAGATGCTGAATGCAATACTCCAAGGCAATTACTGCCAGCTAATCTCAAATCAATATACAATTTAAAGTCTGGAGTGTCCCTAATCTCGTCAAATATTATATTGTCTGGCCTTGATAAAAATAAAATGTCATGGATTTCTTCCTGGCTGGTAAAGTTCTTGCTGTATTGTGTAATTTCATCGCTTAGGATTAAATCCCTTGGAGACTCTACTGTTTTTGTTATTTTTCCCTCTTTAGCGTATGATTCAGCTATTGCTTGGGATATTGTACTTTTTCCAGAGCCTGTTTCTCCTGCTATTATTATTCCACGAGCTTTTGTTTTTATTCTTTCATAAATCTCTTTTGGAAGATTATATTCCTCTAGATTTAATTGTTTTATTGGACGGACAGCTGTAATCTCCCAGCCGTCTGATACCGGAGGCTTAGTAATTACAATCCTTATATTTCTATATTGTATTATTGTTGAACCTCTTCTTGAGATTTCAACAAAGGATTTTGGATCCATATTTGATTTTTCAACAGCTTCTTTCGCTAAATCTATTATTTCTTTTTGCGCTAGTTTTTTATCTCCTATATTAGCTAGAATCCAGTCTCCAGGCTTTCCTTTTTTTGCTTTTGGCAGGCAATCTTCTTTTAGATGAACGCTCATTGTTTCATTATCAAAGAACTTTTCCAAGCCTATTTTTTTGTAGTCTATTTTTAGCTCTATAAATCTAATCTCCAATCCAAGAGCTTTGGCAGCCTCTGATTGTACTTTATCAGCTGTAATTAATACAGCTCCTTCATTATAGGCAATCTCTCTTATCAATGAGTCTATTTCTCCAGAAGTCTTGGCATATTTTATTTGCAGTGGATTAGGTCTTTGTCCTGAAAATTCTAGTTCTATTTTATTTTCTCTCTTTAGTTTTTGCAGTTCTTGGATTTCCTCTAATCCCAGATAGCCAATCTCCTGACCTTTGTTTGCTTGATGCTCTAGTTCAGCTATTACAGCTTTTGGAACTATGATTTTTCCTTCTATCTCATGATTTTTTATTAATTTTGAGATAGCTTTCTCTATTATGACGCTTGTGTCTGTAACATATAAATTTTCCATTTTCGAAAGTTTTTTAAATTAACATTCTCCTATCTTATAGTACTGGATAACATTAGAATAAGAGTTTTTGTTATCTGGTACAAAGAATCTGGGTTTTTAAAGCTTTCTGAGAACAATTGAAAACAACATTTTCTATAAACTTTTTTCCATTTCCATGATCATAATTTCCCCTATATTCCCATATTCCTATTTTTTTAGGTTGAGCTTCTAAAGCCATTTTTTCTAGTTGTTTCGGGTGTAAATCACCGCAATGAATTGTACTAGCTATACCTAATCTTGAATCAAAACAATCAACATCAATATCAAAATGGTTTGATTCTTTATGTCTTCCAGATTCTATTTGAGCTATCTCCCCTAAATAATCCATTGATTCTTCTCTATTTTTCCATCCATAATTAATTATAATTCTCGGTCTAAATTCTCTCTCTACTGTGTGCATATAACTTGCATGATTTAGTCCTGAAGATATAATATCTGGATATTCATGAATTGTGTAATCACCGTGAAAATCAAATCTAGCTACATTATCTGTTTCTTCATAAAGAAGTATGGCTCCGAAATGACTTGGACCTATACAAACTATTCTATCAAAATGTCTCTTTAAGCCTAGAACAAATTTTCTTTGTTTTTTCATTTTTTCTAGTCCAACCAATCTTTCATTTTTATAATGTCTGTGTGTTTTAGATTCCTCATTATTTGGTCCAGAAAGATTTAATTCTCCGATATCCTCTATTAAAATATCATTTTTCTTAATCTCCCTAATCGTTTTTCTTATTTCATCTGTTGAATCTGGAGAATAGACTGAATATTTACATGAATAGTCTTCCATTAAGTCACAAGGTTCATCTATTCCGTAGATATATCCGCTATATTCGCTTATCCAATGTGTTTCTATCGGCACTCCGATTAATGCTACTTTCATTATAATCTCCTAACAAATGTCAAAAATGCAGTATGCTGTAATGATGATTTAGGCCTAGTTCTTTGTCCTTCTACAATCCATTCTCTTTCAATTAATTCTACTGTTTTAATTATTAGAAAATCATATTTTTTAACTTCATCCATAAACTCCATTACTTGAGGAATAGTAGGAAGATAAGATACTAAAAAGGCTCCCTGCTTTAATGAATCATAGCAATTTTTAACAGCCTTCCAGGGGGTTGGCAAATCTAAAACTATTAAATCCAAATCTTTCTCATCAATCTCATCATAAATATCTTTGTTTTTAATCTCTACATTATCAATATCTAGAAATTCCAAGTTTTTCTTAGCTAGATTTATATTATCTTTATTTATCTCATAGCTATAAACCTTTTTAACTATTTTAGCTAAAAAAGCAGTTAATTTTCCAGAGCCGGTTCCTGCTTCTAAAACAATAGAATCTTTATCTATTGAAGTATAATTTAGTATTATTGAGATATCCTTTTCCATCATGGCTTGGGGATCTCTTTTTATCTTTTCTATTTTGTTTGTGGAGTTTTTTATATCTTCTTCTTTTACTACTCCAGATTCTGTATGCAAATCTCCCTTATCCCAATAGTATTTCTTATCTTTCCTTATTAATATTTTTTTCATCTTCTATAAACCTATAACCATATCCAGCCTCTAACGCCTCAATTTCATCTGGCTTATCTTTAATTTTATACAAATTTATTAGCTCATTATATGCCTTCTTATTGTCTCTATCTAATTTCAATGCTTTTCTTAAATAATATTCAGCTTCCTTATAACGCTCAAAGTCCATTAATACCTCTCCAATCTCCCCCCACAAGTATGAAGAACCCCTATCTAATTTTAAAACAATGTTATAATTTATTATTATAGCTTCTTTAATTTTTATCCTGATTTCTTCGTTTAATTTTCTACCCTCGATTATCTCAGAATGTTTTAGATAATGTCTTCTTGTTAATATGTATTCATAATATGATTTTGCCCTTTTTATGCTCACATTACCATGATCATTTGCTTCAACTTCTGGTATATTAAACAATAGATTAAATCCTAAGATTATGCTACTTCCAATGTTGATTAATTTTCTTTCCAAGTTTGACATTTTAAGTGTGGGAGACAGGACTCGAACCTGCGTAGGCACTAAGCCAGTAGCTTTCTTAACAAATTGTACTTGAGGCTACCCCATTTGACCGCTCTGGCACTCCCACATATTAATAATTCATAGTTTTCGGCTTTTAAATCTTACTTAGAACAAAATGACAAGAAAGATTATAATGTTTATAATATTTACACTCCAGCAGTATTCGCAGTATTCTTTTAATCTGAATATCTGGACATAAGTCAAATATATAGAAAATAAAGCGGAGAATAAAGTGATGATCATTCTTCCCATATTAACAATGTTTATTGTGGAGAAAGAAGGAAATTTTAACATTGCTATTGATATAATTATCAATAAAGAATAATATAACATTCCCAATACTTCATTATTAATCCCTAATGTTTTTGAATATTTGCTGTTAATAACCTTGTTGCAGTCCTGGCCTATAACACAAACCAATTTTTTATTGTTGATTTTTGCATGCCATATAATAAATGAGATAATAAATCCAAGAATAGCCAGAATAATTATTACATATTCATTCATATTTTATTATATAAATTTTTTATTTATAAATTTTCTCCAATTGAAAATTTTATAAGATTTGCTATAATATCTTATCTATGAGTCTTTTAGGGTTGGAAGCTAAGGTTTTAGACAAAAATGAAATTGGATTTCTAAGCAAAGAGTTTAGGATATATAAAAGAATTTTAAGGGCTGTTAGAAAAAGGGAATTCTATGATTCTTATCCAGAATGCGGGGAGAGAAGACCATTTACAAAGGATGTTTATGAGGTAATGTCCAGAGACAGCAGTGGATTTTACATAACTTATTGCCATAAGGTTTTTCACGATGGTGTAAATCACAATCCTTATTATGAAGATGAGAAAAAACCAGAATTTGTAAATTATCCAATAGACCAAATATTTAGAGATGAAGAAACTGAAGAAAAATTCTTTGAAATTATAAGAAGAAACATAATAGAAAGGAATGATTTAAACGGATTTGAAAGATATTGGAAGATGAGGAAAAATTTATATCTTAAATTATTAAGCTCGGAAAATAGTGTAAAAGAGATTAATAGATTAAGAAAAGAATCATTTAGCGATTACCTAGGTAGAATATTCTCAGTTTCAACAATATATGATTCAGTGGGATTTATAGGTATTGGCGGACTTATAGGATTTGGATTGGGAAATCTCAGAAGAGGGGCTGCTATAGGAATGTTTCTTCCTGTTTTTTACCGGCTTTTTGCTCAGAATCCATTATGGCTTATAAGGAAACACGCAAAAAATTATTATCATAATCTGGATACAATAAATAGATTATTTGAAGATTATGTAAAAAATTCTGGAGTCTAAGTCCAAAAGTAGTTGGTAATGTAAATAAATCATAACTTAGAACTGCCATACTTTGTCATAGAATAAATAATGTCCTGATTCTATTTCTATCCATATTGCAGGTCTGATTCTACAAGAACCAACTATTTGAGCTGAAAATTTAATTTTTTTCATAATAATCCCTATAGAATTGAGTATTTAATTATTTTTATTTAATTATATAATTATCCAAAAGGATCAATTTGAACCCTATAAAGAACAACAGCAAATAATTTAGAGCTAATAATAGGCTTTTCTAAGACCCTACCATACAAACTAATAGATATACAAATATTGACTAAGACCCATAGATTAAACAGACAAGTAGAGAATAAGAAATAGAATAATCTCAAATGAAAGTTCTTAGATGTAGTTCTGGGCTTAAAATCATGTTCTAGTTGCCTATATTTTGTCTCAATTCCCCATCTAGCTTTATAAAAAGAAAAAAGGTAATGGGTTAATTGTTCTGGAATATCTAAATTAGTAGAGAATGCTCTCTTTATTCCAACTTCATCATCAACTAAGACTAGATTTGTGATAACATCTCCAAACTTAAAATCCTTAATAACTCTAGCTTTGCAATCTTCACTCTTATCATACCATTGCTTTACAGTAGAACTTCTTATCTTGGGCATTAAATAATTAACATTATTATTGTTAAGAACTTTAATAATGGAAGGCTTATCAAATCCCCTATCTAAATACACTTTATCTATATGTATTTTCTGTTTAGCCCTTTTAATCAGTTTATTAACTAATAATTCAATATCATCTAAAGGGTGAACAATTAAGGCATCTATTGTAAATCTTCTGCCAGCTACTACAATGGAACAAGTAATGAACTTAAAAAAATGACTAGTTCCTCTGTCTTGTTTGCTATTAACAATATAAGGATCATCTTTATCCCCATAACTTAGGAATTAAATAATGGAAAAAACATGGATTAAATGGAATGAGAGAGATAAATATTTAACCAATGAGTCAGGAATCTATTTTTTAGCTCATTTTTATGGAAAATCTCCAGAAGAATTTAACTCTAAAGATAAAAGAATATTCTATATAGGTAAAGCTGGATATTTAAAGGGAAGATTAGAAACATTTGATAGATCTATTAATCATAAAGATAAAAATAAGATTAAGAATATAAAACATGATGGAGCAAGAAAGTATAGGAAGAAATATGGTAAGAATAAGATAAATCAACTTTATGTGGCTATTGAATTTGTTGCTGACACTTTAGGAGATAAAGAAAGAGAATATATTAAGAATTTTGGGGATAAAAAACCAGAGTTAAACATAAGAAGAACAAATAAAAAATGAATTTATTCAAAGACGCACCAAGAGACTGGAGATTTTATCTAAAATACTTTAGTTTAGGATGGCTTACTGCTTTAGCTATGTGGTATTATTGGCTAAGATAAGAGAATGGGAATATATTTAAAAACTAAAATTTATTATAGATATAATAAAGAGGGAGAGATAAAAATGGAAAAAAGAGATTGGATATTAGCTTTTTTATTTGCTAAAGGAAAAACTGAAGAAATAGGCGAACCTATAGATGGTAGTTTAAGATTAATGAAAAATCTATTTTTATTATGGATAGAAAGAAACAATTTAAATTTAGATAATATATATGAGGATTTCAAAAAATATAATTATGGTCCTTGTGATTTTAATGTTTATAAAGATATGAAGGACTTAAAAGAAGATAAATTAATAGAAGAAGTTGATATAGGCAGAAGTTATTCTAAATTAAAATTAACAAAAAAAGGTTATGAAAGAGCTGAGATGATATTTAATAATATGACTAGAGACATAAAAGAGAAAATTATAGAGATAAAAAAAGAAATAAATAGTAGAGATAGTTTATTATCACTATTAAAATTTATTTATGAGAAATACCCAGAATGGGCTGAAAATAGTTTAATAAAAATATAAAGATTCAAAATAATGGGGGGTCATATGACCTTAATAGTAGCATTAGTATGTAAAGACGGGATAGTCATGGGAGCAGATAGTCAAGTTACTTCAATGCCTATAAAAAGAAGAATTTCGGACAAAATATGTAAAGTGTGCGATTCTGTTTTAATGGCTGGTGCTGGTTCTTTAGCACAAATTCAGAAAATTCAGGATAGTATTTATTCAATACCAGCTGAGATAATAAAGGAAGGAAATTTAGAAAAAATAAAGGATTTTATAAAAATGCAAGTAGCACACCCTATAAGAAAAAGTACATTAATACATTATCAACAATTAGGAACTCATCCAGATAGACCAGAAATAGGAGATAATGCAGAGATAATTTTAACAGGTTTTAATAGTCAAAGACCAACTATTTTTCATTTAGATGTAAATGCTATGGATACTAAACATAATGATTATTGTACAATAGGGTTTGGATTACCATTTGCACAAGTTATTTTAAAAGAAGTTAAAAATATTAATGAATTAGCTATTGAAAAAGGAAAAATATTAGTATATAAAGCAATAAAAGATGCAATTGAAACAGGTGCATTTAGTATGGATTATCCTATAAGTATATGGACTATGATTAATAATGAAGGAAAGATAGTAACTAATAAAGTTGATGAGGATGAAATAAGAGGAATTGCAGATACAGTAAGTGCTATTTCTAAAACTACTATAGAAAAACTTTTTAGTATTGATAAATAAACATTTTTATGCCAAAATGTCCAAATTGTAATTATGAGTTAGTATTAATCCCTAATATAGTGAAGTATAAATGTTCTAAATGCGGTAAGCTATTTCCACAAAGAGATGTAGATAATATAACATTCCAAAGATGGAATAAGAAACAAAGAGATGTAGATAAACACAATCTCAAAGTAGAAAAGATAAGATCTAAACTAACAGAAGAAGAAAAAGACAAAAGAGCTAAGTTATGGAGAGAGAAAAATATTGAAAGGATAAAAGCTAGGGAAAGAGAATTATGGTATAATGGTACTAGAAAAATATATCTCAAAGAGTACTATCAAAGGGATTTAAACCGCTCACGTTTAGGCAAAAGAATCAAATATTATAGGTTAAGACAAAAGTTATTAGCACTTCAAATGTTAGAAAAACAAGAGATTAAGGCTTATACTAATAATCTATTCATTTCACCGCCCACTTACTTACATTACCAACTACTTTCCAAACCAAAAGTATTAAAAAATAAGAAATTAGCTTAATCAAGTAGACTAGATTGGGCAGTCAGCCCTTGCCTGTAACCACAAACGGGCTTCATGGTGGAATCGAAGCTCAGGAAAAGGTATGGCTAAGGTTATTAGTCTTTATCTGGACGTTGAGGCTCTGTCCTGTTTGGTTGATATTTTTGTGAATCGTGTCAGATTAGGAATAAAGCAGCACTAAGCAAATATATTGGCGCTTACAGGGTAGCGGGGCCGAGAAAGGATAAAGGCAGCTAATCTCTTTGGTTTATATCAATTCTTGGGCGCGTCTACACTATCCATTAATATATTTTATGGAAATTGAAATTTGAAACGAAAGGTTTATAAATATACTATTCACTTTAAAGTAATAAATTTAATAGGAGTTAAGATATAAAATGAAACTAAGACAAAATTTAGGCAATCTAGTAATATCTGTTGCAATAGGAGCAGCTGGTGTTTTATACTCATTTAATGCTGGAGCTCAAGATTCATATCATTCTTGTCCAAAAGGCATTATAGAAGCAGAAAACTATTTATCACATCTGAGAATTGGATTAATGGGAAGTAACCCTAAAAGACAACATGAAAAAGCTGCAAGAGAATGGAAAGAATTCAATTATAGAATGCGTGAAGAAAATCTTAAAACTGAAATTCGCAAAGAAGTTGAACAAATATCAGAAGTTTATAGAAGATTAACATTAGAAGCTGAGAAAGCATCAAAACTTTTTAAAGAAGGAGATATTTTTGAAGGAGAAAAATTAATAAGAAATCATCCAAAACAAACTGAAGAATTAGCAGAAAGATTAGGTTGTACCCCTGAAAGTTTAGTTGGACCATATAAACAATATGAAAAATTAATAGGTTTAGCTGAAAAATATGGACAAGTTCTAGGATCAATAAGATAATTAGACTAAGATTAAATATTTTTTAATTCAAACAATTCCTTGTCAACTTGGTTTAGAATATCCCCAATATTCTGGACAACTAACCCATATAATTTCTTTATTATCAATTCATATATTGATTCTTTCAATGGACCAGAGCAATAATTTATTACATCCTTCATTTTATTAATTGACAATTGGGATATTTTCTCTTTTGGGATTCTGCATTCCATTGACTTGCCTTCAAATAGATTAATTAATTCTATAGGGGTTCCAATTCCCATCCTTTCTAGTTTTATATCAATTAGGCAAGAATCTCCTTTAGAGCCTTTTATTACATACTTAAATACATTATTGTCGATAATTCCTGTGAATTTTGCTGAGCTACATTTTATGGCCTGCTCATTAAAGCATTCTATTGTAGCGCAGTTTTTCTTTATTAGATTAGAGAAAAAGAAGAACCATACAGCTATTCCTATAATAAATATTATTAATATTACTTTCTTTACAGAAATCTCTTTTGCACCCCTTGTTCCTACTATCATTATATTAATAATTTAAAAATTATTATTTATCAAGATTTCTGCTCTTGTATCATTGGGCCTTACCCTAGATTCCATTCCAACTAAATACTTGACATTTGCCCTGTCTGCTATGTTTATTATATCTTTGTTGATTATTCCGTCAAACACAACAGCAAATACAGAGTTTAATGACTTTATTGTTGTCACTAACTCGCTGGTTGGGACTTTTCCAAGTATGTTCATCTCCTGATCAAGAATATAAGCTCCCCTTGTTCCTATTAAATCATCAAGCATTTTCTTAAAATTTTGCTTTTGCTGGGGTGATAAGATAACATTTGTGATTCTAGGTTCAATCTTTTCTTTTTTGTCTTCTATAGCATTATTCTGCTTTTCAGGAGTTTCAATTCCTCTTGTAATTCCTATCTGTTCTACAGTTATCTTGCTTCTTAATGCCTTATGAATTTCCTTCTTTGTTATTTCTTCTACTTCCTTGCCATCAGGAGCCCTTGTCACAAAATCAATTTCTGTTACACTAGAAATTTCCTTTATAATTAATTCTCCTCCCCTGTCGCCATCTACAAATACTGTTAGTATTTTCCTTCTTCCAAGCTCTATAATAGTTTCAGGAACTGATGTGCCATTTAACCCAATTGCATTTTTTATCCCATGCTTTAATAGATTAAGGACATCTGCCCTTCCCTCTACTACAATAACCTCATCACTTTCATCTATGGATGGGCCAGCTGGTAATCTATCTTTGCCATATTCTACAATTTCCATCATCCTGACAGATTGAGCTACCTCATCTGTAATCTCCTGGGAGTCTGGTAATACAGAATCTGTTAATACTTTTAGCAATTCCTTGGCTCTTTCTATAACAAAATTTCTTTTGGAAATTCTTACATCCTCTATTCTTTCTATCTTTACTTTAGAATTGCAAGGCCCTATTCTTTGGATGGTTTCCAAAGAAGCCGCTATTATAGCTGTTTCAGCCTTATCCAAAGAAGAAGGAATAATTATAGTTCCAAATGTTTTTCCGTATCTTGTTTCAGAATTTACTTCTATCCTTCCAATCCTTCCAGATCTCTGTAATTCTCTCAGTTCTAAATCTGATCCTAATAAACCCTCTGTCTGGCCGAATATTGCCCCAATTACATCAGGCTTGTCTACTACCCCTTCTATCTGTATTTGAGTATGAACTATATATTTTGCACTTACAGGACTTATCTTTGCCATTTGAATCAACTCCTATCATTTTATAGTCTAAGAACAAGATACTATTTATTATAATTTAATGATTATTTTTGCTTTTATTTCTTGAAATGGGGCAACATCAGCCCCTAAAGTGAAAATAATGATTATATTCTCTTGTTCTTTTCTTAATTATTATGAATATAGCCTAGTATTAACTCCCAAGCTCATCGCCTTGGCTATCGCCGCACTCCATTGAGTATCTCTATACTAGGCTCTTTTGATTTTGAAAGCTAAGGGCATTTATATACTTTTAGTTTTTTCAGATAATATTAAAAACGAAAGGTTTATAAATAAGTTATACTACTATAAAGTGATGAAATTAGTTAAAGGGAGATAAAAAATGGCATTAGATGATAATTTTAAATATGAATTAATAAAGCCATTATCATACAAAGAACAAATTCCAATTGATGAGTCCTTAGTTGGATTTAAGGGATTAGATGGAAAGGAATATCCAACATTAGATGCTATGGTTAGAGCTAATGATAAATATATACAAAAAAAATCAGAAAGGCTAAGACAAGAAATAGAAAAATGGGAGGTTCAAAAATGAAATATTCAAGTTTAATATCAAAATTGGCATTGCCTTTTGTTTTAGCAGGAAGTATTGGATGTGCTAGTCAAGATTATAGTAGAGAAATAGAGGGTTTAACAGGAACATCTGTTAGAGAATCTGTTGAATATAAAATTGAGAATTTAGGGGGAAGGTCAATAAGGCCAGATAAAAATTATCCAGAGATTCCAGAGTTATCAATTAAGGGTTTAACAGGAACTAAGGTAGATAAATATAATCCTACAGAAGGATTAACTGGAGAATACACAAGATAAAAGGAGAGCAAAATGAGCAATTTTAAAACATATGCACCAGCAATTTGCCTTAGCGGGCTTTTATTATTTAGTTTAGCTAAGGGATGTAGCCCTTCACAAAGAGAGAGTGTACCAAGAGATGTAGTTTATCATATGTCAAGCTCAGTCAAACTCAATAAACCAAAAGCTAATGCTTATTTTAATTATATTCATTCAAGAATAGAAGAAGAGAGATCAAGAAGATTAAGTATGAAATATGATCCTAAGCTAGATTATTTAAAAGGAGAATTAAGGAGATAAAAAATGGCAGAAGAAAAAAAGGATAAAAAACTAGTAACTGTAGACGATATAGTAAGAAATACTTATTTAGGAGCAGGCGCTAAAAAGATTAATGAAGATCCTAGGAATGCAAGATATGCTGCTGGGGCTTTAGAACAATATTTAGCTGGAGCTAGTGCTGAAGTTAGAGAAGCTGTTGAGCCTTGGATAAAAGGATTGCCCCAAGCAATAGACTCTAATGGCGGAATCTTGCCCGTATTAGCAAGAAATGCATATGATAATTATCATAAAAACTCTGAAGAACTATTTTTAGAAGCAAAAGTTTCTGATATATTAACTTCAGCCAAGAAATTAGGATATGACGGAGTAATCCCAGAATTTACTGGCGAATACAAAGATAAAACATTCAGACAGTTAGCAGAAGAATATAAGAAAATAGAATCTAAACAAAAAGAAAAGAAAGAATTAACTGAAGATGAAAAGAAATTAGCAGGAACTTTACAAGTATTAATCTCATTAAAGGAGAGAATGTATAGTCATGCAATAACTAAGATGGATGACAGTTTTACAAGTGATCAACTTAAAAGTTTAGAGGAACAACTTAAACCAAAAGATAAGAAATAAGATAATAATTAATTTTTTTTCTTTTTATTCTTCTAATTGTTTTACTAGAGAAGCCATTTCTCCTACAAATTTATCAGCTTTATCCCTAAAATTCTGGATTTCTTTTCCGCTTAGGTCAGCTATTTCACCATGGCTTACATAATGGGCTAATGCATAAACTTCTTTATACCAGTCAACATATTTTTGATTTAGCATTCCTTTTTTTACAAAATGCTCTTTAAGCATAATATCTATATGCTCTGGGCTTGGAGGAGCCACATTAGCTGACATTAAAGCAGCATGAGCAGAATCTACCATTGCCCAATAAACAGCTTCCATTGAAGATAAAATGCTGAATTTAGCTCTTGCCAGATGCATTGGAGCCCTTCTTAAGGCATTATAAATAGCTTCTGGGGTCGGCCTTATTCTTCCTTTTGATAATAGAACTTTTAATGGATTAAAGAAGCCCCCAAAATCTATTAATGGAATCCCATATCTTATTACATTAATTACAACTGGCTCTCCAGTAATCATCTGGTTCCAGAAAGCCGATAATGTTACTGTATTAATATGAAGTTTTTTTGGATATTTCAATGAAGCTACTAATATTCCCATCTCCTGCCTATACCATGCTATTAATTCTTCATCCCATTGTATAGAACAATCATCTACAATCACAATAATATCAATATCGGATTTTTCATCTGCTGAATGCTTGGCAGAGGAGCCGAAAAGAACTATTGATTTTATTACAGTATTGAATTTTTTGTAAGCTTTTACAGCAAAATCATAGGATATATCATACCTTTGTTTATCATACTCTTGTTTCATATCAACCTCTTTTATATTATAAGCTGTCTTTATTTTATAAATATTTACTCATTGGTTTGGGGTTCCGCTGAATCTGCTTTTGTCTCCGCCAATCTGGCCGCCTAATTCTTTTGGCAGGCTGGCAAATCCTCCCCCATATAATTCCTTGAAATGCACTTCTGGCAATAAATCTCCAAATCCATATCTGTAGACTCCTTCTGTATCTCTTATATATCCCCATCTTGTTTGGGTATCCATTGTGTAAAGTGGAGTATCCAAATTGCCCATTGCTTCTATTATTGGATCTGTCTTGAAGTGCTGCCACCAGCCTCCCCCTTCATGAACTAATCTTCCTTTTTCTATTTTAAATCCTTTTTTCTCTAGTTCTTTTAACTGCTCCTTAATCTGTACATTGCCCATTCCAGCTGGGAGATGGACATCTCCAAATCCAAAATTATCTGTAATGTGAACTTGCTTGACTAATGGGGCTATTTTTTTTGCCTCTTGTATTATTTCTTGCTCTGTAAATCCTTGCTTTCTTAGCATATTTATATGCCCAACATCCCAAGTAACTCCAATAAATTGAGATGCTAATCTTCTTGATTCCTCTTCTGATAAATTTTTTTCACTCATTAATTTCTGGGCGAATAATTTTCTGCTTTTTTCTATTGTATCTTTTAATCCTTCTGACCTAGATAATGTCCATTCTGGAAAGACATTTTCAACAACCGTTATAGGGGTATTTTTTCCGTATTTTTTATAGACTTCAAATGTTGCGTTTGCCACTGTTTCTGCTGTTTTGTCTTTTGAGAATTCATCTGTGGGCTTCCATAATTCTGGAGTTGGCAAATTTGAAAGTGTGGGAACAATATTATTTAAAATTATTTTTTCCTTTTTTTCTATTTCTTCAAACTTTCTCTTCAATATTCCTTCATCTTTATAATCTCTAAACTCATCGATAACTCTGGATTTTTCATTTCCTATTTTGCCTAATTCTTTTGTAAGTTCATTAAAATTATTTAGAGCCGTTTTCTGTCTTGGATCTATTATTTCTTTTGGACCATATTTTTTTATTTTATCATTTATATCAATAAGAGTCATACCTATGTTTCTATCTATTTCATTTACATGAGATTGTAATGAATTGATATTATTTTGAATTATGTTAAATTCTTCTTTTTGTTGATCTGATAAATCAAGACCTTTTCCTATTCTATCTTTTATCGGTCCAAGAACTGCTTGTTGATTAATTAGTCTTTCTTGTACTTCAGCCCTTTCTTTTTGCAGGGTAAATATTGGTAGGATGGTTCTATTCTCCCATTCTGTTCTATTTATTGATCTTTTTCTTACTTCGGGAGTCCATATCTCATCTTGTCCACCAAATCCTTTTCTTGTATCATACCTTAATGATTGAACCTGTCCTGTATCTTGATTGACAATTCCCATTGTGTCTTCTACTCTCATATTATTATTTCTTATTCTTTCAGCTTCTCCTGGGTCTGCTAAATTTTTTAGGTCTTTATCTTGTAACTGCCTCCATGTTCTTCCAGGAACCCCTCCGGAAGCATGGAAATTAACAGGAGTATTTCCATTTGGATCTAATAAATGCCCTTTTTCTAATGCATCTATAAATTGCCTTTCAACTTCCTTTCTATGCTGCTCGCTCCAGCCGTCCCTAGAAAAGCCAGCAGGATCCATCTCTTGTACAGGGGCGTGTAAATCAACATTTGCTCCTGTTAATTTTGTTAGTCTTCCAATTTCTGAAAAATGCTCTTTTGGAATGCTCTGAAAAATATCTGGGCTTATATTGCTAATATCCAATCCTAGAACTCCAGCATTTAATTTTTGGGTGGCTTCTGCTATTTGGTTTGCTGTCTGTGGATTTGTTGTAGAGGCAAAAGCCCCTACAGGAATATAATACTTTGAATCCAAACTTCCTTCATATTTGTCAAAAAATACATCCACCATTTTATGAAATTATCTCCCTTTTTGTAGTATAAACTTTTTCTTCTTTTTTATCCTCTTTTTTTCTCCCTATTTCATCTGGCTGATATTTAGGTTCGTATAATTTTTCAGGATGGTATTTTAAGTCTGGTTTATTATCTTCTTTACGGGTGATTGGATTTAATGGGGATGTTATTTCATATTCGATTTTTTCCCTTCTTGTAAGGGGAGCTTCTGAGGCTGTCTCCTCTAATTCAGATTCAGGGCTTCTTAGGATATCTCTTTGTGGCTTTTGTATTGTTTTTTCTTCTGTTTCCTCACTTAATATTGTTGGTTCTGTAGAAACTCTTATTACAACATCTCCCTGAGATATATCATTAAATTCCTCATCAACTAAATCATCTATAGTTTCTTCTAGTTCTTCTTTATCTTCTTGTTTTTTCCTGTTATTTTTATCTTCTACTAACATTAAATATTAAGGAATTAACAACTTATAAATATTTTTAATAAAAATTTTAGATGAAAGTATTAGTTAATAATTTATTACTAAATAATAGTTAATAATAGTAAGATTTATAAACTAATTTTATTTTGTTTTAACATGCAAGAAGAATTCAGAATAGAGGATGGATTTGAAATTAGAATAGAAGCTAGGTTGAAGAATGCTGCTTTAGTTAAAGCTAGAGAAGAATTAGGATTAACACAGGAAAAAGCAGCAGAACAAATAGGAATTAACAAAAATGTATATAATAGCTATGAATGTATGAGAAACTATCCTACTGAAAAGCATAGATTTATTATTTGCGATTTTTATACTGCCAATGGAGTTCCCCTATCTGAAGAAGAGACATTTCCTAGAGAGTTAAGAGAAATTAGAGTTAAGAAAAGAGTTGTTGATAGAGTATTATCAAGAGCAGAATTAATTTCATTAACTGGAGTTGACAAAAAATTATTGCCTTCTGTTAGATTGGATGAGGGTAAATTTAGTGAAACTAATGAGTTAAAAAGTAAACTTGAAAGTGTATTATCTGACTTACCTTATGATCTTCAGATAGTTGTTAGACTAAGATATGGCATTGATGATGGTACGGGAGAGATACATGGAATAAGAAGTAAATATGTTGAATCTCAACATGATGAAATGACTTATGAGCAAATCGGTGAATATTTAGGTATTAGTCGTGAAGAGGCTAGGCGACGTGAAATTATGTTATTTAGAAAAATTAGAAATCCATTAAGAAGTAAGAGTTTAAGAGATTTTTTAGATTAATTACCAGCTTAGCATTCCATGCGCTTTTTTATAGATATCATATACAGTAAAAGTTTCAGCTGCAGCTGTATCTTGGGCTCTTTTTTTTAACTGTTCATCAATATAAGCAGGAGATAATTCAACCCTAAGCAAATCCCTGATTGTTTCAGCCATATCTTTTATTGGAACTGTTAAATCCTTGGCTGAATTGTAAACAGATTTTATTAAAGGAGTAGGCTTTACTTTTTTAGGCTCTTCTTTTTTCTCATCCTTAATAAATTCCTGCAAGTCATCATTAATCTCCCTTAATGTTGATCCGACAACCTCGTCAACTAATTCTAATCCCTCGAATAATTCTTGGTCTTTTAGATATTTTAGATCTTCTTCCTTAAACACATAAGATCTTATTCTGACTTCAGTTCTTCCCCCCTGGGTATACTGAACTCCTGACTGGGTCTGCCTTACTGAATGGGGAACGCTTCTAAACATAAATTCCATCTCAACACATGCATAATATTTAGTGTCTGATTTTGCATTTTCAGGAAGTTCCCTAGAATCAATCATATCCTGGACTCTTACTGGCTTTTTGCCAAATACACTAAGATGCAACTCCATATTATTGAATACATTAACTATGTTTGGGCTTCTAAAGTCTTTCATTCCTAATTTCTGGGCAGCTATTATATATGGCCTTGTCCAGTCTGCATATAATTTTAATGCCCCCACTTGAGATTTTAGATATGATCTTTCTATATTGAATCTTTTTCTTAATTCCCTCTCAGAATAATCCTTCCATTTACTGTATTCTTCTAATCTAGGCTTTAATATTCTTTTTACCCTGTCATTTAAATCCATTTTTTCAACTTGTTTTGAATTAGCTGCATACAAAAAAGCATCTCTTATAGTGACAAAATTCAATTGCTGCGATAATGAATGTATTGCTCCTCTGCCTCTTTTTATGTCTACATTATCGAGCCACATCTGCTTTAATCCCAATTCAGCTGTTTTCCTTATTTCTTCATCTGGAGACTTTAAATCATCATAAGTTTCTAATCTTATCTTGAACTCTTTTAGGTCATATATTAAATTTATAATGCTTCTAATTAGAGTATTAATTGTTCCAAGCATCTTCATTGCCTGCTCCTGCATTCTTGTTGCTCTTGAGCCTATATCTCCATAGAATGCAGAGCCGACAGAAGCCTCAAAATCCTCTTTTGTTTTATCAACTTCAAAACCCCTTCCTGCAGGGGGCATGCTTTTTAAAAAATCCAAAAGCCAGAAATAAACTGGCTCTATTCCCTCTGCCAATGAGTCATATCCAAGAAAATATTCAACACCCTTGTTTTCATTTTTTATCTCTTCTATCAATAGTTCCCTAACCTGCCTTTTTTTGCTCGGCTCTTTTACTTTCTCCAGTAATCTTTTTAAGAAATCTATCTTATCAGAAAATTTAGACATCTCTTTTTTAATATCATCAATTGAATTTTCTTCTATTCTTTCTAATCTTTTTTCAGTAGCAAATAACTGATTCAAAAATCCCTTAGCAGCCATATTATTCTTAGTAATTTCCTATCTTATAAAGGTTTTTTATACAAGAAAGATTTATTAATTAAATTAATAATTCTAATATATGATAACAAGGGGTCAGAACTTTATAATGCATAATACAGGGATAAAGATACAGCAGAAAGGGATATATGACTTAAAGGATCTTCTTAAGACAATACAAGTATTCTTCGAGGAAAAAAAATATACATTTCAACTATCAGAAACCCAGGATAAAGCCAGAGACAAGGGATATGAATTAATTATTGGGATGAAATCAGATAGGGATGTAGATGATTATGTAAGATTTCATATTGACATTCATATGCTGATTATTGAGATGGAAAAAGTAAAGGTAAAAAACAAAAATCTTGACCGAGGAAATATGGACATTAATTTTAAGGCGTATCTTTATTTGGATTATAAAAACAGGTGGAATAAAAATTTTATGTCAAGATTCTTGAATTTGATATACAACAATTATATAATTAAAACCAAGATAAAAACTGAATATGAGAGAAATCTTTATATTGATTTGATTGACTTACATAATTTGGTAAAAGAAAGATTAGGATTATATACTCATTATTATGGGGCATAAAGAGAGGTTAGATGATAAAAAAAGTAATTGTAGTTCCTTCAACTAGGTTTAGGCATGTCGGAATACTGGATTTGACTGAATTCTATAGATGGCTGAAAAGATGGCTTGAGTTTAATGGATACTGGACAAACTCAAATGAAAAACAATATATTGAGACAATGCTGCCTGGAGGGGCAAAAAAAATAGAGTTTACCTGGGAGTGCAGAAAGCAAAAAAGCCCTGACTTTACTTATGTCATACCAATAACATTTGGTTTTATAGGAATAAAAGATGTTGAGATACAGAGGGGAGATAAAAAGATAAAATTACAGAGGGGAGATTTTGATATTAGAATGAGAGCATACTTGGAAAAAACAGGTGATACAGGGGCATTAAGGGAATTATACGAAAGATATATAATAAAGAAAAGAATAGATGAATATAAATTAGATTTGTATGACAAGTTCTATAAATTAATTGAGGATATGAAGGAATTTGCCAATGTTTACACTTAACGAAAACATTAAAAACAAAATATACTCCTTAAAACCATGCCAGAGATAGATTATGTAATTCCAGCTATAAAATTAGAGCAAAGAGCAGTATTCAATTTTGCTGATTTATATAAATTATTAAAATCATGGTTTAACCTCCATAATTATGATTTCTATGAAAAAGAATATATTGATGTGCTGAAAGAAGGAGGAGAAAAAAGCGATTCAATAAAATGGGAAGCTGAAAGAAAAGTAGATGACTATGTAAAATTCCATATTGAATTAAGAATAAAATTAGCTGATGTCGAAGATGTTAAATTAAAAGATAATCTTGTCTGCAAGGGAACATGCGGCATAAAATTCGAGTCTTTTCTGGAGAAGGATTATGATAATAGATGGGAGAGGAATTTTTTCATTAAATTTTTAAGGGCATTATATGACCATTTTATATTAAGGCCTAAATTAGAAAGGTATGCAGATGAGCTTAAGCAAGAAACTTATGATGTTTTTGAACAGGCAAAATCATTTTTAAAATTGAGGGGTGAGAAATAATGTGGCCATTTAGCTTATTTAGGAGAAAAGAAGAAGAAACTGAAGTCCAGGACCAATTTTACGGCACAGATGATTATTATGAAAGGGATATGGAGATGGTGATAAGCAAATTAGATTTGGTGAATGCAAGACTAGAAAACATAAACACAAGATTGCAGAGATTAGAAGAGTTTATGAAAAGAATTCCATGAAAAAATGGATATTAACATTTCTTGTAGTTATTCTTGACCAGTTAACCAAATCATATTCTAATCTTATTGATTTTGATTTTTGGTTATTAAGCATAAGACAGATAAAAAATACAGGAGCAGGGTTTGGAATATTAAAAGATTATAGGTTTTTGTTGATTTTTATTTCGATTATTGTGATGTTTATAGCAATTTATTACTTGATTAATGCCAAAAATAAATATTCAATTTACGGATTAAGCTTTATTCTCGGAGGGACAATAGGAAATCTAATAGACAGGATATTTTTTGGGTATGTAAGAGATTTTATTGACTTTGGATTCTGGCCTGCTTTTAACTTAGCTGACAGCTTTATTACTATTGGGGGGATTATTCTTGTTTACTTGCTAATAACTGATAAAATATAACTAATTTTATAAACCGATTATATTATCGATATTTATGGTATTTATGACAATTAGAGGGGTAAATATAGATATTATAGTTCCAGTACATGCTGATTGGCGTGGACCAACATATGAATTATTTAAAGGAGATAAATATGAACAAATCACTACATATAAAAGGAATATGGGTGGAGTCTTTGGAAAACATTTTCATAAGGGAGATGATATTTCTAAGAATCCTGAAACTTTAATTGTATTAGCTGGAAGATTAGAGTTTATAGCATACAATCGATTTGGTGAAAAGATGAGTGAATTTCTTGAAGGAAACTGCGAATCTCTTCCTAAGATAACTATCTCTCCAGAAGTTATACATACTGTTGTACCAAGAGGATCTGGCTTGATTATCTTAGAACCTAGATCACTATTTAATCCAATTCATTTAGATACATATCCTGAAAGTGAGTATGTTAATCATATAAGAAAAAAATATGGATAATATTGATAATATTTATAATCTTCTTCTCAAAGAGTATGGTCTAAGAAATTGGTGGCCTACAAAAACTTTTAATAAAAGATTTGAAATTTCAGTTGGGGCAATCTTAACCCAAAATACAAACTGGAAGAATGTTGAGAAAGCTATTAATAGTCTAATAGAAAATAATTTATTATCCCAGGAATCAATAAATAAAATAGAGACTAAAAAATTAGCTAGAATAATAAAAAGTTCAGGATATCACAACCAGAAAGCAAAGAAACTAAAAGAGTTTGTCAAATTTCTAAATTCAAAAAAAGAAATTAATAGAGATAATCTATTAAATGTCTGGGGAATTGGAAAAGAAACAGCAGATTCAATATTATTATATGCTTATAATAATAAAATATTTGTAATAGATGCATATACAAAAAGAATATTTAATAGAATAGGATTTAATGAACAGGATTATGATGAATTGCAAAATTTATTTATGGATAACTTAAAAAAAGATATTAATTTATACAAGGAATATCATGCTTTATTAGTAGAGCATGGAAAAAATATCTGCAAAACAAAGCCGTTATGCAGCAAATGCTGTTTAAATAAAATGTGCAATTATCCAAAGACTATTTCTTGATTAATCTGTCCTTGCTTATCATATTTCTAACCTTTCCGTCTTTATAAATTCCAGAGCCGAAATAATCATTATTATGCCTTATTATCACATAAATACTAAATTTTTTATCTGTTGCTATATCATTTCCTCTGACCCATAATTTAATCTCATCATCATTAAGCATTAATACATTGCTTTTTGCTAATGGCCCAATTATCTGGGTTCCCTCTATACTTAATCTTATTCCACTTGGATGTATCTTGGCAAAATACAATCCAAGAGAGTTTATCCTTATATCTTTTGTATCTAATTTAGCGAAATCATTGCTTAGAATAAATATTTTATTATCATTATTTCTCAGGAAAACATAATCTAAATCTAATTTTTTTACTCCATATTGCTCTTTTATATTATCTAATAATTTCTTCTTCTCTTTGCTGTTTAATATCTTCAAATTAATCATTTTGTCTCTTCATTGAATAAATATGATGGCAGATATGATCTTTTGTAGTAGCTGTAAAACTCAATTAGATTATATTTTTCTATTATATCCTTGAATTCCTCTCTTAACTCCATTATTATGTTTCTCATCTTGTTTCTGTCCAATGATTCTATATCTATTTCCATGTCCCAGTCCCCAACAGTCTTATTTACCTGGACTATCTCTTTAGTCTTTAACAGATATTCCATAATCTCATCTTCCCTGTCAATGCTTATATTGTGCAGTTTAAGAAACAGTCTATTCTTGTTTATTCCTAGTTCATTTGTGTTTACAATATGCTTGAATCCCTTTATTATGCTTCTCTTTGTCAGATTATTAATTATAGATTTTACTGTCTTTATGTTTAATCCAGATTCATCTGCAAGATCAACAAATCTCATTGTCGGATTTAATAATAAGTTTTTCATGACATTCATCTCCTTTACATTAAATAGTTCCCTTTCTCTATCACCGCCAATAATTCTTTCTGGTTTTATGTTTAATGGATTTAGATTATTTGACAGATAATTTCTTGGATAATTATGAGTGACAATATTCAAGACTATTTTATATTCATTTAATGCCGGAGTTAATGTGATGATTTTTTTCAATTCTTTGTTAAATCTAGAGGAATTAGGGCATGCAAATTCAATTACAATATCAAATTCCCCTGTTAATTCATATATTGAGACAACATACGGATTATTATAGATTTCAGAGATGATTCTTACTTTATCCTGCTCATTGATATAGCTTGCTTTGAAGTACACCCTAAATAATATTAATCCAAAATAAGAATAGTCAAAGATGCAATATGAGTCTCCTATCAAATTGTCTCTTTTTAGGCTGGCTAATGAATATCTAAGCCTTTGAGGTGTCTTCTTGAGATACTGGGATAACTCCCTTAGACTTATTCTTGCATTTTCTGACCATAAATAAATAAGATTGTAATCTGTTTTTACCATTAAATTTAATAGAATTTTTATAAATTAATAAATATTTCTATATTTTAGGATAAAAGTAAAAAAACCCCATAAATACCTATATATAGGGAAATTCCTTATAATTGATATGGAAAATGGAAAAAGAATATACCCATTTAATGTACTTTTACAATTTAATTTAGAAGATAATCTAGATAATTGGTTTAGAAATTATGCTAGGATAGTTAAAGGTAGAATAGAATCTAAGCCTGGAGAACCACTTATAGAAGAAGGTGGAGAAGAAAATGAGAAATTAAAAGGCATTTTAGTTCTTGAAAATGGCGACACTTTAGTATCTAGGTTAAAAGAAGATAGAATTGTTCTAGACACCATAATTCCACCTGCAGTTTATGTAGATGGAGAATCAGGACTTCTTGATTATATAAGAAAAGCTGTTAAGGGTGAAAATAGCTCTAGGAAAAAATCCCGTGAAAGCTCATATGCTCTTGATGGAAAACATAATAGAGTTACTAGGGTTCGTGAATTTAGTAATAATATAGATTCTCTAGATGGTATATTATTCAAAGATTATGTACCAACAGACTTTATCTCTACACAAGAATATATTGATCCTGATGAGCCAGAAGGGGGAATAGGGACAAAAACAAGAAATGCTATAAGATTAGCATTGGGCTATCCAAACGTTAGAACATTCCAGATAAAAAGAACACCTTATTCTAATACTGGCATGGGCGTAGTTACAGAATTTGGAAAAGATGGATTAGTAAGGACAGTCCATCTAGAATATATGCCTGGGAAAAAATCCCCAAATATTCCTTATGTTCCAGTACCTCCAGGATTTGAAAGATTTCAGCTAGTTGCAATCGATAGAAGATATAAAAGGGATGATAGAAATGAAAGAGGAATTGTTTGTGCTAGTAAAAATTATCTTGACGTTCGTGAGGTATTACCTCTTTCGGTAGATAGGGATTACATTAATGCTTAGCAAAAATAACCAACATTTTTAAATAACTATTTTCTTTTTTATTATTATGAGAAATTTAATACTAAAGTATGCTCTGCAAAATGCTGTCAGATATAATGGAAAAGCAAACATAGGAGCAGTAATAGGAAAGGTTTTCTCTGAAGCTAAAGTAGAAGACAGAAAAAAATTATCTCTAGAAGTAAAAAAGATTGTTGATGAGGTAAATAAATTAGGATTAGAAGAACAAAAAAAACAATTAGAGAGATTAGCTCCTGAGTTATTGGAAAGAAAATTTGAGCAAAAAGGATTATTTGATTCATTTGGGATAAAAGGCAGAGTAGTAACAGCATTTCCACCTGAGCCGAGCAAGTATTCCCACATAGGCCATATAAAAGCCTTAATGCTGAATTATGAATTAGCCAAAAAACATAATGGGAAATTTATTTTTAGGTTTGAAGATACAAATCCAACTTTAATAAAAAAGGATTTCTATAAAATTTATCTGGAAGATTTGAAATGGCTGAGAATAAAGCCAGACAAGATTACTTACGCTTCTGACAATATGAAAAAATTCTATGAATTAGCTGAAAAACTAATTAAAAATAATAAGGCTTATGTCTGCAAGGATTCATTGGAAGATATAAGGCAATATAGGGCTGATGGGGTTGAATGCAAAGACAGGATAAATTCCACAGACGAAAATCTTAGGTTATGGAAGTTAATGTTAAAAGGGAAAAAATATGTTCTAAGGTTAAAAATAGACATGAATCATCAAAACTCAACAATGAGGGATCCTATAATATTCAGGATAATAAATGAAAAGCATCCTAGACTAGGAGCTAAATTTAAATTATGGCCGACATATGATTTTGAGAATTCTGTCATGGATTCATTGGAGCAAGTAACTCATAGGATAAGAAGCAAGGAATTTGAGTTAAGAGGGGAATTGCATAATTTTATCCAGAGGAGTTTAGGATTTAATGAGACTAAACTATATGAATTTGCAAGATTTAACTTAAAGGGAGTTCCAAGCTCTGGAAGGATAATAAGGGAAAAAATAGTTAATAAGGAATTGATTGGATGGGATGATCCTAGCTTAACAACAATAGCCTCTTTGAGAAGAAGAGGATTTAAACCGAATGCCATAAAAGATTTTGTTTTATCTACGGGAATGTCAAAATCAGAAGCAGAATTAGACTGGGGAGATTTGATAATGCATAATAAAAGACTACTTGACAAAGAATCAAGAAGATATCATTTCATAGACAATCCGTTGAAAATAAAAATAAAAGATGCCCTAAAATCAAATGTTAAAGTTCAATTCCATCCAGACAATAATAAATTAGGATATAGAATTTTCAAGACTTCAGATGAATTTTATATCAAGGATAAAATAGAGCAAAATAAAGTATATAGGCTAATGCATCTTTTTAACTTTAAGAATAATAAATTTTTATCTATGAAATTAGATAATTCATTAAATGCAAAATTAATCCACTGGCTGCCTGTCTCAAAAGATTTAGTTGATGTTGAGATTTTAATGCCAGATAAGACAATTCTGAAAGGATTAGCTGAAAAGGATGCAAAAAAGATTAAGATAGGAGAGGTTGTCCAATTTCTGAGATTCGGCTTTGTCAGATTAGACGAAAAGAAGAAAAATAAATTAATATTTTGGTATACGCATAATTAATTATGATAGACAGAAAAGAAAAAATACTGGATTTTCTGAAGGAGATTGAGAAATTCAAGCTTGTGAAAAGAGAAACTTATCTTTCTAATCTTGAAAATGAGAGTGATTCAGACCATGTATGGCATCTATGCATGTTTATCTTATTGTTTGAGAAGGAATTTAATGATATAAATATATTAAAAGCAATCAAGATAGCAATGATTCACGATTTAGGAGAGATTTATTCTGGAGATATATTTGCATTTTCCAAAGAGAAATCAGAAAAGAAAAATAAGGAAAAGGAAGGAGTAATCAAAATACTGTCAAAACTTCCAGAAGATTTAAGGGAAGAATACTATAATCTCTATCTAGAGTATGAAAACCAAGAAACAGAAGAATCAAAGTTAGTAAAAGCTATGGACAAGATACAGCCCATGCTGCAGAATATCTGCTCAAAGGGAAAATCCTGGGAAAAGCATAATATCTCTGCTGAAGAGATAGACAATTATAAGATGAAATACCTAAAATACAATAAACTATTCAATGATCTTTATAAAACACTCAGAAAAGAGGCTTTAGATAAGAAATTACTAAAAGAAAATCATAACTAATAAATCAACATAATCTTTATATATTCTTTGTAGCGGAATAGTAACATAAATATACTATATTAAAGTGATAAAATGGCTTTAGAAGCATTAACTGTATTAGCTGGCTATCAGGGATTTATATCAGCTGTGCTATTTTTAATAGTAATACTTTTTTGGTTTAATCTCAAAAATAAAGGCATAGAAGAATTATTCAAGGTTAAATATATACTAACGTTTTCTGTTTTGATTGGATTAATATTTATTATAAGATCATTTGATTTTTTCACTAGCTTAGATGTTGTAAGAAAACCATTGCAATCAGCGTTACAGCTGATTATTATATTGGCTTTATCAATATATTCATTCAAGGAGCTTAAATTAAACCTTGACAGAAGAAGACTGCAACTTCAGGGACTATTGAATTCCAGTGTTGATAATCCAATGAAAGAAGAAATTGACAGAAATATATTAATGCCTGAGATAAAAAAAATAGAGAAAGAGAAGCAATTAATGCAAAAAGAAAGGTTAGAAATTAATACAGAAAAGAAAAATATTGAGAAAACAGGAAAAAAACTGGCTGATAATATCAACAAGTTTAGAGAACAGAAAAAGATAGTAAAAAAGCAGCAAAGAGATATTGATAAGGAAAAGTCATTGCTGGAGGAGAGAAAAGAAAATCTTGAGGAAAGAGAGCAGTCATTAATAGATGAGAGAAATAAACTTGAGAAAGAAAGACAGAAGATAAAGGAAAAATTAGAAGAGCTGAAAGAAAGGGAAATAAAAGTTGTTGATGTTGAGGAAGAGATAGAAGACAAAAAAGAAGAAATAGATGATTTAAGAGATGAAATAACAAGGGAAAAGAAAAGGATTGACAGTGAAAGCCAGAAGCTTAGTCTTGAGATGAAGAAATTAGAGGGAATAAAAGAGAGCATTGCCAAAGATAAATTATTTATAAAACAGGAAGAAAAAAGATTAAATTCAACTAAAAATAAAATTTGGGACGACCAGGATAAATTTTATGACGACAAAGAGCTATTGATAGAAGAGAAAGATTCATTAAATAAATTAAAGTTAAGAATAAAAGAAAGGGAAGAGGACTTAATAAAGAAAGAAGACGAGTTTTACTCAAAAGAAGACAAATTAGAGGAAGAAAGATATAATCTAAACCAGTTAACGAAAAAACTTGCTAAAGGAGAAGAAAATATCAAGAAAGAGTACAAAGATTTAGAGGAAATTAAAAGGTATATAGATAATGAGAAGAAAAGATACAAGGATATAGACATAAAACAGTCTAGGTTAAATAGCGATTTAACTAAATTGAATAAATTAAAGATGCAGATAGAAAAAGAAAAAAGAGATATTAACAGTGAATGGAAAAAACTAAAAATAAAGAAAAAAGAATATTTTGACAGATTAGACAAACTAGAAGACCAGGAAGAAAAAATTGAGGAAGAAAAGGAAAAATTAAGAATCCAGAGGAGAAGATAAAAATATGATAGATGAGATAATATTTGGGATAAATGTAATATCATTGTTATTATTGTTAATCTCGATTTTTATAATCTCCTTGTCAAAGAGATTTGAGAAGGAGAATGCCAAAAATGTGGTAAACATAATATTAATAGCCCTATTATTCACTCTTATTGTAATTGGTTATGATACGTTAATGTCTGCCATAGTATTTACTAAAATTTCAAGCTTATTGGGTAATATACCATTGGATATAATATCGTTGATAATTGAGCTTACAATAATCCCAATAATAGCATTATGCTTTCTGGCATCATTATTGTATCTGAGGGAATTAAAGAATCTTTGATAATCTTTATATATAATCTTTAATATATATTAGATTATGAAGATACTTGGAAGAAAAGTTGCCATAGACAGGGATTTTAAGGAGATATTCATTTCTGAGATAATCTCAATTTCAGGAGGTTTAATCGCTGGAATGTTCTTATTGAATTTATTAGGCAAACAGTATCTATTATCTGGGTTGTTTATATTATTGCCTGGATTTCTGGAGATGCACGGCAATATATTTGGAAGCTTGGCAGCAAGACTTGGAACTTTATTACATACAAAACATATAAAGCCAATCTTTAAATTTAATAAGATATTAACAATAAACATCTGGGCAACAATATTACTTATGTTCATAGTGTCATTGTTTCTTGGGATTGTAGCTTATTTTCTTAATCTTTATATTTTTAATACAAACACCCCAATATTAATATTATTAACTTTTATAGCTGCTGTTATTGCTTTATTAATTGAAATCCCGTTGACAATAGCAACAACATTCTGGTTTTTCAAGAAAGGATATGACCCAGATGATATAATGGGCCCCTATGTAACCACAACAGGAGATGTAATAAGCATAGTCTCAATATTGATAGGAGTTTTGTTTATAGCATAAGATGTTCACCCTAAAACAAATATTCAAAGAAAGCATATCTGTATTAATTATTGCATCTATTTTGAGTTTAATAACAGGATTATTATTAAGCAGTATCCAAAAAACCTTGTTAATAGTTCCAGCATTGATTATAATACTGCCTGCTTTAAACGGGACAGTCGGCAATTTTGGGGTGATAATAACTTCCAGGATTACTACAGCATTATATGAGAGAAAAGTCAAGGGATTATGGTACCATACAAAGATTGCAAAGCATCTTTTCAAGGATTTAATCCCGATAAGCGTCTTCAGCGCATTTTATATAGCAATATTATCTACAATTATTGCAAATATTAATGGATATGGGTTTGAGACTATAACATTATTGAAGATAATGATCATAACATTGATTACAACAATATCTTTGGTATTATTAATATTTATTGTAGCTGTTTGCGGAAGCATTTATGTATATAAGAAAAAAGCAGATCCAGACGATGTTTTGATTCCAATAACAACCTCAATAGCTGATTTGGGAAGCGTGATAGTCTTCTCTTCATTAATATTTTTGCTGTTCTAACTCTTTGATCTTGGGGAAAAATTAATTTTTATAAAAGCAAAGACAGCAATTATAGCCAATAATATGATTCCAGTTATGACTGTTCTTATATTGCTATTATCAATCTCTCTAATTATTTCTCCAGTCACTATATTATTTGGTTTTTCTTTAATATCTATAACTTCTTCTTTTGGCTCTTCTGGCTTTGTCTCTGTAATCTCTTCTTTCTTTTCCTCAACCCTTAAATTTTCCTGGCTCTCAAAATTATTTACTTCATTCTTGGTTGTTTTTCTTCCCCCGCTACTTGAGGAACTTGCAGAACCAGAAGAACTGGTTGGAGGGTTATTTTCTATCTCGTTTCCAAATACACCATAGGTGCTAAAATGAGTAAGATTAATCTCTATATAATTATCTTCTGTATTTATACTAGAATCAAGGGCTTCCCATATAGAGCTACTCTCATTATAGTAATAAATCTTTAATGAGTCTTCTTTTAGGTTTAACCTGTTTATTTCCTCATCTGTATAATATATTTTTATTGATGTTGAACTTAGCGATTGTATTAAATTTGGATTTGCATTTATATCAACAAATTTTAATGACTTGCTTGGCAAGTTGCTTTCGTGGTTTTCATATGAAACTACAGATATATTTGCGTCGCTTATATTATCATTAGTCAATATATCTAATATAATATCTGTTGTGTTTATCTTAGTTAGTTTATTAGCTTCTACAGATATCACTTGGCTATTATTTATCTCATAATAATCTGGAAAACATCCTGATGATTCTAATGGCTTATTAATTGTTGTTCCGCACGAGCTTATATCATTGCATATTCTTGTTACTAATTTAGTTTCTTGGGAGCATTCACTCCATTCATCGCAGCTCCATGACTCTTCACAAATTTCCGATAAATAATCAATGCTGATATCATATAATCTAGGAGTTGTTAAAGTATCACCTGTAAGATTAGCATTAAATCTAACAGCTGTTTTGTTTATAAAAGAGATATTATTGTCTGTAATATCCAACCAATTAACTCCAGAGTCTGTTGAATATTTATAAATAATATTACCTTCATAGTATGAATTAAATATCAGATAGGAGCTTATTATATTAATGTCTTTAGTTTCTATAACAGCTGAGCCAGGATAACTTGTATTTGTTGAGTTGTTTTCTATTGTCTCAAAATGCGTGGCATTGATGTAATCAAATGCCACTTCGTCCTGCACTTTTATTAACAATGAGTTATAATTATTTGGGAGATTATTTATATTTATATTATACCAGCCCTCCTGATTTTTGCTATAATGCACTAAGCCATATCCTGGAGAGTTACAAGGTATAGAGATGTCACATAGATAAATATCCGAGTCTTTTCCTTCTTTTAGGTATAAGTTGATTATATCGCCATTACTCAAATAATCATTGAAATATATATTAAATACACTATCTTCTTTTACCTTATGTTTCTTATTGTCATTAAACACAGAGACTTTATCTGTTTTATCCTCATCATTATAAACTGCTTGCTGTATTTCATAGCCAATCTCATTTGTTGTTGTCCAGAATTCTGTAATTATTGTAGGAATAAGGGTAACCTCTCCGTTACTAATGTTTATTAGGCTATTATCATAATTATAATCATCTGGATTGTCAAAAGTCCAGTTATATGAACTAGGACTATAAATAACAAATCCTATATAACTTGGCTTTATAAAAAAGAATAATGAGATGAATAATCCAACTAATGCCAGTATAAAAAGCTCTTTTTTTAGCCCTATCTCAATATGCTTGGATTTTACTCTCTTTTTCACACCCGTATATTAAATCTGGATGTATATAATAATTTCTTTACTATAATTTACTATTTTAGAAGTAAAACAAGGATTAATAAATGATAAACTGATATAAATAATTATGAAAGTCCACCATGGCATATTTGAGGGAATGTTTTTCATTGGCTTGATTCTTGTTATAATTCCCTTCTTTGTAGTTCAATTATATCCAGTTGGAATAGTTTTGGGGTTAATATTAATGCTATTGTCTGCTGCCAGGGAAAGGATACATTTATTGAAGCATAAATGAAACTTAAAAATTATAAGATATATAAAAATCCCATCCTGCAATTTATCGGGCTGAGATTTTCCAGAAAAACAAATAAGATTATAGTGTTTGAATTGTTTAATGAATCAAAAATAAATTCAATTATAGACACATTCTTTGTATTTTATGCAATAAATGTTATATGGTTAGATAAAAATAAAAAAGTTGTTGATATAAGAAATAATGTAAAGCCGTTTTCTTTTGCTATCCCAAAAAAAAGATCAAAATATGTTATAGAATCTACAAATTTTCTGAATATTAAGATTGGAGAAAAAATAAAATTTTAGAATAAAAATAATCCCCCTAATAATTTAGACATAATAAATCTTGTTATAAAAAATAAGGATAATGTCATAACTATTAAAAAAGGAATAAATTTGGCTCCCCTTTTTTCCTCCCCTTTTAATATTAGACCCATCATTAAGCTTCCGAAAATAGAGGTAGTTATTAATGAAATAATTGCATAGGTTAATATAAAGTTCTTTTCTATGGAAACTCCAGAGAATTTTATCGGTAATCCAGATATAGCCCTTTCAGGAATATCAACCTTTGATAATATACTAGTTAATACGTCTATTAAAAATGAGCTTAATCCATATAGCAAAGGGGCTCCAATACCAACAGCAACAAATATGAATATAACATACAACATAATACTGGATCTTATTCTTTGCTCCAAAAAATCCCTATTTCTTAGATTACTAGATGTTTGCTCCAATAACGGAGCTAACTCTCCACCAGATCTTAAACCAGAAACTAATAGTCTTACTGTCTTGTCTAATTTATCTGATTTAATTCTTTTACTCATATTGTTTAATGCTACTGTTATATCTTCGCCCAAGGTTATCTCCTTTCCCAACATACTTATTTCATCTTTTAAAGGTCCGAATTCTGGCCTAGCTGCTAATAATAAAGACCTTTCTACTGTTAAGCCTGCTCTTAGATTACTAGCCATTAATTGCAAGGCATCTGGCAGGGATTTTTCTATGTAAGTGGCTCTTGCCTCTATTTTTAACAATAACCATAAATAAACAACTATCTCAAAACTGATAAAAGCTATAATAAAAATAATAAATAGATTTAGATTGAATAATAATCTTAAATTAAATGATATTAACCAAGCTAATCCAAATCCAAAGAATAATAAAAATCCTAATAATTTATTGGGATCTACTCTTAAGTTGGAATATCTCAATATCTCAATATATCTGTCTTTTACTTTTTTTGGATACAATTTTGATATTAGCCTGTACATATTAACCCATCATATTTGGTCTTCTTGATTTTATAGCTCCTAAAAACATTATCTGGAAGAATATTACTACAATGAATATTCCCCAGAATAATAGCTTGATTGTAGCTTTATCTAATGCTATAATAGTTCCTAAAACAGTAATAAAAGTTACACCTAATGAAGGAACAATAACCGCTATTAACATATAAAACATGGCTAATGGATTTAGTTGGGAGCCATACCTCTGTATTTGTATATTTTGCTCTTCTATTAGTGAATTTATGGTTTCATTTATTACTATGCTTAGATTACTTCCAGCTTTCATTCCATTTATAATCTGCCATAAAGATCTTCTGAATAATATGGATGAATTATCCTGTGAAATCTCCTCTAATGCCTCTATTTGAGATACTCCGGCATTGATTTTTCTAACAACTTTGTTAAACTCTTCTGATAAATCATCATAATTACTAGATGATAAGTTAGTTAGTATATCAAAAATTGGTATTCCAGAATTTAATTGTACAAGCATGTCTTGCAGGGCTGGTATTAAATTTTTCTCTATGCCCCTAATCTTTCTTCTCGATAATAGTTTCGGATAAATAATCTGCTGTATAAACACCAATATGGTTATTATTAATGATATTAATAAAGTGACTAGAATATATTTTTGTGCTTCAAATCCAAATTTAACAAACACAAAAACTGAAAACGATGTAAGTATAAAAAATAAAAAAGAGGCTAAAAGACTCATAGCTACATATTGTTTCGATTCTATTTTTAGATTAGCTCGTCTTAGATCCAGCTTTAGAAATGGAAATCCTTTTTCTATAAAAGAAGCTATTCCTAATAAATGATATGATAATCTTCTTAAAGTATTTACAGGTAAAAAAGAAAATGGAAGTCTAAACATTTTTATTATCCGAAAGATCTAGCTTTTTTGAATTTTGTTTTGCTAATTTTTCAATTTTTTCTTGGTTGGAATAATATTCATTCATTATTTTTCCAACCTCCCCTATACTTCTAAAATTATTCTTAGACATCCAATTTAATATTGTTTTTTTAGTCTCTATTTCTCTCAATAATTCCTTTATTGTTAAGCCAGTAAATCTGCTTAGGTCTTCCATTAATCTTATGGATCCCACATGAGCAACGATCTTATCATTTTCTGGTTTCCATCTATATAATATATTAGGATGGACTTCTTCCTCTGATACTATAAATTCACCAACTTGATATACTCTTCTTAGGCCTTTTTTTCTATCTCTAAACATTACTAGATTAAGATTAACAGCACTTAATAAATTTGGAGGAACCTCTATTGGCGGATTTATTAATCTCTGAATTGTCTCGCTAATTGTGTCAGCATGCACTGTGGAATATACGCTATGGCCTGTATGCATCGCCTCAAATAATACCTGGGCCTGTTCTTTTCTTCTTATCTCCCCTAAGACTATTCTATCTGGTCTCATTCTAAGAGAATTAACTAATAAATCCAGCATAGAAACCTCCCCCTTTCCCTCTGGATTTGGTTGTCTGGTTACAAGAGGACTCCAGTATAAGAATTCTGGCAGAGATAATTCTCTAGTGTCTTCTATACTAATAATCCTATGATTTGGGGGAATAAAAGGCATACATACATTCAGTAAGCTTGTTTTACCAGAGGCAGTTCCCCCGCTGATTAATACATTAAACTCATATTGGATGGCTTCCCATATTAATGCAAATACCTCACTAGTGCATGTATTATTTGTTATAAAGTCTGTAACAGTCCAAGGATCTCCAGCGAATTTTCTGATTATAAGGGTGTTGCCCTTAGTTGATACAGGGAATAAAACAGCATTTGCCCTATCTCCAGTTACTAAATGAGCGTCTAGTAATGGATTTAATGTGGTAATTTGTCTACCAACCCTTCTGGCTATTATGCTAGTATAGTTTTGTATTTGTTCCTCTGTTTTTACTGTTATGTTTGTGTCAACCCACCCATATTTTTTATGATAAATCTTTATTGGTTCTTTTGAGGAGTTTATTACAATTTCTTCTAAATAAGGATCATTTAACAAAAATTCAATATCGCCTAGACCAAGCATATCATGTATTAATATTCCTGTTAAATAAGAAATTGTTTGTAGATCTGTATTCGGCATTTTTTGTTTTATTAAAGTAACAGCTTTTTCAGTAAATTTTTCTTTTAGAATATTAATTGATTTCTGATTTATAATTTCTGTAACAGAGATAGCAACGTCTGTAATTAGTTCATTTTTTATCTCATCCATAAATGCTATTGTTGCTATTCCTAGTCTTGGTTTTACTAATTCATATAATTTAACTTGATTTTTATCCCCTAATATTCTTACATATGTTTCTACATTATCAGCTTTTACTTTGTATTTTTCTATTTCTTGCATAATTCTGGCTCACCCCAAGCAGGATAATTTATTACAATTAAATCATGATTTTCCAATATTTTAGCCCACTCCTCTATAACTTTTTTATCCACTTTAATGCTTTTAGCAGCATAAGATAAAGGAATACACTCATTTATTTTTATTAAGTTATATAATATGTCTATATCTGTTGTATATCTTCCTCTCTTAAATTCTATATTCATCAGTTTAAACTTTCTTTTTTTCTTTAATCTTTCTGGTTTATATAAAGAATAAGATCTGGTAAATAAGACCATAAGAATTAATACAACTATAGAACCAGTAACAATGAAATATAATGTAAATTTTCTATCTAATAAACCCCTCTTAAACAATATGATTATAGTTGTTATATAAGCAACAAATATAAAGAAAACAACTTTGTGCGCAAATGTCTTTTCTGTTTCCTTAATCTGCTTTAAGGATTTATTCTTTTGATATTTTATAGTTAATATAGTCATGAATATCAGCAAAATCATTATAAATATTAAGAAGAATATTCCAATTACAGAAATTCCAGATTTTATGATATATTTTAATAGATTATAGATTAAAAATATTAATAAAATAATGCCTAATGTTAAGAATATACCTTTAAAAATCCTTTTTGGATTTTTAATAAATCTTTTAATAATTTTATTATAAATCCCTTTTAATCTTTCTGATAAGTACTTAAATCTCTTTTTGTTAAATATCTTTTTTATTATTTCTCTATAAAATATTAAGAATTTTATTATTTCATGGAACATATTAAATGGAAAGGCTGGTATAATTGTTATAATTAAAAAAATTAGTAATATACCTCCTACAATTATAAGATATTTAGAAAATATTTTTAAGAATATACTTGATATGAGAAGAATAACACTTAACCAGAATATTAATGTAAAATAGTCTACTTTCTTCATATATGGAATTTTATCTTTGAATCTTTAATAAATATTGTATTCTTTTTTAAATGGTAACTATACTAATTCTATATCCCCATTCTTAATTATATTATAATCATTAAATGTTAACTTTAAAATATCGGCTAAAACTATTTTTTTTCTTATATTATCTAAAAATTCTATAGTTGTTTTAATAACTACATTTGTGTTTGAATTATTATCTATAATTATTTCATTGTTATTTATATTTATATCAAGATTTCCGCTCACAAGTTGGATTCTGATCTTACTACTTTCGGCTGGATTTATCTTATGACTCTTTGTATTTTTAGAGCCTGATTCATAAATGACTGTAAAATCAACCTCTCCGGGACTAAATTCAATCCATTCTACACTGGAATTTATATCTTTATTAAAAAAGTATAATATATAGGCGCTTGCATTAGAATTATGTTCTATTATTATTCTATCATCGCCATATTTATCATGTTTGTATTTTATCCCATTTGGCTTAATTGTTATAGGCAAATTTTCTGTTATTGTATCATCTAAAAAAACATTTGGAAATTTAGATTCTAAAAATTGTTTAAACTTTGTAGTTTCATTTTTAAAATTATTAGCATTAAGATTTGGCAAAGTTTCATTTATTATGATATATTTTTCACTAGTTTCAAAATTAATTCCAGATTTACTTTCTACTATTTTATTAAATGATCTTTGAATTGAATTATCTAATTCATAAATATAATCTAGAACTAGTTCTTCATTTCCAATCTCTTTAGCACTTTCAAAAACATTAAAAATTAGAGTAGACACAGCTAGAACTAATAATGAGAATAATGTTAATCCCAATGTGAATAATATTCCCTTTTTTACTTTAGCCATATCCAATACCTCGCAATACAATAGTTTAATTCATTAGTTGCTATTGCCCTTGTGCCGGAGGCTACAAAGATATTATTAGGAAGCTCTGAAGATGTTTCTATTGCCTTATTGGGACATTCAATTTTTATTTTCATATTATAATTTACAGGCAATAGCCTGTCTATAGAAGATTCAATTGAATTTTTATTTAAAGAAGCCAATACATCTGTATTATCTAACACTGCTAATATATCATTGCCAACTTTGTTCATTTGTATATTAGCAATTGCATTATAATCTGCTTGGGATATCTTATATATGCTGAAAGTTAAAATAATAAAAACAACCAATACTGCTACAGTCAGATCAAATGCGATTACAAAACCTTTTTTATTCATTTTTAAAATAATGTCAAATCTATAATAGCCTCTTTTTTATTATATACAGCAAATCTTCTTGTTGTGGTAATCTTTTTTCCTGTAATGGGAACTCCTACACCAGATATAACATCATTATTGCTAAATTTTATAGTCAGATTAAAATCATACTTTTGTATATTCATGATAGATTTTAATTCATTATAATCAATGTCTTCTAATTCCATTAATTTAGTTTGATTTATTATTCTGTCTTTATTGACTAAGCCTATTTCCTTTATATCCAAATTGTTGCTTTCCCAATCCTCAGGAATACCCTGAGTTTTAATTAAAGAGTCTGTAACTTGTGATGCTAATCTTTGTTTTTCATTATCCTCTAAATTATTATTTAATTTATTATTGTAGGAATTGAAGGTTGAAAATAAAAAAACAAATATAACCATAAATACAAAAACTCCAATTATAAGTTCCATAGAAGATAATTGTGCTTTAGACATTTTCGATTATTATATCACTCTCTTGGTTTATTATTCTAATATTACCATTTGTTATACTAAAATTGCTTTCTCCATTATTGTTAATGGGGGAAGTTATAATATCACATTGAACATTGGAGTCTTTTATGTATAATCTCTCATTATTTAAAAAAAATATATCATAATTAGTCTTTGTTTTAATTTCTATTCCATCTCCTAATATAAATGCTTTATTAACAAAATTAGCCATTCTTATACAATTAGAAGTCATATCAACAAATAATTCCTTGTCATTTAATTCAATTCTTTTATCCAATGTTAAAAATAAAATAATTCCAAATAAGAAAAATATAGTAGCTATAACAATTACAAATTCTATTGCAGCCTGAGCTTTTTTCATTATTCTAATTCTTCAACTTTTATATGTAATTCAGAAAATTGAAGTCTTTTATTGTCTTGTAAGTTATCTTCCTGAGCTGTAACTCTAAATTTTATAAATCCAAAGTTATCTTCTAAATGCGCTATATTTGTTATGTCTAATTCAACCCATTTAACTTTTTGGTTTAATACAGAAGCCGGAATTGAAAAATCAACATAATTAGCAGTATCTATTGTATTACCATCTGATTTATATCTAAAAACCCTTAATTTAAATGGATCTTGATCAATAATCCTTACTCTTCCATATAAAAGTATTTTCCCATAGTTTTTAGTATCTGAATTATCTTTTATTATGAAACCTTCATAATTTTTCCCTCCGCTTAATCTTGTTTTTATAACAGAAGTTGTTGGTGGTGTATTGATATCATCATCTAATAGATTTAGTGTTATATCCTCTAAAGCTTTCATCTGAGAATCTGTTGTAGCTAAACCAATGCCATTTGTCTTAAAATACCATCCATTTTCTATGCCTTTGTCTAAAAATGCCTTTCCAGACTCTTCTTCTGTTGGGCAGTCTTGAGAGCAGTTTTGTGTATTTTCATTACTATCACATATATTATTTCCACAATTTCCAGAATCGCAACTTCCACAATCACTAGGACAAGAATTGCAGTCTTCACTAGCCTCACATACATTATTTCCGCATATACATGCTCCACAATCTTTACTGCATGTGCTGCATGTTTCAAATGCTTCACAGATATTATCTCCGCATGAAGAACTTAGTTCTCCTATTAAAACAACCCCAGATTCTAACATCTCTAATTGTATGTAATGAATTCCTTTGGTTATAGGAATATTTCCAGTAACATTAGCTTTTGTTATTATAAAAACATCAGATGTTCCTTCAAAAATCCTTAATTTGAATAATATCTCTTTGCCTGATATAGAAACACTTTCAATTCCATCTGGAAGCGTTACAGGAATATAATCTTTTGATCCTGGTCCCAATGTATAAATAGTTTCAGCTGTATTCTTCAAATCATTTAAAGCTGAATTAATCTCGTTTAATTTTACTTCTGTATTTGCTTCTGTTAAAGAATAATATATTATGGGGGTAGCAATAACAAGGGCTATAGCTATGATAACCATATATTCTACTGCTACTTGAGATTTCATTGATAATTAATCTTTTACAACTCTTTTATAATTTCTTATTATCTTTAAAGTAGTATAAGAACCTTTATATATAAAAATATCATTTTAAAATTATTATAAATTAATAATTTCATAAGAGGAGGTTTATTAAATGAAAAAGGGACAGGCAGCCATCGAATTTTTAATGACTTACGGATGGGCTATTTTAGTTGTTTTAGTTGCTATTTCAGCATTATGGTTTTTTGTTGGTAATCCTCAATCTTTAGTTGCTGATAATTGTAGGTTAGCAGCACCATTGAATTGCGAGGGTGCGACTGCTACTGCAACAAGTATAACAATGAGGGTAAGAAACGGACTTACAGAAACAATTACAGTAACAGATGTTGATTTGCCAGATTTAACAACCGGTAGTTGTACTGCTGGAAGTGGTAGTATTAATGCAGGGGCTGTAGGGAATGTAGCTGTTACATGTAGTGGTTTATCAGGCAAGGTAAGGTCTGCAGTTACAATAACATATAGCACTCCAGGATTAACAGGAAGGGTTATTACAGGAAATCTTGTTGTAACTGTAGCTTAATTTTTTCTTTTTTATTAAATTTATTCTAGTGTAAATATTTTATTAGGATAAACAATAACTCCCTTTTCACCTATATCCATAGAAAAAGTTTTTAACGGATGTTTTGTGCCCCTCATCTTAAGAATTTCTATTGCTCTATGTCTAACCCCTTTCATCTTTAGATAATATAATAAGATAATGCTATCAACCTCAAACTCTAGAGCAGCAGAAATTGTATGACCCTCTTTTTCCTCTTCTTCTGAGGTTAACAAGGCAGTACAACCCCATTTCTGGATTAATTCAAATAATGCTAGAGCAGCCTCTTTTTTCGTCAATTCATCTTGGTAAAGTAAGGAAAATGAGGTTATAGAATCTATAACAATTCTTTTAGCTTTCATCTTTGTTATAATGGAATCTACTGAGCCTCCACCCTCTATTAATACTTTTTTAACCTGCTCAGGGGTATATTCTAAAAAAACAAATAAGTTATCTTTTTCATATTTTTCTAAATCCCAGCCAAAGCTTAGAATATCCTCATAGAATTTTTCTTTTTTTTCTTCAAATGTGATATAAACAGCAGGCTCCCCTCTTTTAATACCATCTAACAGGAATTGCATTGCAAATATTGTTTTTCCAGTTCCGGGACCTCCAGCAACCAGATTAATGCTAAATTCTTTAAATCCGCCAGAGATTAATTCATCAAATCCTGGAACCCCTGTAGAGACTCTTTTAATTCTTGGCATTTCTAAAATTCTTTCTCAGATAAAGAAAATGGAATTTGATCTGTTAATATTTTCATTCCACCCTTTGTTATAGTTAATGGATAGATGTTAATTGGATAATTTTCCCCCCTCATTTTTGCTATATGAATGCATCTTTCAAAACTAGCGCCTTTTCTGATTTTGAACAATAATATCAAGCCGTCAAACAGGAAATCCTCTTCTTTAAAAACCATATCTGATATATTAGATGAAAAATTTTCAGATATTGCTAATAAAGTAATTCCTAGTTCTTTGGCTTCTGTTAAAAATGATATTAATCCTCTTCTATAATCTTTATCATATATAAACTCAAACATTGTTAATGAATCTATAACAATTCTTCTAGCTTTATTTTTTCTTATTTGTTTTAACGGCTCTTCTAGAGATAAAATCTTGCCTGTAACAGACTGGGGTATTATGCTAATTAAATTCTTCTTTTCTAGTTCTTCTAAATTGATACCTAGACTCTCAGCATTTTGGTTTATTGACTCTAGGCTCTCTTCAGAGGTTACATATACTCCAGGCTCTTTTTTATTGGCACCATCTACTAGAAATTGTAATCCAAATATGCTCTTTCCAGTTCCAGGAGCCCCTGTAACAAGAATTGTATTAACTCTTGGAATTCCCCCCTTTAATAGCTTGTCTAATCCAGGAATTCCTAAATCTATTCTTTCATCTTTCATTTGGATTTTTATAATTTAGCTAGTATAAAAAGATTACCACCAAAATAATTATATACCCAAATATCATAATTAGGATAAATGGGAGCAGCTGAAAGCTTTGAGAAGAAAGTAAAAGGATTAAAAGATTATATTGCTTTAGCTACCGTTACTTCTAAAAATTATCAGAAAACTAATCTGGAAATTGTAAAGCATTTAACCCAACAAGGGATTCCTGGAGTCTATGTTACATTAAACAAGCCATATCAAACAATGAATGAATTATTTGGAAGAAAGAGAATAGATGCAAAATTAATAATATTTATAGATGCTGTAACTAAAACAGTTGGTGGAAATATAAAAAAAACAAGAAATTGCTTGTATATTGGAAATCCCGAAAATTTAAGTGATATTTCTTTGGCTATGGATCAAGCTGTAAGAGCTTTAGGAAACAAGGAAAAATTCCTATTCTTTGATTCTTTGAGCACTTTATTAATATATAACAAAGTTAATACTGTTGCTAGATTTATACACTTTATATCTGGAAAGATGAGGATTTGGAGGGTAAAGGGAATTATAATTTCATTGCAGAAGGATAAAGATGAGGAATTAATAGATGAGCTAAGCCAATTTTGCGATGTAATGATAAAGTTTTGAAAAGGAGGTAAGATGAAGAATATTATTAAATTTATAATCGGGGCAATTGCTATTCTTTTCGGCTTATATGCCCTAATAAGAATTATTGATCATAAGGAGTTAACTGTAGGAGCATTTACTTTAACATTTGGAATAACAGCCATAATATGGACTATAAGGGCAATAAAAGCCCTATCACCAGGATCTTCATTAAGAACTTATGCTGGATATTTTCTGACTTCATTGATTTTCATAGTTCTTTTTTCAATTTATCATTCATTAAATACTTTTTTTAAATGGCAGCAGACAATAGGGGATTTTATGGTTCTGCCGGAATTTATGTTGATAACAATAGCTTATATGATATTTGTAATATCCGGCTATAACATGTATAAATTAGGAGAAGAATTTGGATTTCAAATGCAGGCTAAAAATATAGAAAAAAGAATTAAAAATAAGAAAAAGAAGAGATGAATGTAAATTAATATATTGGTATTTTCTTCAATCAAATCAATCAATCCAGAAAATTAATTAGTTTGTTAATAGAAAGTAATTCATAATCTAAAAACTTATTTCTTATAATCAGCTAATCAACAGCCTTTACATTTGGCACTTGTCCATATTCCATATAAAGCGTAAAGTGCTTTACTAGCTTATTATTTTCATCGTTTGACTCGCGGATTTCTGAGCCAGAATCTACAGTTGCGCTTACTTCATAATTAACATCAAATTCTCTGAGGTAAACTGGATATAACCAAGCACCCCCTATCTCTTCACCAGGCATTAATACTTTTCCCCCTTCAATCCAGGAGCCCCCCCATTTTGGAGAGAATTTTCGATTAGTACGCTGCAAATTATTTTCATATCCCGGGGCATTCACAATAATGTTGAATGGTCGTGATACAGGAGCTTCGCCAATATTCTTAATAATTACTGCCACCATATATTTATAGCCATATACTCCTTGTATGCTTTCCGCTGTTCTGGCCATGATTATCTTGCTTACAATAAGATCTGAACCATGACTATCATCTCTAGAAATAAATGTGTTTCCTTGATAGTCAAAGGAATTCTTCATTAAAAAGCCAATAATAAGCAATAATATAATAAGAAATAAAATAGTAATGACTTTTTTATTATATTGATTTTTTGTATTTGATTTTCCCATTCTTATAGCTTAATATTTAACTACTTTATAACTATTTAAATATTTTTAACAGCTAATAATAAATCTTGTTGTAAAAAAAGAACTTTCAGATAGATTATTAAAAGAATAGATATATATAAAAACCCAATTTATTATTTCTTATATGAAAATGGAATTTTTTAGCGTTGGAGGCTATAGTGAGGTCGGCAAGAACATGTCGGCTGTAAAAATAAATGATTCTATAATTATTTTGGATATGGGCTTTTTTCTCCCTGCTTTGGTAGATTTTGAGGAGTCTGGGGGAGAGAGAAAAAACCTTACAGCAGAGGGAATGATAAAACTAGGGGCAATTCCAAATGACAAATTATTAAGGCCATTAAAAGACAAGGTTAAAGGCATTGTTCTGGGGCACTGCCATCTAGACCATATTGGCTCTGTTCCTTTTTCAGCCCCTAATTATGATGCCCCAATTCTAGGAAGCCCCTATACATTAGAAGTCTTAAGATCTGAATTGGAAAATGAAAGGGTTTCTTTAAAAAATAAATTATTAAAAATAAATCCCAACTCAAGCTATAAATTAGATAATGTCGAGGTTGAATTTATACACATGACTCATTCTACATTACAAACTTCCTTGGTTGCATTGCATACTAAGGAAGGAACTATATTATATGCAAATGACTTTAAGTTTGACAATTCCCCTGTAATCCAGAAGAAGCCAAATTATAAAAGATTAAAGCAGTTAGGAAAAGAAAATGTAATTGCCTTGGTTGTTGAATCCTTGTATGCCCATCAAGAGGGCAAGACTCCTTCTGAAAAAGTAGCTAGGGAAATGCTAAAAGATGTCATGCTTTCTGTAGAAAATACTGAAAATGCAATTATCTGCACAACATTTGCCTCTCATATCTCCAGATTAAAATCCATGGCTGAGTTTGGGGAAAAATTAAACAGAAAAGTAGTATTTTTGGGAAGATCAATGCAGAAATATATTAATGCAGCTGAGAATCTTAAATTAGTTGAGCTGTCAAAAAGGCATGAGGTAATAGGATATTCTTCAAAAGTTAAGAAAAAGCTTTCTGATATTGAAAGGCATGGAAGGAATAAATATTTGATAATCTGCACAGGAGGACAGGGAGAGCCTGGATCTATGCTGACAAGATTAGCTTCCCATCAGCTTCCTTTTGAATTATTAAAGGATGATCATGTTATATTTTCAAACAGAACAATTCCTGTAGAAATCAACATAAGAAACAGGGATAAATTAGAGAGGGATTTAAAAAACAAGCATGTTAGAATCTTCAAGGATATTCATGTATCTGGGCATGCTTACAGGGAAGATTTAAGGGACTTAATTAATATGGTAAAGCCAAAGAATATAATTCCAGCTCATGGACCATTAGAAAAATTAAATAATCTAGCTTCTTTAGCCTTTGATATGGGATATTCCAAGAAGGAAGTAAAGATTATGAGTGACGGGCATAGTGTTGAGATTTAGAATTTTTAATCCAAAATCTTTAATAATTATAATATACTATTTTTTAGATGAACAAAAAAGTAATTCTCACTGTAAGGATATTATTTGGGATTATATTAATCATATTTGGGGGAATGGCATTCTTAAACCTAGAAATTCCTGATTTTTACCCTGCTGAAGCTAAATTATTTCTTGAGGCACTGGCTGCTACAGGATATATGAACCCTATTATAGGGATTATCTTTATAATTGCTGGATTGATGTTTGTTTTAGGAATGTATGTTGCTCTTGGCGCTATACTTTTAGCTCCTATACTTGTGAATATTATTTTATTTCATATATTTCTTGATATAAAATCAATTATTATTGGTTTAGTATTTGCTTTACTAAATATATTCATAGCGTATACAGAATGGGATAAATATAAGCCCTTATTAAGGAAATAAATTAAATTTTAATGAAAATATTTCTTTTCCCTTTTAACTTCTCTACTTTTTCATATCTTCCTTCATTTATGCATTTAAAGCACTTTTCTGTGTAGTCTGTAGAATAAGGCTTTCCAGGAGTTCCTTTCCAGCATTTTCTTTTGCATCTAAACAGAGTTAATCCATGTATTGGACACTCTAAAATCCTCTTCTTCATCTGAACACGCTCCAGACTTTCTCTGAAGCGGGCACATGCCTTTGCACTCACTTCATTTGTTCCTTTAAGGAACTAAGTCTTAACGCATGTTCATTTCTATAATTATCATCTTGTAATTTCCCCCTTAATACATTTTATAAATTTTTAATAAAATTGCTGACAACTAGAAGAAAAATATAGGTATATGAGCCTTAAGCTGTAATCTTTTACCAATAATCTTTAATCCTTAGTCTTTAAAGCATCACATCACATCCTAAGGTGTCAACACCGGTTGGAGTTGCATAATATTATCTTATACTAAATTATAGATTTAGTATAAGATAACACTACACGCCTATACTACTTCAAGCCATCAGCAATCTTATCCATCAAAGACAGATAAGCTTAATCTAGCAACTTGGTTGTCCAGTTAGTAATCTGTATTTTATTATCAAGCTGGATTTTATCAATCTCTAATTTTTCTAATTTATCCTCTACTTCAAGTTCATCAAGTTGAGGAACTAACTCTTTTTCATCTTTGTCTCTAAATAAAAAATCTCTTTTTCTCTCGAATAAAGTGCTTAAATGTGAAATTTTGCTGCGTAAATCATTAACCTTTATTATTGCTTCAGCTAATGTTATTGTTTCTCCAGTAACTTTTGTGTTTATATTGGTTTTTTGTATTTTAATCTTTAACTCAAGTATATCTTCAATCTTTTTGTTTATTTCTTCGCTTAACTTCTTAGGATCAAATTTTGTCTTTTTACCTTCTTCTACATAAACATTCTCTTTTCTCAATAAAATTAATCGTGCTAATCTACTCTTTTCTTTTTTTAATGTGCTTAATGCTTCACCGAGTTTCATTTTATATCTAAAAATTAACTTACTTAAATATATAGAACGTATGTTTTTGTGGGTGTAAAAACATTCCAAATTATGGAAAAGTTTATATATTCCATAGATTATAATATTTATATAGGGGGACGCGACCTGACGAAAGCCATATACGCTCTGCGTTGGTATGGGGAGTAGGATAGACGGACGCCATAACCCTGTACTTCATTTTCTTTGATTCTTTTATTGTTTCAACCTTTCTATATTTAGAAGATTATCCAAAACAAGACTTGCCTGATATTCTGGAGTTCCTTCCACAAGTTCACTTTCCTTCTTTACAACAACTCTTTTTCCATCAACAAATCCAACTAATTTATTAAAAGCCTTATATTGACGGTTATCTACTGAAATAAATATTATACAATTTTCGTGTTTTTTAATAAATTTAAGGACGTCTGCATAAGTGTCTATATTCTTATACAGTTCTTTGATTCCAAATTTTAAGAAATATGATTTGATATTTTCTCTTTTAATTGTCTTTTTGATATTTTTCAAATAAATTTTCTTATTTCTAACTTCTTTATAGTGTCTAAACCTAGAGATTTTCGGCAACAACACAATTATTTTATCATGTTCAATAATATTATATCCAATTAAATTCTCTGAAAAATCAATAAAAATGTAATAATCAAATTCTTCCATTTTCTATCATAAATTAACTTAAATTAGTTTATTATTCCTCTTGCTGCCATCTAAATATATAACCATTATGGACCTTTCACTTTCATCTTCTGCTAAATAACAATATAATAACTGGCCTTTTTCCAGACAACAGCCAGTTGCAACTAACTTATTAATAGAAATGCTTAAAGTAGCCCTCTTTTGGGTGATTTTACTCTCCCAGCCCATGTTATGGAATTTTATTTTCATTTGAGTAAATAGATTACTATTATTGATAACCAATATAAGTAACAATAGATATATAAATATTTTGGTACTTAATGAGAAGTATTAAAATGCATCCAGTAGAAAAAGAAAAATTAATCCATAATAGAATAATTGAGTTTCTGAGAAATAATCCCAAGGGTTTGACGATGACGGAATTAGTAAGAAATACTAAATTTTCCAGAAAAGCCATTGAAAAACATTTACAAGTATTAATTCTTGAAAATGAGATTTATATGAAGCAGTTTGGGGTTACTAAGGTTTATTACCCGAACCATAGGATTCATCATTTTGATTTTGAGAAGTTAAATTATAATAACAGAACAATATGGTTTGATATTCTGGAAAATGAATTCGGAAGGTATTTGTTGATACAAAAAAAGAAAAAGGACGGAAATGAATGGGTTCATGAGCATTCTATCACCATACCATTAGAGCAGACTAAAAAATTCGCGAATGCTTTAAACAAAATATTAAGTTCTTATAGAATTGATAAATTAGTTAAATAATTTAAAGATGGTTTAATGCATAGCATAATTTCTATTTCTGGAGAATCCCCTTCTGAACTTGTTATGGAATGGGACCCTTCTAAATCCTCTATTCTCTTCTACTCTTACTGCGTTGATCCTTTCAATCATTATCTTTTCCATCTTTTCAATCTTAAAGGAATATTCTCTTAAGATAGAAGACATGTTTGGATGATCATCTTCTGATAATATATTAATTACTTTTCCTTCTTCTCCTGCTCTGGCTGTCCTTCCTATCCTATGGACATAATCTTTTGGATTTTTTGGAATATCATAGTTATAGATATGAGAGACATTATCAATATGCAGTCCTCTTGAAGCCACATCTGTGCATACTAGAACTTGCACTTTGGCATCATTGAACATTTCTATAGTATTATTTCTTTTATTCTGGGATAATCCTCCATGGATTGGAATAGCTTTTATTTTATTAGATTGCAGATTTTTGGCTATGAAATCAACATTCCTTCTTGTGTTACAGAAAACCATCACTAATCCGGATTTTTCATGCTCCAATAAATATACTAATAATGATAGTTTCATCCCTCTTGTGATATTATAATAGACTTGCTTAAGCTTTTCAGGATCAACTAAATTATTAGCAGAAACTTTTATTGGAGAATTCATATATTTCTGGGCTAATCTTCTTATGTTATCTGAGATTGTAGCTGAGAAGAATAAATTTTGCCTTTCTTTTGGGCATGATTTTATTATCTTTTCAATGTCTTCTATGAAACCCATCTCAAACATCCTGTCAGCTTCATCCAATACAAGAATATTAACTTTTGATAAATTAATTGTATTTCTTTGGAGATGATCACATAATCTTCCTGGAGTGCCAACAACGACTTCAGCCCTTCTTAAAACATTAATTTGGGGATCTATTGCAACTCCCCCATATATTGCTGTAATGTTTAAGTTTCTATGCTTTGAGATTAATTTTAATGAGTCTTTTACTTGGTTGGCTAATTCTCTAGTAGGGGTAATAACTAAAGCTTGTATTCCTTTGTTTGGAATTACTTTTTCTGATATTATAGTTCCGAAAGCTAATGTTTTTCCTGATCCAGTAGCTGATTCCCCTATAACATCTTTTCCTTCTATGATTAATGGAATTGACCTTGATTGGATGTCTGTAGGCTCATTATAGCCAATTTCTTTTATATTTCTTAATAATTCATTGCTTAGTTTAAAATCTTCAAATTTCATTTTTCTCCCTATTAGTTTATTTAGCACCTATATAGAAAAAGCGAAATGTTATGTTGTTACAAGTGCCTTCTCGTAAATTGTAATGCTATTATACTAGGCTTTTTTATTGATTTATAAGGCTTTTGGTTTGTGAAAAATCTTTTTAATTTATTTTTTAAAAGATTATGTGGAGAGAATTAAGAAATGAAATTTAACAAGAACTTTCTTCCTTTAGCTTTCTTATTTTATTTTTTATAGCAGCAATAATAAATTCTTCCCTTGTGGAATATCCATATTTATCTAATTTTTCATCCATCCTATTTACTAAATCTTTTTCTAACTTAATATTTATTATTTTCATTTAATAATTAGCATATCTAAAATATATAAAGATATCTTTAGATAAATATTTATAAAATATAACATTTGGAGAAAATTAATTGAAAATTAAAGATCTTCCATGGTTTAACCGCCCAGGGTTTAAACTAACAAGAAATGAGATTTATTTCGAAAGTTTTAAATAGCTGTTTGCCACTATTAAATCAATAAAATGAAAGAAAATATTTTTATATATATTCTGACTGCTTTTATTAATAATGGGAGAAAAGAGATTATATTTAATTCTATTTATAATGGAGGAATTCTGTAAAAATGGAGTCTGAATTAGAATTATTGAAAAAATCCGAAGAGGATTTGGAATGGTTTAATGAAAATTATGAAGAGCTTAAAGAAGATTATGATAATGAGTTTGTGGCAATAAAAGAAGGAGAAGTTATATCCCATGATAAGGATTTTGAAAGATTATTGAATAAACTAAAAACTATGAAAGAAAATCCAGCGAAAGTAATCATAATGCACGTTTCGAAGATAAAGTTGATTTTATAGTTCTAAAAAATGAGGATTCCCTTAAAGATTGTGGCGGGAAGATTACTTCTTAATGCCAGGTTAAATTCTCATAGTTATAGAATTGCTTTTGGACAGATTGTATTTGTTGTAGATACGGGAAGTAATGAGACTTTTATAAGTGAAGGGGATGCTTTAAGACTCAATATACCAATTAACAAACTATCTTTTGAGAGGCATATTCGTATGGCAGGCTCCACTTTTGAATTACTTAAAACAAAATCTTTATCAATAATAATGAGGGATGAAGAAAATAAAACTCAAAAAATAGATTTAGATTTTTCTTATGTTGCACGTGGAACTAAAAAAAGTGATAAAGAGAAGAATATAGCTCTCAGCTTTCCCTCTATCTTAGGATTGGATTTCTTGGAGAAAAATAAATTTTCTTTAGTTGTTACTCCCCATATGGATTTAGCTTATCTGGAGAAAGAGTAAATAACCATAAATATCGCATAATTACCTCTCGGAAATTACACGACTACCTCTCCAATATTACACAATGCTACCTCTCTGATATTACATGGCTAGTATGAGAATTCTGGGGTTTTAGGCTCTGGCTGTGGGTTTTACTGATGTTGTTTTGCGATTTTATAAATATCTTTATAAAATCTGTAAAGGAAATAATTTAAATGAAAATTAAGGATCTTCCATGGTTTAACCGTCCGGGATTTAAGCTGACTAGGAATGGGGTTAAAACTTTGGATAATGCTGAATTATTAGCTATTATCTTTGGGGTTGGAGCTAATGGCGAATCTGCTTTAGAATTATCTAATAGATTATTAAAAGATTATAATCTTAATAAGCTGGATGATCTAAGCTTTAATGAGCTTAAGGAAGAATGCAATGACATTGTAAAGGCTTTACAATTATCTA
>JACPNG010000003.1 GCA_016185605.1 Candidatus Woesearchaeota archaeon
TCTATCTGGGTGAATAATTTTCTAATCCTCTTCATATAATCTTCTAAGTCCTTTAATAAGGAATCAACCTCCTTTCCAGAAATGTCTTTTACCTTTCCATGCTCAACATCTTTATAGTAATTAAATAATTTTGATAATATATTTACATATTTTTTTTCTAATAATTTTTCTTTCTTGACAAATATCTCATCAAGAACTTTTATTGTCTCTCTTGGAGTTGTTGGAGGCAGTCCATAAAGCATTATTGCAGCTTGCGCTGGATTTAATGCAGCATAGTATAAATCCTCTCCCACTATTCCAAGTAATTTTGCTTTTGTCCTTTCCAATAATCTTTCTCCCAAATCCATATTCATATCAATTGACTCTGGACTTGGCTTTAATCTTCCCATCTGCAATAAAATTTTCCAAGGCATGAATACTCCTCTATCAAATAAAGGAACTCCATCTCTTAGAAATGTATATATAACAGGATTAGCTTCCTTGACAGAATCCCAGAAATCTGTCAAAATATAAGACTGGACATGGAAAGAGGCTTTAACTCCAGAAACTTTAGAAGCTTGAAAGCCCATATCCTGGATAATGGCTCTTAATCTTTCTTTTAATTCTATTCTGGGCATTTTCTTTACATCTGTGTCATCTATTACAATATAGACATCAATGTCTCCTGGATTTGCGTCTCCCCTGAATAAACTTCCAGCTGCAACATAGCTTAGGACATATTTTTCGAATTTCTTGATAGTCATCTCCTTGTGGATTTCAGCTGTCTTTAATGCCCCTAACATTCCTCTGTCATGTAAAATAGCCCCAAATCCAATGGAATGCAGAATCTCATATTTGCCGTCAAAGCACATCTCCTTTAATTCTGATATTATTAATGTATTTGGCTTGATGTTATTATCTATTGACTTTGCTGTTTCCTCTATAATTTTTGTTAGCTTGTCCCTTAATTCCAGCTTTGACATTTTCTTGGAATCAGAATCATCTATTAAAACTAGAACATTTATCCAGTCTTTTCTCTCTTCTTTTTCTTTTGGCGTTAATTCCTGCTCTTCCTCTGGATTTATATTATCAGGAGGCAATAATGCTATTCCAACTACATACTCCTCAAATTTCTTAAGAACTTCCTTCTTGAATTTTTCAACTTTGGATTTTATTTGAGATAGTTTTTTTTGGATGTCTTCTGGAATTTCTAGTCCTTCTGGCAATTTTGGCATATCAGTCATTTAATTAATGTTTGTTATTGTGTTTTTAAAAGTTTTGATAATTAAAATAGTAATCTAATGTTTTTATTGGTTCTAATAAAGATTAAGCATAAACACCATAAATTTGAATGGTCTATAAATTTTATTATCTCATCATATATTAATAATACTTATAAATAATTAAAACAATAAGAAATTATGGTTTTGGGTTGGCTCTATGGAAAAAAAGAGGATACTTTACTATCTAAAACAGGAGAATTTTATCAAGAATTAGAAGATGCAATTCTTAAGATTGAAAATGGTAAAAAAGGAGATAAAAGCAAGGATAAAACTAAACCAGATTTATGTCTAATTCTTATAGCTCCTCAAAACAAAGGAAAAAACATACACTTATTTCATCATACCTCAAAAACAATTGAAGAGAAAATAAGAGAGATGACAAAAGATAAGTATAATATATATTAATTAGGTGAAGAAATGGTTGGTTTGATAGTTCCTGTTGAAAATAATGGTATTAATTCTGGAAATATATTTGGTTATGGAGCAAGATTAAAAAGGACAATAGAAGAAAATGCTGGGATTAATGTTTGTATCGGCATATCAGCTTATCCCACAAATGCTAAATCTAAAGATGAATTAATAGAATCAGCAAAAGGTGCATTAAATGGAGCAAAATATAATCCTAATAGAATATCTATATCATGATGATTTTTAATTAATAATTTTTATAATGTAACTACTATTAAATAAGTAAAATAGTAAGATTTATAAATGACTCAAATAGTAAAAATATATGAGATTATTATTTAATAGTAAGGGGTATGTTATAAATAGAATAAGTCCAGAAGCAGAGGCATTAAAATCAGAAAATACTTCCTTAAAAAGAAGAAATTCTAAACTTGAAAGATTAGCTACAGTGGATGGATTAACTGGGTTGTTTAACCGCAGGTATTTTGATGAATCAACATACCAAACAGTATTAAGTATGGACAGGAGATACTTACAAAAGCCAGTGGAGAAAGACAAAAGAAAAAATCAGTCTGAAACAGACAGAAGAAAAAATAGATCAAAGAAGAGTTTGGGAATTTTAATGTTAGATATAGATAATTTTAAAAAGATAAATGACACTTATGGACATCCAATCGGAGATAAGATATTGAGAGAGACAGCTCATATTTTAGTAAGAGATAGTGGTATTAGCGCATATGGGAAACAGAAAAAATCTAGAGATATACGCTGAGAGAATAAGACATAGAATATCAAAGCATAATTATGGCATTGGAAAAAGGGTTACTGTAAGCATTGGTGGAGCATTATTGCCGCAAGATGCTAGAAACCAAAAAGATTTAATAAAGATTGTTGATGAAAGATTATACAAAGCAAAAAACAGCGGAAGAAATAAATCCATAGTGTACTAAAATGAATGAATTCCAAAAAATAAAAGACTTTGAGGATATTATTGGCCAGGAAGAATCAAAAAAGCAGCTAAAATCTGCTTTGATGACCTCAAGGCATGTTATTTTAGTCGGACCTCCAGGAGTAGGCAAGACTACTCTAGCAAAAAATGTTGCTAAAATAATGAAGAAAGGAAAATTTGTAAGAATACAAGGTTCTCCTGATCTAAATGTTGAGGATTTAATTGGAGATATAGATCCTATAAAGGCTTTAGAATATGGACCAACTTCATTGGAAGCTTTTAATCCCGGAAAGATATTTAAAGCAGATAAAGGAGTTTTATTCTTTGATGAATTAAATAGGTGTCCTGAGAAACTGCAAAATTCATTACTCCAATCATTAGAGGAAAAAAAAGTAACTATTGGAAATTATGATGTTGATTTTAATGCTGATTTTATTTTCATAGGCTCGATGAATCCAGATGATTTTGCAGGAACAGAAAAATTAAGTGAAGTATTATTAGACAGATTTGATATTGTTTATATGACATATCCTGAAACATTGGAAATAGAAAAGCAAATAGTAAAATCAAAAGGAATAAAATTAGATGTAAAATTCCCAGATGAATTATTGACAAGGGCAATTTTATTCATCAGAATTCTAAGAGAGAATAAGGATTTGGAAAGGGTTCCTTCTGTAAGAGCCTCAATTGGATTGTACGAAAGATCACAAAGTAATGCATTATTAAATAATGCAAAAGAGGTTTCTTTCGATGATATAAAAGAAGCCATTATATCTGTATTGGCTCATAGAATAAGGTTAAAGCCAAGCGTAAAATACTTGACAAGCTTAAATAAATTCATTGAAAAGGAATTAAATGAATTTTTAGATAAAAAGCAAGATCCTAATCAAACAGACAGTGGTGATTTGCGGTAGCAATATTATTGGCAATATAGAAGAGATAGAGGGAAAACTAAAAAAACAAGATAAAGAAGACAAGCTTTTGAGTTCTATTTTAGAGGGGGAAAAAGAAGAGGAAGGAAAGTTATTGAGAAACGCAGTTAACAATAATTTATTTTCATTTAATCCAGATATAATGTTCCAACAAATAGTAAAGGATTATTCTCTGGCCAAGCAACTTTATGGGGAGTCATTTGTAAGGGAGATAGCAGATGAAAAAGATGTTGGATTTCCAGAAGTCCAGAGGAAAATAAAACAAAAGATTCTTGATAAATTCGAATCATTAAAAGATGACAAGATAATAAACAAGAATTTAGAGATAACGGAAAAAGGATTGAATCTAGCTGCCTTGTCATTATATGTAGACGAGATTAATAATTTAGTTTCTAAAGGATTAATAGGGGAAAAATTCAACAAGGAGATATCGCATTATGGAAACAAGGAAGAGATTAAAGAATTCAAGAGGGGAGATAACTATAGGAATATTGCACTGAGAAAATCAATCAGATTAGCCATAAAAAGATCCCATAATAAAATAGAGAAAAGAGATTTAAGGATTTTTGAAAAACAAAGCAAAGGAAAAATAAATTTAGTTTATGCATTGGACGCTTCTGGATCTATGAAGGGGGCTAAGATAGATATGTGCAAAAAAGCAGGGGTAGCTTTAGCATTTAAAGCAATACAAGAAAAGGATGAAGTAGGATTATTAGTTTTCGGCTCTAAAGTAGAAGATATTGTTTATCCTACCCATGATTTCATGATGATATTAAATAAGATAGCCAATATAAGGGCAAAGCAGGAGACAAATATTGCTTCCACAATAATAAAAGCCATAGAATTATTTCCAAATGATGATTCAACAAAGCATTTAATATTAATAACAGATGCAATGCCGACTAAAGGGGATAATCCGGAAAAAGAGACATTAGATGCAGTTGAGAATGCATATAATTCCGGAATTACAATATCCCTGATTGGAATTAACCTAGATAAAAAAGGAGAGGTATTAGCTGAAAGAATAACACAGATAGGAAATGGAAAACTTCAGGTAGTCAAGAATCTGGAAAATCTGGATATGATAGTTTTAGAAGATTATTATAGCTTGTAACTATAATCTTTATATTAAATTCTTAATTAGAACGATATTTTTCAACGAAATGTCTTAATGTTTTTTCTTCTACTGAATGTTTTTTAGCTACAACGCTAAGCACATACTCTATTCCCTTTTCATCTCTTTTATTTTCTACTCCAGAGCTAAATCTTTTCAAAGCCCATCTTGGACTAACTTCAACCATTAATTCGCGAACTCTTTGAGTTCTCTCTTCATCGCAAATCATTAAAGCAATCTCATAAGCATCTATTAAATTACTATTTTTCTTATCACTTTGTTGTTGCATTAATGCCTCATAAACTTGTATTCTGCCTATCTTATCAGAACGATCAAAAAAGTGCATAGATGTGCCATCTCCTTCATTAAGTCTGTCATTGATAAGTTGAGTCCTGATATTAGTGATATACTTTCCTTCAAGATTGCCTCCTCCAGAGACCCATAAATAATATGCTGTTCTTAAGTCTTCACTCCTAAATGCTTGTTTGCTGAGTTTTTGTAATTCTTTTGAATCTTTTAAATGAGTAGCAATTTTGACTTTTACATTAAAAGATGCAGAGTTATATGCTCTCCTCAGATGATCTTCACTGACCTCTCTGACTTCTAATGCCTCATCGTCTCTTTTACGTTTACTACTTCCTAATCCAACTAGGACTGCATTTATTACATGCGTTCCATTATAATCTTGTTGAGAAAAAATACCATATGCTGTTTTTGGCTCTGATTTTACATGTTTCTTAGCCCATAATAGGCTTAGTTCCTGATCTTGAATTAATTCATGCCTTAAATGATAACTTTTTGCTTCTTCTGCTACTTTATCATATAATAGGGCGCGTTCTTCATCGCTTAATGTGACCTTATGTTTCTTAAATAATTCAAAAGCTTTAACAGAATCAAGACTAATCTCTTTAGCACAACTACTTAATATAATCCTTCTCAATCTACTTTGTTTTTGCTCTGGGTCGCTTAAAGCTATCTCTTCTGCTATCTTCATTAGAGAGGATGGTTGTTTATGAGTCATAGCCAGATTAAATAATTCTGTTAAAGCAGTTTTGTTATCAATGTCTCTAGAATGCGAAAGAACATTATGATAATCTTTTTCTGCAAGTGCTTTCCTGGCTGCAATTTCATGCATGGTATATTTTCTTTGTGAACCATAGTCAGGATCTCTAAAGTATGAAGAGCCTATCTTATTAATAATTCCCATAAATTCTTCATAATTCAACGAAGGAATATTAGTTGCTATTCTAAATAATAAATCGTCCTCTCCAGATTTTGCTAAAGCTTCAAGAGTTCTATCTTCTGTATAACGTCCAGATTTATAATGTTTTATTACAGAATTTAATATTTCTTCTCTAAGTTGATCACGATCTCCTTCAAACAATGCATCTGCTTTACCAAACCCGCCATAAATCATCATTACAACTGTTTCCCATCTACCCAATCTTAACTTCTCAGCAATAATACTATTAGCTATTCTTCCTCTTTCAACAAGCGGGAAACTAGAAAGTTCGCCATTTTCTAGAAATTTATCTTCTAAACCAAGTACTGTTAAAGCATTTCCAAGTCTTGATTCTTCTACTTCAACCATCTAAATCGTTAAAACCTTATATTTAAAATCTTTTAGGTTATATAAAATAATCTAAATTTTATATATATTGTTGTATAAACTCTTATTATAGAGAGATTAATTATAATCCAAATGTTTTTAAATTATGTTTGGGCTAATTTTCTGAAGGGCCCATAGTCTAGTGGCTATGAGATTTTATCTAGCAAACATCTCCCTTACAAGGAGAAGGTCGCAGGTTCGAGTCCTGCTGGGCCCATTATAATTTTTAAAGAAATAGAAATAAATTTATCTGGAAGCGTCAGCTTGCCTTTCCAATTCTAATTTTCTGGAAATAGCATTGCTTTTATTATCCACGCTGTAAGCTAAAATTATCTCATCTGCAAGACATTCCCACATTCTTTTTTTATTCTTGAATGTCTTGGAATAAGCCCCCTGGACAATATTTTTCAACGCCAAATCAACCCTTCTTTGCGGAGCGCACTCGACAGCCTGAGAATATCTAGCTCCTCCATACTCTATTGTTGTGATTTCCTCCCTTGGAGAGGAATTTTCTACGGCCTTTACAAACACCTCAACTGGATTTTTCTTAATTTTCTGCTCTATTAACTCAAATGTCTTTATAACAATATTATAAACTGTGATTGATTTTCCTGTATTGTGGCCTGAGCTTATCCTGTGCTTTTTTCCTCTGTGGCCTGGAACCATAAGCTTATTCATCAACCTTTCAACTATGTTGTTTTTTGATCTCCAGAACTGCACTTTAATGTTCCTGCCCCCTGTTCTTGGGATTATTATTGGATTTATATTTATGTAATTCTTTAATCCCTGGTCATTAACTTCAAAATTTGTCTCCCACTTATTGAATAGTTTCATCTTATATTCCATATTTTCTAGTTTTATTTGCATAATTTATTCTATCAATAATATTATATAACTTAAATTTATCATTTACTACTAATTTTCTAATTAGATTTACTTCATGATAATTTCTATGTCCATTTTTTATAAGAAATAATCCACCAGCAAGAGCCATTGACCCAACCAAATAATTTTCACTAAGAGTATAAAGACCAACTAATGAGAATAAAACACCAGATACTGTCTTAGCCACTCTAATTCTTTTCTCAAGAGGTCTGCCATTAACTTCTATTCTTGATATCATCTTCTACCTTTCTCTATCCTTCCTTTTAATAGAGCATCCAAGCTTTGATCGTTAACTTTTATTACTTGCCATCTTATTCCCGGAATATCACCTTTGGCTCTTCCCATTTTTCCGCCAATAGCCTCAATTACAACTTCATCATGCTCATTGATTAATTTTATGGCGTTATATCCAGGAACAAAAGCTGTTATATGCTTTCCATTTTTTATTAATTGTGCCTTGACGCATTTTCTCATCGCGCTATTTGGCTGCTTAGCTTCTCTCTGCACCTTTTCAAGAACAATGGCTTTTGCTTGCGAGGCTGCCCCCAATGGAGAGGATTTTTCCCTTAGTTTCAACAATCTTCTCTTGAATTTCTTATTGTTCCACCTAAATGATTTTCTTCTGTTTTTTAATTTCTTTCCAGATCCTAATCCGCGCCCTTTGCTTCCCATATTAAATAACCTTTATTTTAACATCAAAATATTTGCTTACTATATTCTGAAGCTCATTTAAATTTTTTTTATCTCTTCCCAGGATAATGGCCTTATCGCTGGATTTATTCAGCTCGATACAGACTAAATTATTCTCTTTATAAATCTTGCCTTCTATTGGGTAAATCATGTTTTTTATAAATATTTCAGCATCATTATTAAATTCAACTAATTTAATCCTTTTTTTTAATAAGTTAGAAATCATAAATACATTTCTGCCTTTTTTTCCCACAGCCTTTGCTATATTGCCCTCTTTTATAACAAAAAGAATAACATCATTAAGAAAACAATCTTTTACAGAAGCCTTGGTTAAGCTCTCAAACAAATTTATGTAGCTTATTGTCTCTTTTGTTAGTTGCTGCATTTTGAATTAATAGCTCAACACAGCTATATTAAATGGTTTTTTGCATCTCACATTTAATTCCTCGCTGTTGATTTCTAACTGGATAATTTCAGCCTTGTCTTTGTATTTTATAATTTCCTGCTTGATTTTTTCCGGGCAGTTATTTGATATTAGAACTTTCTTTGATTTTCCCTTCTTAAGATTTTTTATAGCTTTGTCTGCGCCTATAACCAAATTCTTCTCATTTAACGCCTTTGTCAATTCATCTGCCATTTTTATTTTTCTCCTGGCTTTTTTATTTTAGCTATTAATCCAGGCAATCCTGTTCCTAAAGGGACTGGCTGATTGACTATAACATTTTCTATTACAGAGTTTAATTCATCTTCCTCTCCTATTAAGCTGGCATCTATTATATGCCTTATAGGGGTTTCAAATGAGGCTCTTGCTAAAACAGATTCTTTCTCAGATGTTATACCGCTTCTTGTTATTCCTTTTACTGTTCCGGCAGCTGTCATCAGATCAGCAATGAACATTATATGCCTAATGTCAACATCTAATCCTTGTTCCTTTATAACCTTTAATGCCTCATTTATAATTACTTGGCGTGCTGCTTCTATTCCCAATACTTTTAGCACTTCAAAGATATCATTGCTTACTGATCTGGATTTATCTACTTCTTTTAGCTTAAACACCTCTTTTAGGTTTGATCCTGCTGTTAATATTACAAACTCATTATTCTGTTTTATAGGAAGGACTTGAGAGATTCCTGAAATCCCTTTTATGAAGGTGTCTTTTGCTTTTTCCTTTAATTTGTATAATTCCTTTAATTCAATCTCTTTGTTTGGCTTTAATATTATTAAATCATCTTTAGTCTGCTTGACTGTTGTGTCTTTCATTGACTCAGATAAAGTTTTTATTAATGTTTGATCTGTAATCCTTAACTCCCTCATATTTTTTTTGTTGAGTGTGACTTCTATCTGCAATTTTGCTATATTAATTGAAAATTCCTGGGTTAATTCCCTTAATGTTGTCTCTTTTATCAATGCAGCAATCCTCTTGGCTGCATTAATATCCTTGTTATATTCTTTATCTAAATAAATTTCCATAGACGGGGTGCTAGCTTCTTTTCTTGCATCAAATATTTCTATTAATCTTGGCAGTCCAAGTGTAACATTTAATTCAGCTACTCCTGCAAAATGAAAAATATTTAAAGTCATTTGAGTTCCAGGTTCACCAAATGATTCTGCTGTTATTATTCCTATTGATGTTCCTGGATCTATTCTGGATTTTTTATAGTCTTCCAGTAATTTTTCAAAGAATTCTTTTTCCTGCTTCTTTGTTAGATTATGATTCTTTAGTTCTTTTTGTGCTTCT
>JACPNG010000004.1 GCA_016185605.1 Candidatus Woesearchaeota archaeon
GGACTTTGAGCAATTTTCCATCCCAAAGCATGTTCTCTGCCACCAGAACCAACAATAAGAACTTTGCTCATATTTTGAAGATTAACTGGATATTTATAATCTTTGTTGAGGTAGAACCATTATTTTAGTCTCTTAACAAAATTCTCTATTCTATCCATAGCTTTAACTATTAATTTGTAATCAGTAGCGTAACTAAATCTAATATATCCCTCTCCATACTTTCCAAATTCAGTTCCAGGCACAACAGCAACCTTAGCCTCATTTAATAATCTTTTAGCAAAAATAGTGGATTTAAGATTAAAATCTTTTATATTGGAAAAAGCATAAAATGCCCCTTTAGGCTCTAAAGTTCTTAATCCAATCTCATTTAATCTTCTAACAATAAATCTTCTTCTCCTGTCATATTCTTTTCTCATCTTTTCTATATGTTTATTAGGCAAACTTAATGCCTTTATTCCAACTAACTGAGATAAGGTTGAAGCAGCTAATGTAATGTAATGAATGCTTTTCTTCATTGCATCTATTACATTTCTTGGACCATGAGCATATCCCAATCTAAATCCACACATAGCATAGCCCTTAGAAAATGTCTGGAAAGTAACAACATAATTTTTCATTCCATTTAATGATCCAATACTAATATGCTTAGAGTCATAAATTAATTTCTCATAAGCTTCATCGCTAAATACATATAAATCATTTTCTACAGCAATATCAGCAATTTCTTCCAATAATTTTCTTCCTAATACTGTACCAGTAGGATTAGAAGGGGTATTAATCATTATGGCCCTTGTTTTCTTGTTTATTAATTTCTTGATTCTGTCTGGATTTACCTTAAAACCTTCTTCTTCTTTTAATTCCAAATCAACAGGAACAGCATCGCTTAATTCTATTGCTGGCAAATAAGCTAAATATCCAGGATTGGGAATTACTACTTGTTCATTAATATCTAAAGTAGAAAGTAATGCTGTAAAAATCGCTTCTTGGCTTCCAGTTGTAACTAATATTTCATCAATATCTGCATTAATCTTATTATCTCTTTTTAGCTTCTTAACAATGGCTTCTCTTAAATCAGTCCTTCCTTCACTAGGAGAATAATGTGTAAATCTTAATTTTTTATTCTTTGAGATAATTGATTTTAGATACTGCAATAAAGGCTTTGGAGTTTCAAAGTCTGGTTCTCCTGGGCCTAAGGATATAATGGATTTATCTTCTGCTGCTAACTCTAATAATTTGCCTATAGATGCATCTGGCAATTGTAACTCTCTTTCTGATATATGTCTCATTATCTTATATCAAACTTTTAATTATAAATAGGTTTTCATTATGAACTATCTTCAGATAATCCCAAAGCACTTCTAATTTCATTTAGTTCATCTACACTAACTAAACCAAAAAGAGATTTATTCAAACTTCCGAAATTTATTTCCGGAATCTTGGTTTCAGGATCAAATGGTTCTTCAAAAAGATAAGCATTAGATTTTATATTTACAACAAGTGAATTAATATCGCAAGTAATTCCAATAAATGGAACTTTACTTCCATCAAAAAACCTATACCATCCATAAGCCTTTTCATCTTCAGTTTTGCATACTATTGTATTTCCCATATTTTTAACCACCTAGTAAAACCTATAAAACTTTCCAATAATAATTCAGAAAACAAATATAAAGAATAAAATATCTCTTAATCTGTGAAAAAGATATTGATAGCACTTGGAGGAAATGCAATATTAAGAAAAGGTGAAGATGGAAGTTATAATAGACTAATTAACCATATAAGAGATACATACAGACAGCTTCTTCCAATAATAGAAAATAATAAAGTAGTAATAACGTTCGGAAACGGCCCGCAAGTCGGAATTTTAGCAATCCAGAATGAATTAGCCAAGAATAAATTCTCACAAATGCCCCTAGATGTTATTGGGGCGGAATCCCAAGGTTGGCTTGGATATTTACTAGAAAAAGAATTAATTAATATACTAAAAGAAAATAAGATAAAAAGAGATGTAATAACAATATTTTCCCAAGTCTTAGTTGATAAAAAAGACAAAGCTTTCAAAAACCCGACAAAGTTTATAGGACCTTTCTACAAAAAACATGAATTACATAAATTAAAAGGATATAAAATAAAAAAAGACCCAAGACAAGGCTATAGAAGGGTTGTTCCAAGTCCAAATCCTATAGAAGTAATAGAAAAAAATGTCATAAAAAGATTAGTTGATAATAAAACAATAGTAATTACTTGTGGTGGGGGTGGAATTCCAGTATATAAGAAGAATAATGAATTAATTGGGGTAGAAGCTGTTATAGATAAGGATCTGGCTTCTGAATGTTTAGCCTCTTCTTTAAAATTTGATGAGATGATTATAATAACAGACATCAACAAAGTTGCTATAAACTATAAAAAACCAAATCAAAAGTTCATAAATAAGCTAAAATTAAAAGAAGCAGAAAAATATCTTAAAGAAGGCCAATTTCCTTCTGGCAGCATGGGTCCAAAGATAGAAGCTAGTATTAATTTTCTAGAGAAAAACGGAAAAAAAGTAATTATAACTAATATTCAAAATATAGGAAAATCTATAAAAGGCTTGAATGGCACAATAATAACTAAATGAAAAAAGAAATTATTCTATTAAAAAAATACCAGAAAGATATAGTTTTGTTAAACTACTTAGAAAATCTGTTAGACTGGGATACAGAAACATATATGCCCAAAGATGGTGCTAGATCGAGGTCTGAGCAAAATGCATTTATCTCAGAATTAATATATAAGAATTTGACATCTAATAACTTATTTAACTTATTGCAGCATTTGAAAAATTCAAAAATTAAAGGAATAGATAAATTATTGGTAGAAAGACTTTACAGAAAGGTTGAAAGAAAAAGGAAAATTCCCGAGAAACTAGTAAGAGAATTGTCTAAAACAAAAATTTTAGCCACAATGCACTGGAGAGAGGCAAAGAAAGAGAATAATTTTAAGAAGTTTGAGCCGTATCTAAAAAAAATAGTGGAAATAAAGAAACAAGAAAGTAGTTTGATAGGATTAAAAGGCCATCCATATAATAGTTTACTGGATGAATTTGAAGAAGGAATGACAACAGAAAAATTAAAATCATTATTCAGCAAATTAAAGAATAAATTAATTATTTTGCATAGAAAGATAGAAGAAAGTAAATTGTATAAAAATGATTTAAATAATGTTTACAATATAAAATTAGACTCTGAGAAATTAAAGAAATTCTGCAAGGATGTATCAAATAGAATTGGATTAAAAGAAGAAAATAGCAGAACTGATATTTCTCCTCACCCATTCTCCCAGATTATAGGCTTAAATGATGTAAGAATAACTACCAATTACAATCATGGGGGATTATCTCCATTTACCTCTGTATTGCATGAGTCTGGACATGGGATATATGATTTAAATCTGCCTAAAAAATATCTTTACACTGTTCTTTATGATGCTCCTTCTTATGGAGCGCATGAGTCACAATCAAAATTCTGGGAGGATATGGTAGGAAAAAGCAGGCCTTTCTGGATATACTATTTCCCGAAATTCAATAAAGAATTCAAATTAAATATGAACTTCAAAGATTTGTATAGATATGCTAACCAAGCAACAAAAAATCCAATAAGAATAGACTCAGATGAGATAGCTTATTGCCTGCATATCATTTTAAGATTTGAATTAGAAACTGGATTAATTGATGGTTCAATAAAAGTAAAAGACCTTCCGAATATCTGGAATAAAAAGATGAGGGAGTATCTTAATATAAAACCAAAAAATGATTCAGAAGGGGTCTTACAAGATATTCATTGGTCTCATGCCTCCATTGGCTATTTTCCAAGTTACGCTATTGGAGTAATATATTCTTCACAATTGTACAGAAAGATGTTAATGGATAAAAAGAATATAGAATTAAATGTAGAAAAAGGGGATTTTAAGGGTGTAACTAATTGGCTAAAGAAAAACTTTCATGAATATGGAAATACTTTAACAGCTGAAGAGATAATGAAGAAGGCATGCAAAGAGGGATTAAATCCAGATATTTTCATTAAATATTTAAACAAAAAGTACTCAGAGATATATGAGCTATAAGATGAAAAAAAGAGTGATTATTTTAGGAGCAGCTGGTCGTGACTACCACAATTTTCTTACTTATTTTAAAGACAATCCAAACTATGAGGTTGTGGCATTTACCCAAGCCCAGATTCCTGGAATAGAAAAAAGAAAATTTCCCAAGGAATTAGCTGGAAGATTATATAAAAAAGACATTCCATTCTTTCCAGAAGAAAAACTTCCAGAATTAATTAAGAAATTAAACGTTGATGAAGTTGTATTTTCTTATTCTGATGTTAGTCATGAATATGTAATGCACCTAGCTTCAATTGTAATAGCAAATGGAGCGGATTTTGTTTTATTAGGGCCAAAATCAACCATGATTAAGAGCAAAAAGCCATTAATATCAGTATGCGCAGTCAGAACAGGCTCTGGAAAATCGCAAACCTCAAGAAAAATAGGATTAATACTAAAAAAAATGGGATATAAGGTAGTTGCTATAAGGCACCCCATGCCTTATGGTAATCTAATTAAGCAAAGGGTTCAAAGGTTTTCCAATTATGATGACTTAAGAAAGAATAATGTCACAATAGAAGAAAGGGAAGAATATGAGCCATGGATAAATAACAATATTGTGATATATGCTGGAGTTGACTATAAAGAAATATTAAAACAAGCAGAAAAAGAAGCTGATGTAATAATCTGGGATGGCGGGAATAATGACCTATCATTTTACTTTTCTGATTTGAATATAGTTGTTTTGGATCCCCATAGAGCAGGGCATGAATTATTGTATCATCCAGGAGAAGCTAATTTCAGGATGGCTGATGTTATTGTAGTTAATAAAATTGATACAGCAAAAAAAGAAGACATTAGAATGGTATTGAATAATATTAGACAAATTAATCCAAAAGCCAAGATAATTATGGCCAAGTCAAAAGTAACTGCTGACAATCCAAGATTAATCAAAGGAAAAAATGTCTTGGTTGTTGAAGATGGTCCTACATTAACCCATGGCGGAATGACTTATGGTGCAGGTAGCGTAGCAGCTAAAAAATATGGAGCAAAATCTATTATAGATGCTGAGAAATATGCTGTAAAGTCAATAAAAGGAGTTTACAAAAGATACAGACATTTGAAAAAAATTCTTCCAGCAATGGGCTATGGAAAAAAACAAATTAAAGATCTGCAGGATACAATAAATAAAGTCAAATGTGATGTTGTTATAGACGGAAGTCCAGTAAACTTACAAAGACTAATCAATATAAACAAGCCAATTGTAAATATAGATTATGAGTTAGAAGAGGTTGGAAAATTAAATCTTGAAAAACTATTAAAAGGATTTAAAATAAGATGAAAGTTTATATAATACATCGTTGGGATGGAACTCCAAAATCAGATTGGTATCCTTGGCTGAAAAAAGAATTAGAAAAGAAGGGATTTGAAGTTATAACTCCAGAAATGCCAAATACAAGTGAACCAGAGATTAATCAATGGGTTTCACATCTAAATAAAATAATTAAGAATTCTAGTGAAGAGATATATCTTATTGGCCATAGTATTGGCTGTCAAGCAATAATGAGATATTTAACTACACAAACCAATATTAGAATAAGAAAAGTTATTTTTGTATCTGGTTGGTTTACTCTTAAAAATCTTGAAGATAAAGAAAGTGAAAAGATAGCAAAAAGTTGGATTGAAACTCCAATAGAGTTTAATAAAATAAAAAACAAAGCAAAAAATATAACTGTTTTCCTATCAGATAATGACCCATTTGTAAATCTTAAAGAAAACAAAGAAATTTTTGAGAAAAATCTAAACGCTAAAATAATAGTTGAAAAAAATAAAGGTCATTTCACTAAGGATGATGGAATAGATAAAATTCCAGAAGTTTTGGAGATGATAAAATAAGATGAAAGTTATATTAGATATGGCAATGACAGTAAATGGAATTATTGCTAGAAAGAACTTTAATGAGGACTTTTTATCTGAATATAATTGGGAAGTTTTTTGTGATATTTCTAATAAAGTAGGCTGTATTATCATAGGAAGAAAAACATATGGTGTACTTACAACTTCTGAAGATTGGAATTTAGAAGATATAAAAAATGTAAAAAAAATTGTTGTTTCAAAAAAATCATTTAAAGATGTAGATAAATTCTTTTTTGTAAAATCTCCAAAAGAAGCAATTAATAAAGCTGAATCGCTTGGATTCAAAGAAGTTTTATTAGCTGGTGGGGGAAATATTAATAGTGAATTCATGAAACTTGGTTTAGTTAATGAAATTTTCTTTAATATAAATCCAGTTATCTTAAGTGATGGAATTAAAGTATTTAAGGAATCAGATTTTCAATCTAATCTTAAATTAATAAATGTAAAAGAACTAAAAGAAGGTATAATTAGAGCTCATTACAAAGTATTAAAATGAAACACTTCCTGACTTTAAGAGATTTAACAGAAAAAGAGATTCTTAAATTGGTGAATAAAGGACTAAGAATTAAGAAACATCCAGGATTTTATTCTAAGAAATTAAAGAATAAAACAATGCTTATGTTCTTTGAAAAGCCCTCACTAAGAACAAGGGTAAGTTTTGAGGTGGCAATGAACCAGATGGGTGGAAGTGCATTATATTATGATTTATTGGGCTCCCCATTAACCAAAGGAAAAGAAACAATAGAAGATACTGCAAGAGTAATTTCTAGATATTGTGATTTATTGACAGCCAGAGTCTATGAACATGAAGAATTGGAGAAATTAGCCAATAATTCAGATATTCCAGTAATAAACGCCTTAAGCAACTCAAATCATCCCTGCCAAGCTATTGGGGATTTAATGACAATAAAGGAAAAATTCAAGAAGTTAAAAGGACTAACCCTGGCTTATTATGGTGATGGAGATGGAAATGTTACTCATTCATTAATACATGCCTGCTCAAAAGTTGGAATTAATATTTATGTATTCTGCCCAAAACAATTCATGCCAAAAGAATCATTTATTAAAGATTCAATAAAATTTGCAAAAGAAAACAATTCAAAAATCGTTATAGAAAACAAGCCAAGAAAAATAGATGCAGATATTGTTTATACAGATACATGGATGAGTTACCATATAAATCCAAGAGAGAAGAATAAAAGAGTAAAAATATTCAAGCCATACCAAGTAAATAAGAATATTTTAGGAAATGCATTATTCATGCATTGCTTGCCTGCTCAGAGAGGTTATGAAGTTACTTCTGATGTAATGGATAGTTCAAAGAGTATAATTTTTGATCAAGCTGAAAATAGATTACACAGTGCAAAATCAATTATCTTATGGTGTCTGAAAAATTAAACGAAGTATTTAAATTAGTTTTAATTATAAGAATATAAAAGGAGCATTATGAAAATATATAAAAACTATATCAATGGTAAATGGATAGAATCAAATTCCAAAAAAACTTTTCTCAGTTTAAATCCCTCCAATGAAAAGCCGATAAACCCCAGCTCCAAAAAGAGGAGATATTTTATTTGAGATCTCTAGAATACTAAAAAAGAACAAGCAAAGACTGGGAAAACTAGTCACATTAGAGATGGGCAAAGTCCTCAAAGAAGGGCTTGGAGATATACAAGAAGCAATTGATGTTTTTGAGTATATGGCTGGAGAGGGAAGAAGATTATTTGGACATACTACTCCAAGTGAGCTAAAAAATAAATTCTGCATGACAATAAGAAGGCCTTTGGGTGTTGTATCACTAATAACTCCCTGGAACTTTCCAATTGCAATTCCAGCATGGAAATTAGCTCCGGCATTAATATGCGGAAACACAATAATATTCAAGCCAAGTTCTGATACTCCTTTATGCGGAATTGAATTAGTAAAAATTATAATAGAAGCTGGAATTCCTAGAGGAGTAGTTAATTTGGTTACTGGCTCTGGAAATGTTGTAGGAAGAAGAGTGGTTACTCACCCAGATATTAGAGGAATCTCATTTACAGGACATAAAGAAACTGGAGAATTTATCCTAAAAAATGCAGGAATAAAAAAAGTTGGACTAGAATTAGGGGGAAAAAATCCAATAATTGTAATGGATGACGCTGATTTGGATTTAGCCATAGATGGAATAATCTGGGGGGCATTTGGAACAACAGGACAGAGATGCACTGCCGCTTCAAGAGTTATAATTCATAAGAAAATCAAAAATAAATTTGAAAATAAATTGCTAAAAAGAGTGAAAAAACTAAGATTAGGAAATGGATTAAAAAATAATATAGATGTTGGTCCCCTAATAAATAAACAAGCAGTTGAGAAAGTACATAGATATACTGAAATAGGAAAAAAAGAAGGTAAATTACTATGCGGCGGAGAAATTGTAAAAGGAAAAGGTTTCTTCTACAAGCCGACAATATTCACAAATGTTTCTCCTAATGCTAAAATAGCCAGAGAAGAAATATTTGGGCCATCATTATCAATAATTCCTGTAGATAATATTGATGAGGCAATTAAAGTTGCTAATAACATTGAATATGGATTATCTTCCTCAATCTACACAAATGACATCTCAAATGCATTCAAAGCAATTGAGAAGATTGATGCTGGTATAACATACATTAATTCTTCAACAATAGGAGCAGAAGTCCATCTTCCATTTGGCGGGGTAAAAGGAACTGGAAACGGGGCAAGAGAGGCTGGAATTTTAGGCATTGAAGAATTTTCAGAGATAAAAACAGTCTACATTGACTATTCTGGAAAGTTGCAAAAAGCACAGATTGATACTCATGATTAATAAGTCAATCATTTTTCTTTAACAAATCATGATATCCCTTAATATTTTTAATATTATAAAGTTTAATTATTTTATCAACACCATCTTTTTCTTTAGAAAGCCTTTTAATAAACTCTTCTGATTTTTGGAATTGTGAATTGATGAATTCTGTATGTATGGTTTTCCAGTCTATCTCGTTTTCTTTTACTTTTTTTGCCCAGTTCTCGACAGATTCAAGACGTTGATTCATTTTAACCTCTTCTCCCTTATTAATTTCTAATATCATTGTCCTTAAAAAGGTTATAAAATTTAAATAGGTTTTCATAAGATTATAAGATAATATTTAAAAATTCTAAACTATAATAATATAAAATGTCAGATTATTATGAAGGACATCAAAGAAAATCAAGGAATGACAAGAGATTAAAGAGAAAAAATAGAGTATATAAAAAAGGCGGAAAATTCAGAACAACAGAAATAAAAGGATAATTATATGAAACCAAATGTCAAAAAGATTCCTGGTCCAAAGTCTCAAAAGATAATTGATAAATTAAAAAAAGTTAATCTTGGTAATTCCATAGTATATCCTTTTGTTCATTCTAATAAAGGTCAAGGTTGTTATTTTTATGATATAGACAATAATTTATTTCTTGATTTTGCCTCTCAGATAGCTTCTAATCCTCTTGGCTATAACAACTTAGAATTAAAAAATGTAATAAAAAGATACTCTAATAGACATCCAATAAAATACGCTGGACAAGATTTTACTGTAAAAGAACATAAGGATTTGATAGAAGAGTTATTAACTATTGTTCCAAAAACATTGAATTCTGCTTTTCTAATCAACTCGGGAGCAGAGGCTGTAGAAAACTCAATAAAGATTTGCATGAGAAAACGCCCAAAAACTAAATTTGGAATAGCATTTCAAGGAAGTTTTCATGGACGTACAATTGGAGCACTATCATTAACGCACTCAAAGCCAGTTTACAATAAAAATTACTTAAAAATTCCAAATAAAATTATTTCTTTTAATGAAAACGCAAAAGATGAACTATTAAAGATAATGAAAAACTATGATTCAGAATCAATCGGATTTGTTATTCTGGAACCAATACAAGGAGAGGGCGGTTATAATGTTGCTTCTAAAAAAATGCTAATTGATATTAGAAAAATAACAAATAAATATAATATTCCATTAATTTCAGATGAAGTACAGTCTGGAATGGGAAGAACTGGAAAATGGTGGGCAATTGAAAATTTTAATATAACTCCAGATGTAATAAGCACAGCAAAAGCATTACAAGTAGGAGCTGTAATAGCAAATAAAAAATTCTCTCCAGAGCCAGGAGCAATCTCCTCAACTTGGGGCGGAGGCCATATCCTAGATTTAGCTCTGGGATTAGAAACTATAAAAATAATCAAAAGAAAAAAACTATTGAATAATATAAATAACATGGGATATTATCTAGGAAAAAGAATAAATGAATTGAATGTAGAAAATCCAAGAGGTATTGGTTTAATGCAGGCTTTTGACCTAGAAAATAAAAAATTAAGGGATGATGTAATAATTGAATGCCTGAAAAATGGATTAGTCCTATTAGGCTGCGGGCATAATGGAATAAGATTAATCCCACCATATATAATATCAAAAACAGAAATTAACCAAGCAATAGAAATCATAGATTCAAGCATTAAGAAATGCTCCAATAAACTATTTAAACATCAGGGAGCAATATGTAATTACATGAATTGCGGGGATATATTAACCTAAAATGGAATTATTGCAGAAATTAATCAATGCATTTGGACCAAGTGGAAATGAAACAGCTGTAAGAAGTCTAATAATGAAAGAGATTAAGCCCTATGTTGATAAGATGCGGATTGATGGATTCGGAAATTTAGTAGCCCACAAAAAAGGCAAAGGCCAGAAAGTAATGTTGGCAGCCCACATGGATGAGATTGCATTAATGGTGAAAAGAATAGAAGAAAATGGTTTTCTTAGGCTGTCTCCAATAGGGGGAATAGATGCATTATCATTATTAGGACAGAATGTGTTTATATTTTCTCCAGGGGGAAAATTTGTTTGCAATGGAGTTGTTTCTTTTCCAGAATTGCATGAGGGAATGGAGATAACAAAACAGCCAAAGATGGATGATTTATATGTAGATACTGGATTAAATAAATCTGAGACAAAAAAACTAGGAATTGAAATTGGATATTATATAATTCCAAGCCATACATATAAAAATTTGGGGAATAAAAAAGTATTTACAGGAAAAGCATTGGATGACAGGGTTGGATGTTATATACTAATGGAAATTGCAAAAAAAGTAAAAAATCCAAAAGTTGATCTTTATTTGGTATTTACAGTCCAGGAAGAGATGGGATTATATGGAGCTAAGACTTCAGTCTATGAGATAAATCCAGTATGGGGAATAGCTGTTGATGTTACAGATGCTCATGACTCAGATGTTAGAGGAGAACTCTCAATAGGCTCTGGTCCATATATAACTGTAAAAGACGCTGAGATGTTATCTAATCTAGCATTGGATGATTGGCTGAAAAAAATAGCCAAGAAGAAAAAAATACCCTATCAATTAGAAGTTTCTGATTTCGGCACAACAGACGCTACAAGCATGATGTTATCTAGAAAAGGAATTCCTTCTACAGCAATCTCAATTGCTGTTAGAAACATCCATTCCACAGTTGGAATATCCCATATGGATGATGTTGATAATACAATAAAATTATTAACTGAATTATTAAAAAACCCCCCGAAGATATCTGTGTAATAAATTATATATCAACACATTTATATATAAATTCTATTAATCTAATAAAATGGTTGATCCAAGGGTGAAAAAAGCAGCTGAAATTCTCGTAAATTATTCAACACAGCCAAAGAAGGGAGAATATGTTGTTATAAACGGAGAGATAAATGCAGCCCCCCTTATTATGGAGGTTTACAAATTAGTATTAAAAAGAGGGGCATTTCCCATAACTCATATCTCAATTCCAGGAATGAGCTATAATTATTTTAAAATGGCTTCTGAATTTCAGCTGAAGAAGTTTCCGGAATTAAGCATGGAAGAAACTAAAAAAGCCAGTGTTTTTATCAATATTTATGGTTCTAATAACACAAGAGAATTAACAAGCATTAATCCAAATAAAATGTCAATAAGGCAAAAGGTTCTTGAGCCGTTAAAATATGAAAGACTAAAGAAGAGATGGGTTCTTTATGAATTTCCGACTGATGCATTAGCCCAAGAAGCAGACATGTCATTAGAGGAGTTTGAGGATTTTGTTTATAATGCTACAAATATAGACTGGAAAAAAGAATCAAAGAAAATGCATAAAGTCTATAATGTAATGAGCAAAGGCAATGAAGTAAGAATAACTCATAATGATACAGATTTAAAGTTTAACATCAAGGGAAGAAAATTTGTAATTGCTGACGGAAGTTATAATATGCCTGATGGGGAAATATTTACAGCTCCTGTAGATAATTCAGCAAATGGATATATACAATTTTCATTTCCTTCAATATATTTGGGAAGGGAAGTTGATGGTATGAGATTAGAGTTTAAGAATGGAGAGGTTGTTAAGGCTTCTGCAAAGAAAAATGAACATCTATTAAAATCTTTAATAAAGATGGATCAAGGCTCTAAAAGATTAGGGGAATTCGGAATTGGATTAAATTATAATATTAAAAAAAATATAAAGCAGATATTATTCGATGAGAAAATCGGAGGAACAATACATTTAGCATTGGGCTCAGCTTACAAAGAATGCAACGGAATAAACAAATCAGGATTACATTGGGATATGATTAAAGATTTAAGGAATGGCGGAAAAGTTTACTTGGATGGAAAATTAGTTCATAAGAATGGAAAATGGTTATAATTTAAATTTTCCCTCTTTCATTATTTCCTTATTATCGACAAATATTCTAGGATTTCTTATTATTCCATCTAAATGTATGGGAACATTAAATTTTCCACCATAACTTTTATTATTGCCTAAAGCAATATGGCAGGTTCCTTTGACTTTTTCATCTTCTAGTACATTTCCAGTTATAATCGCCTTCTCATTCATTCCAATTCCGCATTCTGCTATTCCATAGGCATTTTTGTCCTTAACAGAATTAAGAAGTTTTGTTAACTTATAGCAATCCTTGCCATCTATATTTTTAACAAATCCCTTTTCAACCTTAAATTTCAGTTTAGATACTTTGCCTAGGCCAGCCTGGGAGCCATCCACAATATAAATCCCGTCTGCAGATCCCTCTAAAGGGGAAAAATGAACCTCACCAGCTGGAAGATTTCCAAAATCTCCTTTATTTATTAATATTCCATCATCTTTGAATATCTCCCTATATTTAATGACAAAAGACAAGTCTGTTCCGAATGCTGTTGTAATTCTCATATTGCTTCCATTTGAGATAACACCCTGAACTAAATTAATTAACCTAGTCATATTTTTATAATCAATGTCGATGCATCTGTTCATAATATCGTTTGTTATGCTGGGCATTGTCGCTATTCTTATTCCTTTTTTTGAAGCATCCCTTCTGGCTTTTGTATGTGATATAGAATATGTTGTCGGGGCTATTATAACATCATAATTCAGCATTTCTTTAGCTATTTCTTTGGAAGGCTCTTCTCCATCATGATCTCCTATCTCTTTTTCAAGTAATTTAGAATATTTCGCTAACTCTGTGCTTGAATCTAATAAGACATCTCCTATCTCAATTCTCTTAGAGTCTGTTAAGATAAGAACCCTTTCATTCTCTTTTATTTTAAGGCATTTAGTGACAATCACATCAGCTGCTTTTTTCAAATTCATATTCTTATTAGCTCCTTTGTTGTTTTAGTTAATATTTTGATATTATTTTTATTAAGCAAAATATCATCCTCTATCCTTATTCCATATTTATTATCATAAATTCCAGGCTCAATAGTAAATACCATATTTTCTTTAAATGTTTCTTCTGATTTATAAGATATGCTTGGAGCCTCATGAATTCTTAATCCGATTCCATGTCCTAAAGAATGTAAAAATTTTTTTCCTAAATCATTCCTGATAATTTTATCTACTTCCGCCACTTTATTATTTATTTTAATCATATTAATGGCTTTTAACTGTGAATCCAATAATAAATTATAATCTTCTATTTCTTTTTTAGTGGGTTTTCCAACATACAATGTTCTTGTTAAATCAGAGCAATAATTCTTGTATTTGACACCAAAATCAAGAACTAAAAATCCTTTTTTTATTCTGTCTTTGCTTATAGTATGATGCGCCATTCCAGAATTTTTTGAACTGGCAACTATTGGGCTAAAGCTTTCTTCTAATCCGTAATCCCTCATGATAGAATACATTTTATTGGCCAATTTTATTTCAGTCTTGAAATTAAAATTATTTATGATTTCATTAAATATTTTGTCAATAAACTTGCATGATTTTTTCAGATAATCAATTTCCTTTTCTGTTTTAGTTAATCTCAATTCGTCACATTTCTTTGAAACATCAGCAAATTTTACATTTTTAATATGCTTGTTAATTTTTGATTTTGAAATTAATGATATTCTATCATAGTTCAATCCTATTTTCTTGGCTTTTAGCTTGTTTATATAATCAAAAGGATCTTCCTTAACCATTATGTTTCTAATAATAGATTCTTTTTCAGCTCTTTTATGCTCCATTTCTGATGTAAACAAAATTATATCATTTTTGCTTATAAGCAAAATTCCAGTGTCAAAATTGCTAAAATACAGAAAATTATGGTCTATTTTATCTGCTGAGTTGGAAAAAAATAGCGCATAATCAATATCCTCATTATTCAGATAATCCTGAAATTCCTTCAATTTCATAGCTTAGGAAATGCTTATAAAATATATAAGTCTTTTCTCACCTCATGAAGACTA
>JACPNG010000024.1 GCA_016185605.1 Candidatus Woesearchaeota archaeon
AAATTCTATATAAAAGTTTGTTAATTTTCCCAAATAGTAAAAACTTAAAAAAGATAAGATTTTTATATATAGACTGGGCTCATAGTCTAATGGATAAGATCTTCGGCTTCGGGTTATAAAGGAGAAACCGAAAGTTCTGGGTTCGAATCCCAGTGGGCCCAACTAGTTATTAAGGATTAAGATGGAAATAGGAAATAAAGCACCAAATTTTAGATTAAAAGGAGTAGATAATAAAGATTATACCCTAGATAGTTTTAAATCCAAAAAAGCATTGGTTATAATATTTAGCTGTAATCATTGCCCTTATGTCAGGGCTTATGAAGATAGATTAATAGACATACAGATGGAGTATAAAGATAAGGGAGTTCAATTAATTGCCATAAACTCAAATGATGATAATGCTTATCCAGAAGACAGTTTTGAAAATATGAAGCTAAAATCTAAACAAAAGAAATTTAATTTTCCATATCTAAGGGATGAATCTCAGGAAACAGCTAAATCATATAGTGCAGAAAGAACACCCCACATATTTGTTTTTGACAAAGACAGAATATTAAGATACACTGGAAGAATAGATGACAACTGGCAGGATCCTGATAAGGTTAGTAAGCAGGATTTAAGAGAGGCTTTAGACTTATTGATAAAGGGAAAAGAAGTTAAAAATCCAATAACCCATGTAATAGGCTGTACAATCAAATGGAAACAATAAAGTTTAAATAAATACATTATATTTTTTCTTTAGATGAAAGAACTTGGAATAACAGTTAAAAAACAGGAAAACTTTTCTGAGTGGTATACCCAAGTAGTTCAGAAAGCAGAATTGGCAGATATAAGGCTTGGAATACAGGGGTTTATAGTCCATAAGCCATGGGGATTTTTTATCATAAAAAAAATCTATGAGTATTTAGAAGAAGAGATAGAAAAACAAGGGCATTCAGCTTTTTTATTTCCAGTAGCTGTCAAAGAGGAAAATCTAAAAAAAGAAAAGCAGCATGCTGGCTTTACACCAAATGTTTTCTGGATTACAGAAGCCGGAGACAAGAAAATTGAGGAAAAGTTTGCATTAAGGCCAACAGGGGAAGCTCAGATATATCCAATGTATTCTTTGTGGTTTAGGAGTCATAAGGATTTGCCATTCAAGGGATATCAAAGCAGAATATCTGTATTCAGAAATGAGATGACCACTAGACCTTTTTTAAGGGGAAGGGAATTTTTATTCTTTGAAACCCATAATGTTTTTAATTCCCATAATGAAGCAGAAGAGCAAATTAAAGATGATTTGGAGACATGCAGAAAAATAATCTATGATAAGATAAAAATCCCATTTTTGTATTTTAAAAGACCCCAATGGGACAAGTTTAAGGGAGCAGATCATACATTTACTCCAGATACATTAATGCCAGATGGAAAAAGAAACCAATTAGCCTCTACCCATGACCTTGGACAGAATTTCTCCAAGGCATTTAACATAAAAATAAGGGGAAAAGATGAGAAAGAGCAATTTGTCTGGCAGACCTGTTTTGGTCCAGGAATATGGAGGATAATGGCTGCTTTAATTGGAATTCATGGAGATGATAAAGGATTAGTAATTCCATTTGAGATGGCTCCTTTGCAGATAGTAATAATTCCAATAACGTTTAGCGATAAAAAATCAGAATCAAAGAAAATAATCGATAGTTGTGTAAAAATAGAAAACTCATTAAAGAAATTATGTTATAGGGTAAAATTTGACAATAGCGAGGAAACTCCTGGATTTAAATATCACAAATGGGAATTGCAGGGGGTTCCAATAAGAATTGAAATCGGCCCAAAAGAAATAAAATCAAAAAAAGTTTCTGTAGCTTTAAGAACAGAAAACAAAAAAACCCAGATAACCATCTCAAAAATAGACAAAGAAATCAAGAAACTTTCTCTAAAATTAGACAAGGACATAAAAGACAAGGCTGATAATTATTTTAAGAATAATACAAGAAATTCAAATTCTTTGGATGAGTTAAAAGAATTAGTAAAAAAATACCGCGGATTTATCAAAGTGCCGTTCTGCTCTGTTGATAATGACGGCAAAAGCTGTGCAGACATATTAAAGATAGAGACAGACGGGGCTGATATCTGTGGAACCCTTTATCCTAAAGAAGAAAAAACAAATCCAAATCAAAAATGCATAATCTGCAATAAGAAAGCCAATCATATTGTCTATGTGGCTAAGAGCTATTGATTTTATTTATTATTCTGTTGATTGCCCTTTTATAAATAGGAATATCAGTTATCTCTATTTTGTGTTTTTCTTCGTGCTTTCTATCCAGGCCAAGCTCGTCTTTATAGAATAATTTTAATGTCAGAACCCCATTATTAATCTGCTTGCCTTTTACAGGAACTAATATATTGTATCTGCCCTCAAAATTTTCTAAGTTTGTGGCTATTACATTATCAATTTCCAATGTAACATTGTTTATCATTGCATTTGAAAAAATATCAAAAGTTACATTGGCTATTTCATTATATCCAATTGATTTTGGCTCCACTTCTATGAATCTTATCTTTGGAACCTTTACAATTTTTAGTTTTAGCTCGTCATACTTGATTAAGTCATTAGTTTCGGCGCTTATTCTTAGGTCAATTGAAGATTCTAAACTCAAGTTAAACTTGAAATCCTTCTTTTCAGCTATGCTTAGATTTATGTTCTGGCAGTTTGTTATTGCGCATAAGTTCAAATCTTCTAAGTTTTTATTTCCGACATTCTCCAATATGCATCTTATCTGAATTTCCTCATCAGAATAATATTCATTCTTTTCTGATTCACAGTCTAATTTTATCTCAGCAAATAATTTCTTTTCTTCCCTGTCGCCGAGCTTTTTTATGGTTTCTTTTGCAGCTTCTAATGATAATTCTTCAAAGCCTTTGGAGAATTTTATTACATTACTGGCAATAGACCCAAATGTTGTTGTTGCCTCTAATTCAGCTGTATAAACAAATCTCTTATCAAGATTATTGTCAATCTCCATTGTCCAGAATAGTTTTTTCTCCTCTTTAGGATTTAATAGGATTTCCTTGACATTGCTTTCCAATAATTTTGGGGATTTGCTTATTATTACAGATAATGGCAAATAATAGGGAGTTGGATTTTTAACCTTGATTTCCAGAGGAACATAGCTTCCGAATTTGGCTTCTCCATTTAATGGTTTTATCTCAAGGATTGCATTTTCAGCTATAGCTCCATTGGCATTGTTTAAGCTTGCTTCTACAGCTAATCCTTTCGGCTTTAATGTTATTCCAGATGATCTCCAAGTGTAATCTACAGCAGATTCTCCAGAATCCTGGACAGAGCTTAGTTTTACATGGCTTGGGTCAATCCTTCCATATTGCCCAAAAGTAACATCAAATGGAACCCACCCATATCCTGGGAAATAAACTTCAGCCCAGCCGTGGTTGCCGAAATAATATCCTGTATTCGTATAAGTGACTCCGCCCACAAACCTTGCCGGAATATTTAATGACCTCAGCATTGAGATAAAAAGATTCGTCAATTCGTCACATACCCCCTGCTTATTTTCCAGGACCCAGCTTGACTTCTGAACAACATCTGCTGTCAATGTGGACAAGTCATATTCTATGTTATTATTAACCCAGTCAGCTATCTTAAACACAACAACATATAAGTCATCCTCCCCTTCTGCTAATTTTCTTGATAAATCTTTTATATCTTCATTAGAATCTATAAACTCAGTTTCTTTGGTGAATTTCTCAAGAGATTGATCAACATTCCTTAATGGAAATGGGATTTTTTTGCTTATTTTTTTGAAATCATTTTCTGTCTTAACCAATGTATATACAGAATAAGAATAGTTTTTTTCCTTTGGCTCGTCCCATCTTATGCTTATTTTATCATCATCCTTTCTTACTTTAGCCCCGTTAGCATTTATATCCTGGGATACTATTTTTTGCCTTTCATCCTCTTCTGGGGAATATTTAAGATTAATGTCTATAAAATCTATGTCATACCTATTCTTCTCGGGAATTATCTCTATTTCAGACTTTACAATTACATTCAATTCCAGATTGGAGTAATTATTGTAATTTTCTACTTTTTGAGTTACCTCTATTTGTGCGCTTACTAATGGAATTAGAAATAATGCTATGATTATTACTTTATTGATTATTGACACCTCTTTTAAAAATCTAAGGTAAAACAATATTTAAATAGTTTTATGGGTTTTTATTAATCATGAAAATGCTGAAGGAGAAAGAGGCAGAGGACTTTCTTGAAAAGAAGGGATTTAATGTAGCTAGGAGCGGAATAGCTAAAAATTACAATGAAGCTTTAGGTATATCATCTAAACTCGGATTTCCAGTTATGTTAAAAGTGACAAATTCTATTCATAAGACTAATATTAATGGAATTAAAATAAGCAATAAGGAGAATCTTGAAGAAAACTTCAAGCAGTTGAGAAAGAAAAGCCCTAAAATTTTAGTCCAAGAATATGTTGATGGATTGGAAATGATAGCTGGATTAAAAAAAGACCCAACATTTGACCACGTTATAATATTTGGGCTTGGCGGGATTTATACTGAGATTATAAGAGATGTGTCATTTAGGATTTGTCCTATAGAGTTAAAAGATATTAAGGAGATGATGCAGGAGATTAAAGGATATAAATTATTGAAAGGTTATAGGGACAAGAAGTTTAATATAAAATCAGTGGAAAATGTTATTCTAAGGCTGTCAAAACTGGCTGAGAGCCATCCAAATATTGAAGAGCTTGATATTAATCCATTAATTGTTAATAGCAAAGAAGCTATTATAGTTGATGCAAGAATTGTTATGAAATAAATTTTTTGATTCTTTCTATAAACTCTGGAAAATCTTCCTTAGCTACTTTGACTCCGCAAGCATGCTCATGACCCCCGCCCATTCCGTTTAATCCTTTTAATGCCTTGTCAATAATCTTTGGCAGGACTAATCTTCTGCTTCTCAAGCTTAATCTCATCATTCCTTCTTTTTCCCTTCCGACTATTACTATTTTTTTAGGGAACTTGTATATGAGTTCATTTGCAAGCTCCTCATTGAATGTAATTGATGAAGGATTATATAAATGCAGAAGCAATTTATCTTTTGTGGCTGAATTTAATGAGTCATTTAACAACTTTAGATAAATTTTATTTATTCTATCATATTTTTGGTATATTTCTTTGCCTCTTTTTGTTGTCATGTTTAATATTTCATCTGGATCATTAATCTCAGATAGAATTTCTATGAATTTATTTACCTCATCTATTTTTCCCTTGAGCATAAATGAGATTATTTTTACTAGTTTTCCAAGTTCAGAGTTGAATTTTATCTCATCTAATTTAAATTTATTTATTAATCTTGGATATTTTTTCGAGAATTCTTTTGTAAATTCAGGAAGGAAATAATCTCCAACACATCCGACCATGGCTATCCACATATTTTCCTTGACTACTTGATAGCACCAGTATGATGTTGGCCTGCCGTCTTTTTTATTCTTTAATCTTGGGTTATAATATTTAATTCCTTTTCTTTCATAAGGTCCATGATGGTCTATCCATATCATTGGAACATTAATCTTGTCTATTAATTCTTGGTCTACTAAAGGCTTATCAAGTATGAATATAAAATCAGGCTTATAGCTTTGTATTCTTGACAGGAAATTGATATTTAGATTTGGGGAGGTCTTTACTATTATTCCATTTCCTTTGTCTATGTGCTTCTTTAATAACAAGTATGAAGATAATCCATCTACATCATCATCAAATAAAAATAATGGATTTTCAGATTTTTCCAGAAAATTTTTTATCTCAAGAATATCTTTATTTGGTATCATTTGAATTCGTTTAATACAAGGTCAATATCCTGTTCTTTCCAGCCTGTCTTTAATAAGTTTTTCTTTATTGCCTCTTTTGAGTATCCCCTCTGGAATGCCTGCTTCATATAAGCCCTTAGGATTACTATATTGGTTCTTTTGCGGTCTTTTTGTTTTTTCACTTCTATCTGCGGCTTAATCTTTGGCTCTTTATAAAAGTCTTCTATGTCAGCTGGAGGAACTAACTTCATCTTTTGAGTTTCATTTAATCTTGGCTCAGTTAATCCAAGCTCGTGCTGTTTCTTCTTATGTAAATAAAAAGCAATAATTATTGCCAATAATAATATTATGCTTATCACAATTAGTATAACAGCTATATTAGATTCTTTTTCTATTGTGCATTTTTGATTGATGCATATTTCATCTTCCTTGCATACAACATCATTAGGACAAGAGGCGCAATTTTCCCCTACATCCACAATATTATTTCCGCATTTTTCTTCTTTTGTTATTACAGGGGTAAAGTTTGACTGTTCAAATTTTTCCTTTATATTTACAAGCCATTCAACAGAATCTGTCAAGCTTCCATCAGAGACAACCACTTCCAGATTATGGGTTTTTAGATCATTGCTGCTGAATGTATAACTATCTTCTTGGCTGACTAATTTGCTGTTTAGATACCATCTCACTGTTAAATTATCATTTTCTGCATCTGATTTTGTTATTGAAAACGACTGCTGGATGTCTTTTTCTAGGTCTAAAGTTAATGTTGCTGGGTTATAAGAGTCTATTTTCGGAGCTGAGTTTAATTTTGCTGAATCCCTTATTGTCAGATTTATTGTATTGCTTGTGAAGTTAGAATCATTATCATATGCTATAAAATATACATTAGCTTCTCCAATAAAATCTGTTTCTGGAACTAATATAGCTGTTCCAGTTGAGTTGTCAATTATTATATTAACATGTGCTGGATTTGAGGAGTAATAAGTTAATGAATCTCCATCTGGGTCCGTAAAATAATCTGTTAGATCAATGCTCTCGTTTTTATTCTTCAGCCAGGATAGATCGTCTAAAGCATTTGTTTTATTAGTTGGGGCGTCATTTACTGAACTTATTGTCAGAATAAATTCATCTGAGTTTTGATTCAATGAGGAATCCCATACAGTAATATTTATTGTTGACTGCCCATTTTTGTTTAGTATTGGGAAAAATGACAGATTATTTGTTGAGTTTTCTATTGTAATATCTAAAATAGAGGGATTTGAATTTGTAAATGTAAACTTCAAATCTGAGTCTAGAGTATTGTCATCGCTTACATTATCTGATAAAATTATACTAAATGGAATATCTTCGTCTATTGTTATGCTCCCTATTGGACTTATTGAAGGAGGGTTATTTGATGATATTGTAAAACTGCTATTTGAAGATGCCATAAATTCAGAATCTGAGCTGTTAAATGCATTGCAGTTCCATGAATAAGTGTTATCGCTTAATCCAATTAATTTTTCAAATGAATATTCAACCCCAGAGGTTATTTCGCTTAGATTACTTTGATTTAAGGAGAAAGTTCCTGTTACATCATTCCATAAATCCAATTTGTTTATTCCTTCGCTTATAGAATATGTTACAGTGCATTTTAATGTGACGTTATTTCCCTCTAATACAGGAGATGATAATGTAACATCAAGGGATAAAGCATAAGGTATAGTAATTATAAATAAAATTAATATAAAAATCCCCTTTTTCATACCCCTTATTATATAGATTTAATTTAAATACTTTTTCAAATATTATTATTTTTTATACGTTGAGGGTATTTTCCGATTTCCATGAAAACTTTGGTTGTTTTTACTGCTTTTTTATTTTCTTTTAGCATATCATCTGTATTTGTCAATGAATTTCCAAGGCAGACTAACTCATCTTTTAATGTTAATATTGCCACTACATTGTCTTTTTCTATCTGATCATTTAGTTTTGAGATCCCGCTGGAATATAAATCTGCGCCATGGCATAATGAGTCTATTGTTGTGTCTAGGATCCATATTTTTGGGAGATGCTGAATGGCAAATTCAACAGGCATTATTATTTTTCTTATCTCATCTTCATTGCCTTCTTTATAGAATTCATAAGCATCTTTTAAATCTTGTAAAGTGTGCCAGTTTTTGTCATTAAATGGCCCGACTTTTGTTCTAACTAATTGAGTCATATGGGCTCCTGTTCCTAGTTTCTGACCAATATCATGTATTAATTTTCTGATATATGTTCCAGCTTCGCATCCAACCCTAAATAAAACATCTTTTCCTTGTATCTCTAGAATATTAATATAATAAATCTCCCTTGTTCTTAACTGCCTTTTAACAGCTGACTTTATTGGGGGTAATTGCTGGATTCTTCCTGTAAATTCCTTCATTACTTTATGGATATTAGATTGGGGAACTTCTTTATGAATATGCATTAAAGCAACATATTCTTTGCCTTCCTTTAATAATGCCTGCACAATTCTAGTTGCTTTGGATATTGCCACAGGCAATACCCCAGTAACATTTGGGTCTAATGTTCCAGAGTGCCCTGATTTATTTATGTTTAGTATATTCTGGACATAAGAAGAAACTTGATGCGAGGTAGGGCCTTCTGGCTTGTTTACATTAATTATTCCATGGCTTATTAATTCTTGAATATTTCTCTTGTCAGGATAACAGCCATGTTCTTTGGATGTCTTTGCGCTTTTCTTTGTAATTTCCTTTCTTCTTATCTCTTCATATGGCAGCTTGTTTGACATATAGATTGTATTTATTATTATCTTTTAATCTTTGCTATTTACAGAAAAAGCAATAAAACTAATTTCCCATTGTGTTTCTGCCCATTCCGCCTTCCCTCTTTCCAGACTTAGGGACAAACAATTCTTTTTTTCTAGGCAGTAATTTCTTTTCTTTTACTTTTTGATCTTCTCTTTTAGTTTCTAATTTTTCATGCTCTAGAACTTCTTTCTTTTCTTTTTCTTCCTCTCTTAGATGCTCTTCTATTTTTTCTTCTTTTAATGTCTTTTCCTCTGGCTTCTTTATTATAGCTTCCTTTACCCTTTCTGTTAATTTTTTCTTCTTTTCCTCTTCTCTTTTAACAGGAATTGTTGCCAACTCAACCCTTGATATTTGTTTCTTATCCTTATCTTCTTCTTTTGTTATTCTTACTTGGACTTTATGCGGAGGGTTTTTTCTTCCTCTGGCTAGCATTAGTTCATTTAGGTAAGGGCCAATTTTTACAATCTGTGTTTTCATATGTTTCTGGGCAAATGCCCTTACAGCTTTTACAGCCTTTCTTGTCCTCATATATCTTGGAACTTTTGAAAATTCTTTTCTTAGTGGAATTACATATAATCTTTCATTGTCTGCCATTTTTTCTCCTATGCTTTTGTTTTTGTCCTTCTCCAGTTTCTTTTTACAGCAGTATGTCTTCCGGGATGCACTCTTCTTGTCTTGCCGTATATTTTTGGGACTGTCCAGAATGGAGCCCATTTTGTCTGTCTGGCTTTCTTAGCTAATCTTAATTTTTTTCCTAACCATTTGATTGCCATTTTTCCTTATTCAACTCCATAGATTTCACATATTCTTATATAATCTCTATGATAAATACCACCTTTAAAATAAATTCCACTTGCTGAGACCGTAGAACCTTCTCTTATTTCTTCGTTTATCTCTCTACCTAAAAATGCTCTTATTCTAAAATTACTCTCGTCCTTCAATTCAATCCAATTACCTCCCCCTCCATCTTTCACACCAATAACTTTTAATTCTAAATTAATTTTTGTACCTGGATTTAAATTTGCTTGATTTCTAATTTCTAGTATTGAATCAAAAACTTCTCCAATTGCCATCTAAACTCTCCTCAACTTAAACTCTTTTTTTGGAGCATCTAATTGTTTTAGTAATTCCTTAAATCTTACATCATCAATTTTTTCATTTAACTGCCCACTCTGAGATGCCTGGACAATCAAGCTAATGACTTGGATGGCTTTTTCAGGATGAGCTATCTTTAAATTGCTGTATCTTTGGATTGCCTCTCTTGTTAGGTATTTTTTTGCTATATTTTCTATTAATTCTATTTGCTGCTGCAGTTTAATCTCTTCATGGACTTGCTGCTGAGACTCCTGAAAAATCTTGTTTTGCAGTTCTTCTAATTTTTTTCTTTTTATCTCTTCTAGATTCATTTTATTTTGTCCAATAAACCCTTTCCTTTAGGGGTTATTACTCTTCCCTTATGAACCCCTTTAGATTCCTGCTTTATTAATTGCTGCTGCTCTAACTGTTGAAGTATTGTTCTTATAATTTTTTTAGAGCCATTGTAAAATCTTTCTGGCTTATGTCCCATATTTTTTTTGCTTCCATACTTCTTGCTTAATTTTTGGGTTCCTATTGGACCATTGATATAGATTTTTCTTAATATTGAGGCCGCCCTTATATACCACCAGTCTTTGTTTTCAGGGGGCCTTTCCCTGCTCGCTCCTGTCTTGACGAATATATTCCACTCAGGAGCCTTGATTACTTTTTTTAATTCTATTGCAGCTTTCTCTATTAATTCATTTGGCTCTTTATCATAAATTGACATAAAACATCTTTTAGAAAAAGGCTTTAAAAACCTTTTCTTTATACTTCTACAGTTCTTATAACTTCTTTTGTATTGCTGAAAGTGAGCATTTTTACAGCTGTTTTTCTGTCAACCCATCTATATTTATCATGCTCTATAACTGCGTTTTTATGCAAGCTTATCTTTTGTTTCATATCAACCCTAACTAAGAATATATCCAAAATGATATTCTTGACTGTTTTTTCTTTGTTATAAAAAATAACTTTCTTATTTAGCTTAATTTTCTTTTCTATCTTAAATTTTTTTAAGTTGGTTTCTTCTTTTATCCCCCTTAATAATGCTCCTTTAACATTTTCTCCTTTTTCCAAAGACTCCTTTAATAATTCCCATCCTTTCCACCTAAGAACTCTATGTAATATCAGAAAATACAGCTTATTATCTTTAATGTCATAGATAACAGCCTGGACTTTTTTGTATGTTTTCATAGTTTCTTCCACCTTACACCATTTTTGGTGTCTTCCAGAATAATTCCTTTTTCATTTAATTCTTCCCTTATTTTATCCGCTTCTTTATAGTTTTTTTCTTTTCTTGCTTTTTCCCTCTTCTCTATTAGCTTAGTTATTTCTTTTTCTAGCTTATCCTCTTCAAATGTTAGAATATTAAATATGGAATCAATATCCTTCAAGAATTCCAGTGTTTTTTTGCCCCCTCCAGATTTATTAACTTCCCTTACAAAATCAAATATTATAGAAAATGCCTTTGGGGTGTCAAAATCATCATCCATTGCTTCAATAAATATATTCTTAGTTTTCTCTATTAATTTAATATTGTCTTTTTCTCTGCTGTTTTTTAGTCTTATAATAAAATCATTCAATCTCTGCAAACTATTTTTATACGGCTCTAATAATTTTTTAGAGAAGTCTATCGGCGTTCTGTAATGGTTAGCTACAAAGAAATATCTTATTAATTTTGAATCATATTCTTTTAATAAATCTTTTATTATTATTACATTGCCTAATGATTTAGACATTTTTTTGCCTTCTACATTAAGAAATCCAGTATGTACCCAGTATCTAACTAATGGTTTCTTTCCAGAGGCAGATTCCATCTGGGCTATTTCCGCCTCGTGATGCGGGAATATTAAATCTCTAGATCCGCCATGTATGTCATATTGGGGCCCAAAGAATGATTCTGTAATTGCTGTATCCTCAATATGCCACCCCGGACGTCCGCCATGAAACCAAGGATCTTTCCATTTTGGCTCTCCTTTTTTAGACACCTTCCATAGACAAAAGTCGCCCCTATTAATCTTTTCTTTGCTTTCATCAATTCTAGATATAGAATCTTCTGCTTCCTCTGTTGTCCTGCCGGATAATTTTCCATATTCCGGGAATTTATTTAAATTAAAATAGATGCCATCATCTTCTATGCCATAAGCAAATCCTTTGTCCATTAATGTTTCTACTTGTTTTATTATTTCTCTAATATAATCTGTTGCTCTGGCAAATTTATCAACGCAATTGACATTTAATGCACCCATATCATTATGATACTCTTTTTCATATTTTCTAGCTATGGTTTTACAATCTGTTTTTTCTTTTTTGGATTTATCAATTATTTTATCATCCAAATCTGTAACATTTTGCAGGTAAAATACCTTAAATCCGGAATATCTTAGATATTTTACAACCAAGTCAAACTGAATGTATGTTTTAGCATGACCTATGTGTGCAAAATCTTGAGGTGTAATCCCACAAACAAAAAGATTTACTTTTTTTCCTTTTCTTGGCTTGAATAATTCTTTTTTTCTCGTTAATGTATTATAAACTTTTAATGCCATAGAATTAGTTTATAATCTGTTTATATATAAATGTTAAGAATTAGAATAGCCCTCTGCCCTTTTCAACATTGATTATAAATGCTGAAGTGGCATATACTTGATTATCAGCTTTTACAGTCAAGCCGTAAGCAGGGGTTCTTCCTAATCCAGCTGACAAAGGAGCACTTGTTGTTGTAGCAACTTGGATGACAAATGTTGCTTGCTGTCCTTCGTTTAATTGAACAGAAGGCTCAGATATAACCTTTGCTTCCACTACATTAGCTGGATAACCTGCTGGAAATCTAGGGGTTAGTTCTATAGTAAATGTTCTTGCCCCGCTTAATGTCCCGTCATGCCCCACTTGAACCTTAAACGTGGTTGTTCTGCCCTGCTCTACACTAACTGAAGAAGAAACTGATAATTTTGTGTCTATTGTTAATGTATCTATTATAGTTGAACTTTTTCCGAAAATATCATCGCTTAATGTTGTTAATTTTCCAAATATCCCTTTTACAAAAACCAGTCCAAGAGTCAATAGTGTGACTCCTATAACAACTACTACTATTGTAGTAATAGAAAGTTCTATCGCACCCCTTTTCTTTCTATCCATTGTTTAAATATTATATTATAATATATATAAAGTTTTCCACTATAATCTTATTCTTTGATAAG
>JACPNG010000023.1 GCA_016185605.1 Candidatus Woesearchaeota archaeon
AAGATTTCTTAGAGATTTTAGTCCTTTATGACCTATTTCCAATAATAATTTAGATGCTGCTTTCTTATGTCTCTTATCAGCCTCATAGTTTTCTAGATGTTCGTCAAAGCTAATTGATAAGTCCTCTTCTACCTCTGGTTTGGTGATTATTTTATATAATCTATCAACAAGAATTCCTGTAATCTCATAACAATGTTCTTTTGTGATGTAAAGAGATTCTTCTGTGCAATGAATTAATATATCCTCAAGACATTCAACGCATAAACTCTCTTTATCTCCCAAAGACTGGATAGCTATCCCAATCAGATTTCTTTTAGCTGAATTATCCCCACGGAATATCCAATCTATGATTAAATCCTTAAAAAACCATGCACGTAATGGGTCCCTTAGAGCAGGAGTTAAATACTTAACACATTTTTGATAACCGGCCGAATTTAATATAGCCTTGATTTTATCTCTCTGATTCCTATCTTTGGCTTTTCCTACAGCATACCTTATCAATTCGTCACTCGACTGACCAGACTCGTGATCATAAACACGAAATTCCTCTTCTCTATCTGAATATTGTCTTGCTCTAAGCATAATATAACTATTTAAAAAAAATTTATAAAACTTATGCTAATATCAAAACCCTTATTAATATCTAATATTAGCCAGACTTATGAAATTAAGCAAAAATTCTAAGATAAAATTGAATAATGGAGTGAAAATTCCAATAGTGGGATTTGGAATATGGCAGATAGCTCCTGGAAAAGAAACTGAAAATGCAGTTTATCATGCTTTGAAAACTGGATACAGGCATATTGACGGGGCTGCAATGTATGGAAATGAAGAAGATGTAGCTAAAGCAATTAAGAGAAGTGGAATACCAAGAGAAGAAATTTTCATCACAACAAAAATAAGAAATGATATGCATGATAATCCTGAAAAAGCATTTAATGAAAGTCTTAAGAAATTACAAACAGATTATGTTGATTTGTATATGATACATTGGCCAATGCCCCAGAGAAATGAAACATGGGAATTTCTAGAGAGATTTTTAGAAGATGGAAGAGCAAAGGCTATTGGTGTTGGAAATTTTACAGTAAGACACTTAAATGAACTGTTTAAAACAGCTAAAATAATTCCAGCTGTAGACCAAGTAGAATATAATCCATACAGGCAGCAAAAAGATGTTTTTGACTTATGCAATTCAAAAGGAATAAATTTAGTCGGATATTGTCCATTGACAAGGGGAAATAAATTAAATGACCCTAAACTAATTAAAATAGCTAATAAATATAATAAAACTCCAGCTCAAGTTTTAATAAGATGGGCATTGCAGAATAATATTATTTCGATTCCAAAATCAAGAAATCCATTAAGAATAGAGGAGAATTTTAATGTTTTTGATTTTAATATTTCTCAGGAAGATATAAAAGAAATTAACTCTTGGAATGAAAACTTTATTGTGACAAGGGATCCTGAGCAGATGCCTTAAAATTAGTATAATTATAAATTTATTTATTTAATCTTATTACTCTAACATTTACTGGCTTACTTTTTCCTTTTAAATTTAGTTTGCGTCTTTCTAATAAATTATTATTTCGTCCCGCAGCTTTTAGGATATTCTCAGTAGCTAATATCTCTCCAGCTCTTGCATTGCTTGCTAATCTAGCTGTAGTATTAACAGAATCTCCTAAAGCTGTAAAATCAATAAAATTTTCTTTAGAGCCGACTGAACCAACAAATGCTTTTCCTGTATTAATTCCTATACCAATAGGCAGCCAAGGATTATTTGTATTATTCCCAGTTGCTTCTAACAATTTTTCAGCAGCGTCTATAGCTTTTTTAGCATGCTCTTGTCCAGCAAGACCCCTAACAAATAGTCCTATAACCTCATCTCCTACAAGCTTATCAATTATTGCATCATAATCAACTAATATTTTATTAGCAGCTGAATAAAATCTATTCATTAATTGACTAAATTCGGAAGGACTCATGCCTTCCGCTAATTTGGTTGAGTCACGAACATCTGCAAACAATAAGGATAATTCGATTTCTGCTCCTCCTGGATTATTTCTAGCCATATTATCACAGGCACTACAAATATTGGGATTCTTATTAGAAGGGCGCTTATTAAAAATTAACCTCATTACTGGGGCACCTAAACCCCTAAAGGGCGTGTAGCATATTTTGCATCTTGGATTTGAAGGAAGATAACTTAATAACCAACGCATTCTTTTAAAGCTAGGCAACTCGCCTTCATCTAGAACCATCCGCCACATCTCATTAAAATTTTTTGATTTTACCATCTTGTTATATTAATTATGTTTGTCTCCTTTACCCTTTTTAACAATTGCTCTGTTATCTCTAAATCCCCGGCCAAATATCCTCTCAATTTTTCCCAGTTTTTTTCTTTGCACAACTCCGCTATCCTGCTTCCATCAACATCGGAAATCTCCAATCCCAATAACCTTCCATAATCAACTAACCTTCCTCTTGTTTTTCCATATCTGTATGCATTAATCTTTTCTCTTAAGTCCATGGTTAATTTTATATTGAAAGGAGCTATTTGTACATTATTTATGAAACTTCTTGAAGTAATAAAAGATAAGTCAAAATTATTAAGATTAAACCCGACTACAATATTATTTTTATCCTCATCTTTTATTCTTTTCCATTCACTCCAGAATTCTTTAAGTATTTTATTTTCATCCTCATCCATAAAGATAATATTCTGATTTTTATATCTAATTCCCAAAGCAATAATCTTGGAATCAATAGGATTTAATAATTTAGTTCTTTCCTCCTCTTCTAAACTCAGATATTCTTCAATGTTTAAAGGGCATGTTTCTATGTCGATTATAAAGTAATTGTCATACATTATTATAATGAGTAGTGAATGCTTATAAATATTAACATCGGAAAAACCATTATGTTATCCAAGAAAGAACTGCAAAGATATAACAGCCATCTAGTATTGGAAGAAATCGGAGAAGAAGGGCAAAATAAATTAAAAAATTCCAAGATATTAATAATTGGAGTTGGTGGATTAGGAAGTCCAAGTGTATTATACTTAGCTGCTTCTGGAATAGGAACATTAGGATTAGTGGATTTTGACACTGTTGAAGAAAACAATCTACAAAGACAGATAATACATTCTGTCAAAAATCTTAAAAAATCAAAATTAGAATCTGCCAAAGAATCAATTCTTAACATAAATCCCAATGTTAAATTAAATTTGCATAATATAAGAATAAATGATAAGAATATTGAACTAATAAATGATTATGATTTAGTTATAGACTGTACTGATAATCTGCAAGCAAGATATTCAATTAATGATGCCTGTTTAAAATTTAACAAGCCATTAATCTATGGTGGAATTTCTAAATTTGAAGGACAGGTTTCTGTATTTAATTATAAGAATGGACCTTGCTTCAGATGTTTTATTGAAGAAGATGAAAGAAATATTCTAAATTGCAATGAAACTGGAGTTTTATCTTCATTGCCTGGAGTTATTGGAACTATAGAAGCAACAGAAGCATTAAAGATTATATTGGATAAAGGAGAAATACTTAGTGGAAGATTATTATTTTATGATGCTTTAAAATCTAAGTTTAGAGAAATTAAAATTAATAAAAGAAAAGATTGTATTTGTAATAGAAAGATAAATAAATAACCGTTTTTCATTATTAATATGGAAAAGGAAATTGATGTTTTTGAGTTGAAAGAAAAATTAAAGAATAAGGAAGTTGTTCTTGTAGATGTAAGAGAAGAATCTGAACTTAATATTTCAAAGTTAAATTATGATGTTTTTCTTCCAATGAGCAAGCTTTTGCAGGGAAATATTGATGGTTTAAAACAAAATGATAATATTGTTTTCTATTGCAGAAGTGGAAACAGAAGTTTAAGGGCTGTTGATATTTTTATGGCTAAAGGCTTCAATAATGTTAGATCATTAAAAGGCGGAATAAATGACTGGGCTGAAAAGATAGATAATTCTCTACAATTATATTAAGTATAAATTAGGTTTTCCTCATTTCTTTAATTATAGAATCTATCAGTATTTGAGTGGAGTCTATTGTATACTCGTTATTGATCAAATTTGCTAAATCAGTACATGCAAGAAGTATTATCTCGGCACCTTGTCTTTTTAGCTTCATTGTTAAATTGTCAAAATATTCTTTATCTTCGATGGTTTCTTTTTTTCTGATAATCTTTATGATTATGTTAGATACTTCTTTTTGTTCTTCTTTGTTAGGATATATAATCTTAATATCTCCAAGAAGATTGTCATATAGTCTGCTATTCCTAGTTTTTGTAGTGCTCAAAATCCCGATTTTTTCGTAATCCTTATTTATTCTCTTAGAGACTTCCTCTATTAAATCCAGAAATTTTAATCTTGATTTTTTTCTTAAAGTTGGTAATAAGGAATGTAAAGTATTACATGGCAAAACAATAAAATCAACATTAGCCGATTCCAATTGTTTAACTGACTTTAAAATAAAAGGCAGAATTAATTCACAGTCCTTATCCTTTTCTATTATTTCCTTTTCTAAATACTTCGGAAATGAAACATTAGAAATAATTACGCCAGGGATAGTCCTTAGACATCTTCTGCATAGCCAAGGCTAGATAAATTTTTGCAGTTGTTTCAGGCCCAAGGCCTCCCAATATTCCCGGCAATCTCATACTAATATTAACTGAAAGATTCCTTTTAAACCTTTCGAAGTAAATTTCGTTCTTTCTAATAATATTTAAATACAAAATTAGATACTCCTTATTATGAATAATTTCATTTTAGTTTATATAACAAATCCAACTAAAGAGGAAGCTAAAAAAATAGCCAAGCATTTACTGAATAAAAAATTAATAGCCTGTGCCAATATTTATAGCAATATAAACAGCCTTTATCATTGGAAAGGAAAAATAGCAGATGAAAAAGAGTTTATTTTAATAGCCAAAACAACAGAAAAGAAATATGAAAAAGTTAAAAAAGAAGTTGAGAAGATACATTCTTATACTATTCCATGCATTATAAAAATTCCAGTAAGTTCAAATGAAAAGTACTTTGACTGGATAAGAAGTGAGATTAAGGAATAAAATGGTTGACTATCAAAATCTAAAGTTCAAGGCAGGAATTGAGGTTCATCAACAGCTGGAAACCCATAAGCTATTCTGTTCATGCCCTTCTCTAGTAAATGATCCAAATAAAGCAACTAATATTATAAAAAGAAAATTAAGGGCTACAGAAGGAGAATTGGGAGAGATTGATATAGCTGCCTCACATGAAATAGAAAAAGGCAAAGAATTTTCTTATGAAGTTAGAAATTCATCATCTTGTTTAATGGAATTAGATGAATGTCCGCCGCATGATATTAATAAAGAGGCTTTGGATATTGCTTTGGAGATTTCTTTGTTGTTCAAAGCTAATATTGTAGATGAAATCAATGTAATGAGGAAAATTGTTATTGATGGAAGCAATGTTTCGGGGTTTCAAAGGACAATGTTAATAGCTACTAATGGCTATATTAATACCTCTAAAGGAATAGTTAAGATTCCTACTATTTACTTGGAAGAGGAAGCTGCCAAGAAAATAGATGAAAATGATTATGTAGAATATAGCTTAGATAGATTAGGAGTTCCTTTAGTTGAGATAGATACAGACTCTAGTATAAAAGATTCTGAGCATGCCAGGGAAGTTGCTTCTATAATAGGAATGATATTAAGAAGCACTAATAAAGTTAAAAGAGGAATTGGAAGTATAAGGCAGGATGTTAATTTATCTATTCTTGGAAAAGGAAGAATTGAGATTAAGGGATTCCAGGATTTGAGATATATGCCCAAGGTTATTGAAAGTGAAGTTTTAAGGTTAGAAAAATTAAAAGAGATTAAATCAGAAGTAAGAAGAGCTAATCCAGACGGCTCTACAGAATATTTGAGGCCATTGCCAGGGGCTGCTAGATTATATCCAGAAACTGATATAGCTCCTATAAGGATTACTAAAGAAAAATTAACTACTATAAAACTTCCAGAGTTAATAGTTGAAAAAGCTTTGGAGATTGAGAAGAATTATGATATTTCTCCAGAACAAAGCGTTAATATTATTAAGGAAGGATACTATAATTTGTTTTTAGATGTTGCTTCCAAGATAAAAAAAGAGTATTCTGGATTTTTGGCTGAAACTATACTATCTGTTCCTAAAGAATTAAGAAGAAAGCATAATATTGAATATAAGTTTAATCATAAATTATTTATTGATGTTTTTGAGGCTTTTAATCTTGATAAGATTTCTAAGAATTCTATTTTCGAGATATTTTTAGAAGATAGTAAAGGAAAAAAAATTAGTTTGAATAATTATAAAATAATAGATGGTAAGGAGTTAATTAAAGAGATAGAGAAGATTGTTAAGGAGAAGAAAGATTTAGGATTTAATGCCATTATGGGGTTGGTTATGTCTGAATATAAAGGAAAAGTTGACGGAAGAAAGGCTGCTGAGATTATTAATAGAATGATTAAATAAAAATGCCACATATTCATGATAAAATTGATTTTACTGTAGAAGTATTTATTGTATATAACAATAAAGTTCTATTAAGAAAACATGATAAATATAAAATATGGTTAAGTATTGGAGGACATATAGAACTAGAAGATGACCCAAATGAAGCGGCAATTAGAGAAGTTAAAGAAGAAGTGGGATTAGATATAGAATTATATTCTCCAGTAAATATTCCCAATCCTTCTGATAAAAACTACAAAGAATTAATTCCTCCAATATATCTTAACAGGCATAGAATAAATGATAATCATGAGCATGTAACTCTTGTTTATTTTGCCAAATCTTTTTCTGATGAATTAAAACTTTCAGATAAAGAGATAACAGAAGAGTGTAAATGGTTCTCTAAAGAAGAATTAGATAATGAAGAACTAAAAGATAATGTAAGATTCTATGCTAATGAAGCACTTATTTTATTAAGCTAATACATTCATTATAAATTCAGATACATCTTTAACCATTTTATCAAAATCTTCTTTTTTTGAGAATCTATGATCTGCACCTTTATACAATTTTAACTCACTATTTTTTATGGATTTTGCTAGTTCTTTTCCAAATTTAACTTCCACATCTTCATCTTTTGTTCCATGTATAATTAAAGTAGGTATCTTAACCTTCTTTCCTGCTTTAATCCAGCTTTTTGTTTTAAAATCTTCTTTATAATTATCTATATTTCTTGATGTCCGTCCCATTCCTGCTGCTTTCAAAGCCATAACTTTTATATCAGAAGTTTTAGATACAGCAATTACAGATGCTACCCCACCAAAACTTGCTCCATATAATCCAATATTCTTATAATTTTTCTTTTTTAGATATTCTATAGACTTCAAAATATCATCAACAAACTTCTCAATGTTTCTATCTTCAACATTACCTTCACTCCCCATATGTCCAAAGAAATCAAATCTTAACACATCAATATTATTCTTGAGAAATACTTTTTCCAAAGCTAAATTTGTTGAACTATCCTTTCCAGAATTTAAACCATGGCACATTACTACTATTGAAGATGTTCTTTTATTAGAAGAGAGTATTCCACAAATTTTATTCCCATTGCTGTCCAATAAATATATTTTCTGTTTCATTTGTTTATTATTCATCCCAAGTGTATGGAAGCAAATCTTTAAGTTTGACTGTTTTATTTTTTCCTATAATTACTTCTGTATTTAAATTATCTTTATGGATTTGATGTATAAACTCTCTGCATCTTCCACAGGGGGCTAAAGCTACACCATTTTTTGTAGCTGCTACAATCTTCTTAATCTTATGCTCACCATTAGTAACCATGGCTGCAATAGCACTATGTTCAGCACAAAATCCCATTCCAGAAGTAGTGTCAATACATACACCAAGATAAATATTGCCCTTATCTGTGACCAATGCACATCCAACATCACCAACTGTAAATCCATGTGCTATTTTTCTTGGTTTCACTAATGATTTAGCTTTTTCTATTAATTCTTTATTAGATATTTCTGCCATAAGAATTTATAGTTGGATATGTTTTTATAGCTTTCTAACTTGATTAATAAATGAATACAAATGATTTGAAAGTCAAAGTAAAGATTATTGTTGAGAAAGCCACTGCTCTTAAGAATAAGCATATTAATGATAAGAATGCTCCTGTCAATTATGCTTGTATTTTTTCTCAAAGCAAAGAAGAATATAATGAATTGATTGAAGCTGCAAGAAAAATTGGGAAAGTCATTGAAGAAACTCCGACTGGATTGATTTTTCATATTAAACCCTTACAAACTGTCTCAGGAGTTTTGAAACTATTAAAAATCCGCATTCCCGATCCTACTCGACCAGAACTTGGAGATGCTGATTTTACTGTTTCCAACTTTTCTAAATTTGAGAAAAAATATCTTTCTAAAAAAGGTTTTAAATTTATTAAGAGAAAAGATTTTGTTATGATTGAGCTTATGGATTCTAAATTTGATGTAAGAGCATATTTTTCAAACCCCCCTTTAGACGTACAATTGAATATCAGATGATGACTATTCTCGCTTAACAAAAGTTATATAAATTCCATAAAGAATCCAAGATTATGCCCAATATTAGAATTATTTCAGTGGATTTACAGAAAGAATTCAGTGCAAAAGGCGGTAAACATTACAGACTACACCAAAATGTTGATTTTATAAAAAATACTCTTGTACCATTTTTCCGTAAAAATAATATTAAAGTTGCTGAGATTATTTCAGACTATCGACAACCTCGTCCTGGGGATTTAGATGATTCTACCCGTCCAGGTGAAGAAGGCTATAAATCTGAACTTCCTAAAGATATAAAACTGAAAAACGTTTGGATAAAATGTATGAATTCTCCAATATGGACTAGAAAAAATATTGGGAATCCAGATAAAAAACCCGGGCTTCCTTATCAGGATACTAAAGCTTTTACAAAGTGGTTAAACTCTACAATTGGCAAGCCAGAAAATGTAGATGAAGTTATCCTTATTGGACTAACAATTGATTGCTGTGTGTTTTGTACAGCACAAGAACTAAGATTTCGCGGATATAAAGTAAAGATATTAAGAGAAGCTGTTGATACTTATTCTGGAAATCCAAAAGAGAAAGAAATGATTTTGAGCAATCCTCCTTTATTGAATTGGGCAAAAGTCATTTCCTGGGATGAATTAAAGAAAAAACTTTAGGAAGGCAATTAGAGAAGGTCTTGAACTATAAATTAAAAGCGAAATATTTATATATAAGTTAATACTAAATAGTTATGAGTTAATAATAATTATTTATTAAAATGTCAGAATTAATTGAAAAAAAGAAAATAGAGCATTTCCCTAATCTGAATACTGTATTTATGGTAGAAGAAACCCTAAAGAATATGGAAGAAAGCGTAATCACAATTCCAGAGTTGAAGAGAAAACTTCCAAGACAGATAAATCATAATGTTCTTAAGCTAATTCTTGAATATCTTGAAGAAAGCAATAAAATAGCAGTAACAATGAAAGGCATTACATGGATTCATAACACAAATCCAAAACTGAGGAAGGCAATTAGAGAAGGTCTTAAATTATAAATTAAAAACGAAATACTTATAAATATACATAAGTATACAATTGTATATGGAAACAACAATAAGGGTTAATCAATCAACGAAAACAGAATTAGACCATTTTAAACAGTATAAAAACGAAAGCTATGATGAATTAGTAAGAAAATTGATTTATTTGGCTAAATTAACTGAAAAAGAACCAAAACTCAGTCAAAAGACAATAATTGAGATAAAAGAAGCCAGAGAGAGAATTAAAAAAGGCGAATTCTACACAGAAGATGAAGCTAAGAAAATTCTTGGTTTATAAAAAAATGTATATCCTTATTTTTGAGAAGAAAGCCTTAAACTTTCTAAATAAGCTCGAAAGGAATATTAAAGACAGAATTTGGAGCAAGATCCAGCAATGCAAGGAAGACCCATTTAGATTTCTTGAGCATCTTGAAGAGATAAATGGGTATAAATTAAGAGTTGGAGATTATCGTTTGATTATTGATGTTGATCAAACAAATAAAATATTAAAAGTTATAAAGATTGGACACAGAAGAAATATTTATGATAAATAATTAAGAATAAAAATGGAATTTGAAAATCTAAGATTAGAATGTGAATGTGGCAGAGATATGAATAAGATAAAAACAGAGTGGAAAGGAATAGAAGTAAGAGGATGGAAATGCAGTAAATGCAATGAAGAAATCATAAACCCATTAGATGCACAAAAAGCATTGGAGATAGAAAGGGCACGAAAGAAAAATTTGCTATCTGTAAAATTAAGGAAAGTTGGAAAAAGCAACGTTGTAACAATACCATAGCCAATAATTGAGGCAGAAAATTTAAAAGAAGGTCAAAAATTAGAATGGAAGATTGAAGAAGGAAAATTATATTAACCACATGAAATTATTTATCTTAAACTCTCTTAAGTGTTTCTTTTAGTTTAGATATCATATCATTTGAAGAATTATATTCTATTATTGCTTTGCTTATGAATTCCATAGAACTTGATATCTTAAAGCCTTTTTTATAAATAGCTACGATTGGAATGTTATAAGCATCTGCCCATCCAACTTCTATTCCAACTCCAATCTTTGGATATGATGATTCTACAATAACAATATCGCATCCATTCCTGAATAATTCTTTTGAATCAAATAATTCATCATTTTTCTCATGAGGTAAAATAAAATTATACTGTTTATTTAACTGGCTTTTTCTAATTGGACTGTATAACTCATTCTTGAAATCGAAATCTCTGGAATGGATAATATATATTGTTTTCATCTCAAGTTATTCAATTTCCCAAATTTATAAATCTTATCAGAAACAACATAAACCTCAAAATCATCTAAATTATCATGTAGAAAAGGGCTAAGTAATCTCTCCTTTAAAACATCTGTTCCTTCTGTAACTAAATTAAAGGAAGGAATAACTATTAAACTTTTATTTTTAAAATTTCCAGCTAAAAAACATTTATACAATTCGCTTCTTGTTTTTGACTTAATAGAAACAGCAGGATGCTCATGTCCTATAATAATAGTTTTAGAAAGATTAAAATCAATATCTTCTGGAATAACCTCTCCATGACATATATAATAATCGTTTATCCTATAATAAAGCTTAGTTGATAAGTTCCTTTTCTTGGCTATTGGGTCTAAAATAGTATCGTGATTTCCCTTAATAAGTATCAATTCATTGCATCTCTCAATGAAAAAATCCATTATCTTAAGAATATCTTTCCATTCAGAATCAGAAATAGTTCCGAATTCATGCTTAAAGTCTCCATTTAATATTATCTTATCAGCTTTAACCTTGGAGAATATTTTAGTCAATCTTTCCAAAGTTTCCTTGAACTGGAATTTTGGGATTAATATCCCTTGCTTGTTCAAGGCTTCTTCATAGCCAAGATGCATATCTGATATAATTATAATTTTCTCTTTCTTAAGGTATAAAGCTAAGTCTATTATCTCTAAATTATCTGAAATATTCATAATTTCTAAAAAGTAATAAGATTTATAATATATATGCTTTTATCTGATTTAGTTTTAAGATGAAATCAAAAATAGTTATTGTAGATGAGAATGATGAAATTATTGATTATAAAGATAGGGGTAGTTTAAGTAAAGAAGATATTTATCGTGTTTCTGCATTATGGATTACTAACTCTCATAATGAGATTCTTCTTGCAAGAAGGCATCATACAAAATCTCATCATCCAAGAAAGTTGGGCCCTGCTGTTGCTGGAACTGTAGAAAAAAGAGAAACTTACAGAAACAATATAATCAAAGAAGCAGAAGAAGAACTTGGACTCAAGAACATAAAACCTAAACTTGGTCCAAAAGTAAAAGTTGATAATGAGTATCACCACTTTATTCAATGGTACACACTAAATATTGACAAAGAGATTGATGAATTTGAGATACAAGAAAGTGAAGTTGAAGAAATTAAGTGGTTTTCACCTGAAGAGATAAAAAAACAGCTCAAAGAAAATCCTAAAGAATTCACGCCTGCAATAAAAGAGTATTTTAAGCTATCATATATGAAACAACAATAAAGTTTATAAAATAGTGGATAAAGCAATAATTATGAATTTTTTGACAAGCATATTAAGGGATAAAAAAAGCTTCATCCTATTGATTCTGCTGATAATTTCTATTGTTTATATTTCAGTTGACTTTTACAATGGAAATCAGCAGCAAAAAGCAGCTGCAGAACAGCAAAGACTATTAGAATCTTACAGGCAGGGGGTACAAGACGCAAATAATCTTATATTGCAGCAGATGATCCAGCAGTTAAATAACCAAGGATTTGTTACTTTAACTGTGCCTACAAATGACGGAAAAACAACAACAATAAGATTAGGAATAATCCAGCCTAATCAACCGTAGAATTTTCTAGAATATATTCTAAATCCTCATTAGTTAATTCTGTTCCATCTCTGTTATGTTTTGATACTATTCTTTCTGCTCTTTTCATAAATTCATCCAACTCTTCATCACTAATCCCATATCTGCCACCCAAGAATTCGATGCTAAACTCTTTAACATGTTTCTCATAAAACTCATAGACCCACTTATATGCTGTTGGGAGATAAAAATAACTATCTTGCTCAAATTCTTGCTTAAGTATAACAATCCCTAGTTCCATAATAAGATATATTTGAAAAACTTTAAAAATTATGCTATTAATTAGTCAATATGCTAAATGTCTGGCTTTATTCAGTAATAAGCGTATTAATAGTAAGTATATTGTCATTAATAGGAGTACTTACTCTTTTTTTGAAAGAAGATCATCTAAAGAACTCATTGTTGTTTTTAGTAAGTTTCTCAGCAGGAGCCTTATTTGGGGACGCTTTTATACATTTAATTCCAGAAGCTTTTGAAGACGGCTTGGGAATTAAACTGCCATTGTATATTCTATTTGGAATCATGACTTTTTTTGTACTGGAAAAATTTATACATTGGAGGCACTGCCATATTCCTACATCCAAAAAACACCCCCATCCATTTGCTTTCATTAATCTAATAGGGGACGGATTGCATAATTTCATAGATGGATTGCTGATAGGGGGAAGTTATTTAGTTAATATTCCTTTGGGAATAGCCACAACATTAGCTGTCATACTTCATGAGATTCCTCAGGAAATTGGAGATTTTGGGGTATTATTGCATGCAGGATTGACAAAAACAAAAGCATTATTCTATAATTTCGTCTCAGCTGTTTTAGCAATTCTTGGTGCTGTAATTGCTATATTAGTTGGCTCAAATATCTCTGGATTCAGCGCATTTTTGATATCATTTACAGCAGGAGGTTTTATTTATATAGCTGGCTCGGATTTAATTCCGGAACTGCATAAAGAAACAAGCCCAAGAAACTCAGTTGTGCAGTTTATAGCCATTATCTTGGGAATATCAATTATGTTTTCCCTGGGATTTTTAGAATAAGATTAATTTGAAACAGTTTTTCTTTCCAAAGGTCCAAAATTAGTTACTTTTCCTTTCTCAACTAATCTTTGTAGCCTATTAGGACTAACAAAATAATATATAATTGATGGTCCAGCAGTAAGTGATAAAGAATCACGTGTTCTTGCTACTGCACATTCTATCTTATCATCGCAATAAACTCCACCAGAAGCAGAAACATCTCCCCCTTTTTTAGTTAATTCTGTACCGCAACCTTGGCAGTATATTCCTACTTCATTTCCTAATCTCTCTGACCAAAGTTCTCTTAATGTCTCTGTTAAATATAATGGCATAAAAATAAGCAACTCATTAAATTTAAATATCTTTCTAGAGATTATCTTCTTCTCTTTCTTGTAACTCTAGAACTCTTCATAACAATGTTTGGATTTTTTATTATCCTTGGATTAAGATTATTCTGGAAGAATGCCAAGTAAATAATTTCTAATATTCCAAATGTGTTAATTATCAACAAAGCAATGAACCAATATTGCTGATTATTTCTTCCAGCTTTCCACAAGGCAATTCCCTTCCATACTATGCTCCACGCTAATAATAATATGAATAACGGTCCAAACACAGACCATGGCGAAAACATCATCTGATAGGGATAAAGATAATTTATCATAGAATCAATTATATATTATAGTATATAAATATTACTTAAAATATTAATGCTTTAAACTAATTTTAGCAAGAATTTGCTGGTGCATTTTTTTTAAAAATTCAACCTTGTCATCTGCTTTTAATATGTCAGCATATCCCTGCATGACCAAATTAAGGGCAAAGGGGCTTGGAATTCTTGTTTGAACTTCTTTTAACTTTATTTTTTTATCCTCTATCATTTTTATGACATTAATTGAGTTGTCAATATCCATCAAATCTTCTAGGACTTCTCTTCTTGCTTCTTTTAGGATAATAAACTGTTCAGATATTCTCTTAACAGCATTTAATAAGATCATTGAGCTTACTTGCTGTCTTCCTACTTTTTTTGTCCTGCCTTTATAGCTTCTAAGTATCATTAATGATCTCATAGCGCAGTGCCTGAATCTTCTTTTCAAAACTTCTGTCTGGTCAATAGCTAATTCAAGAATTCTTCTTAATTCTTTAGAATTCAGCAATGATAAGGCCTTCATCACATTGACATTCTTTTCATATGCCAAGTAAAATCCATTGTCATTTATTCCTAATTCTACATCTCTGTGCTGGGTTTTATAGACTGCATAAGCTAATGCTCTTGATAATACATCATTCACCCTTCTTCCAAACAATGAATGGAATATTATATATTTTCTATCATGTTCATCTATATAATTCTCAATTACTATCTTGTTTTCATGGGGAATCTCAGAAAAGTTAAACTGCTCATAAAAGTAATTATAGATTGCATTGGCTGAATTATCATCTACATATAAATATTCATTGATGAACTTAATAATTTCTTTCTTTGGATGTTTTGCTGAAAATCTTTGCTCCATTAACTTCCTGAATCTTTGTATTTCCAAAGCCAAATCAAAGCTTAATGGTAGTGTATCAGAAAACCATGACGGAACAGTAGGGGGTCTATCAACAGAAGCTTGAACCTGGGCAACCATTCCTCTGGAAAATTTAAATTCATAAGTGTTTCCGCCAAGGACAAATATGTCTCCTCTTCTTAGCCTTTCAAGAAATGCTTCATCTATTGTTCCGACTGTTTGTTCTCCTACTTTAACCAAGACATGAGCCTCATCTGGAATAGTTCCTATATTAGTCATGTACAAAACTCTTGCCAACCTTCCTTTTCTTCCAATCATTCCAGTTTCTTCATCATGCCATATCTTAGCATAGATATGCCTATCTTCCAATGAAGTGTATTTTCCAGCTAAATATTCTATAACCTCATTAAAGTCTTTTCTGTTTAATGTTTTGTAGCAGTATGATTTTTTTATTAGATTAAACAAGTCATTTATATTAATCTGGTCGGAAATTGCAATTCCAAATATCTGCTGGGATAAAACATCCAATGCATTAGTCGGAATATGAATTTTATCAATTTTCTTTTCTATTGCTGATTTCAATAATAAGCTGCATTCTATTAAATCATCCCTGTCCAAAACAACAATCCTTCCTTTTGTTACAGAATGCAATTGATGTCCTGATCTTCCAATTCTTTGCAATGCCCTTGCTACAGACTTCGGGCTTCCTAATAAGATTACTAAATCAATATAACCTATATCAATTCCTAATTCTAATGAAGTAGAAGAAACAACAACTTTTAGTTCCCCTTTTCTTAATCTTTCCTCTAATCTCAATCTGTGATCTTTTGACAATGAGCCGTGATGTGCTCCGATATTTTCTGTATAATTCTTCGGAAATTTTTCTTTTAGGTAATGTACAACCCTTTCTGTTCCTGATCTTGTATTTGTAAATATTAATGTTGTTTTATGCTCTTGTATTAATTTATCCAATAATTTATACATCTCATGATGCATATATGAATGAGAAGTATCAATTAAATCATCTACTGGAGAGATTACTTTTAAGTCTAGTTGCTTTAGGAATTGTGTGTCTATAATTTTACAGCTTCTGTCATTTCCAACCAGAAATCTTGCGATTTCATCCAATGGAGAAATTGTAGCACTTAACCCTATTCTTGTCATTCCAGGGCTTAATTTTTGCAATCTTTCCAGACTTAAAGATAAATGTACTCCTCTTTTGTTATCTGCCAATGCATGTATCTCATCTATAATGCACCATTGGACATCTTTTAAGTAATCCTTGAATTTTATGGAATTTAATAATATAGCCAATGACTCTGGGGTTGTTATTAGAATGTGGGGGGAATTTTTTAACATATATGATTTTTCTTTTTGTGTTGTGTCTCCTGTTCTTACAGCTATTCTAATTCCGAGATTTTTCTTGGCTACTTTATCTATATGTAATTTATCATAGATTTTTTCCATTTCTTCCAGAGGTTCAAGCAGATTTTTCTGGATGTCGTTGTTCAATGCCTTTAATGGAGAAATGTATACACAATATACTTTGTCTTCCAAAATTCCCTTTAACGAAGAATCAATTAACTCATTTATTATTGCTGTAAATCCTGTTAAAGTTTTAGTAGCTCCTGTGGGAGCAGATATAAGAACATTATTTCTGGAGTGGACCTCCATTACCCCATATAGTTGCGGCAGGGAAAATGTATTGAATTTATTCTTAAACCATGATTTTACTACAGGATGCAATATGTTAAATAGTTCATTCTCATCATTGGGCTTGTCCTTATAGGTTATCATCTCAGAATTTAATTAATTTGTTAAAATAGCTTTATAAACCTGACGAGGGTGGTTGTCCGCTGTCCGCTACGAATATACTGGAAAATATATTTCATATTAACTAACTTTCTTTATATTATAACTTTTTGAGTATTTCGAAGCTTAATCAGAAAAACCTTTATTAATTGTAAAATGATAATAAAGTCTATGGAAAAACTTGGAAAATTTGCTAAGAGATACTTAGATAGAAAGGCATATGAAAATAAAGCAGAAAAACTTGAAGAACTTGGAGAAATTAAAAGTTATAGCAAAAAGTTGCTTATAAGGGGAGAGGCTGTTTCAAAATTTGAAGAGGCAGGCGACTATAGGCTTAAATCTAAAGATCCAGAAAAAGCAGTTATTGATTATAAAAAAGCGATTGATACTTTACATACTATAGAAACTAATGCAGAAACGATTAAAGATTTTAATGATTGGTTAAGAAGATTAGAGGGAAAAGAAAGAAGACTATCAAAACTTGTTAAAGGAGAATGGAAAGGTCTCCAAGGATTAGAAAGTAAAACTGCTGTGGTAGTAGTTGCTCTCAGTTTTGGATTATCTTTAGTTTTCTCATCCATTAGTATAACTGGATTTGCTGTTGCTAGTTCTTCTAATTTAAGTGCTTCTAGTTGGATAGGACTTCTATTTTTTGTAATTGGTTTAATTGTATCTTTCTTTTACTTAAGAGAATAAAAATATAGTTCTATTTAGCCAATAAGATTTAAATAGTTATTGTTTCAAGGGATTTATATTAAATTATATGGGTATAATTCTAAAATGAGAGAACTATTGGAAGAATACAGCAGAAAAAAAGAGATTATAAAATCCAGATTGGATGATTTTAAGAATATTAAGGAAGAAGAGATATTCTATGAATTGTGTTTTTGTTTGTTGACGCCACAGACCAGTGCAAAGGCAGCTGATAGATGTATACAAGAATTAAAAAGATTGGATTTTAAAAATTCATATAATCTTAATCCAGTAAAACTATTAAAAAATATAAGATTCAGCAATAATAAATCCAAATATCTGCTGGAGGCAAAGGAAAAATATGATTTAATCATGGAAAAAATAAAAGAAATTAAAGATTCAGGTGAATTAAGGGAGTTTTTAGTCAATAATATAAAAGGATACGGATATAAGGAATCTTCTCATTTCCTAAGAAATATTGGATATAGAAATCTGGCAATATTAGACAGGCACATACTAAAGAATCTGAAAAAATTCAACGTGATAGAAGAAGTTCCAAAATCATTGACGA
>JACPNG010000025.1 GCA_016185605.1 Candidatus Woesearchaeota archaeon
ATTCCAGCTATTCTTTCTGGAGTGAAAGTAAATTCATCATTTTTTACTTGTCTTGCAGGCCACATTGTTATCATGTTTGCGCCAAGTTGCTTTGCTTTCAGAATGTCTTGCTCAGTGAATGCGTCAGAAATTACATTGACGCTTTTGGCAAATGTGATTGCTGTTGTTTGGGGTTCTACTGGCTGAACTTCTCCTGTCATTCCAGGAAATCCCTCCATTCCTCCTCCAGGTGTTAATTCTCCAGAGAGAATTTTGCAAAAAGTTGCGTCTGGATTTTCCAAACACCAATTTTGGCATTCTTCCATCCTTTGCTGACAATATTGCTGACATGCTGGACCGAGACATCCGCCTGGTCCTGTGATGCTCATGATGTCTAAGAGACCCCCTATGCCGCTTCTCAGATTTTTTACGTGTTCTTCTGGACAAACACCAGGATTTTTTTCACAAAAATCTAGGCATTTTCGTGCATCTTTCTGGCATTCTTCTGGGCTTATTCCTGTAATAGATTGTTTGTGATTAAGCTTCTCTAATATTTCTTCGCAGAGTTCTGGATTTTCTTTGCACCATTTTTCGCAATCTGCTTGATTTGTTTCACAGTATGCAGGACATTCTTCTCTTATACAACTACCAGGACCAATAGATTCCGCCTCTGGTAATTCGTCTTCTATTTCTTCTGGTTTTTCATCAGAGATTATAAGTGTACAACCACTAATTAACACAAAAGAAAATACTAATAAAGCAAATAACATCTCTTTTTTCATTCTATGTAGTTTTATAAGAAATTACTATTTAATCCTTTCTCTTATTACCGCAAAATATTTTGAAATAGATTACAGCGGGTTTTCGAACTTTGCGAACGCAATTTTCCCACATTTTGTATGGAAAAAGAGTTTAACAAGAATTAGTTTCAATCCGATTTCGCCTTTCCGCTCATCCTAAGCATATCAATATTGGTAAATACTTTAAGTTTATGCTGTTCCTTGAAATGGGGATCATGTGCCCAGATTCCTTCTGCTCTAATTGCGAGACAAGCAGCAAGATGGGATATATCATCAGGATCACTTATTAGGCTTTTACATTCATCTAGAAAATCTTCATATTCTGATTTTGGAATAATTTTGATTCGCTCAAAAATTAGAGTAAGCAAAATTTCGAATTCTTCATCTGTCAATTTTGTCTTCTTCCTTAACTCTCTCTTATGTTCTTCTATTTCAATCATTGTATAATCTGGTGTTGCGAACTCAAAATTTTCATCAAATAATATATCTCGTGTTGTGCTTTCCTGCACCAAAGCAGCTATTATTCGATTTGTATCCACTAGGATTTTCATTTCACAAGACCGTGCCTTCTTGCGATTCCATGCTTTATTTTATTTCCTATATTCTCTGCGTCTTGTTCAGTCAGCTTACTTTTTGCTAAAAGTTTATCCATAAGCTCTAATTTTCTCGCTTTTTCCCACATAGCTTGTCTTGCTACTTCAGTCCATTTTATGTCTTTATGTTTATCCATAATCTTATGCAGATCATCTGGAACAGATAATGTCATATTTCCCATATTTATCACCTTTACTTATTTATGTATTTTATGTGGTTCACATATTTATAAGGTTTTCGGCGAAATCTGACTATCCGGCTTTCTTCGAAATCCTCGTTCTCATTACAGTCGGAGAAACTAACACCGATTTATACACAATAATTTTTAGTGGCTAAACCTAGTGGGATATTTCTACGAACGACGAGTGAGAGTTTCATTCTGTTATTTTAGATGTTGGGGTTATTTTGAAAATACTTTAACAATCAAATCTGTAAGTCTTTATATAGTTCTTAATTATGATTCTAATTATGAAACATGGAATAATTTTATTGACTATGCTATTGGTTATTTTTGTATCTGCCTGTCAATTTCCATCTGAATCATCAACTGTTGTAGTTGAACCTGAAAAGACACCAGAGGAAATTGTAGTTGAACCAGAAACATTTTCTGAAAAGCCTGAAGATTTAATCTCTAAAACTAATAATATTCCTAATGAGCCAGCTATAAAAGCGTTGTCATTTTCCTGGGAGAAAGATATTGGCTCAAGAATTGTAGATGGATCTGTTCCTTTTGTGCATATGTTGAAGGATGGAAATATTCGTTTGTATTACTGTAATAGTAAAGGAATATTATCTGCAGTTTCCAAGGATGGCATAACATTTACCAAAGAGCAAGGAGTAAGGATTTCACCAGGGACAGGATTTGAATTACAAGTTTGCGATCCAACTATTGTAGATCTTCCAAATGAAAAAATTAGAATGTACTACAAAGGCGCGAATAGTTTAAATCCCGGGCCAGGACAATCAATACACAAAATCTATTCTGCTGTATCTTCAGATGGATTAAATTTTCAAAAAGAAGGGCTTAGAATTGATTCAGAGACTAATGGAGATAATGGCTGGGCATCTGTCCCAGACGCAATAACTCTTCCAGACGGCAGAGTAAGATTATATTATGTGACTGCCGCAGAAATGCAGCACGGGATTGGATCAGCTATATCTTCAGACGGTCTAAATTTTGTAAAAGAGCAAGGAATTAGAGTTGAAAATTTAGTGGATCCTTCGTTAGTTAAAATTAGAGATAAATATATTTTATTTGCAGCTTCCATAGATGAAAGATTTGCAAGAGTTCCTAAGGGAATTTATTATCTAGAATCATCTGATGGTCTTGATTTTAGTGAACCAATTGAAGTTTTCCAAGAGGATAATGTTTATGATCCGTCTGTCTTGAAGATAGATGAGAATACTATTAGGGTGTTTTATGGGAAAGTAGTACCTCCTCAACAACCTGCAGTTGAAAGTCACACTGGGAAGATTGTAGAATGACTGAGAAAAAGATTAAATTTCATGTATTTAGAAAAGCTTATATTTGAAAATAATTAGAATTAGCCATGACATTTCAATTTTACAAGCAGGAGACAAAATATACGTGCGGAGCAGCAGCTATGCGCATGGCTTTGGAATTCTTCGGAATTAGAAGATCTGAAAAGCAATTGGCAAAATTACTTGGAACAAACAAAGTTAGCGGCACATGGTATAAGGATCTTGGAGCTGTTGCAGAAAAATTTGAGCTGAATTATATATCAATGAGGAATTCTACGTTTAAAGATTTAAAGGAGTACCAAAAGAAAGGATTTATTATTATAATATTATACTTCTCCCCAAAAAATAAAATAGCCCATCTTTCTGTCCTCAGAAAAATTGACAGTAAAAATATTTATTTCTGGGATCCCTGGTTCGGTCCGGAGCATAAATATGGTTTGAAATATTTTGAAAAAATATGGAGGTGCGATCCAAGATATGGCAGTGAAAAGCGCTGGTTCTTTGCTATGAAAAAACCTTAAATTAATTTAATAATTATCCAATGTCCATCTCAAGAACTTCCCTGCACTTTCTTTCAATAAGGCAATCCTGAAAACACCCCTCTTGCTCTGGGGTTAAAAAGTCAGAATCTGGAGTTTCGCAGATAGTATCGCAATCATTCATTTGAGCATTAGTGCATTTTGGCCAGGAGCTTGTGCTAAGTACTTTAATGTTATCATCCACAACAACGCCTTGTCCAAACACTCTTAAAGCATTTTTATATCCAACTAATTCTTGATCTTCTTTGTCAAATCCAGCTATTACAAATCTTGAAATTTTAATAGCTCTGTCAAATACTTTAGAATCAAAAGCGTATTCTGGGCCAATTTCAGTACCCCACATGACTTTATTAGGAACAGCATTAACTAATGGCTTATAAGCATTAATGGCACTATTAATCATCTTTTTTTCATTGGATTCATAATAAGAAACAAATTTATTTATTGATGATTCCTTATTTGCACTGTCAAGGTCATAGATGGCATCCCCATCAATATGAATAATATGCGCTGCATCAATGCTGAAATAAATGTTATTATTTTCTCGTAATATTTTAATTAATTTATCCATGCTTTTGTCTAAGTCTTCCCTGTACATATGGATAAGAAAAGTTGTATCTGGATATGCTTTAACGATTTTCTCAACATCATCTATTTTATTAGCAACTGGATGAAACATAAAGTTAATATTATTTTTCTGAGCCAGACTAATCAATTGTATTATCTTTGGATCATTATGACTCACACCCCATTCCTGAGTTTCAACCTCTCCAAATCCTCTAATAAATTCTTTTCCTGCTATTTTTTGAGATGCTGTTAAAGTATTCTTGTACATTTTTGTTAATTCTTCTCCAAGATATTTTTCTACTTCTTCTCCCCCAATTCCAGGATTGAAGAAGGGAATTATTCTATTGGGGTGTTTTTTTACAGCATAAATAACCTCTCCTAGTCCTTGATCACTAGTAAGAGTATTAATTGTTGGCTCTCCTGAAATACCGAACATGCCTATGAAAAAATTAATCCCATTCCTGTCAAGATTTTCAAAATAAGAATCCATTGATGCGCTTCCAACTTGTTCAGAAGTTCCGTATAAAGGCCCGTTATAAACTCCTGGATAAGTTAAAACTGGGTTAAATATCTGGAATTTTTCCTCAATGGTTGGTTCAGATTCTTCTTTAACCTCTTCTATTATTTTTGGTTCTTCTATTAATAATTCATCTGCTTCTGGAATATTACTAATTTCCTCAATATTGTCAATGGATTTATTGCATCCAAAAGCAAATATAACAACTAATAGAATTAATACAATCTTCTTCATTATTTTAATCTGATTAGGGTATATTTAAAGTTTCTGAGTAAATAAGCAATCGAATAATTCCTTTAAATTTAATTCAAAAGCAGAAACAGGGGTTTCTATTCCAAATTTGTTTAAAACATAAGGATTAATCTCGCCAATATAAGCTATATTTTTTCCATTGACAATAACCTTTCCAACTCTTCCCGGAATAAAAATGTTATTTTCAGCATTTTCTATAGTGTAATTTAATCCAAGATTTTCAAATAATGAATCTATTATCTGCTTTGCTCCTGTAAAATTAGCCTTTGAATGTGATAATGCAACAGCTAATTTATTTTCTTCTAATATTCCTGTTTCACTTTTTCCTTTCTTGAATGTATATCCAATCTCAAAGATATTCTGGGGATATTCATTATGCTTATTATTTGATAATGTTTTTAATAAGCTCTGGATTATGGAGTTCCTCAATACATTATACTCTTCATTTGAGCTTATCAATTCAATATAGTCTGAATTAAGATTAATATTACTTAATTCATTCTTGCTTGTTATATTGTAATTTGAGACTTCCATTAACCCAAATCCAGCCAATAAATCAGCTATTTTATTCTTGAAGATCTCAAACTTATTTTCCTCCCCAATAGTTGAAATGTTAGGAATTATCTCTTTAAAATTCTCATATCCGTATGCTATTGCTATATCCTCTATTAAATCAATTGGATGAAGTATATCAACCCTATAGGCTGGAATCAAAACTTTGTTTTTATATCCATATCCCATCATCTCAAGATATTTTTTAATTTCATTATGGGTTAATTTTAATCCCAATAATTTATTTGCATAATTCAAATCTAATTTCATCTCTGTTGGCTTCAAATCAGGAGTGATAATTTTCTTTCCATAATTTATCTCAACAGAATAGATATCACCATTCATCTCATTTAATGCTGTCACAATAATATTAAGGGTCTGCTTTAGTATGTTAAGATCAAAACCAGAACACTCAATGAAAACATCCTTAGTATTTTCTCCAATCTTTCCTATCTTATGGGAGTTTATGATTGGAGGCATTGACAATACTTCATTATTTGAGTCAATGAACAACGGATATTTTTCTTTTCCCCCTAATAAATGCTTATATGATTTTCCAGCAGGATGCTCATTTAGTATTTGATTAGCAGTCATTACTTTATTTGATTCTAATGGCTGGAATTTTATTTCATCTGGCTTTTTTGATATATATTTTATGGGCCATTTTATCTTTTCCATTGGATAAATCCCAATAGCTGCTTTTTTTCTGTCCCTTCCAAAAGTAACATGCAATTTCTCCTGTATCTGTATTATCTCCCGAATCTTTTCATTGTCAAATTTTAAATTCTTGACAACAGCGCATGCAGTATATGGCCTTATTGATTTAACAGAAGAATCAACTATTACTTTGTAGTTTGATTTATTTACTTTGTAATTTCTTAATCCTTTTTTTGTTCCAATAAATGATGAGAATGCCCTTGCAAATCCCTGTTCAGAAAGCATGTCCGGCCTATTAGGAAATATTTCCACAATAATTTCATTATCATTTATCTCCTCAAGATCTGTTCCTAGATAGCTTATTCTGTCTTTTAACTGCTCTACAGATAATTTTTTCCCAACTAATTTGTCAAATACTTTTTTATTAATATTTACTACTGGCATTTTATTTCAACCAAAGTTTAAACTCCCTTAATTTTTTCAAGTCATTATTATAGACTTCCCTTAAATCCTTTATATTATAATAATCAATAATAGATCTTTCCATTCCTTGCCCCCAAGCCAATACAGGAATATCTTTTCCAAGTAATGGCTTTACAACCTCTGGTCTAAAGATTCCCGCTCCCCCTAATTCAATCCATTCTTTCTTTACAGGATGAAATACTTCAGGCTCAACTGAAAATTCTGTATATGGAAAATAAGCTGGCCTGAATCTTACTTTATTAAATCCCAGTTTTTTATAATATTCTTTTAGATATCCAAGCAAATGCCTAAAGTTGGCATTTTCATCTATTACAATTCCCTCTACCTGGTAGAATTCAAATAAATGCTTCCAGTCTAATGTCTCATTTCTAAAAACTTTTCCTACTGAGAAGAATTTAGCTGGCAATTCTTTTTCTTTTAATCCAGCGATTGTCTTTGCACTTAGTACAGTAGTATGTGTTCTTAGAACATTTTTTCTTGCTTCTTTTTCATTCCATGAATACTGCCATCCTTTACTATTCGTAGTCCACCCGTTTTCATGGGTTAATTTAATTCTTTTTACTATTTCATTGCCTGGAAGGTTTCCAGCTTCTGGATTCTTAATGAAATAAGTGTCTTGTAGTTCTCTTACTGGATGGTCCTGGGCTGTAAATAAAGCATCAAAGTTCCAGAAGCTTGTTTGCGTTAAAGAACCTTGCATTTCCTTAAATCCCATCTCAAGCCATATTTTTTTTATGTTTTGAATAGCTTGGTTGACGAAATGTCTTTTTCCAGGGTAGATTCTTGGAGAATTAGTTTTTAAGTCATATCTCCTGAATTTTTTATTCCTCCAGGAATTAGTTTTTAGCATTTCTATTGTTAATGTATCAATCAAATCATCTGTTATTTTTTCTTTGATTAATTGCCTTCCAATATCTGTTAATTTTGCATATCTTAATTTTATAACATCTGTTTTTAGTATTTGTTTTCTTAATCTTAATTCTTCATATAACTGTTTGTATCTTCCCAAGTCTTTAGTTTCTAATGGAAGTTTTCTTAGAAATTCTTCCTTGTTTTCTTTTAGTGAATTTTTTCCTTTTTCTGTTATCTTTATTTTTCCGTTGTTTATGGAAATTAAATTATTTTTTTTCAATAATCCCAAGCTAATGTTAAATTCTTCATCATTTAAGTTGGCTTTCTGCTTTATCTCATTGAAATTCAATTCTTTTGTTAATGACTTTAGAAATCTTGTCTCTGGCAATCCATCTTTTATATATTCCAATCCATTTTTATCCAAGCTTATAACTTCCTTTAACTCCTGTTTTATCTTTAGAACATCTTTATTCTGGAGCCATTGCAATGCCCTCATTGCCTCTATATCTTTTAGCTTGGTCTTTTCTATTATTTCATTTAATTCTATGTTTTCTTTTAATATGGGAAGAACTCTTCTTTCTAATGGATGTAATGTTTCAACTAATTCCTTGATAGGCATATTTAGTCTATTGACAAGTTTGTATATAAATATTATTATTTGAAGAATTGGTTAGAATGGGATATCATCTGATCGAACTTCTTCTGCTAAAATAACCTCTAATCTTTTTAAATCTGATATCCTTGCTGTTTTGAAATCTTTAAATGAAACTTCCCATAATTCTCTATTAGCTGGGTGATACATTGATATTCTTAATTTATCTGGGCTTATATTATATATATATCCTACAACTTTTGTTTTTCTCTCCACAGAATATCTATCATTAGATAATAGGTTTAATAACCATCCCCTCTCTTGACTATAATTAAATTTAACTAAATCTCCTTTCTCTGTATATTTAGGTTTAATTGGTTTAAATTCATATGCCATTTTATTTCACCAAAAACAAACCTTTTCTCCTTTTTCTTTACTAGCTAATCCACGCAAATAAACTTCTCTTTCTATACTTTTTCTAAAACTATTATCAGATGGTATTGGTTGTCTTATTGATACATCAAATTTCATATTATCTTTAGTTGCATATTGTTGACTTCTCTCATCTCCGTTAAATATTACTCCTTGAACCTCTGTATCTTCTCTTCCTATATATTTACCATCAAATTCTATAAAACGACCTTTTCTCGCGACTAATACTCTATGCTTTATTCCTAAATATTCTACATCTATAATTCTTTCAGAAAGAGTAACATCACCATTTTCTCTATTTTTATTCGGGTTTTCTAATATATCTATTAATCCAGATACAAATTTCCTTCTTTCAAGTTTAGCTCCATTATTGCTATTAAATAAATGAAGATATGTTTCTGGATTCCTGTCAAAATTTACAGAGCCTAGTTGTACCATTTTATTTTAAATTTTTTAATCCTTCTTGTTTCTTAATCTCTAAAATTTTATTCAGATAATCATCAAACTGTTTTTGAGCTTCTTTCACAACCTCTTCTCCATCATTTCTTTTTTTTGAATATATTTTTTTTACTCCATCCTTTGTAATATATACCTGGTCGACTGTGAAATTACCATAAGAGAGTAGTCCTGTATCTCGATAAACAATTGTTCTTCCATCAGGTTTAGTAACAACTAAATAATTACTGGCCTTCCAAAAATCTTGGTAGAATATTACTTTATCTTCTCCTATCTTACCATCAAAATGATACTCTGGATTATCAGAGCATCCAGCTAATCCCAATCCAATTGTAGAGGCTAATACTATTCTCCCTAAATTATTTCTAAGACTCATTTTATTACCTCCAACTTATTCCAGTTTAGGTTAAACATATTCTCTAAAGCATTAGCAAAAAATGGAGAATTAACCCATATTCCAATATCATAGCTGTCATGCACTTCTTTATCGTGGTTTACCATAAATAATATATCCTTGGAATCAACAATAACAAATCTTGCATTGACATCTTTTGAGTTTCTGACTTCCATTCCCTTTAAGTTTTTTACCAATGATTTTACCCTGTCATTGGCTTGGGTTGCTATTCTAATCTTGACATTATTGCTTGTTAATTTTTTAAGATTTTTATTCAATTCATTTACCTTTCTTACAAATCCATCTGATGTAGTAACAATTGTAACTGACTTTTTGGCGTTTCCAAGCATTGTTTCTATCTGGTTATAGATGTTATTTCTTCCTTTTATAGCGCCGCTTAGATTGCTTGGATCAATATGCTCAATTCCGTTCTTAAACAGTAAATCCAGATCATTAAATAAGTTAGTTTCCTTTACATTTTCTAAGCTCTTTAATTTTTCATCTGATTCTTCTTTTATGGATTTTTTTACCCTTTTGATTATCTCTTCTGGCGCTACTGCTATATATCTTATTGGCTTTCCTAATTTCATCATCACAAAGCCTTTCTTTTCCAATGATTCAAGAACATCATAGCTTCTTGACCTTGGGACATTGCTTATATCGGATAATTCTCCTGCTGTAGCTAATCCCCTACTAAGTAAAGCAGTCCATATCTTTACTTCATACTCATTCAACTCAAATGCTCCCCTTAACTTCCTTAAAAAATCTTCTTGAACTATCATTTTAATTTATTTAATGCCTCCATTAAGTAATCTTCATCAGCTATTTTTTTTGATACATATCTATTAAATAAGTCTATATCATTACTGCCTATATTTGAGCATGATGCTACACCAACTATAGGAGTATATAAACAACCTTCCTTTGATCTAGCAAATCCAGCCAGAACAACATCTGCTTCTATACCAAATCCATAATCAACTAGAGCTTTATCCAATGTTTTAATTTTTAATCCTTGAAATTCAAATTTTGCTTTATTAGCAATATCTGAAGCTAAGCTTACAGCAAATGAATCTACAAATCTTAATGGATTTAAAGCCCTAAAAATTTCTGTTCTTTCCCTTACTTCTTCTAATCTATATGTAAAATCTCTATCTATTTTAAACTCTACTCTATGAGCTCTTGTAGCATTAAACAACGCTTCATTGTCAAATTCAATTCCCATTTCTTCTATTCTCCTATTAAACTCTTTTTAGAACCCCTTTTATATCTATAAATAGAAAATATAGGTTTATAAACCTTTCGATTATTTAACACTATAAAGTAGTAAAAGAATTACTTCTTAAATATGAATTTATTTAGATTTTTTTTGGCTTTCTCTCTATTCTTTTGATGAATTTTCAGGAATTTGTTTATTTTTTCTATTAATATTTCCTTTATCTCAGAAGTCAATAATTTCCCGGATTTATAGTCATAATAGATATTCTGAAGCTTTTTATCATCCTCTTCAAAGAATGTCAGCCATTGATAGCTTATATCAATTTCAGGATTTCCCCCTTTTTCCCTGTGCTCTTTTATTGTGGGCTGTCCCCCTGAAAAAGCATATTTTCTGATTTTATTCTCAACAGATTCTGGAGAATCAATAGTATAAACAGCAGTTGATTCTTCGGATGCTGACATTTTATTTGGACCAGACAAAGCAGGCAGGAATCTGCAGTGTAATGCAGCTGGCTTATAATATCCAAGCTTTGTTATTACATCTCTTGATATCCTAAAATGTGGATCTTGATCAAATCCCATTGGAATTAAGCAAGGAATATTTTTTTTTGCCAGAACACTAGGCAAAAAAGCAGGAACTGTCTGCATGGAAGTATAGAATATAGCCCCTATATTCATCTCATTATCAAATCCAAAAGCTGCCTTGGCTGTTGAGAATGTTATTTTTTTTGCCACTTTAATTGCTTCCTTATACATTAGATTAGCATGTTTCTTTTGTGTAATAACTAGTGTCATCCAATGTTAAATTATCCTTGAATAAGAATTTCTCCTCATCTGGAAATTGGAACCATAACTCTACATCAAATTTATCTTGTAACCATTTTGTAAATATCCATGGAACTAAATGACCTAAATGAATATTTCCAGAAGGGGCTCTTCCCGTGTATAAGAAAAATTTATTCTTTTTTTCATATTCATCCAATAGCCAGTTCATATCTCTATGAGAAAAGAAAATGTTTCTTCTAAGCATATAATGGATTTCTTTAGTGTGCTTTTTTATTCTTGATAATAACTTGTCATCTATTGCTTGAGTGCCAAACTCTTTTATTAATTTGTCATAATCAATATCCCCTTTAACCTCCCAAGGTGTTACTACAAAGTCTTTTTTCATTAATTAACATAAGAATACAGCTAATTAAAAAGTTTTCTGGTTATTCTGGAAATTTAAATCCGAGTTTTCTCAACGAATCATAAATCTCTTTAGGTGCGAATCCTACACTAGTCCAAGTATTTTCTGAAAGTGCTGACCACATATATGGAAATTTTGGCTCTTCCATTTCGGAACCACATAGTAAAGTATCAGTTGGGTGTTCTCCATTCATTAATGTTTTTTCCTTCCATCTTGATTGATTTTCTTCGGAAATATACTCTTTTTCTCTATATGCTAAAACTCTTTTCTTATCGAAATCATTTATTACTAAAGATATATATCTATTATATCTATTAGGCATGCCATTCAAATCAGCAACTATAATTATTCCCTCTAAAACTCCCCAATCATCCATTCCTTTCCAATCACCAATCTTGTGATATGGGTCTTCTTCATCATATGAAATATAATGTAATTCAAAACCTTTATGCAAAGGGCTAAAAGGGCTTCTTTCCTCAGAGTATCCTCTCATCCACATTTTAAAGAATTCATCTGGATTTTCAGTAAAATGAGGATCAACTGATTCTTTTCCATTCAAAAACATATTATGCCAGTCAAGAGCATCATTTAACGCATCACTTAATGGTAATATTATAGATGAATTAGGGTCTCTACCAATTTTTCTGTGATATTCTCTACTTTTTTCTGGATCCCCATAAGGATGAGATATCTTATGTCTATATATTCCGGGTTTTACTCCAGTTATCATAGATTTAATGCAGTTATCTCATTTATAAACCTTACTATTAGTTACTACTTAAGAATTAAACAAATATCTTTCTCTTTGTTATCTCCCTTGCTATAAATCCAAGTATGAAGAATATCAATGCTCCCCCTAATAAGAACAATAATGGCTGCATAACAGCATTAAAGCTCGCATTGAACAATAATATCCTTTTAATTACATTCTCAGCTATCACAAAAGGATTGAATTTCACTATATTTGTTATGTATCCAGGCAATGTCTCTAATGGAAGTATTGTATTTGAGAAAAATAGCATTATGAATGATGCTGCTATACTTCCCAATGTTGCTGTCTCAGCTGAATTAAATAAGTATCCAATAAACATTCCTATTAATATGAATACGCTCGTTACAATGATTAACGCTAAAGCCAATGTTGGAAATACAGTTAATAATTCTTCCTTAAAGAAGTATAATGACACTAAAAATAATATTCCAAGCTCAATTAATACCAATATTAAGTTTGTTATAAACTCTCCAAGCATAAATGTAAAGTCATTTGTAGGAGTAATAAAATTCCTGAAGTAAGCTCTGGAAACTTTTTCCCTTATGACTATTGAGGATGAGAATAATAAGCTTATAAACATTATAACCAATACAACCAATGTTGGGAATAAAAAGTTTAAATGAGTTGATTTTGATGTTATTGGCTTTACTGTGGATGTTATTGGGCTTACAATGGTTTCAGCATTTGTGACTCTTATTCCAGATATGGCTCTTTTTGTCCTGTCCACTGAATCTTGTAATTTATTTACTTTGCCGAAAAATCCAAGCAATGAGCTTCTTGAATTATCTAATGTGCTGACAAAAGAACTTCGTTTCTCGCTTACTGTGTTTAATTTTTCCCCTAATAATCCTACTTGTTCTTCAGCCCCCTCTACCAAATCTTCTAATTCTCCAAATTTACCTCCGCTGACATTTAAGTCTTCTACTATATCATCTATCTCATCCTGCATCCTTGTAAAATTAAAATTAGTTTCATTATATACTAAATCAAGATTTTGAAGCTCTTCTCTTATATCTTTTATATCTGAATTTATTTTGCTAGATTCATCTTTTAGTGTTGTTATTTCCAATGTGCCTTTATCAGCCTCTTCATTTACTACCTTTAATGTGGTTAGTAATTCTCCTGTTAGACTTAGACTTAACTCTTCTGCTTTGGAAGCTACTTTCGAAAATATAGTATTTGAGATTATTGCAGCTAGATTTACTCTTGATTCATCAACATAGAATATTATATTATTTTCTTTCTGGATGTCCATATCTTTGGGAAATATTGTGCAGACATGGTATTCTCCAAGCTTAATGCCCTCAATGCAGTTCGCTTCTGAATCAACTTTTACAACATTATACTGCTGGTCTTTTAGATTTTCTATCAACGAATTTGTTATTTCTGAATATGATTCTGAATAGGTTGCAATCTTTAGATTGTATAAAGAAGATGTATTAAATGCCATTCCTACTAAAAAGATTAATGCCAATGGCCCCAATATAACAATTAAGGCAGAGCTTTTTGACCTTATTAATAGTTTAATGTCCTTTAATATTATGTTTGATATTCTCAGTAAAAAGTTTTTTGGATTAATTTGCTTGGGGTTCATTTTGTCCTTCCTGTTAATGATTCAAATACTTCCTCTAATGAGGGCTTGTCAACATCAATATCTATTAATTTTTCTTTTAGTCTTGATAATATGGCTAATAATTTCTTAAGTATATTTTCCGGCTTGGATGTATATATTACTAATTTATGCCCTTTATTCACAACCTTTGTAACATCCTTTTTCCCTAATCTTCTCTCAATAATATCATATTTTCCAGGGAATGTTTTAAGGTGGATTTCTATATTTGTTGAATATAAATCCTTAATCTTATTGGATGATCCAGAAACTAAGATATTACCATTATGCAGTATAGCTATATTATTGCAGATGCTTTCTACTTCTTCAAGCATATGGGAAGTTAAAACTATTGTTGTTCCATTGTCATTTATCCTTTTTAACAATGCCAATATTTCCTTTCTTAATACAGGATCAAGGTCTTCTGTCGGCTCGTCTAATATCAATACAGTAGGCTCATGGATTAATGCGCATGCAATATCTAATCTTCTTTGCATTCCAGTAGATAATTCATTTGCTAATTTGGATTTGGCATCATCTAAATCCAGAAAAGATAATAACTCCTTGCTTTTCTTTACTATATTGTCCTTGTTAAGGCCGTACATCCTCCCGAAATAATGAAGATTCTCCATTACGCTTAAATTTAAGTAATAAGAGCCAGCCTGGGTGACAAATCCAAAATTCTCCTGGACTTCTTTTTGGTATTTTAACACATTTTTAGTCTTAAAGCTGGAAGTTCCCTGAGTCGGCTTTATGAATCCAATCATTAAATTCAATATTGTGGTTTTTCCAGATCCAGATAATCCAATAATACCATAAATATCCTTTTCATTTATTGTGAAATTAAGATTGTTAAGAATAAGATGCTTGCCATACCTCTTTGAGATATCCTTGAACTGGATTAAGGGATCAGCCATTAAATGAGTTTTATTTATATAGTTATTAAAGTTTTTTAGTAATTTTAGAGAGGTAACTCATAAACAAAAGATTTATATAATATAGCAGACTATAATTTACTATGGCAACAACAATACAAATAACAGAAAAACTCCAAAATGAGCTTTCCAAGAAAAAAATGTTTGAAAAAGAAACATATGAAGAGGTTATCTGGGATTTGATAGAAGATAGCCAGGAATTGAGCGAAGAAACAAAACAAGAGCTTCAGGAATCCCGCAATGAAATAAAGAAAGGCAGGTTCTATTCCATGGAACAAGTCAAAAAAGAGCTTAAACTTTAAATGTATGAAATTATTTTTTCTAATAAAGCAAAGAAACAATTGGGAAAATTAGAAAGGAATATTCAAGAAAGAATAATAAATTCCCTTAAGAGGATTAAAATAAGGCCAGAATCATTCATTACAAAGCTTGTTGGAGATCCTGCTTATAAATTAAGAGTCGGAGATTACAGAATTTTATTAGATATAGACAGAGGAAAGCTTCTTATTCTTGTTATCAAAGTTGGCCATAGAAAGAACGTTTATGATTAATGAAGCAAATAATTTTTTATAATAATTGGGACATTAAAGTTCAATAAATTGGAAAGACTTTTAAATTAACTATTTTAGATAATGAGATGAAAACCAAGAAAGGAGATTTTATTGAATTAGATTTTGTAGCAAGGTTAAAGGAGAATAATAAGATATTTGACCTTACTAGTAAGGAAATAGCAGAGAAAGAGAATATTTATGATGAAAAATATGAGTACAAGCCAATAATATTGTGCATTGGAAATAATGATGTTGTTAAAGGATTAGACAAAGAGTTAGAAGATAAGGAGCTTAACAAGGAATATAAAATAGAGATAAAGGCAGAAGAGGGATTCGGAAAAAAAGACGCTAAGTTATTCCAGTTAGTAAACACAAATAAATTCAGGCAGCAGAATATAATGCCATATCCTGGACTGCAAGTTAATGTTGATAATATGTTCGGAATTGTCAAAACCATTTCTGGCAATAGAACCATGATAGACTTTAATCATCCCTTGGCTGGAAAAGACATAGTATATGAGTTTAAAATAAACAGGATTGTAACAGAAGACAAGGAAAAATTAAGAGGATTTCTAAATTTATACCTAGGAAAAGATACAGAATTTATATTAGAAGAAAATAAAGCAGTTATAAAATTAGAATTGCCTAAGGAACTTCAAGAGCCATTAACAGAAAAAATAAAATCAATAATTCCAAGCATAAAAGAAATTGAATTCAAAAAAGAGGAAAAGAAAGAAGAAAAAACTGAAGTGGAAGAAGAGAAGAAAGACATAGAGAATGATGCTAAAAGAACAATTAAGTAAATTCTTAGTTAGGGCAAAGAAAAAGACTTATGCTAGTAATAATAGTTTAGAAAGAATTTTAGAAGATGGAGCTAGGGAATTATTATATGAAGAAGAGATAGAAGAAGGAGCAAAATGCACTTATAGAGATAGATATTTTGGACTTAATCCATTTATTGGAGAAGAAATTGTTTCTGTTAATGGAAAACCAATCTGGGGTATGAATTATTATGGAAGTTGTATGAATTTTGACAGTAAGAGAGCATATAGTTTTCTGAAAAGAATGTTGAGAAGAGTGGGAAAAAATAAGCCTTTTAGAGGTCCTGAATGGGTTAAGAATGGAAATTATGAGTACTTTAACTCTGTTACTGGAAGTTTAGGAAAATTTAAAGGAGAAGAAAAGATTTTATTTAAGGGACAATTAGTTTATTTAGCATATTATCATGGCGGATTTATAGAATGAAAAAAATACAAAATTCGGGCTGTGCAATAATAAAAGAAGGGAAATTATTAGTTCTCCGGAAAATAAAACACAATCATTATGAATTTCCTGGTGGAAAAGTGAATTCTGGAGAGAGTTTAGAGGAAGCAGCTGAAAGAGAGACCAAAGAAGAGATTGGTTGTGATGTAAAATTAATAAAATATATTGGGTATAAGGAGTTTCATGTTGATGGAAGAGAATTTAGAAGTCATAAGTTCTTGGCTAAAATTATAGAAAGTCAAACTCCAAGAATAATGGAACCGGACAAATTTAGAGACATTTTCTGGCTTCCGATGAAAGAGTATAAAAATTATTTATGTGCTCCAAATGTAAAAGAATTTTGTCAGGATTATATTGATGGTAAATTAGATTTATAGAACTTAATAATGCATAAATCCATTTAATCAAACATAGATTATATTATAATTAAATTTATATATATGATAGACAAAAAAAGAGTATATTCATTCTGAAAAAAGGAAAAAATGGCGGAAATAACCCAAAAGAGGACAAAGTTAAAGATAGACGAGGAGTTAGAACAGATAATTGCGCAGCAGCAAGCAAGAGTTAAAGTGGTTGGCTGCGGCGGAGGAGGAAATAATACAATAAGCAGGATGGCTGACATAGGAATAACAGGAGCTGAGTTAATTGCGCTTAATACAGATGCTCAGGATCTTCTTTATACAAACGCCCAGACTAAGATATTAATAGGAAGGGAATTAACCAAAGGACTAGGGGCTGGCTCAATGCCCCATGTTGGGGAGGAAGCTGCCAAGGAATCTGAACAGTCAATAAAGCAGTCATTGCAGAATTCTGATTTAGTATTCATAACTTGCGGATTAGGAGGAGGAACAGGAACTGGAGCATCTCCAATAGTTGCAGAAGTAGCTAAAAAACTAGGGGCATTAACAGTAGCTATTGTTACTATTCCATTCCAGATGGAGGGCCAGAGAAGATATGAAAACGCTATAATTGGATTGGAAAAATTAGAGAATATTGTAGATACATTAATTGTAATTCCAAATGATAAATTAATTGAATTAGCTCCTGATTTGCCTTTACAAATAGCGTTTAAAATAGCAGATGAAATATTAACAAATGCTGTAAAAGGAATAGCTGAATTAGTTACAAAAGCTGGATTAGTAAATCTGGATTTTGCAGACATAAGAGCTGTAATGGGCAAAGGAGGAGTGGCAATGATAGGAGTAGGAGAAAGTGATACTGAAAATAGAGCCATAGAGGCAGTTCAAAAGGCTTTAACTAATCCTTTATTGGATGTTGATGTTACAGGAGCTAACGGAGCATTAATCAATGTCTCTGGAGGAAAAGATATGACTTTAGATGAGGCAAAAAAAGTAGTTGAGACTGTTTCTTCTAAACTAAATGAGGAAGCCAGAATAATCTGGGGCGCCCAGATCTCAGAAGACTTGGACAAAACAATAAGAACAATGCTGATTATTACAGGAGTTTCTAGTCCTCAGATATTTGGGCAGAAAAGAGGATTAAAAGCCAAGAAAGAGATGGCCAATGAATTAGGAATAGAATTCCTGGATTAAAATTATTGAGAATAAATATTTTTTACTTCCTTTATCAATTCTTCTTTATTAGAATAACCTGATTCTTCTATTGCTTTTATTAGTCTGCCATATAATAATACCCTTATTAGTCTTGTATATAATTCATTTCTTTGATTTCCGTTTGGGCTGGTATTTTCCACCAATCTTAATATATCTGATCCTAATTGAATTGATTGGCTCTTTATGCACGTTGTACTCTCTTTATGACTCGCAAATTTAAGATATTCTATTCTAGTACTTATTATAAAAATTAAATCCTCTAAACTCAAGTTATTAACAATTTCTTCAACTGGCATAGTTTCCTTCCATAAAAACTTATGAATAGTTTCATAGAAACTTTAGGAGAATTTAATAATCGTTTATAAACGTTTCCATACAAAAGATTTATAAATAAATATTTGAGTAAACATTCATGCCTAATAAAATTCTAATTAAGCTTACAGGCTTTTTACAGCAGTGTAAGAGGGTATTGCAGATAACAAAAAAGCCGGGAAAGGAAGAATATCTGACTATTGTAAAGGTCAGCGGAATTGGAATATTAATAATAGGAGCAATAGGATTCATAATAACAATAATAGCCCAATTGTCAATACAATAAAATGGAAAACAAAATATTTGCATTAAGAACAACAGCTAATAGGGAAGACCAAGTATTGGATTTTGTGACAGGAAATGTCCAGAAAAAACAACTGGAAGTATATTCAATTATAAGACCCCATGGATTAAGGGGATATATATTTGTGGAAGCTAGGTCAAGAGAGGATGTAGAGGAAGCATTTAAGGGAATTCCATATGCTAGAGGATTACTGCCAAATGAGATTGACTATAAAGAAATAGAGCATATGCTTGAGCAGATTAAGAGGGAAGTTAATATCCAGAAGGGAGATATTGTCGAGATTATATCTGGACCATTCAAGAGGGAAAAAGCAAAAATATCAAGAGTGGATTTACAGAAAGAAGAGGTTGTAGTTGAGTTACTGGAGACAGCTGTTCCAATACCAATAACAGTTAAGTTAGATGCAGTAAAAGTCATAAGGAGAGACACAGAAGAGGAGATAAGAGAATAAAATGTCAGAAAAAATTACTGTATTGGTTGACGGAGGAAAAGCAAGCGCTGGACCACCCATAGGAAGCACATTAGGGCCTAAAGGCATTAACGTTAGCCAGGTAGTTTCTGATATAAACAAAAAAACAGACAGCTTCAAGGGGATGAAGGTTCCTGTCAACATAATAATAGAAAAAGACAAGTCATATAAGATTGAGGTTGGAACTCCGCCAGTATCTGAATTAATCAAGAAAGAAATAAATGCTGAAAAAGGATCTGGAACCCCAAATATAAACAAGATAGGAAATCTAGGGATTGAGCAGGCTATTAAAGTAGCCAAGATGAAATATGATTCAATGTTTGTCAAGGATTTAAAAGCAGCTGTTAAATCTGTTATAGGAAGCGCCAACTCAGCTGGAATACTAACAGAGGGAATGTCTTCTTTGGAAGTCAATAAATTAATAGATTCTGGAAAATTTGACAATGAGATAAAAAATGAATTAATTGAATTATCAGAAGAAAAGAAGCAGAAGTTGGATGAGCAGTTAACAGCTATACAAGAATTATTAAAGAAAGAATTGGAGAAACAAAAAGCATTAGAGGAAGCTGAAAAAGCCAAGGAAGCAAAGCCAGAAGCTGAAGTCAAGGAAGAGAAAGTAGAAGGAAAAGAAGAGAAGAAGGATGTTAAAGAAGAGGTAAAAGGAAAAGAAGTTAAAGCTAAAGAGCCTGTTAAAGAAACAAAAGCTAAAGAAACAAAAGGAAAAGAAGCAAAGAAATAAATTAGCTTTTTCCAGCTTTTTCTAAGATATATATAAGTTGCTCAAGTCCACTTTTCCGAATTTTAACAAGCTCAATTAATTCATAAACTTTTGGTATATTATTGTATCTCTTCATTGATTCGATAACAGAGTTTAGTTCTTCAACAAATTCTTCAGGTGTTTTAGTCCAAGCAGAATGGCCTACAACCATTTTATTCTCATAAACTTCTATTTCTTTTTGTAAAAGTATTAGTCTCCCGTATTTTTCCACTAAATCATTAACTTCATTTGGCGTGTATTCTTTATATTCTCCTTCCATCTTGTCCTCCAGTCACTTTTCTTTCAATACCAGCATGAAAACCACCAATCAATTCTAAAATTTTATCAGCTTTAACTTTTACTCTGTTAAAAGCGGGATTATTATTATATCCTTCAGCTTCTCTTAAAGTCAATCTAACGTCTTCTATAATCTTCTTTGTATCTTCTATATCGCGAATCCCCAAAGAACCATCACTCAACATTCCAGGAAGATTAGTTTCATAATAAATCAATCTTTCATAGATTTTTAGTAAATGATCAGGATAAATAACTTCCATTTTTAATCTGGGGTGAAATCCTCTAATACATATTTGAATTCAGAGTCTTTTTTTATAATATCCTTTGATTTTAGGTATTCCTTTGCTAATATAAAAAATAATAATGCCAATGATTTTTTTCCTTTATTGTTCATTGGAACAACCAAGTCAATATAATTGGCTTCATTGTTTGTGTCGCATAAGCTTATTACTGGAATTCCTACCCTAACAGCATCCCTTATTGCATTCTTGTCAGGATATGGATCTGTCACCAAAACAATCTTGGCTTCTGTAAATGTCTCTAATGACGAATTTGTCAATACCCCTGGAGGATATCTTCCTGCAAATGACCTAATTCCTGTTATTTTGGAAAATAATCTTACTGCTTTCTCCCCATTTTCCCTTCTGCATACTATCAATATGTCATTAGGCTCATATCTTGAGAGAAATTTTGAGGCTATCCCAATCCTTTCATCTATCCTTTGTATATTCATCACAGCCAAGCCATCTGGCCTTATTTTATAGATAAAAGGCTCCATATACTTTGTTTTATACCTTGTTCCTATATGAAGGCCTACTTTTAGGTATAAATCCAATGGAACTAATAATTGCTGCTCATTTGCCATTACCAGCTTAAAAAATATTGTATTTATAAAACTTATTATTTTTGGATTTGAGAAATAAAAATATTTTTATATGACTTAAATAGACAATGGCTGTGGCAGTAGCTTATTTAATGGAAAATGAATATGTAAAATTCTTCATTATTTTAATAGGAACATTCCTATTATCTGAAATTTTGCTTTTCATAATAAGAAAATATGTCAATAGAATAACCTCAAAAACAAAAACTGACATTGACGATCTTATAATACAAAGGATTACCAAACCATTACATGCTATTATTCTTTTTATAGGATTATATTTTGCTGTAAAATCACTGTCAATATTAGAGAATTATATTAATATTGTAGATAAAATATTCTTTGTAATCTTTACATTGATGATTTCTTTTATATTGTCTAAGATATTGGCTGTTTTGATAGCCAGCTGGCTAAAGGTTCAGAAGAAATATGAGAAAACTCCCCAGTTATTTACAAAGATAATAACTATTATTATATTTATAATTGCCATATTAATAATATTGGATCATTTCAGCATCCAGATAACACCAATAATAGCCGCCCTAGGATTAGGGGGATTAGCTGTTGGATTGGCGTTGCAGGATACATTCTCTAATTTCTTTGCTGGACTTCATATAATATCTGACCAGCCAATTAATGTAGGAGACTATATAGAAATGGAGGGAGACACGAAAGGATATGTTGATGACATTGGCTGGAGATCAATAAGAATTAAAACCCTGCAGAATAATCTTGTAATAGTTCCGAATTCCAAATTAGCACAGGGTAGAATTGTTAATCTTAGTAATCCAGGAGGAAATTCTGTTATAGTAGAATGCGGGGTTAGTTATAATTCTGATTTGAATAAAGTGGAAAAAGTAACTATTGATGTGGCTAAAAAAATCCAGAAAACAATTCCTGGAGCCCTTGGCACATTTGAACCTTTTATTAGATATAAAACATTCGGGGATTCCAATATTAATTTTTCAGTTATTTTAAAAGTTGAAAAGTATGTCAACAAGCATCTGGTTACACATGAATTCATAAAAGCTTTAAAAGAAAGATATGACAAGGAAGGAATTGAAATATCATATCCTGTAAGAAAAATCTATCAAGCAAAATAATTCTAAAGATTTATAAATTTAAGAGCAATTCCCTGTTTATATGGATAAGTTAGAAGCAATAAGTCTGGTTGATGGAAGATATAGAAGATATACAGAGCCATTAGCAGATATATTTAGCGAAAAAGGATTAATCAGATATAGGGTAAAAGTTGAAGGAGAATATCTATTATTCTTATCAGAGCATCCGCAAATTGAGACAAGAAAATTTTCTGAAGAAGAAAGAAGTCTGGTTCGAAGATTATATGATGTTTCTACGGAAGATGCCGGAGTGGTAAAAGCATTTGAGGTTAAAGGCTATGGAGATATCAAACCTACAAACCATGATGTTAAAGCAGTAGAATACTTTATGAAATATAAACTAAAGTATAGTTCTTTGGAAGATTCTTTAGAATGGATTCACTTTGCGTTAACTTCCGAAGATGTTAATAATCTTGCTTACGGGTTAATGCTGTCTGATGGATTAGGCGATATTATTTTACCATCAGCACAAGAATTGTATGAGACTATTGAAGGATTAGCGCAAAGATACAAAGATGTTCCGATGTTATCAAGGACTCACGGTCAACCAGCATCGCCAACAACATTTGGCAAAGAATTCAAGGTTTTTGCTTCAAGATCAAAAAAGCAGTTGGACCAATTAGGAACATATAAGCTTCTTGTTAAACTAAATGGAGCAACTGGAAATTATGATGCGCATCATGTTGCTTATCCAGAAGTAGATTGGATAGCATTTACAAGAGATTTTGTTGAAAGATTCAATGCAGGAAGAAGAATAAAATTAAGTCCTAATTTTGTAACAACACAAATTGAACCACATGATACTTATGCGGAATTATTTGACAATTTACGCAGATTAAACACAATTCTTATTGGTTTTGACCAAGATATGTGGAGATATGTAAGTGATGACTGGATTAAACAAAAACCTGTTGAAGGCGAAGTAGGTTCTTCAACAATGCCACACAAAGTAAATCCAATAGATTTTGAGAATAGCGAGGGAAACTTAGGAATTGCGAATGCATTATTTGGTTATTTTTCTTCTAAATTGCCAGTTTCAAGACTTCAAAGGGACTTGTCAGATTCAACAGTTGAAAGAAATTTTGGCGTTGCTTTAGGTCATAGCTTGATTGGATATAAATCTACTCAAAAAGGATTAAGCAAAGTTGCCGTAAATGAACATAAAGTTATAGAAGAGTTAGAAAACCATCCAGAAGTTATATCGGAAGCAATACAGACAGTTCTCAGAAGAGAAGGAGTAGAAATGCCGTATGAAAGATTAAAAGAATTGACAAGAGGAAGAAAGATTACTATGGATGATTTTGGAAGATTTATTGATGGATTAAACGTTTCTGAAGAAATAAGAGAAGAGTTAAAGCAGATTACACCAACGAATTATACAGGAATTGCTCGTCTTCTAGTAGAAAGTCAGTAGCGCCCGAAACCGATTACACCTAATCAGTGTTAGATACACTTGCCTCAATTTAATAGAATTAAATTAGAGATGCAAGGCACAGAGCGGGAAAATACTAAAAATTTTAAGAATATAGCAAACTATTTATACCTTATTCTTGGTTTTAATTTATGTGCGGAATTATAGCATACAAGGGATTTAGAGATGGAGTCAACATAGTTTTAGAAGGGTTAAAATTACTAGAGTATAGGGGATATGATTCGTGGGGAATTGCAGCAAAAAATGAAGATATTCATGTCTTTAAGGAGGTAGGCAAAATAGGGGAGATTAAAAAAGTAAATTTACTAAGATCTAATATCTGCATGGGGCATACAAGATGGTCCACTACTGGGGCTGTAACAAAAGAAAATTCCCATCCCCATCTAAGTTGCGATAATAAAATAGCTGTTATCCATAATGGAATAATAGAAAACTATGAGGAATTAAAAAAACAGTTAAAAAACCATAATTTTGCTTCTGAAACAGATACAGAGGTCATTCCTCATTTAATAGAGGAAAATATTAACTTAGGATTTTTTGAAGCAGTAAAAAAAGCAGCTAATCTAATAGAGGGAAGATCTGCTTTTATTGCAATTAACAAAGATAATGATGAGATGATAGCTGTAAGAACAGGAGCTCCGTTAATCTTAGGAATAGGAAATAATGAATATTTCATAGCATCTGATGTTCCTGCATTTCTTGATTATACCAAAGATGTAAATTATTTAGATGATAATGAGATGGTTGTAATAAAAGATCATCCTAATTTTTTTAATTTTAGAACAGGAGAAGAAATTAAAAAAAGATTAATAACAATAAGCTGGGACAAAGAGCAGTCAAAGAAAGGAGACTATAAGCATTATCTTATAAAAGAGATAATGGAGCAGAAAGAAACTATTAACAAAGCCATTAATCAGGATGAACAAGAAATACAAAAAATAGCAGACGAAATAAATAATGCTTTTGGAACATTTTTCGTTGGATGCGGAACATCTGGAAAGGTTTGCCATGCAGGAGAATATTTATTCTCAAAGATAGCCAAAAAACATGTCAACTTTGTTATTGCATCTGAATTTTCAAATTATCATCATTTCCTTACAGATGAGACATTGATGATAGTTGTAACCCAGAGCGGGGAGACAGCAGATGTTATTGAAGCTATAGAAGCAGCTAAAAAAGAAAATGTCAAAATAATTTCTTTGGTCAATGTTCAAGGATCTACAATCTCATTAAAGTCAGATTATTCATTGTTGGTAAAAGCTGGTCCGGAAAAAGCAGTTGCATCCACTAAAACAGCCACCTCACAATTGGCTTTATTATTGTTATTAGCGTATGCTTCTATTGGAAAATTAAAAGAGGGAAAAAGATTGCTGATTGAAACATCCAGTATGATAAATGACATGCTGAATTTAAGATATGAGGAGCATATAAAGAGATTAGCTGAATTAATTCATAAAAAAGAGCATGCCTATATAATTGGCAAATCTTCTAATTATCCAATGGCTTTGGAATCAGCAATAAAAATTCAAGAGGTAAGTTATATGCATGCTGAGGGATTTGCAGCTGGTGAATTAAAACATGGGCCAATAGCCTTAATAGAAAAAAATACGCCTTGTATAGCATTAGTTGCAAATGATGAAACAAAAAAAGATGTATTGGTTAATGCCCAAGAATTAAAAACAAGAGGAGCATATATAATTGGCGTAGCTCCAGAATATAATAAAATATTTGATTACTGGATAAAAGTCCCTGATGCAGGAGATGCTTCTCCCATTGTAAACATAATTCCAATACAGATATTATCTTATCATTTAGCGTTATTAAGAGGGCATGATCCAGATTATCCCCGCAACCTCGCAAAGGGCGTAACAGTAAAATAATTTATTTACGGGGATGTTTTTTAATATATCCTCTAATAAGCTCTTCAAAAAGAGTTACAGCTGAACCCCACATATTTATAGTCTCTTCACTATTTCTATATAATTTATCTAACTCTTCTAAATTTTCATACAAATACTTTATTCGTCTTAATATTTCTACATCCAAATCTGGAAAAATATTTTGTATTAAACTTATCGCGGAAAATCTATTTTTTCTTAATCTTCCATCGACCATGTGTATAACTTGTTTTGATCCTCTGCTTATAGCATCTAAAGATTTGTTGAATTTTTCGATAAAAATCTTATAATCTGAATTTCTATAATGTTCTGAAAATAATAATCCTTGTCTTGATTTTCTTAAATTAAATCTTAAAGCATCTTGTTCTGGATGTTCAGGCATTTCGAATTTAAATTGATCTATATAATCTGGTCCAATAACTATTGTTCTTTCCTCTAAAAAATAATCTCTAAATGTAGAATTATATGAATTAAATCTTCCATCCCTCATTGTTACTATATCTGTTAATGTTACTTGAAATGGAATATTTGTTTGTATTAGAGAATTATGGAGAACAGAAGACATTTGTTTTAATATTCCTTTATTAATTACTACATTATCGGGAGTTATTATGACTGCATCAATATCACTTCTACCAGGGACATAATCTCCCCTCACGTAAGAACCATAAACCATCAAACTTAATCCGTTATAATTCAAACTTTCTAATCCTTCTCTAAATCTATTCATAAATTCTTTATATTGCTTTTCTGTTGGTCTTGGTTCATCATATCCTAATACCATTCAATTTTTAGAATAAATAGATTATTAAAATTATCTTAGAATTAGCTTCTAATCTCTTTTTCTATTCTCTTTAATGTTTTTATTTTTGCTGTTCTTTCTTTGCCGTAAATTCCGCATTTGATGAATGGGATTTCCCAGCCGACAGCCAAATGAGATATTAAATCATCCATTGTTTCCCCAGTCATGCATGATAGTATAATAATTATATTTTCTTTCTTTGCATAATCTATAAACTCTTTTAATAATGTTAAAGAGCCTATTTGCGACGGCTTTACCACAACAGAATTTATTTTTCCCTTAAACTGACTTAGTCTTTCTATACTGCTGCATACTGGATTATTTACAGAAATAATTTTCGTTTTTATCTTTTCAAATCCCTCCAAATCATTTTCATGCAATGGGTCTTCTACATAATTTATTTTATAGTCTTTTATTAAAGAATTTATGAATTCAATCTGTTCATCTCTTGTTAATATGTTTTCTTTCTTGATCTTTGAAAAATTATTATATTTGTATTTATCCTTGTTGAATAAATGATTCGAGTTTATGTTTATTCCTATTCTCAAATCAAATCCTATTGTATTGGAAGCCAATTCAGCGTTTCTTGATAAAAAGTCTAATATTGAGGTTGTATCTAGGTTAGGAGCCCAGGCGCCCCAGTAATTTTTTTCTTTTACATTTAATTCATCTCCGATTCTTTTATAGGCATATTCATTAGCAAAAACACCATCTGCAAAATTCATTGTTTTTGGCATAAGTAAAAACTCCCGGAAATCAACATTGTTTCTTCCGTCTATTCCTCCTCCAACACAATCTCCGATTGGAATAGGCATCTTATCTGGATGAGAATTCAAGAATTTCCACACCTCATTATTTGATAACGCCTTTAGTATTGCGCCATGCAATGCATAAATCCCATTAGCCCCAAGCTCATCTCTTAGATTATCTAAGTAATATAAATCACTAAAACTATTTATCTCTATTTTCTTTATTTGCTTTGAATTGTTAATTGATTTTATTGTGTCATTTAAATCATTTTTATAAGGGTAGAATGAATAATTTTCTTTTGTAATCTCATTTGGTGCAGAACAAGAATATTTTTTGTTTATTACAACTTCTATTGACTCATTGCCTAAAGAATCCAAGACTTTTCTGGCTGTTATCTTTTTAATTTTCATTATAGTCATTAATGCTTAAGAAGTTATTAAATATTATTATAAGATTATGCTCTTATAGGCAATGGCCTCTTGATTGTTATTGGGATTGCCCCTTTTTCATACTCTATTTTTGCTATCTCTACAGGATTATAATTAATTTTTTCAAGATCTTCTTCTGTTAATTTCATTATTATGGGGGCGCCCATCGCTATCTGCAACGCCCTGGCTCCAATAATCCTTGCTTTTTCGAATTTTGTATAAAGATCTTTAGCCATTTTTATCTTATCTTAACATCTATTTATAAAAGTTTTCTTAATTCTTTTCCCTTTTCAATCGCAATCTCAACCATTTTTTTTATCTCTTCTATTGTTAATGATGAGTTTCCGCCTTTCTGCAATGCGCAAAGTTCGTTATTGTCAATGGTTGCTACTGTTAATCTGGCGTCCATTGATTTTTCCTCTTCTGTATTTGGATCTACTATTATTTTGTCTCCTATCTTAACTAATGTGCAGGAAATTGGAAGTTTTGTCAATGGCAGATTCTTTTTTGTTTTTGTCCCATAAATTACCTTTCCTTCTTTTTCGTCATATTCCGGGAATTTTGCATCTTTTAAAGCAGCCAAAGCAGCCAATCCAGCTGCATCAAATAAGTTTCCAGAGTCATTTATAGGATATAAGTCAATGAAAACATTCCATACTTTTTCTCCTTTTTTAATGCACAATTTTTTCATGTCTATGCATTCGCTTTCTCTTACCCCTCTGTCTATTACCCTTGCTAATTCAATTGAATATACATCTGGAGGGCCTGACTCAAAATCTGGATTGGATAAAGGCAGTAATTCAGCATTAACCATTAGATTTCCCTTATCTAATGTGTCTGGAAATGGCTCCCCTACATCCATTTTTATTCCAGCTATTACAATTGTCTCTCCAATTGTTACTTTAGCTGAGCCTTCTGATTTTGGCGATATATTAGTTTCTATTGTAATAGGCTTTCTATACTCATCTAATTTTCTGTTGTCTGACCTAATGTCTTTGCCTAATAATGTTGTGACATAATCTTTTGTTGCTATCATATGTATTTCTCCTTTAGTGCTTTTTTTTGAAGTTCATAAATTTTTAAGCATGCTTCTTTTCCAAGCTCGATTGCCTTTAATAATTCTTCCTTTGAGATTTCTCCGTCCATCTGCAATAATGTTATTTTTCCATCTCTTGGAGTCATTGCTATTGGAATATCTGTTGCTCCATCTTCAAAGTCCTCTTCTTCTTTATCCAAATCAACAACAATATTTTTTCCAACCTTTCCTACAGATACAGCTGAAACTAAATCCTTCATTATTAATCCAGCATCAGCCAATGCCATTGCTGCTGCTGTTATTCCAGCGCATCTTGTTCCTGCATCAGCCTGTATTAATTCAATAAATACATCTATTACTGTATTTGGAAATTCTTTTAAGTCCAAAACTGGAGATAAGGCATTTTCTGTTACTAATGAAATTTCTTTTGATCTTCTAGATGGGCCAGGTCTTACTCTTTCTCCTGTTGAGAAGCTTATCATATTATAATTGCATCTTAATATTCCCTTTTCAGGATCCCTCATGAATGTCGGGTGTAATGCCCTTGGTCCGTATACTGCAGCTATTGCCTGGGTTTTTCCTATCCTGAACATTGCTGAACCATCTGCTCTTTTTACTACTCCAACTTTTGCATCCATCTCCCTTAATTCATTTTGTTTTCTTCCGTCCAATCTTTTTTCTATTTTCTCTTTCATTTCTTTCTCCTATAATACTTGTCGTGCCATTTTCTTTGAGTCTCTTCTTGGTGTAATGCTTTTAGATAACCCTTCCACATATTTACTTCATCTGTACTAGGCTCATTTTTTCTTCTGCAATTATTATTAGGAATTGATACAGTATCTGGCTTTACAGATTCTACAAGTAAAAAGGGATTTAAATTGTATTTCTCCATTAGATATGAAGTAATAATTCCTGTTACATTATCTTTTATAAGAAATGCAAGTGAAGCTCTGCCAGTATTTTCTCTATATAAAAAAATAGCCTTAAATCCCTTTTGCATTGTTTTATCCAGTAATCTTATAGAATAACCCTCTTCATTTATCTCAACTTTTAATTCTCCCTTATGATCAGCATAACTTTCTTGTGGAGAAGCCAGAACTCCAATACTTAATGCTCCTGCCAATAACCCAGCTAATCCTAGCCCATTAATTGATTTCATCTTCTTCTCCAATTTTTTGGCTTTTATCTGATTCTGCTCCTAGGAATTTTTTTATCTCTTCTGTCAATCCCTCTATATGAGCTTTCTCATCTATCATTCTTATAGCTTCTACAGCTTTTATCTCATTGTCTGTATTTTCTCCCTGTATCCAGACCCTTCCATTCTGTCCAACAGTAATTCTACAGTTAGTTGCGTCTTTAACCATAGTAATCATAGAGCCTTGCTTTCCTATTATTCTTGGAACCTTAGATGGAGTAACTTGGATTATTCTTCCCCCGTTTAATTTCCTTAATCCAGGCTCTTTTGTTGTTAAATCAATAAATTTTGATCTTGAGACGTTTATTATTTTTACAACAACAATATCCCCAAAATCATAATACTTTGTCAAGTCTTCATTTCTCTCGACAAAATCTGTTGTGCCCTCTTTTAAGCTTAGATTAGCCTCATAAGCATATCCCACATCTATTATCCAGCCGTTAAAAGAAATATTTACAACCTTTCCTATTACAGTATCTCCTGCTTTTGGAATATACCTTCCAGTCAATGGGATTATTCTTATTAGTCTTCCATTTACATTTACTAATCCTAGCTGGGCTGAGATTATCTTGTCATTTTGCCTATATGTTCCTTGTGCTGGTAAATAATCCATACCTTCAGCAATTTCCTCTCCAGGAACTACAATTGTTTTTTCATTTATCAATAATGTCATTTTTATTTTTCTCCTTCATCTTTTCTTTTATAATATTGAATGGGCATTGCCATTATCATAGCTTTTTCAAACCAATATAATCTTACTCCAGTACAATAGTGTGTAGCACCTTTTGGAGCTAAACTACTTATTAAATTCATTTGATAATCCATATCTGAATTATATTGTCTAGCAACCTTGATTAAATTTGGGTTACCAACGGGAGTAAAATCCTCGGTCGGTTCAGCTATCTGCTCTAATCCTTTTGTTTTTGTTTTAGTCATTTTTTCTTTAGTATTGTTATGTCAACCCCCCCATGGGTTAATTTATTTAATTTATTTTCAAAATCTTCCTGCATTCCAGCTGGGATTTCCAATGTAGCAATTAAGCTTCCGTCATTCTGCCATTCATCTTTTTTAATGTCGCCAAACTCCTTTAATATCCTATATGCCTGGGCAGCAAAGGAAGATGGAATCTTTACAGCTAATTCCCATACCTCAAATCTTATCGGCAATATACTAGATAATTTAGACACAATCTCATGGATTTGCTCTTCTGGTCTTTTAAACTCATCAATTCTTGCTTTTGACTGTTCTAAAGCCCTTTCTATCCTGTCAGGAGGATGAGGAAGATTATTCTGGGGATTGATTGAATTTCTATGGATTAAATTAATAATTGCTTTTTTCTTCTCTTCCCTTAGCTTATTTTTATGTTCAGAGGTTAACTGGATTTCTCCGTGTTTTATTATTTCCTCTATTATTTTTGTTTTGTCTTCTGTCTTGAATAGTTTTTTAAGATCATTTTCAGAGGCATGCTCCCCTTTTTTTACATCTTTGAAAATATTCCTAGTTGCTATAACATCATCCAAGCTTATATTATGGCCCTGCCTGAATTCTAAGGCTTTATCGCAGTCTACTAGAATTTCGAATGTTAATCCTTCTTTTTTATATCTAGCGATTACTGCTTTATTTACATCTACCATCTTACGCTGCTTTTGATATTCTATCTTTAGATATTCTTGTGAACTTTCTGTCCTTGGAATTAATATATACTCCATCTATTCTATTAATGTCAAATTCTTTTCCCAATACTTTTTTCAAGGCTCTTACAGCTAATTTAATTCCATCTTCCAATTGTATATTATCCTTGTAATTTTTGTCTAAAAAGTCTTTTAATTCTGTTTCTCCTTCTCCGATTGCTGTTGCTTTGTATTCAAAGAAAATTCCAGTCGGGTCTGTAACATACAATTCAGGATGGTCATTTACACCAGCAAACAAAATGCTTACCCCAAATGGCCTTGCTCCCCCATACTGGGTAAAGAATTGCTTTACATCACATATTTCCTTTACTAGTCCAAGAACATCTATTGGCTCATCATATGTTACTCTGTGCTGCTGAGCAACTAATTGGGCTCTTTCTATTAATACTCTTCCGTCGCTTAGCATTCCAGAGGCTGTTGCTCCAATATGATCATCTACCTGGTATATTTTTTCTATTGACCTTGGGACTATTAACTTTTCAGATATTCTCTTGTCAGCCATCAATAATACTCCGTCTTTGCATACTACTCCTAATGCGCTTGTTCCTTGTCTGACTGTTTTCTTGGCATATTCTACCTGTAATAATCTGCCGTCTGGGCTGAACATTATAGAACTTCTGTCATATCCCATCATCTGATGTTGAGTTTGCTGCTGTTGCATCTTAATTAGCACCTCCTAATTTAATATTAAAAAATTTTTTACAATAATCTTCTTCTATTCTTTTTACTTCTTGTTTAGATTTATATTGTAACTCTTCACAATATGTTTTACTATACAGATTAAAATCATCATTAATTGGTTTTGATATCATTCCCAAACCAGATATTAAAAAAGCTAATGTATAACCTATAGAAGCTAATATAACTCTATCATATGCTCTTTGAATCTTTCTCTTTCTAATTTGTTCAGGTCTTGACAATACTTCTTCTAATTTACCTGATAATTTTTCTTCCACTTTAACCTCCAATTTTTATCTTAGCTTTATTTAAAACTCCAGTAACTAAAATTGACTTAAACATTACTTTTTCATTGTTAATTTTTTCTATTAAAGCCAAGGATGTTTTAATATTATCAACTTCCTTATTATTGGTTTTTAAAATTCCTTTATTATTTTTAAACATATCCATTATTATTAATCCAGACTTAGAATACCCTAATTCCCCTAAAAAGCCCAAAACATGGCTGTTTATTGAGTTTTTAATATCTTCAAATCTCATTTTCCTTTCTGATTCAATCTCATATACTATATATCTTTTCTTTTCCCTTAAACTTGGCAATATTGGCTTTATGGTCATAAGAAATAACCTTTTTTCCTTTCTCGTTCTAGATTATCCTGGAAAAGGCATTTATAAATATTACGATTGAAATTTTTATTTTAAATTTATCATAGAAAGATTTATATACTACTTATACCACTTAGTAGTATAGGTGGTTAAAATGGCAGTATCAATTAAAATAAGTGATGAAAATTATAAAAGGCTTGCATCTTTGTCTGGCAGATTAAGGGAAGAATTACATAAGCCTATTTCGATAAACGAGGCTATAAACTTCTTGTATATCAAAAGAAAGATTAGTGAATTAGCAGGCAGCTGGGAAATGACTGATAAAGAAGCTGAAGATTTTATGGGCAATCTAAAAAGGGGATGGAAAAGATGGACAATAAAATCTGCTTAGATACTGATTTCTTAGTTAATTTTCTTAGAAATAAGAAAGAGGAAGCGGAATTTCTTAAGAAAAATGAAATGAATAGGGAGTTAGCAACCACATATATAAATCTGTTCGAACTTTATTATGGCGCATATAAATCCAATAAAAAACAAACAAATATCAAAATTGTTTCTGATTTAGCAAGTAGAATAGAAATATTGAACTTTTCCAATGAATCTGTCATGAAAGCCGGTGAATTATTGGCCAAATTGGAAAAAGAGGGAAGTCTAATAGAATTTAGAGATCTATTTATAGGAACAATAGCCTTAGTTAATGGCTTTTCTATTAAAACAAACAATGCAAAACATTTTAATAAAATAGAAGGGCTAAATATTTTAGAATAAACAATTTAATTCCAATGAGATTTATCTATACCTTATTTTATAGATAATATCTGTAATCTTTCTTGAGATAAATCCCCTTCCAAAATATCCTAATAATCCCAAAGCAGCTAAAGCTGTAGTGGTTATTATTGCTATTGAAGTTTTGGTTAGTTTTCCCTCTCCTTCTTTAACAGCTGCCCCAGTAATCCCAGAAGCTTCTTCTTTTTTCTCTCCTGTTTGAGTTTCTTGTGTCTGCTGTTCTGCTATATTTGATATATCTACAGGAGTTGGAGCTGCTTCTTCAATAGTTGTTCCTGTATCTATTGTAGAGTCTCCTGCTCCTCCACCACCACCGCCTCCACCGCCTCCTGAACCACCGCTAGGAGAACTTGTAGAAGTTACATTAATTTTTAGGTTATATGATATGGAATTTGAATTTAGGTTTCCATAATCTGTGCATGAGACATACCAAACATAATCTCCATTAGACATTCCATTCTTGTCAAAACTCAAGGTTGTTTCTGTAGTTACTGAGCTTGTTGATTGATCAAGGCTATTGTCTATGTATAAACTGCAATTTGATATTCCAAAATCAGTTACATTATAGCTAAATGTAACATCATCGTCCGTGCTTACTGTACTATTGGATGGGGAGATTAAACTAACAATTGGATTTGTAATATCAACAATAAAGCTTTGTCTGGCAGAAGATTCTCTGTCAAAGCTGTTATTTACAAATAAATATAATATATGCTGCCCTTCTGTAGCATTGAAAGTTGAATTTTCAGTTATTGTTGTATTGTCATTATCATCCAAATTATAGTAGATATTTGTAAAATTGTTTGTTATTGTGAAATTCAAGTCAATTGACTCATTTATATTATAAGTTATGTTTCTAGGCTCATCTAATATTAGATTGGGAAAGGTCTCAACAACCTCTATATTAGCTTGTGTTATGTTTATATTATTAGCAGAGTCATTTGCATAGAATATTAGAGTATAATTTCCAATTTCTGTTAAACTTTCATTTGATAAGGTTGCTTCATTAGTATAAATCCCAATTGATGTTCCATTTGAATAGCTTAAATTGACAAAAGAGTCATTTAAGTTGTTATCGTTGGATGTCCAGTTTATTGTCAGATTCTCAAGGTTAAATTCTACTGTTGAGTTTATGATATAATTTATTGTTGGAATTGTCTTATCGATTCTAATTGTAAAATTATTAGAAGAAAATGCATTGTTATTCCTAGAATCAAAACATTCCACATTCCAATCATATAATCCATCATCATAATTTTCCACAGTTATATTATAAGAGCCGTCATTGGTTAAATCAATTGTATTATTTAATTCAAATATTCCAGTAGAATTTGTATATAAGCTGCAATTCACTAAAGTATGGTCTTCTATTGTAAAGTTAAACATTGTGTCATTGACAAAGCTGTCATTGGCTATATCTAAAGTTATTATTGGATTAATTAAATCATTTAATGTCATGGAAGCATTAAACAAATCAACTATACTAAAAAATAATCCGCTCCCAGAAGTATCGTCTAATTTTCTTCCTGTTCTGTTTAATAATTCTTCAATCTCAAAAGGATATATTGTTGAATTTAATTGCCTTAGAATAGCAAAAGCTCCTGCTACATGGGGAGCAGCCATAGAAGTTCCGCTCAGGACTTTATATAAACTTGAATCACAATTCAGACAACCATCGCCTGGAACAGAAGAATTAACATTTTGTCCAGGAGCAAATAAATCTGTTATAAAATTTCTATTGCTAAATGAAGCAACTGTATCTGTTTTTGTTGAAGCCCCTACTGAAGTTGAATTTGTAATACAAGCTGGAGAACTAATGGAAGTTGTGTTTCCTGCATTTCCTGAAGCAACAACCACGCTTATATTGTTTGCTATGGCATTATTTATTGATGTTGATAAACTAATGAAATTACTATCACAGCTTGAACTAAATAAAGCATCTGTACCCAGACTCATGCTTATTACAGTTATATTATATATAGTTGAATTGCTAACACACCAGTCTATTCCATTAATAGCATCACTTATACTTCCAGAACCATTTTCATCTAATGCTTTAATAGAGATGAGATTAGATTCTGGAGCTACTCCAATTATTGTATTATTTCCTGCTGCAATTCCTGCTACATGAGTCCCGTGCCCATTGTTATCTATGGACGCATCTAATCCAGCCAGACTAGTTGATCCAGAGCATGCTCCAGAATCTGAATAGCAATGTCCATCTAATACTCTATTATCAAAGGCTGGATGGGTATAATTAATTCCAGTATCTATAATGCAAATCGTCTGTTCAGATCCTGTAATATTAACATTATTAAACAATAATTCATGAACTAATGACACATTTATTAGATTAATTGTATCTTGCAAGAATGATTTAACAGGATAATTATACTCAATTCTTTCTACATTTGAATCTTGCTTTAATGTTTCCAATCCATCTCTTGTTATCTCTCCAGACATAGCATTTATTATAGAATACTCATTTTTCTTCTCAAATTCATTATCTAAAGAAGAAATTGTCTCTTGTTTCATTGCTGTTTCAACAGCATCATTGCTTTGATCTTTTAATTTTATAATAACACTAACTTCTGGATTATCATTTAACTGTTTTTCAACTTCTGAGTCTATTTCCAAGGAATAAGCAGGATTTATTAATAATAACAAAAATAAAACCAAAAATACCATTTTTTCCATCAGACATTAAGCTTATAAGTGGTATTTAAAAATATCTTAACTGAAATGGATACTTTTGAGAAAGAAATATTTAGAGGAAGAGGAGCTAAAATATATCTCCCATATAATTATCTGCCTACTGTGAAAAACACTAAATGTCTATTAGTTATGGGCTATTTTATGGATAATTTTCCTTCTGTAAGCATTTATAGCCCTTATGCTAATCCAGGAACATCTAAAATGATTAAGGGAAAACCCTCATTAGGAATGGTAGAAACAGTAAGGGAAAATTCAAGAGGAATATACTTCAGATTACACAATATCTTTCTTGAGCATTTAGGCTATCCTGAAAAAATTGGGATGTCATTTAATCCCCTTCTTTTAGAAGAAATACTAATAATGTCAGAAGAAAATCTTCAAAAATTCCTTTCTAAAAAAGATAATAATCCGGAATTGCGAAGAAGAGAAATTAAATCACTATTCTAATATCCTTATTCCCTCTGCAATATACTCTTTTTTTCTTTTTAATATATCATTAACAACAGTAAAGGATTTTTTTATCTCTACGGGATTCATTCCTATCACAGTTCCAAAGCTTTTCAAGTCAGTTAAAGACCTCATCTCATATTTATTTGTTGCAAAGCTTGCTATTATCATTTCTACTTTGTATTTTCTGCATAATCTGACATTTTGTTGCATTCTTCCAATTATCTTGGCCCTCTCAACCCCTTTGGATTTTAAAATTTCATTAAAGCTGAATGCTATTGCTATCTTATTCTTTTTAGCCAAAGCGCATAGAATATGATTTAATCCAGAGTTTCTATGGTGCAAGAAATCTTCTTTTCTGTTTTTCTCCGGACTTGCCAGAATATCTATACTTTTACAAGTTAATATCTCCCTGTTTAGGCTATTTCCTTCTACAATATTCAATTCATCATTTAATTTTCTTATCTGGCTGATAGAATTTACTCTGTTTATTTTTACTTCATACAATTTTGAAAATCCAAGATTATCAAACTTATCATTGCATAATATTAAATCTATCATGAAATAAAAGAATGAAATAGTTATTTAACTTTTTCTAATTGCCGTATCCTAATTCAAGTCTGCTTGTCTCAATTAATTTGTTATAGCGTTCATTAAAATATTCTCTAAATCCGCCGTTATATCTTTCTAGAATAATGCTTATATCTCCAATATTTTCTGTTCCGCCAGAAACAAGCTCCAATAATCTGCTTTCTTCACCAGAAAGATCTCCTGTGGAATCCACTAATCTTATCCAAGCTGAATCCAATAAATAATCTATAAATTTCATGTTGTATATATCTTTTAATTGTATTTAAGTCTTACGTTTTAATTATTAATTATTTAACGAATTCAACATTCTTTAAGTCTTTAAACGCATAATCTCCCGTCAAGAATTTTGCATTATGCATTAAGGATGTTACATAACCAATGCAATCAGCGAAGCTATATCTTTTCTTCTGATGCAAAAGCTTAAATTTATTCGCTTCCTTTATCATAGAGTCATTTATTGGTATCACCATTAATTTGACTATATCATAAATTTTGTCTGCTTCCTTTTCGCCGTAGTTTTTCAGGTAATAAAAATACAATTCTGTTATGTTAAATAATGTAGTTATAGTTTCTGTTGATTCCAAAGAATATTTCTTATAATTAAGATTGCCTTTATCTATTTCTATTATTGCATATGTATCTAGAAAAATCACCATTCTTTTCTAAGTTCATCTTTAGCTTTTTGCGCATCTATCTTTAGATGTTTTCCCCTGCCAAAAAGCGGCTTTAAGTTTATTTTCTTGTATATTTGGTATTCTACAGTCTCGCCCTCTTTGATATTTCTTTCTTTTATAACTTCGGGAGATACAACTATTACTGTGCTATTTCCAGACTTTCTTAATTTTGCTTGCGGCATTTTTATCTCCAGATGTATTACATATGTATTACGTTAGAGTATATAAGCTTTATGTTCTTCATTGAAGTTATTTTTATTCATAGTTAGGTTTTTAAATATGAAACCTCATAAAATCAAAAAGAGTGTGAATAACTCTGAGATTTTTCTTGGAGACTAATAAAATGATTAGAGAATACTATAAACTTATAAAGGAAGTATCAGATTATAAAGTAGAATGGGATTCAGAGTTAGAGAGGATACTAAGATATTCTGACCCAGTAATCAGAGAGACTATTGGTTCTAAAGCAAAAAACAGAAAAAATTTAAGTGCGTATTGTGGAGCCATAGTTCCCAGATTTCTCGACATAATAAATGCTAAGATTGACCCAAATAATGCGCATTTTATGAATTCAGCCTTTATCCTTGCTGTTGGATTGTTTGACGACTCAACAGAAAGATTGGAACTAAGTGATAAGTTACAGGAATTTGACTGGTTTGAATCTTTACTTCTAGGAAACGGAAATGGAGATATACTAAAAAAAGATAGACTATATTCAGAAAAAAAGAGTATATTTCATTTGATTAATTATGTGATACATTATCTTAAAGATGAATATAAACAAGATTTTTTTAATTCCGTTGCAATTCATAAAAATGCCGTCTATCTGGATGATATAAAAACAGAACCAAATTTAGAGATAAGAGCTAATGTAGGGAGAACATTTGCAGATTTATCATGGTTATTAATACAATCTAGATTAAATATTGATATTTCACGATACAAACCATTATTTTCACAATTACACGCTGGTGGAGCAATAATGGATGATATGATTGATGTTTCTGAAGATTATGGTGTAAGAGTCACAAAACCGTTAATAATAATCAATGGCAAGAAACCAAATCCTTCAAATATTATATTATCTGGAATGATTAAAGAGACATTTAAGGATGCAGATAAAGAGTTCTTTAAAGCTTTAAATACATGTGACACAGAGTTTATTAAAGATAATTATATCAGAACAATCCAAGTTTTAAAACTTGTTTGTGCAATAAATGTATTTAGAAAATATATACAACATAATTATGGAGTTTATGTATAACTCTATTCTTCAGTTATCTTTTTATAGAATATAATATTCATAGTTTTGTGGAAGAATTCAGGAGAAATCTAACAATAACAGAAAAAACATTGGTGGAAATAATAGCTTCTAGTGTTGAGATATACAAAAAAGAGGCTTTTGGTATATTGCTTGGAGAAAAACACAAGAAACATTATATGGCTTATGACGCTATAAGCTTTCTAAGCGCAAAAAGAAGCTATGGATTTGTAAATGTCCCCACAATAAGAGCCAATAGAGTTAATTATACATTATCTTATCTAACTAAATTCAGGGTTATTGGAGACTTTCATTCCCATCCAGAAGGCCCTGATAAATTAAGCGGCTTGGACAAAAGTGATATCAAACATTCAGGATTGGGATTATCTATATTAATCATTGTAACAAAAGCAAAGAAAAAAACCCATAACTGGAAAATAGAAGATAATAATATAGTTGGATTTATAGGCAACAAATACCATATAAAAATAATGGCCTTTGAATATAACAAAAAAAACAATAAGTTATTCCATCTAAAAATTGTATGTCCTTCTCTTAAAAAACTTAATAAACTCCAACCAATTAAAAAACAAAGATGAAGCAAAAAGTAAAGAGGTATAAGCTAAAAAGAGAGTTAAATTTATTTACAACTACCTTATATGGGGTTGGAATTATTCTAGGAGCAGGAATTTACGCTTTAATCGGGGTTGCTGCAGGAATAGCTGGAAATATGCTATGGCTGGCTTTTTTGTTATCAGCTATTTTGGCATTTTTTACAGGATTAAGCTATGCTGAATTAGCTAGCAGCTATCCAAAAGAAGCAGCTGAGTATAACTATACAAAAAAGGCATTTAACAATAAGAATTTGTCATTTATAGTAGGCTGGCTATTGATAATGGCCACTATATTGGCTTCTGCTACTGTAGCTCTGGGATTTTCAGGATATCTTAGCAATTTAATTGGGGGAAATATAATAATAATAGCAATTATTCTTATTGTATTATTATCACTATTAAACTATCATGGGATAAAAGAGTCAGCTACCTTTAATGTTGTTGGATCTGTAATAGAGGCAGCTGGATTGGTATTTGTGGCATTGATTGGATTATATCTTTTTTCAGATTTTAGCAATGTTAATTTTTTTGAGCTTCCTAAAACAGGATTTACTGGAATTCTAAGCGCAGTTGCTTTGATATTCTTTGCTTATCTTGGGTTTGAAGACATAGCTAATGTAAGCGAAGAAGTAAAAAATGCTCGTAAGATTGTTCCAAAAGCATTAGTGTTTGCATTAATTATCTCAACAATATTATACATGTTGGTTTCTATCTCATCTATAGGAGTACTAGGATGGGAGGCATTATCAGCCTCTAAAGCTCCTTTGGCAGATGTTGTGGGAAAAGCAATTCCAAACGCATCTATTCTTATGTCAATTATAGCTTTATTTGCCACCTCAAACACAGTATTAATATTATTGATAGTAGGCTCAAGAATATTATACGGGATTTCTTCCCAGGGGGATCTTCCCAAGTTCTGTTCGGTCATTGGAAAAAGAGGCACTCCATATTATTCTGTATTCATAATAATGGCATTAGTCTCATTAGCCATTCTTATTGGAAATATTGGAAGAATAGCTATGCTAACTGATTTATCTATATTCATGGCATTCTTCTTTGTAAACGCCTCACTGATAAAGCTAAGATATTCAAAAGGATATAAGCCTAAATTTAAATCTCCAAGCATAGGAAATTTCCCAATATTGGCTGTTCTAGGAGCATTAAGCTCATTATATATGCTATTCCATTTTAATAAAGAAGAATGGCTGATGGAATTGGGATTTGTTATTGTGGGATTAATTGTATTTTATTTGTTTAAGAAAAAATAATTATTTAGGACATTTACTATCTGGAACCCCTTTAACACCAACAATATTTTCATAGACAGAAAAAGCTGGAATTCTCCATCCATATTTATCTATTTCAACACATTTTCCTTTAAGTTTCATTAATTCTGCCTGAAGATTAGATGTTCTAAACTTTAATCTGTACCAAGCATCTGTATTTTCAAAAACTTCTGCATCAGTAAAAACTAAATATTTATCATAATCATCATATCTTTTAACTTGTGTTTCAATAACCCTTGTTACAACACTATCAGGAATAAAATAACTATTCCCCAATGCAAGAAAACCTAAACCAACTCCGATTCCAACAATTTTTTGTAATAACGTCATTTTCATTTCTTGATTATCAAACCCTGGCAAGTGCTTTTTGGCACGAGTAGCACCATAGGCACTTGCTGGGGAAAAAAGAGGTGATATATTCTGGATATAATACCCATTTATATACTTTTCGGTGTGTTCTATCTTTAAAGTAGTGACATAATATCACTTATATATAGCACAACTATTGGTTGTTATACTATATTTTATGATTGGGATTTTAGAGATATAAAATATATATAAATGATTTAAGATTATACAAACAAAGTGAAAAAAGGATTGACTCTTGCAGGAATTGTATTATCTCTGTCTGTTTCTCTTATACCTGTTAAAATGGCTATATCACAAAATTATAATTTTACAAATAATGGAGAAGTCTATGTAAATCATCCATTAAATATTAAATGGGGGGTAGGAAGTGATAGAAATCAGAGCCCTTACAAAGCAGTAGGGCTGCCTAAGAAAGATGTAAGTGAATCATTCAATTTAGGTTATGGTGGGGAAGCAATAGTTGGATATATATTTTCTAATAAAAATCCTACTAAAGAAGCAAGATGTTTTTTCAATAAGGAAGGATGGGATATTGGAGTTCATGAAGGCATAAGCGGTAATAGAATAGAGGACATTTTTGTATATGTTACAGAAGATATGGTTGTAGATAAAAATACAAAATGGATCAAACTTGGCAGATTTAATGTAGTAGGAACAGAAGATAATCTAATTCGTATAAATTTGCCTAAAGAAGTAAATAAAGGGCATTGGGTTAAAATCAAAGATTCCGCAGATATATATTCACCAGTGCCTGGATTTGATTTGTCTACAGTCGTATACAGATATCCATGTCCTAACAAACCGCTTAATTAATAATCTTTATATATCCTCAGAATAATAGCAAAATATGCAGGATCAGCTTCTAGACATGCTAATGAAAGAGGATGAAATAACATGGCAGACTATTATTTATGACTTAATAAAGTCTGAAAAGATGAATCCCTGGGACATTGACATCAGCATATTGACAAAAAAATATCTTGAGACCATAAGAAAGCTGCAAGAATTAAATTTCTTCATCTCTGGAAAAGTCATATTGGCTTCTGCGTTATTACTAAGGATAAAATCCCATAAATTATTGACAGAAGATATTCTTGCTTTAGACGCTTTATTATATCCAAATAACAATGAATATGAAGAATTGGAAGATTATAATTACAAGACTGGAAAAAATATAGATATTCCGCTTTTAGCTATTAAATCTCCCCAGGCAAGAAAAAGAAAGATATCTGTAAACGACCTTATACAGGCACTGCAGAAAGCCCTGGAAGTAAATAAAAGAAAAATCCTAAGAAGAGCAGAATACCAAAATATAAACATAAAAATACCTGAGAGAAAAATAGACATAACTCTGCTTATCAAAGGGATATATGAGAGAATTCTTGGATTCTTCAAAGTAAAAGACAATATAATGTTTGAGGAGTTAATCTCTGGCAATAAAAGGGAGGATAAAATCTTAGCGTTAATGCCCTTATTATACTTAGACTACCAAAATAAGATTGTAATAGACCAAAAAGAACCATTTGGAAAAATTGAAATAATAAAATTCAAGGAATAGATTTAGCCTTATTCAAAAATCTTGACAAATCTAAGATGGGATCATCAATTCCCCCAATTATCTTTTCTCCCCAAGCTATTGCTCTTTCTAAATCTTTTCTACATTCAGGATCCCTAATTAAATTTAAAGCTTCTTTAGCACCTTCAACATAGATTCTTCTAAGTCCAATACCACAAGGGTGAGATATATGGTGTGTATAAAACTCTACAGTATACCTTTCATTAAAATTTCCCATAATAATATTAAGAAATATTCAGTTTTTAAAACTTTACATTACCTATTTAAATAAAAGAATGATAAAACCGCCATGAAAGAGTTATTGTTCGGAACAGCTGGCAAGCCAATATCAACAAAGGGCGACACAATACAGGGAATAAAAAGAGTAAGAAGCCTTGGATTAGACTGCATGGAATTAGAATTTGTCCATTCAATAAATATAGCAAAGGAAAAATCCCCTGAAATTAATAAAACAATAAAGGAAAATAATATTATATTAACATGCCACGCCCCATTCTATATTAATCTTAATTCAGCAGATAAGAAAAAGTTTCATGCCAGTATAAATTATATTGTAAATTCAGCTAAAATAACCTCATTATGCGGCGGCTGGAGCGTTTGTTTTCATGCTGGCTATTACCAAAAAGATTCCAAGGAAAAGACCTATGAGAAAATAAAAGAGGGGGTAAAAAAAATACTGGAAGAAGTTAAAATATTTGACAGGAAAATCTGGATAAGGCCAGAAATATCTGGAAAAATATCACAATTTGGAGATCTAAAAGAGTTAATTAAACTATCACAGGAATTAGAGCAGGTAATGCCTTGTGTTGATTTCTCACATTTGTATGCAAGAACAAATGGAAATTATAACACAAAAAATGAATTCAAGTTAATATTAGAAGAGATTGAGAAAGGATTGGGAAAAGAGGCATTGAATAATATGCATATCCATATTTCAGGAATAGAATACGGAGAAAAAGGAGAAAAAAACCACTTAATATTGAAAGAATCTGGATTAAACTATAAAGACTTAATAAGAGTGTTAAAAGAGTTTAAGATTAATGGAGTAGTAATATGCGAAAGCCCGAATATTGAGGAAGATGCTATGTTAATGCAGGAAATTTATAGAAAAAGTTAATAAAAATTTACCAAAAAATTTAAATAGTAGTAAAGTATCTAAGTAGTTAAGTGGTCAATATGGATGTGACAAGAAAAATACCCAGAGAAGACATTAAATTATTGGATGAATTACAGTCCGGATTGAAAAAAAGAGATATTAGGATATCACAGAAAGAACTTATTGATAAGGCTATAAAGTTCAGTCTAAAGGAAAATAAAGAGGATTTTATTAAAATGCTGAAAACTAAAACATTGCATAGAGATATGTCTGAGAAAATATTATGGAGCAGGCTCTTAAACTACAAGGCAAGAATAAAAGGGGATTTTATTAAAGAGCATGACAGCATTTTATAAAGAGGTTGTAATAGACAGCCTTGTGTGGATAGGTGCTTTTAGCGAAAGAGATCAATACAGAAAAGCAAGCAAAGCCATATTTGACTCTTTCCTTAAAGGAGATATCAGCAAAGTTTATATCAATGATTATATATTACTAGAAACTGTTAATTTTTTGTTAAGAAAGGAAAGTTTTGATTCAGCCTTATTAGTATCTGACCTTTTATTGGCATCAAGAAACATAGAACTTGTTTATATTGACGAGATAATGCTAAAGGATGCTAAAAACTTATTTCAAAAATATAAAAATTTTTCACTGACTGACTGCTCTATTATTGCACTGATGAAAGAAAAAGGAATTAAACACCTGTTTAGTTTTGATTCTGGTTTTGATAAAGTAAAGGGAATTATAAGAAAAGAAGAGATTTAGTTGAATATTTTAATTATAAAACAACAAATTTAAAAATAAAGGGTTAATTATGTTAAGATGGCCAAAGATATCAATGATGTTATTATAATTGGAGGGGGGATAGCTGCCCATACTGCTGCTTTATATTCAGCTAGAGCAAGTTTTAATCCATTAGTTATTTCTGCTATAGAACCAGATCAATTAAGTTTGACAACTGAAGTAGAAAATTATCCTGGATTTCCCAAAGGCATACTTGGACCAGAACTAGTTAAAAACGCCAAAGAACAAGCTAAAAGATTCGGAGCCAAATACATTGAAGGATATGTTGATTCTTTTAAGAAATCTAAAGATTACTTTGAGGTTGGAGCAGAAAAGAAAAAATTCAAAGCAAGAGCAGTAATAATAGCAACTGGAGCTTCTGCTAGAAGATTAAATATTCCTGGAGAAGATAAATATTTTGGTCGTGGCGTTTCGACGTGTGCTATTTGCGATGCAGCCCTAATGAGGGGAAAAGAAGTTATAGTTATTGGGGGTGGAGATTCTGCTATGGAAGAGACTTTAGCATTGTATAAATTTGCTAATAAAGTCACAATAATACATAGAGGAGATACATTCAAAGCAAGTAAAATAATGCAGGACAGAGTATTAAAATTAAAAGATAAAGTTAATATTATATTAGATAGTATTGTAACAGAAGTTCTAGGAGAGCAATTTGTTACAGGAGTTAAAGTAAAAAACATTAAAACAAACAAAGAATCAGTAATAAAATGCAATGGAATGTTCCTAGCTATAGGACATATTCCAAATACAAAAATGTTTGAAAAAGTGATAAAATTAGATAAGATAGGATATATTATTACAGATAAAAGATCTAGGACAAATTTAGATGGGGTTTATGCTGCCGGAGACTGCCAAGATCCAATATTCAGGCAGGCTGTTACTTCAGCTGGAACAGGATGTCAAGCAGCAATAGAAGCTGAACGTTATATAGAGCATTTAAAGGCTACTGGAAAATATAAATAGATACTATTTTTTTAGTTCTATAACTTTAAAATTATAAATTATTTTATAACTCAAAGTCTTTTTTATGAACAATTAGTTCTTTCATATAACATATGTTATAAATTAAAACTATTCAACTCCCGTTTATATAACTATTTCTTAGTGATAACAAATAGAAAAGCTTATAAATGATTAATTCTGAATATTTATATAGATTAAGAGATAAAAATGTTCAAAAAGACATATCAAAAGGCATTAGCAAGTATAATGACTGGATTAACAGCAGGAAGTTTAGCTTTAGCAAAGCCTAATTTTGTTAATGCTCAGGAAAAACCAAATAAATTAGAGAATGTTCTGAAAAATGTACATGCATCACCATTTCTAAACTTTGATAGTAAATATACTTCTGCATCAGGTAAAATATTATTAGACAATCCAATAACAGTGCCTGGTGTGAATATTAAGGCTGGAGATCTTAGTGCATTAATCTTGGGGGTATATGATACTAAAAATAAAGAGTTTGTAGAAGGGGATTATATTTTTGGATTTGGAAGAGAAATTAAAGATTTTGGAAGAGCAGAGATAGGATATGGATATTATAGCTTGCCAAGTTCACAAGATACTCATGAATTAATTGCTAAATTAGGATTAAAATTACCTCTTAATCCTGAATTAAGAGTTTATCGCGATCTTCACCTGACTAGGGGACTATTTGCATCATTAAATATAGGGCAAGAAGTAAAATTAGGAGATATACCTTTAGTTTTAGGTGGCAGTCTTGGTTATAACAGAAATTATACTGTAGATGGATCTGGATTTAGTAATGCTAGTGGTTATATAGGAATTCCTTTTAAACCAGCTAAAGGTGTTAATTTTACTGTTACACCAAACCTGACGATAAATAAAGCTTTAGGTAAAAAGTTTGATGATTTTATTAGGCTCGGAGTAGAATTTAGATTTTAATTTTTAAGAGATAAAATGGAAGAAAGTATAGATCCAAAAAACATAAGAGAAATTGAATTACTTGAAGAACTTTTAAATTATTATGTGGACTTTCCAAGTACTGAAGCCAGCCATATTACTGGATTAGAAAATATTTTTAGAGATGCTAAAATACTTGGTTATTTTCCTACTAGATTATTAACACTAACTATCCATGGATTAGATAAAAAAGTTTATGAAAATCAACCAGTAGTATTTTGTGATGGTGCTAAAGATGAAGCTGTAATTTGGGGAGTACCAAAACAGAAAGTACCAGGACAAGATGAAGGTCATCCTGATTTTAGATTATTTACTTATAAGATAATTCGTGAGGGAGAATAAAATGACAGATGAACAATTAGCTAAAAAATTAGGAAGAGAAACTTTGATTAGACAAGGTTTGGAAACTATGGATGGCATTGCTACATCAATAACTAAAGGACAAAGATTTCCTGTTCTTTATTTAGGATTAAATTTATTCTTAGCAAGGGAAGATGTCCCATGTAATTATTGTAGAAAAAAAGTTGAAGGTGATTGTGTAACTGTTGGAAGCAGAGATGACGGAAGAGTCGTTGAATTTTATCATTGGGAACATATTTTTGCAGCAAATGCAATAACAAGAATGGGAGAAATTATTTACGTTGATAGTATTAAAGCAGGAGAAATAGCAAAAGCATAAAGAGGAGTAAAATGTCATTAGAATTAGGAGTAGAATTAGAAAAACAAGGATTTGTATTTGTTACTAATATTAATGCTAAAGGAGTAAATATCGGCTCTGGTAGAAAAATGAGTGTAGAAAAATATGTATCTCTTTTAGAAAAAGTTTTTCCAGAAGTTGTAACTATAGGATTTTTTGGTCCCATTTATGATACTGGTCCAAAAAAATACCAGATTGTTTTGAGATTTATGTGAAAAGACCATAATAATTAATCTTCATTTAAGTCCATAATTAACCATTAAATTATTAATTAAATTCCTTTAAATAATCAACATCTTTAAAAATTAACAATTCTTTGATAAGTAAAATGGTGGAATTTGACGAGTTTGGACCAGAAAAGATTTTAGAAGTTTATGATCCTAAAACCAAAATGCATGGTTTTGTAGTAGTTGACTCTACTGTGCTTGGGCCTGGAAAAGGGGGAATAAGGATGACTTCTTCTGTTACAATAGATGAAGTTGCAAAGCTAGCAAGAGTAATGACATATAAATGTAGTTTAGCAGGACTTCCATTTGGAGGAGGTAAATCTGGTATAGTAGCTCCAAAGAACATGACTAAGGAACAAAAGCATGAGATAATAAGGGCATTCTCAAAAGCAATAAAGCCAATATGTCCAAGTAAATATATAGCGGCCCCTGACATTAATACAGCAGAAGAGGAGATGAGAATATTTGCATTAGCTAATGGCTCTATGAGATCCTGCACAGGAAAGCCATCTAATATGTGTGTAAAGCCAGGAGAGAAATGCGGTATTCCCCATGAGTATGGCTCAACTGGATTTGGGGTTTATCATGCTACTTTAGTTGCTGTTAATTATTTAGGATGGAAAAATCCAAAAGAAATAAGAATAGCTATAGAAGGATTTGGAAATGTAGGAACCTTTGCTGCCAAATATCTAACAGAAAAAGGATTTAAGTTTGTTGCTACCTCAGATTCAAAAGGATTAATCTACAATAAAAATGGCTTGGACTATAGTAAATTAATGAAAGTAAAAAAAGAAAAGGGAACTGTCACTAAATATGCTCCTGGAAAAGTAATGAAGAGTGAAAATATTGTTGGCTTGGATGTTGATATTCTAATAACAGCTGCAATTCCAAACTTAGTTAATAAAAACAATTACAATAAAATCAAGGCAAAATTGATTGTAGAAGGAAGTAATATTCCTATGACCCATGATATAGAAAATAAACTACATAAAAAAGGAATTTTAGTCATTCCAGATTTTGTTGCTAATGCTGGAGGAGTAATAAGCTCTTATGCAGAATACAAAGGATATAATCCCAAGCATATGTTTACTCTAGTAGAAAAAAAGATTGTAAAGAATACCAAACTAGTTTTAAAAGAGGCAGAAAAGAAAAAACACTCTAAATTAAGGGATGTTGCAATGGAGATTGCTATTTCCAGAATAAGAAAGAAGAAAAAATAATTATTTTAAAGTTTTAATTAAACTGCTTAAACCCAATAATTTTTCTTTTCCAGTTTTCATGTCCCTTAACTTTAATTTTTTGGACTTTAATTCCTGCTTTCCAATAAATATGACATAAGGAATGTTTAATTTATCAGCATAATCCAGATTTTTGCTTAAACCCCTGTCAGCTAAGTCTATATCTGCTTTAATATTACTTTTTCTCAGTTCATTGACTATTTTCAGGGATTCTTTTAGAGTATTTATAGGAATGATATAAGCTTTGGTTAAAGACTTTGTTTTTTTCTTGTACAAGTTAAATATTCTGTCCAATCCAAAGCTTATTCCGACAGCAGGCATCTCCCTATTGCAGAACTTGGAAATCATTTCATCATATCTTCCGCCAGCTGCAATAGCCTCTTTTGAATCTGTAAATACCTCAAATACTGTTCCAGTGTAATAGCTTAATCCTCTAGCTAAAGAATAATCAACTTCTATATTTTTTATATTGAACATCTTAGCATATTCCAAAACTTTATTCAACTCTTCAATGCCTTGAGAATTTTTTAACTTAAGATTTTTAGATTTTAATTTTTTTATTAATTCATTGGCAATTTTTCTATTTTTTATTATACTATTTATCTCTTCTATAACTTGTCTCTCGCCAATCTTCTCAATCTTATCCAATTCTATAATTACTCCTTCTTTATTCTCTAAATTAAACTCATCTAGTACAGCATCAAGTATTTTTCTGTTATTGATTTTTATCTTGAATTTAAAATTTAATTTCTTGAAAATATCATTAGCAATGGCTAACATTTCAGCATCATAAGCCAATGATTTCGAGCCAACAACATCAACATCGCATTGGGTGAATTCTCTTATCCTATTAGAAGATACTGGACCATCCCTAAACACTTTTCCAATCTGGTATCTTTTGAAAGGGAGTTTTATATTGGGATTCATTGCTATAAATCTTGATAATGGAACTGTTAAGTCATATCTTAATCCAAGAATTCTATCTCCTTGATCTTTTAGCTTAAATGTCTCTTTTAATATCTCATCTCCACCGGCATAATTTGAGCTTAGAACTTCAAATCTCTCTAGTATGGGGGTGTCTAAAGGGTTATAACTATATAATTCAAAGACTCCTTTGATAGTATTAACTATAGAATCCATTACAATTTTATCTTCTGGATTTACATCTTTGGTGCCTTTGGCATTTAGGATTTCCATCTAAACCCTCCAAATAATTTAGGGGCGATAGACGAGAATCGGACTCGCGTCTCAGGATCCACAGTCCCGCGTTCTACCATTGAACTACTACCGCCATCATATCCCCAATTAATAGGGATTTTATATCTACAACTATCAAAATCAAGAATTCCAGTGATGAATAAAACCAGCTCTTTCCATCTTAAGATATTATTTTTTTCCATTATTTATAAAATTATCTATATGACAGATTAGACACAGAAATATTTAAATATGTGCATATATAAGCACAAATTTAACAGATAACGCTATAAAAATAGTTTAAAAGCTAATAAGGAGGTAAGAGATGGCAGCCAAAAAGAAGAAAAAAATGGATTACGAAGAGGAAGAGGATAGTGAGGTAGAAGAGGAAGAAGACGACTTCGGCGATTATTAGATATTATAATCTTTTTTCTTTTTTCAAAATTAAAAACAGCGAAAATGGAATTAATAGTAATATTGCTTAGATTCTTTATAGTATTTGTGTTTTCACTAGTATTTGGGTTAGAAAGGCAAAGATCCCATAAGCCAATAGGATTTGGAACATTCACATTTGTATCAATAGGGGCTTGTGGATTGGGAATTACATCAATATTATTGAATGCTGCAAATCCTCTACCTTTGTTAGGCTCCATAATAACAGGAATAGGATTTTTAGGGGCTGGCGCATTAATCAAGACTACTGACAAGATATTTGGATTCACAACAGCAGCTAGTATATGGATTCTTGCTATAATAGGATTGGCTATAGGGGTTGGGGAATATGTAATAGCCATAATCATGTATTCATTGGTCTGGTTGGTTATATTTATAGACAAATATCTGGAAAAAAAAGGAATTGGATCTTATCAAAATAAAATAACATTAGTAACTAATAAAATAATAAACGCAAATGACATTAAATCCTCATTAGGGGCAAAAGTAAATAAAATAGTAAATATGGACATTAACAGAAAAGAGAATAAATGCTCCATAACCATATTAGTGGAAGGAGATAAAGAGCATATAAACGAGATTCCCAAGAAACTATTCAAGAATGAATGGCTGGATTCATTCAAGGTCGAATGAATTGGAAAGATTAATATAGAATAAAAGGAATTTGGTTGTTATGGCTGAAAAAGAGGATAATGGAAAGAATCTAATGTTGGATTTCTATAAATTTAGGAATATAAGCTATAAAAGATTCTCAACCTTAATTGACAGACTGAATTTTTTCTATATTCTTATGATCTGGATTATTACAGTTATAATTTTTGGGGTTGCATATTACAGCTTATCTGGAGATGTAGCAAACTTATTTTTTACATATAAAGGAGAGACAGTAAACGATTTAGTAAATAGCATTTATTTCAGTTTTGTTACTGCTTCAACATCAGGATTTAGCGGGATAATTCCTTTTGGATTTTTTAGGATAATGGCAATTATTGAGGTTATGTTTGGATTGCTGTTATTAGCATTGGTCACATCAAAGCTTGTATCAATAAAACAAGACATAATCTTAAATGAGATTTATGAAATGTCATTAAACGAGAAGATTAACAGACTAAGATCATCATTCTTATTATTCAGGCAGAATATTGGAAAAATAATGTCTAGAATTGAAGAGGGATTTACCAGAAAAAGAGAAGTTAGCGATTTATACAATTATTTATCTTCTCTTGAAGATGATATTGATGAAGCTATTAAGCTAATAAAAAGGCAGGGAAAAAATCATTTTACAAAAGATATTGATTCAGTAAGTCTTGAATTAATATTAAACAGCATATTGTCTTCATTTGAAAAATTGAATGAATTATTTGATATAATGAACAAAAATAATATGGAATGGAAAAAGATATTTATAATAGAATCAATAGACAGATGCATAATATTAAATGACAGATTATTCGAGGAGATAAATATAAAGAAAATTCTCAAGGAAAAGACTGTACAAGACCTTATAGACTCAAAAAATAAGATAAACCAGTCAATAAAAGAATTATTGAAACATAATTGACAAAATATTTATATAATTCATAGAGAAAAGTAATAATGATGAAAAAAGAGGAAATGCATTTTCATAATAAGTATAATCTAAAAGACATAATTCTTGGAGGCCAGGATGGAATTGTCAATGTCCTTGGGATTGTATTGGCAGTGGCTACAGCAACCAATGACTTAAGGATAATATTAATTTCCGGGCTGGCAGCCACATTCGCTGAATCATTGTCAATGGCAGCTGTTGCATACACTTCAACAAAAGCAGCCAAGGATTATTACCTTAGCATTATAGAAGAAGAGGCAAAGGAAATTAAAAAATATCCTAAAAGACATCTAAAAAACGTTAAGGATATTTATTATAAAAAGGGATTTAGAGGCACTCTTCTTAATAGAATAGTAAGTCATATTGTCTCTGACAAGAAATTATGGGTCAATACAATGGTAAAAGAAGAATTAGGATTATCAGAAGAAGAATTAATATCTCCGTTAAAAAGCGCATTAGTTGTCGGATTAGCTTCTGTAATTGGCTCATTAATTCCATTGCTGCCTTTTATTCTTCCGTTTTCATACAGAATATCATTTGCATTGATATTTTCCATATTTATATTATTTATTACAGGAGCCATCAAAGCAAAAGTAACAATAGGAAGCTGGATAAGGTCCGGAATAGAGATGGCTGCTATAGGAACATTGGCTGCTTTAATGGGCTATGTTATAGGATTGGCTTTAGGAACAATCTAATTCCTATAATTTAATATTTCTTTTTTTCTATATAAAAGCTTATAAATCGACAATATAACTCAAGAGTGGTGTAAATAATGCCTCAAAAAAAAGGTCCAACATATAAAGACGGTGATGGAAACACACTGTTTGGATTTTCCCAGACTAGCTTAGATAAAACTAACGCCAAGCTTAATGGAGTAGTAATAGGATTAAAAATATTGATATTCTTATTTGTTCTGTTGCTTATAATATTGGGGGCAACTGCTGTATGGTTAGCCCAGCATGATGTTATAACAAGGCTAATTTACAGATACTAATTCTTTTTCCAGTTTTTTTCTTCTACTATATGCTTCTCTACCCGCCTTATACAAAATTCCTGGAATTCCGAATTTACTAGATTCTATATTATAAATGGCATTTCTATTTTCCCATTCTTTAAGATATTCTTCTAACCCAATTGTGTTAGGTATAATAATTTTAGGTCTTATATCCATCTCAACTAAATCTTCATCTCCCTCAAGATATCTTTCATAAATCATATGTCCGAATAATGAAAATTTACTTCCGCTTGTAGCCATAATTCTTGTAATATCTCTTTCTTTTGCTAATTCCTTTAACTTCTCGACTTTTTTATAACGGCGACCACCAAATATCAAACTTATATCCATATGTAATCCAAATCTCTGATTGGATAATACAGCCAATAATCTTAGATATAATGAATAAGAACCATCTAGTGGTAAAATATAGGGGTCCATAAGACTAAATTCTGATTTATCAGATAATTCTACTTTTTGTAAGGAATTTAATAATCTTAATTATCTTCTGATAAATCAGAACTAAGGTGTTGTTCAAGGGCGTTTGCTAATTCTAATGCCGAACTATTATCCATATTTTTTAATAACACGACAATTTTATAAATCTATTGATTAAAATATTAACCGCCGCTAATAACGCTTAATAATTCTATTCTGTCATTTTCATTTAATTTGGCGTCTTTTGTTATTATTTCGTCATTTCTTACTATAATAACCTCATTCTCATTAAGGCTTAACCTAGTAAAAATCTCTTTAATGGAGTTAACATCCAGATTATGATTTTCATTCTTTCTTTGGATAAATACATTAATTTTCATCTTCTTATTTATAGTAGATTATTTAAAAGAGTAATGTTTTTATATTTTTTCAAATATATAGGTTAAGATGAGATTATTCAAATTATTAAAGGAATTAAGATCATACAATAAAAACGCAGACATTAAACTAGTTAGCAAAGCATACTCCTACGCCAAAAAAGTCCATAAAGACAAAAAAAGGGCTTCTGGTGAATTATTTATACAGCATCCATTGAATGTAGCATATATTCTGGCCCAGCACAAATCAGACGACGCATCAATAGCAGCTGCCTTACTTCATGATGTGTTGGAAGACTCAAATACATCCTTAGAAGACATTAAATCTTTGTTTGGAGAAGAAATAGCTAATCTAGTGGATGGACTGACAAAATTAACCACAATAAAATATGAAGAAAACAGGGAGATTGAATATATCAGAAAGATGTTGATATATTCTGCCCGGGATATAAGGATTATAATAATAAAATTAGCAGATAAGCTCCATAACATGAGGACAATAGAATATTTAGAAGAATACCAAGTAAAAAGAATCTGCCAGGAAACATTGGATATCTATGCCCCATTAGCTCATAAATTGGGAATGGCCTCTGTAAAAGATGAGTTGGAAGATTTGGCATTCATGAATATATATCCTGAAATTTACAGAAAACTCAAAAATAAATTCAAGAAAAGCAAGACAGACAAAAGTTCAGAAGCCAAAAGAATCAAGACAATAATAACAAAGAATCTCAAAGAGCATGGAATCAATGCACTAATAACAGGAAGGACAAAAACATTTTATAGCATCTATAAAAAGATGATGCTGAAGAAAAGAACATTTGAAGAAATCTATGATATTATTGGATTAAGAATTATTACAGATGATGAAAAAGAATGCTATGAAATTCTTGGATTAATACATAATTTATGGACTCCTATTCCTGGAGAATTTGATGATTATATAGCGATGCCAAAGCCGAATATGTATCAGAGTCTGCATACTACTGTAATGGCATTTAACCAGCCAGTTGAATTCCAAATTAGAACTTATGAAATGGATAAAATAGCTGAAGAGGGAATAGCAGCCCATTGGGGATATAAGGGGATTAAAGAAGATAAAAAATTCGACAAGAGATTAGTCTGGCTAAGGCAGATAATAAACTGGGAAACTGAATCAAGCAGTATAAAAGAATTTATGGAATTTTTAAAAGGAGATATATTTGAGGATGAAATTTATATATTCACTCCAAAAGGTGATGTGATAAACCTTCCAAAAGAATCCTGTCCAATAGACTTTGCATATGCTGTCCATTCAAATATAGGGGAAAGATGCATAGGGGCTGTTGTAAATGGAAGGATTGTTCCATTAAGATACCAGCTTAAGACAGGGGATATTGTAAATATATTAACCTCAAAAAAACCCTCCCCAAGAAGGGACTGGCTTAAGATTGTCAAGACAGCCAAGGCAAAAAATAAAATAATACATTTCATAAGGGAGCATGAAAAAATCCCTATAGCAAATATAAGGCATTTGGATGCTAAAAAATTAATCAAAGACAAAAACAGCTTAATCTCAATAAACAAAAATCCTATTGCTAATTATAAACTGTCAAAATGCTGCAACCCATTGCCCGGAGACAGAATAATAGCTCATCTGTCAAAAAATAAGTTTTCAATACATACAGAAGAATGTGAAGGATATAGCTCAAAAAAGATATTTGAGGCTTCCTGGATTGATAATTCCATGCCTATATGGATAAAAATAGTAGCCAAAGACAGGGTTGGATTATTTGCTGATGTGCTAAATACAGTAGCTGCCACAGGAACCAATGTTGATCCAGCTAAGTCCAGGGCAATAAATAATAATTTTGCTGAGATTGAATTTGGAATCCTAGCTGAAAACTTGGACCATATAAAAGATTTAGTATCAAGGGTAAAAAGGGTAAAAAGCGTTACTAAAGTTTCTATAGAGCAAAAATAATCGCAATATTTAAAAATTATCCTGAAAATTAACTCTTATGATAATAAAAGAATATGATTTAAGGATATCTAAAATAATACAAGAAACTCATGACACAAAGACATTCAGGATTAATTTCAACGATGAATTCAGCTTTGAGCCAGGGCAGTTTATTAATCTGACATTAGATATTCTACAAAATGGAGAGGTTAAACAATTAACCAGGCAGTATTCCATATCCTCTTCTCCAACAAAAAAAAATTATATTGATCTGACAATAAAGAAGATGGCTAACGGAATAATGTCAAATTATATTGTAGATAATTCAACTATTGGAGACAAAATCAAGATAAAAGGCCCTTATGGAATGTTTACGTTTAAAGATGATGTTAAAAAAGCAGTATTCATAGCTGGCGGCTCTGGAATATCCTCATTAATATCAATGATAAGATATATAGCAGATAAAAATCTTGATGTTGATGTTACTTTATTATTCAGCAACAAAACTCCCAAAGATATTATATTTAGGAGTGAATTAGATGAGTTGAAAGAGAAAAAATTTAACATAATAAATACAGTTACAAGATATAACGGGGATGAATGGGATGGAGAGATTGGAAGAATCAACAAAGAGATGATAAGAAAGTATTGTGATTTGGATTCATTATTTTATATCTGCGGATTGCCTGAAATGGTGGATAGTGTGAGAAAAGAGCTTGAAACATTAGGAATAGAGAAGGCAAGAGTTAAGTTTGAAAAATACTAAACTCTTATTATTTTATCATTACCTGCTATTTTTAACCATTTAGCCATATCTTTATTGGGTCTATTAGTTTCAGAACTAATTGGCATCATTCCAGCGTAGACTCCATCCTCTTTTATATCTAATACTACTTCAGTACTTTTACCATATGGTTGTTGTTCTTTTATCATACTTATTATTGAGTCAACAACAACATCTAAAGTCATTCTTTCCCATGGCTTATCTTTTGTCATTTCTGTATCTATTGTAGAAGGGTATATAACAGCAAACTTTGTATTCCAGCCCTTCTCAGCAGCAGCCATTCTAAGATTTTGATAAGCTGCACTTACAGCTGTTTTTGATCCAGTATATGCAGTAGAAACATCATCGTAAGATATTAAACCAGAAATGGAACTTACTAATAAAGTATATTCTGGTTTTCTCAAAGATGAATCTTTTCTTTCATAATAACTTTTTATCCATCTCTCAGCCAGATAAATCGGAACAGTAGTATTTAAGAAAAATGCTCTATTAAATTCAGAAAATTTAGATTCAAATGGTAAACTTTCTGGCAGATAACCTGCATTTAATATAAGTATTTCTGCTCCCCCTGTTTCATAAACCCAATCAATTAATTTATTGATAGAGCTTTCCTCACTTAAATCCATAACCCTATACTCTAATTTTCCACCCTTATTCTGAACCTCTTCTTTAAGAGTCTTTAATAAATCCTCACTTCTTGCAACTGTTAATAATTCTACTCCCTCACTAGCTAATCTAATTAATAGATCTCTACCTATCCCTTTACTTCCTCCAGTTACTAATGCTCTTTTACCTTCTAATTCCATTTTACACCAAACTATTAAGATAGTCTACAAATCTTGTGTTTGCTCTCATCCCTGTTATATTTCTTTTTCCCTTTTTTTCTTCTTTTTCTTGCTCAAATCTTATAAAACTTAAATCATCTTGTTTAATTGATTCTGGAATTCTTCCCATTGTTAATACATTAGTTATTGGATTATAAACTAAAGGTCTTAACCCTGATTCATATAATTCTCGTTGATAATTTAAATCTGAATTAGAGAATGCTTGAACCTTCTGACTATAAAAATCTTCTGATAATATTGGTTTTGAAAGAGGATATTCCCTTTTCTTTGGTCTATTTATTTGTTCAGCTACTATATTATATAATACATTTGCTTCAGGGATAAGCAAAGGTTCTCTATATGGAATATTAGGAGATTTTACTGCTGTTATTTCGCTTCTTCTTTGATTATTAATTTCAGAGGTTAATATGTGTGGGAGTATTCCTATAGATATCATCTCAAGTTCTCCAATTAAAATTCTTCTCAATGAACCAGATTCTGGATTAAGAACAAATTCTGTTGATATTTGAATTTTATTTTCATCTAATAATGGAACAAATCTTCTATAATAACTCTCCATTATCAGCTTTCTTCGCCCTTTTGGAGCTATTTGAGTCCAGTCAATAGAAACAAAATGTCCTAGATTAACTAAAGAAGTGGAGCCAAAAACTTCTCCCTCCAATCCAGTAAATACTAAGAATATATGATTAGGGTCATCAATTCTTTTTATCAGCCAGCTATTATTTAAAAAATTTTTTTTAGGATCTTCAAAACCATAAAAAAACCAAGGGTCTCTTTCATAAGTTTCTTTGTATAAAGAAATAACACCTGGGATTGTTTTCTCATCTAAAGTTTTGATCTTTACTCCTGATCTTTCTACTAAGATTGGATTTTCTTCAATATCTCTTTCTATTAGATTCTTCAATGATTTAACACCATTTTTCAAAGTTGAATTTGTAGATACCATTTTTACAATTCTTAAAACACTATTTTTAAAACTTTCTTTTATATAAAAGAACTAAGAAGCCTTCTTTAACGCCTTTTCTAAAGCTATTTTATCAAATCCTATAATAATCTGTCCATCAATGTCTATTACTGGAACGCCCATCTGTCCGGATTTTTGTATCATTTCATCAGCTGCTTTCTGATTAGAGCCAACATCCACTTCAGTATACTTAACATTATTGCTTTTGAAAAACTCTTTTACTTTAGCGCACCATGGACAGGTCTTTGTAGTAAAAATTTTAATTTTTTTAGCCATATTAATCTTATAATGAATTATTCTTTTATTTTATAAAGATTATCTTTAACATGAAAATTAATCATTTAAATGGCTGACAGGGCATTTTTCATTGCTATAATCGCAAAATACACAACAGCTCTTTTTAGCTTTTATTATTTTACTGCAGTTGGAGCATTTAAAGAATGGCAGACACATATTATCTGGAATATCTAAATCTATAGTATATTTGCATTCTGGACATTTCAATTCTGCCATTTAATAATTATATCTGGAATTTCTAACAGAGTATCTTTTATTATGATAATATCTGTTAATTCCATCCCCTCTATCATAATTATATCTAGTCCTTGTGTATCTGCTGGAAGGTCTGTAATAACTGCTCCTTGAATGGCCATCATTGTTTATTATAATGTTGTGATGAATATTATAATTGTTGTTTATGATGACTATATCCTTGTGGTTTTTTGGATTCTGATCATCATATCTCCCGTATTTATTTGTAGTGTGATAAGCTTCGACATTTCCAGCTAATAATAATATCAAAATAATAAAGATAATTGCTTTTTTCATAATTTTATTGTATACAATAGGTTTATATAATTTATGAATATAATTATTTTATAAAAGCTTATTTTACAGCATATTTTGTTATATTAATATTGCAACTTTTATATTTTCTGCACCAATCATGGCATTTTTTAGCTAATGATTTTGTTTTGTATTTGAATTTGCATATACTGCATTCATATATTATTTCCTTTCTTTTTTTCATCTTTTTTAACATCCTTATTTTTTAAAACCTCCAACTAAATAAACAGCTAACAAAAGGATTCCAATACTAATAAGATTAAAAATACTATTATATCTAATTAATATTCCGGCTGCAGCTGCAGGCAAAAATAAGGTAGTTAATGAGACACAAGCTCCGCATTGTGGAATAAAAACAGCCAAAATGCTTCCTAAACCAGCACTTCCGCTGCTTCCTTTTATGCTGCATGCCCTATTTCTAAAATTATAAATATTGAGCGATATAACCAACCCGAATAAAATAGAGAATATTAGGTATAATATAAAATTTAGGATTGATTGATTTAAGATAACCTCATACCAAAAAAAATAATTATAAAACCCACCGTTTAAGATTACTTGTAAATAAGGATACACTAAAACCATTGCTATAGCTGAGATTAAGGCTATAAATGCATATTCTTTATTCCTTAATATTGTTATTACCTTCATTTTTATTTATTATTTAGTATATAATTCAGTATCTGGATGGAACGCTGCCCATGAAAACCAAAATGAGATTACTGGGATTATTTCTTTATTATTATCTTCGTTTTTAAATCTAACCCTTCCAAACTTATCCTTGTTGATTTCTAGATTTATACTATTAAATGTATCTTCTATTATAGAATCTTTTTCAAATTTATCATCTGGATATGCTTTAAATTTATCATTAACCTCAATGCCATATACTATAGTTTTTGGATGTAGTCTATTATCTGTATTCTCTACTGGAAAATAAACAGCTGTATTTTTATAATAATCCCCGTAAGGATCCCTTTCATAGTCTCTTACAAATCCTGTATCTCTGCTTAGAACTTTGGTATTAGGATGTAATTTTTTCCAGTCTTTCCATTGGATTGTGTCAATTGGAACTTTTTTTAATTCTGAACCAGTTAGCTCTCCAATAATGGCTCTTCCTGTTTCCTGAGACCAATAAGAGTTTGTTGCTCTATCATACATAACTAAGTTATTGTTGTATAATTTTCCAGATGTACCAAATTCTACAGCTCTTCCATTAATCTCCCTCTCAAATGATATGCCAGTAAAACATAGGGGGCAGTATGTCACTAATATGGGTTTATTATCTATAAAATCATTTACAACTTCATGCCAAACTAATATCGACAATGGATATGCTCTAACATCATCCTCAATTTCTATGCCTAAAACAAATTCTTCATCATCTAAAAATTCATCTGCTTCTTGTATAGAAATGAATTTAGGATTATCTATGCTTGGGATTCCATCTTTAGGCGAACCCCCGCTTAATATCTTATCTGGATGTATTATATATTTAGTTCCATCATCTAATATTTTTATTTCATTTTTAGATTCTTCTGGAATTTTTACTTCTCCCAAATCAATTTCTTCAGTTGGACTTTGGCTATATTCAGTGCATCCAGCTATGAAAATCACCCCAAATAATATTAAACCAAAAAATATTTTTTTCATAGTATTTTTTTGCTTCTTTCTCTTATTTCCTCTAGAGCCATAGGACCTATTTTCTTATCCCTAATAATTCCATCTTTATCAACAAATAATGTGACAGGCATTCCAAACCCAAAGAATGTTGAATAAAAAGAATCATCTGGATCTTGAACAATAGGATCTGTTACAGGGGTTCCTTTGGCTTTAAAATCCTCTAGATAGGAATTTGCTCTATTTGGATTCTCTGTCTTTGTTCTATGAACGAATATAACAACTAAATCTTCATTTTCATTTGATGCTTGCTGTAAATCTGGAATTTCATCAATGCAAAAAGGACACCATGCAGCCCATGCATTAATAATTACCCCTTTTCCCTTAAAATCGCTTAATCTGACTAAGTTGCCACTAAAATCCCTTAACTCTATGTCTGGAGCTAATTGTCCTATTGATGTTCCCCTCTCTTCATTATCTGAAGACCCTATTACTTCTGATTCTATGGATTTTTGTTTAAATGGATTCTGAATTAACAAGATGACTGCAATAATTATTATCGCTACTATTCCTAACAGTATATTTTTAGCTTTCATCTTAACCAAATGTAAAAGCAAAAAACTGGAATTTATTTTTCACTTTTAATGTTAACAAATAACTTCCATAATCTCCATCTATAATATTATATAGCCTCGGCTCATCAATTTTAATTATTCCTTTTCCATCTTTGATTAATACATCATTTCCAGCTTGTTCTTTAATAATAGGATTATTATTAATTAAAATCTCTATTTCCTGCTCTTCCCCAGAATCTGCCACAATATTGACAGATGACGCTGTAAATAATAATTTAACTTTTCCATCTATTCCTGTATGCAATAAATCATCCTTGCCATTAAACCATGATCCTTGCAGATAAATCCTGTTTGGTATAAACTCATCAACATCTTCGTAATTAACTATTTTTTCAGGCTGATAATTTTCTTTATTGCCTAAAATCTGTCCTCTGGGAACTGCAAATGAATAACCAGCATAAGTTTCTGGTGTAATTGGCTTTCTTTCTTGAATTTCTTCTTTAGTGAGTTCTAAATCTATAGATTCCCCCATATCTTCTAACAACTCTTGTATTTTCATTTCAGTTTCTTCATAACCACCCTCTCCAATATGATCATATCTAATGTAGCCGTCTTTATCTATTAAATATTTATGCGGCCAATATCTGTTATTGAATGCTCTCCATGTCAAATAGTCATTATCCTGTACAACAGGGTATTTAATTCCAAATTTTTCCACCCTTTGCTTTACATTATTATAATCCTTCTCAAATTCAAACTCTGGAGTATGGACTCCTACTATTACTAGGCCTTTATCTTTATATTTTTCATCCCAATTTTTCAGATAAGGCAATGTTCTTATGCAATTAATGCATGAATATGTCCAAAAATCAATTAAGACTACTTTTCCCCTTAATTCATTAAGTGTTATACTCTCTGTATTTATATATCCAGATATACCAACCAATTCTGGAGCCTTTTCATATCCTACTTTTAAGGCATTATCTAATCCTATTTCTGATAAACTTTGTTCTATATCAAAATTCGGTTTTACTTTTATAGATTCTAGATAATATATCAAGGTCACTATTACAATTAAAGCAGCAATTAATAAAATATATCTTTTATTCTTCAACATCTTTTTTAGTTATTGTTGTTCCCAAATAAGCTAAGAATGCCGGTATTAATGGAAGCACACAGGGGCTTAAAAATGAGCCCAAACCAGCCAGAAATGAAATCCCTATTCCCAATCTGGATGATGAACTAGAGCCTTCATTGCTTATTGATTGTAAAATATCAGTTAAGAATGGAATAGAGGCTATTCTAGATAGCTGATTAGTAAACACTAAGATTCCCAATAATATCAAAACAGCCCCAAAAATATAATTAAAATATTTTAACCAAGATCCGGATTTACTAATAAGATCAGATACCCTATCTGTAAATAACCCCACTGTTAAAAACGGAATTCCTAATCCAATAGAATATGAAAATAAAAACCAGAAGGCACTACCCGGATTTGTAACTGCTAATGTTAGTATTGCCCCTAAAATTGCTCCGACACAAGGAGTCCAGCCGACTGCAAAAGCAGAACCAAAGACAAAAGATGTTAGATAAGAATATTTAAACCTCTTTTTAACCTTTATTTTATGCTCTCTTTCTAATAATGGTATTTTTATTAATCCTAGTAAATAAATTCCAAATAAGATTATTATTGTCCCTCCGATATAACCGAGCCAAATCTGGACATTGTATGATACATTTCTTAATGCGCTTTGTAATAGCACCCCCAATAAAGAAAATACTACTGTAAATCCCAAAACGAAAAATAAGCTATTTATGAAAACTCCAGTCTTTGCCATCCAACACCCCATTATAGTAAATATAAATTTAAGGTATATATAATAGTTTTTATCCTTAACCTGTTTAATTAAAACTTTGTTTTAATAGTTAAAACATAAGTTTTAAATAATAAACTCTTATTTATTAAAGAAACAATATATGAAAAATATAATTATTGCTCCTGTTGGCGACAATATGGGCGCTTTATTTGTTGGACTAAGAGAGTTTCCGACAGAAAGAATAATATTATTATCCCCAGAATCCAGGTTAGATGAGGCTGAAAAAGTCAAAGATGATTTGGATAAATTTAAGATTTCAACAAAGATAATAGAGATAAAAGGGAATGTATGGGAAGATATATTTGCTAAAGTAGCCGAGATCAAAAAGCTGGAAAAAGACAGAAACATAATCATTAATACAGCCACAGGAGATAGAACAACAACATGCGCAGCCACTTCCGCTGCTTTTGTCAATGGTTTAAAGGCAATATCTGTTGAGGGCAATGAAGCCATGCTACTGCCTGTATTAAAATTCTCCTATTATAAGATATTAACAGATAAAAAATTAAATATCCTAAATCTTCTGTATAAAGAAAACTGTTGCGCTTCATTGGAAGAGTTAAGTAAAAGAGCCAATATGTCCCTGCCTTTAATATCATATCATATTAATGGAACTTTAAAATCTGAGGGGTTAAAAGAGCTCGGCTTGGTAGAAACAATAGAAAAAAAAGGAAAAATAGACATTAAACTGACAACCATGGGCAGATTGCTGATAAAAGGCTATGTCAACTAGGATTTTTTCATTTGATTTCCACAGCAGTTCTTTTGTTTATCTGATGCATGTCCGCACATCTCACATTGATATTTTGTTTTCTTGGTTTTTGCTTTCATTTTTACCCCCTTAAATTTTATTTTGCATTGTTTCAGCAAAGCAATATTTATTCTTTTCCTTTAACTAATAAAAGCCCAATGTTGTGATTAAGCACAAAAGCTAAATAATATTGATTGACTCTATAACAATAAATATATAGGGGTGATAAAAATGGCACAAGATATAGTGCAAAAAAAAGAATTTAAATATAATGTATGCATCTTAGATAATGAATATATCTATATGACTACAATATGTCCAATATGCGGCATAACTGAATTAGAGCATTTTATACCAATGTATGATGAAGAATATATGGATGCATTGGAAAAATCTTGTCTGGAATGCATTCATATAATTGAAGAATATGAAAAAAGCATCAACGAAATATATAATGAATAAATAGGATAATAAAAAATTTATTTTATACTTTTACAGTTCCCATTAATTCACAAAGAAAACAAATTTCCTTATGAATTTATAAATATTATAGCGTTTACTTTTCCTTTAATAAATCTATTCTCATTCTGGTGAAGTTTGCTATCTTATAAACACAATCCTTAACAAAATAAGCAGCCAAAATTTCTTCTTTCCTAAGGTCTTTGGTAAATATGCTGTCAAATGCATTCTTTATTTCACCATAGATACCAAGCTCCTTATTGGCTTTATCCTTTGTAGCCTCGTAAAAATATGAATAGCAAGCCTCGTAATGGTCCAATAATAGTCTTAAAAGATTTAATATATCCTTGTTTTTTCTCTTTGTTTTAGTAAGATAAGAAGCTAAATCCTTTAAGCCGTCTCCATATCTTTCCAGCATTGTTATCAAGAAATATAATATATTCTCATCCTCGTTATTTTTTAAATCGAGTGTTTCCCTGTTTATTTTTCTCAGGCACAAGAAACATAGTCTATTTACTTCTAAATCCTTTAAATGAATATTTTTTAATGCATTTTTGTCTCCTTTCGAGTATGCCTCATAAATCATCTCTAGCATGCTCTTTAATGTAAGAAATGCCTTCCTTAATGAATTGTCAAACTCCAGATCTATTTTCTGGGAGATTGATTGTATTAAACAGCTTTTGTCATCCTGCTCTACAATTTCATATCCTATTAACTGAGGAACTTGTTTTTGTATTTTTTCCAGTAATTTTAAGTCATTATGCTTCAGAAAAATCTTATCATATCCTTTTAGATAGAATATAACCAATAATGGATGCATTAATTCCAATGATAAATTTGAGATGTCCTTTGAGATTTCTAAATCAGTTTTAATAGAATCTGTGCTAATCAATAAAGTCTTGCTGTTTTCATTAACTTCTAGCTCATCTCCTTTGTTAATTCCATATTTTTTTACCCAGTTAGTCGGCAAGGAGATTATATAAGTAGATGGCCCGTGCTTTACAACCCTTCTTTTCATTTTAGAGCAACCCCTATGTTTGGATTAGGTTGAGATATATAAGCTTTTCTTTTCTTGAT
>JACPNG010000026.1 GCA_016185605.1 Candidatus Woesearchaeota archaeon
AGATTGAAGTGAAAGACATATCTGGAAAAGTAATTGAAATAACCTTGACGGAGACTAAGATTGAAACAAAGGATAAAGAAATTGTCTTGATTCCAAACTCATTGCTATTGAAAGAGAAGATAAAGAAGAAATAAATAATTTTTAATCGCTGACGCTGCTTACTTTTCTTTCAAAAAGAAAATTAAGTTCAAAAAGAAACGATTTAGGCTTTGCTTGTTTTTGAAAAAAATTTAGAAATATTTATAATCATTCTTAAATTTAATAACAAGATGGAATTAATAAGAAGCTTCAATAAGATATCAAAAAAAGATGTTTCTTTGGCAGGAGGAAAAGGTGCTTCTCTTGGGGAGATGCTGCAAGCCGGAATCCCTGTTCCTGACGGCTTTGTTGTTTTATCAAATGCTTTTGAGAGATTTATTGAAGAGACTGAATTAAATGCTGAGATTGATGCTGCTCTTGACAATGTAAAACATGACGAGATCGGCAGCGTCGAAGAGGCTTCTGAAAAAATACAGGCTATGATCCTAGATTCTGAAATGCCCAAAGACATTGAAAAAGAAATTGAAAAAGAATTTTCAAAATTAAAAGCTAAATTCGTCGCTGTCCGCTCAAGCGCTACCTCTGAGGATAGTGCAAGCGCTGCATGGGCTGGACAATTAAATTCATATCTGAACACAACTAAAAAAGATTTGCTGGAAAATGTAAGAAGATGCTGGTCTTCTTTATTTACTCCCAGGGCTATTTTTTACAGGTTTGAGAAGAAACTTGACAAAGAAAAAGTTTCTGTTGCTGTTGTTGTCCAGAGGATGATTAATTCTGAGAAAAGTGGGATTGCTTTTTCTGTTCATCCTGTTACTCAAGATAGAAATCAATTAATTATTGAGGCTGGTTTTGGATTGGGAGAGTCGATTGTTTCCGGGCAGATAACCCCTGACAGCTACGTTGTTGACAAAAAAGACTGGCACATCATAGAGGTCAATGTTAATGAACAGACAAAAGGATTATTTAGAAAATCCAATGGCGGGAATGAATGGAAAGAACTTGGGAAAAAAGGGGAGGAACAAGTCCTTAATAAAAAAGAAATAATTGAACTGGCTAAATTAATTATTAAAATTGAGAAACATTATGGATTTCCTTGTGACATTGAGTTTGCAATGGAAAATAAAAAAACATACATTGTTCAATCAAGACCTATTACTACATTAAGTTAAAATGAAATCAAATCCTAGAACAATAGACTTCAAAAAAAGAAATTGGGTTGTTTATGGAGCTTCTGGATTTCCTGCATTTATTACTCCTTTTGCTGTTGTTCCCAGCAGACATTTCTTTCAAATTTATAGGATATCAAATGATGCTATTGCTCTTTGGAAAGATAAAACTTTTGACTTTCTTTATGATGGAGATCAATTAAACAGATTATCAGAAAAAATTCTTAGTGAACTGCTTAAGGAAAAATGGAAATATTATAATAAATGGAAGAAAACTGCTGATAAGTTTGACAAATTCCATTATGAATTAATTGAAATAAATTTCAGAAAATTAAATAATAAAGATTTAATTAAATTAGCTAAAAAATATTATGGATCGTTTAAAGAGCAGTTTGCTGTAAGCAATGTAATTGAGCCACTTAGTTTTTATTTCCAAAATAACTTCAAAAAATTGTTAATTCAAGCAGGTCTTACAAATGAAGAAGCTTCAAAGCTTGAACCGTTATATGGTAATCCCGCTAAAAATAATTACATAAAAGAATGCATTAAAGAATATAATCAACTCAAAGATAAGAATAAAATAAACTCTTTACTTGAGAAATATCATTACATAAATAATGACTATTGTGGTCCAAAAAAATTTAGTAAAAAGGATTTGCTTAATTTAGTTTTTCAACACAAGATTAATAATGAAAATAAAATTTTAAAAACGAAAAATACAAAAGCTCAAAATTTGCTTGATCTTCTGCAAGTTGTTGCTACAATTCAAGATGTTAGAAAAGCAGAATCATTGATGTGGGTAAGCGGAGCAGACTTAATTATAAATGAATTTGCAAGAAGAATAAATATTAAATATGAAACTTTATTGTTTGCAACCTTTGATGAAATTATTTCCGGAAATTTATCTGATTATGAGCTGGAAAGAAGAAAAAAATTATTTGTGATTGTATGGTCTTCAAATGGTGTGGATATATATTTAGATCAAAATGCAGAGAAGATATTTGATTCTTACAAAAAAGACATAATCAAAGATTCTGGAGAAATTGTTGAGATAAAGGGAACTCCTGCCTCTCCTGGAAAAGCAAAGGGCAGAGTAAAAATTGTTTTAAACGTCAGCCAATTTAATAAAATAAAAAAAGGAGACATTTTGGTTACTATGATGACCCGTCCAGAATATCTTCCAATAATGGGTTTAGCTTCAGCATTTGTGACTGATGAAGGCGGTATAAGTTCTCATGCGGCCATAATCAGCAGAGAAATGAAGAAACCGTGCATTATAGGAACTAGAATTGCTACCAAAGTATTAAAAGATGGAGATTTAATAGAAGTTGATGCTAATAAAGGCATTATCAAAATTATCGGAGGCAAATAAAATGGATATAAATAAAGATAAGACGGCATTGATTATAATGGATTTTGAAAACGACATGGTTGATGATAATGGTAAATTAGCTGCTTTTGGTATTGCTAAGCATGTCAAAGATAGGAATGTAACAGAGAATACAAAAAAGATTTTAACTAAAGCTCGTTCTAGCGGTTTAAAAATTATTTTTGTCAAGGTTGAATATGAAAAAGGATATCCTGAACTAAAAAATTCTAAGGCTCCTATGTATTCTGGAATTAATCAAACCAATGCTTTAATTAAAAACACTTGGGGCACTGATTTGCCAAATGGATTAAAACCTCTCAAGCATGAAATTATAATTTCAAAATCGCGCATTAATCCGTTTACAAATAAAAATTTAAAAAAAGAACTAAAAAATATTAGAACTGTTATTTTAACCGGTGTAGCAACAAATTTTGTAGTTGAATCTGCTGCTAGAACTGCTGCTGATGAAAATTATGAAGTCTTTGTTGTTGATGATTGTTGTGCCAGCTTTAATCAGCAAATGCATGAATTTAGCATAAAAACCATATTGCCCAATATAGCAAGAATCATCAAAGTAGAGGATTTACTCAAATCCCTATAAAGATATTAGTTGGAAAATGAAAAATAAAAACTACAAAGAATTGGTTAATAGATTTCTTTCTGCTGTGGCTAATAATAGGATCCTTAGACTACAGGGGGAATTTATTCCATTTTTTGTTGTTACTGACTGGCTTAAATATTATGATAAAAATAAACATATAAACAATATTTATCCTGTATTAGGTATAAAAAATAAAACCAATTTTAAATTTTATGTTATTGATGGAAAATATGCCGGCGTTGCGCGGGATACATTCAAATGGCACCTAGATAATGAATGGAGCTTGAAACAGAATAAGAAAGATTATGATCTTATTAAAAAGGAGATAGACAGGGAATATGAGAATTATTTTAATCATTTCAATATTAAATCAGATTCAAAGACTAAACTTAAACTTTTATCAAAAGTATATAACCAAATTATTAGATTAGTTGCCCTCACTTTATACATTGAAAGACTTGACAAAGAAATTATTTCTGAAGTATTGTCTGAATATAACTTAAATTTAGACGAGGACAAAATATTGGCAGTGTCTGAAATAATTGATTTTATTCCATTTGAAACTAAGAATAACAAGTTTATTATAGATGTTTTAAAGAAAAAAGAAAACCTGCAGAAATTACAGCATGTTTATTCTGACTATACTTACGTTGGTTCAAAGGATTTTATAACAAATGAAGTTTCAAAACTTGATTTAAAAAAAATATCTAAAGATATTCTCTTTAAAGAAAAACAAATAAAAGCAAATAAGATGAAGAAAGATAAATTAAAAAAATCTTTAAACAAAAAAGAGAAAAAGATTCTTGATTTTATTAACTTTGCAATTTATTGCCGAGATGATCGCAAAGAACCTGTCCAAAAATCTTTAGTTCTTATGTATAATATTGCCAGAGAAATAATTTTTGGATGGGGGATAGATAAAAATAAAATTAATAATTGCTTAATGACCGATATTCTAAAAGGAAAACAAAATACAATAAATAAATTAGCTGAAGTTAGCAAACGGGAAATTGGTTTTGTGTTCCTGCTGAAAAAAAATGATAATTATGAAGAAACCTTTACGGGAATTTTGGATGCTGCTAAAATTATTGATAGCAGACTTGGCGAAGAATCCAGTTTCAATATTAAAGAAATTAAAGGTCATGTCGGGAGCAAAGGACATTATAAAGGAAGAGTTAAAATCATATTAAATAGTAATGAGCATAGTAAGTTTAAAGATGGAGAGATATTGGTTACAGGTATGACTCGGCCAGAGTTTGTTCCATTGATGAAGAAATCCGGCGCTATAATCACTGATGAAGGAGGTGTAACTTCTCATGCGGCAATTGTTTCGAGAGAACTAGGCAAGCCTTGCATAATAGGGACAAAGATAGCGACTGATATTTTAAAGGATGGAATGCTTGTTGAAGTCGATGCTAATAAAGGCATTGTAAAGATTCTAAGGAAATGAAACAAATTAATTTAAATGATTATGAGATTACATTCAGGGCAAAAGGAACAAGACCTTTGTTTACTGATATTTTAGCCTATTCTTATAATGAAGATTACTGGATATTTACTTTTTCTAATAATATTTTTACTCAAAGAATATTAATAAAATTTTTAGCTGAAACTAATAAAATTGGATTATCTATTTATGGAAGTAAAGTCAATACAAAAAAGCTTGGAAATAAATTAGAGAGAGCCGCGAAGAAAACTAAAATATTATTCGAGCAGATTAAAACAAATAAAAAATTAATAAGGAAAGAGATTAAAAAATTATTTGATGAAAGCGTTGTATTCTTTGATCTCTTCAGGAGAATGGATCATGTGCATACTGACAAAGCCTTTTCTCTTTCCAAGAAGAATAAAATCATAGCTGAAAATCTTAAAATTGTTGATAAATTAAAAAATAGTTTAAGAGAAGTGTTCAATGATATTTATTTTGGAGATGAAAGCGGATTTGAGATGATGCTGGATAAATTATCTAAACAATTTAAAGTTGAAAAAGAAATATTGCATCATTATACCATCAAGGAGATTTTAGATTTGTTTAAAGATAAAAAGGCTTCTGCTGAGCAGATTAAAAATAGGAAGAAAGGATTCATTGTTTACACAGTTAATGGAAATATACATTACTTAGAAGGAGATGAAGCAATTAAAACTTTGTCAATTGAAAATGTTTTTGATATTAATCAAAAAGAATTGAAAGGTGTTGTTGCTAATCCAGGAAAAGAAAATTTGAAAGGCATTGTTAGGGTTATAAACGTTGATTATGCTGATTTTAAAGCCTTGAATAAAAAAATGAAAGATATGAAAAATGGCGAGATACTAGTTGCGGAAACTACTGCACCTGAATTAATGATTGCTTGCAAGAAAGCAAGTGTGATAATAACTGACATGGGAGGAATGCTAAGCCACGCAGCTATTGTGTCTAGAGAATTAAGAATTCCATGCATTGTTGATACTAAAAATGCTACTAAAATATTAAAGACAGGGGATTTAGTCGAAATAGATGCTAATAAAGGAATTATAAAAATTCTAAGGAGATGAAGTGTTGGTTTATTCCACAACTAATTTGATTCCATTTCTTTCCGGCTTTAATAATATTTCTTCTCCTTTTTTGAGATTGAGACTTTTTACAACTTCATTAGGGAACCTTACTCCCAAACCATTTCCAACTTTAATAATTTTTATTTCTTTAGACATGTGCTCCTGCAATGAAGTTACGGCTGCATTCAGTTTATTATCTTCAGTTATATTAAAACCACATTTCTCACAATGTGATGACTCTACATTAACTCCATATCCTACATCAAAAGTTACATTCCTTAATTCTGACTTACATTTGGGGCATTTCATTTTTTCCTCCATATTTTAAATGCATTAATTACTGTGATTATATCTTCAATAGGATCTTTTTCTGCATGAATTTCAATAACATGTTCTTTGAATATTTTGATATATGTGAATCTTTGCTTTCCATGTCTCTTACTTGGATGTGATTTTGTTGGAGACAATATTGTTGTGATTACTAATGGCCAGGGCACATCCGAATGATAAATCTTGTAATGTTTGCTTGGAATTATACTTATTTTTCCTATCGTCAATACTTATCACCTTTGTATACTAAAAAGTATACTTATTTATATACTTTATTATTATTAAAAAATCGTAACCTTTTTAAACTAATTATTAACTTTTATTAATTAAATGGTAAAAAATAAGATAATTCATGAAAATAATAACGATTTAATTAATATAAGTTATGTATCTAAGTTGCTTGGAGTTAGTAAATTAACTCTTAGAAATTGGGATAAATCTGGGAGATTAAAGGCAGTTAGAATAGGCAATAGAGGAGATAGAAGATATAAACTAAAAGATTTAGAAAAGCTTTCTGTAGAAAATAAACAAATTGAAGAAATTGACAAACCTAGATTAATGAAATATATTAAAGATAATAATTTCTGGATGGAAGAAGGCCCTATGCTTCCTATTACAATTGATAATGGGATTATCCAAATGTCCAACATTGGAAACCACTTCAAACCAGGATTAACTTTCTGCATTTTTATGGCTCAAAAAGATTATTGCACTCAGATACTTAGTGTTGAAGAATCCATTGCCCACTGTAAATCACAATTTAAAACATTAAAGGAGAATCCTGATAAAATAAATAAAATAATGCAACAATGCAAAGATGTCTTTATTAAATTTGAAAAATTTTTGGCTAGGCTTGATTTCATTGATTTAAAATCACTTTCACAGGAAGAAATTATTAATGAATTTACTGAATTTAATAAAATGTTAAGCGAATTTTGGTCACTTTCTTTATTGGTTGAGCCTTATTCTCCTTTCTTAGATAAAGTATATTTTCGTCAATTTGAAAAATTAATAAGTAATTCACAGAAAGCAAAAGAAGCATTTGCAACACTTACACTTCCTTTAGATTTATCTTTTGTTGCAAGAGAAAGAGCTGATTTTCTTAAGATTATAATTAACTTTTTACAAAGCCAGAAAGAAAGAAAAATCTTGCTAGAAACTCCGACGGCAGATTACTTAGCAGATATCAAATTTAGAAATAAAAATTTCTTTACATCCTTGCAAGAGCATCAGCAAAAACATTATTGGATTCAAAATAATTATGCTCAACATACATATTTGACTATTAAAAACTTTTTGGAATTTATAAAAGAAGCAATTTATGAATCAAATATTTCTAAATTAACAGAAGAGCTCGAGAGATTAAAAAACCAAGAGAAATTATCTAAAAAACAAGAGTCTTTAATCAAAGAGTTAAAATTATCTGAGCAAACAATTAGGGAATTAAAACATCTTCAAAATGTAACTTGGATTAAAGATGAAAGAAAAAAAGTAGTTTTAATGATGCTTCATCATTTCTTTAATTTCATTGAAGAGTTTTCAAAGAGAGCGGATGTTGATCCAAAAGTTATAGCATATGCTGCAACTGAAGAAATACCAAAAATAATTGAGCATAATTTTAATACATCAATCTTAGACCGAAGGAGAGAGCAGTGCTTTTGGGTTTCTTATGGCGGGAATAAAAGAACCATTTTTATCGGTAATGATGCAGTCATATTAAGAAATAAGTTAATTAAAGAAGAACTAAGTGATAAAAAAGACGTTCATGGGAATGTTGCCTGCAGGGGAGAAGAATCTGTAATTACAGGAAAAGTAAAAATTATACTAGACCCTAAAGACCAGTCTATAGAAAAAGATGAAATATTAGTTACTTCTATGACCCGCCCAGAATTCGTTCCTTTGATGAGAAAATCTTTAGCGGTTATCACAGATGAGGGGGGGATTACTTGCCATGCGGCAATAGTTTCCAGAGAAATGAATAAGCCTTGTATAATTGGCACTGGCAAGGCTACAAGAATTTTCAAAACTGGCGATGAAGTGGAATTAAGGATGAATCACGGTATTGTAAAAATATTGAAAAAATAAATAATTAAGCTGTTATCTTTTCCATTGAAACGCTTTGATCTAATAAACTATCAAACAGATCAACTAATCTTGTAACAGCCTGGTTTTCCATATTTAATTTGTATAGTTTTATTTTTCCTATTGTTCTTGTTACTATAACAATTTCATTCTTAACAAGCCTTGGCCACATCCTATTTAATGTTCTCCAACTCACTCCTGATTTTTCAGATATGTCAGTTAAAGTGTAATCAAAAAACCTTCCTTCTATTAAAAATTCCAATAACCTTGTTCCTGGATAGTCTCCTATAAATTCTCTAAATATTGTCATTTCTGTCATAAAATGCTGATAATCTTAATATTTATAAAACTTTCTTTTTGGCATATTAGTATAGCAAAAAGTCAGGAAATATTTAAATATATTTTTTGAGTTAAAATTGTATGGACGATGTTAAAATTGTTATGTGGTATATTCTTGTGAGATTGAAAAATATGAAAAAATGGGGTGGTGCTCATTCTGAATTGAAGAGGGTATTGAATAGCTTACCAACCACTATCCTTTCCGGCAGAAAACTTGCTGATAAAGCAGTTAAAGAACTAAAAAATTAGAATTTATTGGGATATATAAAAAAACTGGAGAAGATCATATTTCTTTGAATCCAAAAAAAGTTAAAGAGATTAATAATTTTATTGAAGAAATTAAAGAAAGTATTGAAGGAAATTATTTTCAAAAATAATTATTATGTTACTACTTTTAAGAAATTATAAATCGAAAGGTTTAAATATAAGTGACTTATTTTAAAACAATAAAATGACACAAAAAAGAATCTTAATAACAAGGCATGGAATTGCTCCTCAAAATCCCGAAACTGGGGGGAGTATTGATAAATTATTTCCTGAAAGTGTGACTAATCTATACAATAAAGGAGCTGATTTTAGTGACTATATTGTTTTAAATGATGTGGTTCCTGAGAGAACTTTTTTAGACCATAGCAATAAGAAAAGGACTAAAGATACTGGAAGGGCTATTTTGATCGGCGCTTTTGCCTTAGCTCCAAAAGAGGGAGGGTTTGTTCCTAGATCTCAAGAAGATTTAGACAGATTTGGCTATGACGGCATTGAGATGAAGGAAGATGCCAGATTGGATTATGGTAATTTTATGTTTAATGAAGATATAATTAAAGCAGAAGGCCAGGAAGGATATATGAAAAGATGGACTGAAAATCCATTTGCAAAAACAATGGAAGGAAAAACAATAACACCTTTTGTTTATGCAATTCAAGTTGGAAGAGACTATATTAAAGATGCAATAAGAAAAGCAACTGAAGGAGACAAAGACCTTGGAATTGCAGCAACACATGGCGGAAGCAACGTTGATCCTATTGTAATGGCACTTTTAGATACTAAAAGATTAGAAGACATTGGCGGGATGTTTCAAATGGAAGACAATGCTCAACTAGTGATTGATCAAAGCAGAGGCGGAGTTTATACTGCCCGACTGGAAAGAGATGGCGTAGATTACAAAGTAGATTTAGACAGTGTTTTTAGCATTTAATCTTTTATAGTAAAATTATTAAGTTTGTAGTTCTTTAATAATTGAAATGAATTCCTTGAAAAATTTTAATAATAATGAATGGAATTATTTTGGATTGTGGGAACAACCTATTTTTTCTGCTTATTTCTGGATTAATTGGTATGATAAAAATCTACTAAAAAAGTTAAGAATAAATTTATCAGAAGGAGATATACTTGCTGCCGGAAAAGGTCATTTCTTTTTAAAGAAAAAAATTTTGGAAGAAATAAAAGAAAATTTAGTTAGATCTATGAAAAATAAGGATTCTAATTTTGCTGATAATTTATTAAATACTTCTTTTAAGTTACACAGTCTACTAGACCGAACCTCCGAAAGTAATTTTTAAATAAAATCACCTCTAATAGTTCTTTAGAACTAAAAGAGGTGAACGCAATGGAATTACTCAATAAATTCCTATCTAAAAGCTTTTCGAAATTGGCTCCCAACTGTACGGTAACAAACAG
>JACPNG010000005.1 GCA_016185605.1 Candidatus Woesearchaeota archaeon
AAATCAGCCCTAAAATGGCTCATTAAAGAGTCTACTATAATAAGCTTGATAGGCAATCCTTCTTTGATTAAGTCTTCTACCTTTTCAACTAACAACATCTGATGATCTGAATTAAATGATCTAACACCCCTAAAATTCTTTAATGCTGTTTCAGCATCTAATCCCTTAGCTTGTGCTAGTTTTTTTATAAATTCAGGCCTTAAAGTAGATTCAGAATCAATCCATACAGCCATTCCTTCAGCTCCTCCTTTATCTTTAGGAAGCTGAACATTAACAGCTAATTGATGTGCCAAAGTTGTCTTACCAGAGCCATATGCCCCAAAGCATTCTGTTATGGCTCCTGTTTCTATTCCCCCCCCAATCAGGGCATCAAATGATTTGCTGCTAGTGGTTATCTTAACAACTTGTTCCCTCTTCCTCAATAAGTCTTCTCCTGTCTCAAAACCCATATCTAGTTTAGTTCTTGCTACGCTAATTATTCTTTTAGCTACATTGTCTCCAATCCCGCAGGCATCTACTAATTCAGCTGGAGATGCAACAGCTACTGACATTATATCTGTAAAGCCAGATTCCATTAATTTTTCGGCTGTGGCTGATCCAACTCCAGGAAGATCAGAAATTGAAAATTCTTTTTTTTCTTTAGCCATTTTTATTCCTCCTCTCCTTCTTTTCCTTCTTTTTCCTCTTCTTTGTTTGCCTCAAAAAATAAATAGTCCTGGACTTTGTTTAATAGTAATTGGATTTTTACTATATCCTGTCTTCTTAAATTGTTTATAACCTCAGATCTCCAGATATCCTCATTCTTTTTCTTATATCCCTTGGTTAGACTAAATGTCTTATAAGAAACTTCTCCCCCTTCGAACTCTTTTGTGTTTTCCCAGACAGACAAGTCTATATTGCCTATCCTCCATTTTTGTATTGGTCTTGCCATTTTTTTCTCCTTTGCTTTCGCATTTTTTTTCAATTAACCAAGAAACAGATATCTTATTTAGTAAGCCCCTATTCGGAATCTATTTCATGGCTTATTAACATTAAGTATAGTTTATTTATAAACTTCACGCAGGCGGTTGTCCGCTGTGTCCGCTAGGAATATACTGGAAAATATATATTATATTATAATATAATACTATTTTATTTTTTTATTTAAAGATGTCCTAATCTTAATTGGTAAATGCTCCACACTATTCAATAAAGAAATCTTCCAAAAAGTTCTAGTTTCACTACGTCCTCCCATTTTCTCTTTTTTTAACATATTAATACAAGCATGGTCTTGTTTAAATGCATATATCTCATATAAACTAATTCCAGTAAGAATACTCATAACTGCCCTATTTAATTTAGCGTGACCAATTAATAAAATAGTTTTATTTTTATATTCTTTTTCTATTTTTCTTAGAAATTCTCTTATTTCTCTTAATCTATTATAATTAAATTTCTTATCTTTCCATTCTTTTACATGCTTTTCAATTATTTCATTTGGAATTTCTCTTATTAAATGGGTAAATTCAATATCTTGTTTCCTTTCTTCTCCGATAATCTTTGCTGTTTGAATTGTTCTTTTTAGATTACTACTATAAATTTTATCTATTTTTTCTTTCTTTAATCTCTTTGCTAATTTCATTACTTGTATTCTACCCAACTTAGTTAAATGTGGATCTTCCTTTTCTCTTACCTCTCCATGCCTGATTAATATCATCTTCATTTTATAATATAGTATCTATCATTAATACAATTAAAACAATAATTACAGCTAATAAGGCATATTCTAATATTCCTCCCGTTTTGATAAATCCTTGCAGATGCAACTTGTTAAATGGTCTGAAAAAGCTGATTCCTTTGATATTTAAGCAGTCTATTAGTAAATGCGAGGTAAATCCTATCATGAATGCAAATCCAATTAATTGATAGCCGAATATACTAAATGCTATGAATGCTATTATTGGAACATAGATTGTATGCATTAATCCTCGGTGGCCAAAAATCATTTCCAAAATAAAAGATAATAATCTTACTTTAGATCCTATCTTAGAGGACATATAGTCAATATCCGGAAGTATGGCTCCCGCAATCACAGCCAGAATAAAAATAATCTGATTAGGAACTTGAAATAGCTTAATTGCCAGTAGAGAAGTTAAAAATCCAAATGCCAGATGGGTTATAAACATCATTTTAAATTACTTAATAAGTAATTTATCTCTTCTTTTACATTTATCTCTTCTACAGAATCTGCGATAAACTCTATTCTGTCAAACATCTCATTTTTATTTGCTTTTCCATTGATTATAATCTGGGAGCCAAGAATTCTTTCCCTTATCTCCATGAATTTATTTATATCATCTTTTAATTTCTTTACATCTTCGTTGTTTAATCCAAGAATTCTAGCTACATTATTCCTAAAAGCTACTACTCTTATATTTTCTGTTCCATCATCAAAGAATAAATTTAATATTGGATTTAAATTTTCTTTGACAAATCCATGCTCATCGCATTTGTATTTTTCCCCTTCTAAGTTTATTTTTCTGTTGCACTCTGGACAAGCATTATAAAATTTCGGCTCAAATAACTGTACAATTGTTCCGGCAATAGATACATTATCTCCTACATTTAAGTCTTTTATTTTTTTTCTCTGGAATCTCTTCTGCATGCTTATTATCACATCTCCAATAAATTCATTTTCAGGGTTTATTTTTACAGAACTATACTTACTAAGATGGATTTCCTTAAATCCGTTGTTTTCCTTCATATATCCGTTTTTTATTAATAATATATTATTTTCTGTAACATCTTCAATTGACTTCAATTGAGATTCATCCCAGATTACTAGTCTTATAACTCCTGTTTCATCCCCCACTAATAAGCTTTGGACTTTTCCCTGCCTGTTTTCTTTTTTGAATTCTATAACATCATATTTTTGGACAACTTTGACAAGAACCTCCATGCTGGTCATCCCAATAATCAATTCATTTACCTTGTATCTTTTTTTATTTAAATCAAAAATCTTTATTCCAAGTTCATTAGCCACAATATAAGCTGCCCCATCTTTGCTTATCAATTCATTTAACTGCTGGATTTTTTTTGTTATTCTTTCTTCTATCTCCTCATGACTGAGATTTTTCTCCTGGATTATCTTCCTTACTATATCTTCGTAGCTTACTTTGTACATTTTAACCTACTGCCTCAAAAGCCTCATCTTCTTCAGCGAAAAAATTCCTTTCTTCCAAGGGCTTTTTTATTGGTATTTCTGCTGTTGGAACTATAATTTTATAAGGGTAACTAAACTCTATCTCTAAAGGATTCTGGAAGAAATTTTCCCTTTCAACATCCTCCAAATTAAAAGTTATAGGCAATATACATGAAACCTCTCTTTTCTTTATTGAATCTGGGAATGTTAATACATTCTTATTACATTTGAATTTTCCCTGCCCTGCTAATTCGATAACTGAGTTCGAGAGATCAATGCTTCTATCATTATTATTAATCCATCCCCTTGTTCCGCCAGAGGTTCCGCCAAAGTCTTCAAATAATAAGTATAAGATAATATAGCCAGAGTCCCCTGTAGCATCTATTTCTTGTCTGATATTTGTTATAGTAACTGGTGCATGCTGAGCATTAAATCCGAAATCACTAACTCCAAAATTCCTCCTTGAGGTGCATTCTGACTCTGATGCTATCGCATTCTCAGTCTTTACACATATCGGAATGGTAAATTTTACTTTATAGTCATATTCTACTTCTGCCCTTATTATTGTTTTTGTTAATCTTGGATCATCATAAGTAAAAAATTCATCAAAATCTATTCTCTTTTCTTTTGGTTTTAATGGTTTAGCTTCTTCATCCACTCCTGAAATTGTAAAGCTTGTTGTTTTTACGCCCTTAATCGCCTCAATATCTGAACCGGCAATTGTATCTGATAATTTTATCTGACCAGAAATTGTTTCAGTAGCCCAGTTCCTTAACAAAACACTAACACTAAATCGCTCTCCCAATATTATTCTATCTTGTGTTGGTTTTCCATGAATAAAATCCAATTCTATCCCCCTATTAGCTAATCTTCCAGGCTGATTTGAAGATGTTTCTGCTGCTTCATTTTTTGGTTGGGCTGTTTGCGTTAATGTTACTCCGCATCCAGAAACTATTACTAAAAGAATGAACAATAGCCAGATATGCCTCATATATTAATTATAAGGTAATTTCTTTAAAAGGTTTTCTGTAAAAAATATTGCACTTGTTGTAACTTCATTTAGATTCTTCTCAACATTAACAAATAAAGGATTTTCAACCTTTCTTATCTGCACAGAAGAATCTTTAGTTACCCTATATGTATAAATCACATTAGTTGACAACTCATAAACATCTAATAAGTCCCCTTCTGGAGCTGTATTTACTTTAATTCCGCAACTGAATAATAAATTGTCTCTAAAATTTATGCACTCTTCTTCATTTTTTATATCACTATAACAATAATTAGCTATTCCATCATTTATCTGCTTGATTAATTTTGAAGATAACCTATTTCCATTGAAGCCTGGGCATCTTTCCTCATTTATTGTTATATCATCCCTAACACCTAACGGAACTACATCCAAATATTTTAATTCTTTTAGCTCTCCGCCCCATTCTAATCTGTAATTTAAGGTGTTTAGAAGTCCAACTCTTATATCTCTATTCTCTTTTGTCAATGGTTGTTTCCCAACCAATTCAATAGAAGGAGGAATAGGAACCTTGGCTCCAATCTGCTGGGATCTTATTTCACCGTCTCCTTTCCATAAACCACTTTTAACCACATCTAGATTATTTCTTAAGAATAACGGGGCTCCAAATCCATACCTTACTCTCTGTTCTGGGTCAGCTACATATAAATCAAGAATAGTTGTGGCTAAAACATCATAATCTACATTTAATGTTACTTTTTTTCCTGTCCTTAATTTTTGAGTTATTGTTTTGTCATCACTTTTTTTGTTATCAACAAGAAGGCTTCCTTTAGGAATAGTACATCTTACTTGCAATTGTTGTGTTATTCCTTCTACGCTTCCCTCCATAATAGTTGAGATACTATTTTTAGCATTCTGGTTTTCTGCTATTAACTCAACTCCAATATCACCTTTATAATCTTCTGCACTACAGCTTATATCTAATTTTAGACTACCTCTTATGTTTTTTATATCAATTATTCCAATTGTTCTAATATCTTCTTCCTCAGTAAAAAATTTCAACTCTGGCTCAAATTTAGTTATTATAACCCCTCTTTTTTCTGTTGGCTTTTCTGGAACTACTGTTGGATTTGTCCAAGCAAACGCCTCTTCTGGATATTTTATGGCTCTTGGAAGTTCTCTAATAAAAGCATCCTTAATTATAGTATAAGATTGACCAAACTTTGCGCTTACTGATGCTCTGGCAACATCGCAGCTTCCAGATATTACTGGAATAAATGAACAGCTTAAATATAAAGAGAATATTACAATAAAAAATATTAAAACTACTCCTAACCTTATGCCTTTTCTCTGTCTAATATATGTTTGTTGAGGTTGTTGTGCTGTTAATTGAACGGGTTGTTGGGCAGGTTGTTTTTCTTCTCTTCTTCTAGGAGGTACCCATGAAGTCCAATACTTCCACCTTTCATTTCTTAATCTATATTCTGTAAGACGCTCTTGACTATTTTTTCTTCTCCAAAAAGCCATATTTCCCCTTTTACATATTTTCCAAATCTGTTTTGAATTTTATTACTAGATTTTCTTGTGCTAATTGATTATTTTTATTTCTTAATATTTTATAGCTAGTTGTGATTTCAAAATTAATAAAGTTACTCTCCCTATTGATTTTCCATTGAAATCCTCTTTTGTCTTTTATGCATTCTACAATATTAGAGGTTATATCTCCCTTTGTTAAACAGTCTTTAGAATTCTTTATCTCTTCATATATCTTATCTAGAATATCAAAATCAAAATTAATTTTTTCTTTAAAAGAAGAATCCCTTTTATAAGTTCCAATTAGTATCGCTTCTTTATTAGAATCTATTGCTGCTTTTCCTGTAATATAATTATTTAATAATCTCTGCTTCTCTACTTCTACTTTATCCTTATCCAAATCAAATAAGAGAAAGTCTGTAGATTCAACAATTAGATTATTTTCCTCAATTTTATACTTAAAGTTTAGACTTGAGATTTTTTTATTTAGACTTAAGTAAGATTTAAAATATTTATCAAAATAAATCAGAAAGCTTTCTTTACTGGGTTTACAATCCTTGCTCCAGATAAAATATTTATCTTTTATACATTTTTTTTGGTTTAAGCCCCCATTTTGTCCAAATTCTAACAAGGCATTATTAATGGAATTTCTAGCACTTTGTATTATATATTGTCTGGAAAACTCTCCTTTTTCATAAGCATTTATCAGCTTCAATTGATTCTTTCCAGCTACCTTGGTAAAAGAAGAGTTTTTAGTAGAAACTAAAAAAATTGTAGTTACTATAAGAACCAACGCCAACACTGCCATAATTGGGCCAAAAATCCCTTTTTTATCCACTTTATATCCCCTTATATAAATTAAACTCTATTGTTATTATATTATTCTCATAATCTGGCAAGATTATACTATTTGAGAATCTAGTTTTAAAATCTCTATTCCCAGTGAATCCTAATATTTCGGGATTGCCTTCTTTATCAAGAACAATTATGTCTCCGGTTCCACCATCAATTATCGGAGAGACAATTACTTGGTCGGATTTGCTTTTTATAGATAAATCTTTATCCTTAGAAATTATTTTTAAATTCCAGAAACATATATTGTCAGGATCTTTTATCAACAACTGTTTATCAAACTTGCATATAAATGACATCAACTCATTAATTTTCAGCTTTATTTTAGGCTCATCATTTTTGTTTAATAATATGAACTCATATAAATTTAAATTGTCTACTCGCGTATTCAACAGATTTTTTAATGTTATGCCTGAATCACTAACAACCTTCTCAGAGGTTATAACATGTTTAATCTCTTTTATATTTACATAAGCAACCTCTTTAGGTATCAGAAGATTAAATATAATCAATATCGCAATTACAGTCAATATAGAGAAAAAATCCATTATGAAAGTTCCAACTATCATTGACTTTTTCATCTTATGATTACCCCGATATTTAACATATCAAAATCTCTAAATCCATTACTTTCTATTAATACATATTGTTTATTATTAAAAAAACATCTTTTCTTTTTATTTTGTATTTGACATAGATTATATTCCTCATCATAAAACTTTGTATTAGAGATTGTCCTGTTTAGCTTTTCTAGGCTCAACTTAACCGGATACTCTGTATTCAAACAATTTTTTAACCTAAATTCATTAAATTTGTTTAAGTCAATTACTCCTGGTTCAACACTAATATCTTTTAGAGCAAAACAACTAGAAGAGTAGTATGTTCTCCTAATCATTAAGTCAGCTATAGTACTACTAACATTAAAGTCTTCTGTTATAGAGAAGTTCACAACAGCATAAATGGCAGCTAATATAAGAACCGTCAATAATATTTTAACCAACCATGATACTATCTCTCCCGTCAATTGAGCATTCTTTTTCATGATATTGTATTACTTATAGCTAAATTGCCTTTATAATCTTTAATTATTAAATCCTTATTAAGGTCAGAGATATAAGGAAATGATAATTTATTACTCTTTATTGCATTTTTTTCTATATTTATTTCCCTATCTCCGTAATTATAATTTAGATTTAGTATTCCGGGTGATAATATGGCTGTATCTCTAGTTAGTGAGGCATCAATTAATATGAATTTATCATCCATCTTTGATGCTTCTACCTTATTAGTTATGCCATTATATACAATTATAAAAAATATAAAAGCTAAAACAACATATGCTAATGTCAGAATCTCTTGACCCTCTATATTTCCTTTACTCATCTAGATTATATTATTATACTGTTTATTTTTGTTTTGGTTCTATAGAAACCCCATCTTTATCATACTTAATAGTTAAAAAGTTTACAGTATCATCTACTCCCTGAATTTTGTCTGATTTTTTTAGTCTTTTGTTTAATATTCTACATTCTAATATCTCATTACAATTGCTATCCTTACATAAACATAAACAGCTTTTTGCATTACATTGGCTTCTTTTTTTTATATTGACTAATGCATCACTAGGATTCGAATAAAAAATAAAATAACCAGATTTTAATCTATATGGTAAATCTGTATTTATTTCTCCCTCTTTTAGTTTATTTATCTCATCTGCTATGAATTTAAATGATGTAAAAGTCTGTTGATCTATTTCTCCAGCCTCTGCAGTTGATCCATATAATAAATCAAAAGAATTACTCAAAATAATGAGCAGTATAATAGAAGCTAGAACTCCTACAACAAGCCAAGGCAATTCTCCCCATAATGCCTTCTTTTTTATGGTCATGCCATTATAAATTTGGAGAAGTAATTAAATGTTTTTATTGACTTGAACATTTTATCTCTGGACAATTAACATTTAAACTTCTTAAAGATCCATATTCATATATTAGGGGTAATTTTTGTGTATTTACATTGCTTATGTCACCACATACATAAGCATTAACATACTTATCAACTATCTTAGTCGTTTCTCCTTCTATAGCAAAGGCATAACTACAATAGGACGAAGAAGGCTGAAGATTTTTTGGTAATAATTTTGCTTGCTCACAGAATTGCTCACAAGTTTGTACTGCCAAGACTACATCTGTTCCTGCTGTTGATGAAAAAAATATAGATTTTATTCTGTCTGTTAATCCTTTAAATCCCCCTAAGAAGAATACTACAACAACGACTAAAACTAAAATAACTAAAACAGCTATTATAATTGTATTAAGAGTTAAATCTACACCTTTTTTGTCCATACTTTTAGGCATATATTATTTAATTACCATGTATATATAAATATTACTAAATTACCCCCTACATTTTTTAGCAGAATTATCCCAAGCACAATTTAAACCACATGGTTTTGAATTGCATATTTCGGGAGATGATATAGAACTACAACTTTTGCTTATATATTGAAGGCCAAACCATTTCTTATCCAAAGATAAGCATGAAGAACACCCTTCGAATATATTATTGCCAAACCAACGATATTCTTTAGTTATAATTGGGATGCATATTTGTGTATTTATAGAATCCCCGCATAACTTCTCATCAAATCTATCGCATGATTTCTCAATCTTCTCTTTAATAATTTTCTTTTCTTGATTATTTAGATAAGTAGGATTACTAAGTAAATCAAAATAATTTTTATATAGTCCTACTTGTTTTTCTCCACACAAGTCTGCTGTTTTTTGACTTGCGACTAAATTTAATGGTTTTTTCTTATCAATTTCTCCATTTTCTTTGTTAACAGAAAATGTATTTTTATAGTCATTATTATTATAATATTTTTCCATAGATTTGGATAACGATAAACAATCATTTTGACCAGTTAGAAAATCAATTTCAAATTGAATAAAATTTTTATAAGAATTGACTTTGATAGCTAAATCTCCTGATAATCTCTTTTTGAGTAATTCATGATTTTTAAGGGCTTCATAATTAGGTTTAGTTCCAGCTAAGCCTAACCTTTTAATGAAATCGTCAAAATTCGGCTTAAATTCATCTATTTCTTTTTTTTGAGTTTGTATTAAACTAAATTTCTCGGCAATTTTATCTTTAGGTTCTTCTCCCAATATTTTGGTTAATGCACTTTTGAGGTTATCACAATTTTGTATGCATTTTGAAGCATCAATGCTTAATAATGCATCGAGAATCTTTGATTTACTTAGAATAGTTAGAGTATTAGCATTATCAAACTCCCCCAGTTGAATATAACACTCTAAAAGTCTCTCACTAAAAGTTATAGAGTATGTCTTCTGAGATGTTGGGTCTAACTTACTCTTGGGGTTTTTAATCTCATTTATGCCAGTTTTATACTGTGTAATAAGTTTTCTATTTTCATCATTAGTCTTATCTGGACTACATCTATCAAGATTATTTAATGTGTTAATTACAGTCTGGATCTGTTCTTCTTTACGCATAATTCCAAATTCTTTGCTAATAATCTCCTGAGCTTCTGGGGCTAACAATCCAACTTTCTCTAAAATCCCCTTAATTGGACTAACAGCTCTTGGCCAATTCTGCCATATAGCTACAATAACAAGAAGAAGCATGATCGCCATAACAATTATAAAAAATAATTGGGTTGTTGTGATATCTCCTTTATTCTCCATTTTATGTCCTTTCTTTTTTTTCATATCAACCAATATTTGTTAAATTTAATAAAATCTCTCTTAATTTATTAATGTTAGTAAGAAATATCAAAATAAGAATCAGGATTATTAGAACGATTACAGCAGTTACAATCTGTCTAAACTCAAATTCCCCCTTTTTCATATTAAATTTTCCTTCAATTTTCCAAAAAGATCATAAATCCTATCTCTAAAAACAAGTATAAGATAAATTATAATTATTAAGACAACAACCATTATTATCAATTTCGCTAATGTTTCCCAATGAAGTTCTCCTTTTTTCATTTATGATCTAAAACAAACCTATTTAATAAAATTTTTTATCCAAAGCTAGTGCATAAATCCTTAACCCCTTGCGCATCTGCGGCTATTATATTTGTATTAAATCCTTTACTTTGTGCAAAGGTTCCATAAAATCCAGCAGTCAAGACTGCTAATGTATGTATTTGTGTACCCTTTCCAGGTAACACTAAAAATGCAGCAGTCGCAGTTCCAGCCCCTCGAGTAAATTTTCTGATTAGACTCTCTCCTCTATTAACAAAATATACTACAAACAAAGATTTATCTTGCTTAATTTCAAAATTGCCTATTCCTCTTACCCTATCCTCCAACTTAAGTCTTTCATAGCCTGTTCCGGTTATATAATCCAAATAATTTCTTTTGTCTAATAATGGTCTGGGTTGTTTACTCCCTAAATAAGAGATCATCTCCTCACTACTTAATATAATATTATCATTAGATCTAATCCTAGAACAGATAAAACATATATTGTTTTTATCCCAAAAGTCTATAGGTGATTTTATAGTGCTATAAATATCAAACTTTCCTTCCCCCATTCTACCCCAACAATTTGCCATCTCTTTGGCTATTACTTTCTTAGCATCTTCCTTGTCTTTTACTAACTTACTATGCATTTTGCAAACTAATGGTACGGAAGTCTCGAATCTTGGAATTATCTCTTCAATAAATGGAATTTTATCTAAATAAGCATTTCCACCAAAACTTCTAATAACAACGGAAAATAGACAAAAATAATCATCTGCAGTCTCAACAACAATTGGTTTCCATACATAAACAATAATTATGATTAAGACTATTAAAACTATTGTAGAATATATTAAATAAACTAAAACATTACTAACTCCCTTTTTATCCAAAGCTCTTCACCAATCCAATAATTATTCCCAGTAAGACAATGATAAATATTATCAACAATATTAAGATAACAACTATATTAAATCCAGATTCATCCTCATCCATAACTAAATTCTAGTTTATAAATATTTAAATATTCTTGTAAGATTAGAATATATGCCTAATTTAGTTGAAAGAGTTAAAAATCATAGTCTAGCTAAGCTTCTTGGAATTCCACTTCTGTCAACATTTCTGGCATTATCTCCAATCTTTCCAATTCCGGAAGTTAAAGCTGAAACTAAAAGAAAAGATAACCCTGTCTTACTTGTTGATAGAACTGATTATACTATAAATAATCACAAAATAATTTCTTACTATCCAACTAACTATCCTGTAAGAAATGAAGAAGAATTAAGAAAAGCTGCAGAAGGCTTTGTAGTATTAAACGCCATAAAGAAAAAATTAGAGATTGGAATTCAAATAAATATAGGGGGATATGAAAAAATAATTAATGCAAACGAATTAGATAATAAAATAATCAAATTTCAATCAGAGCTGATAGAAAAATCAAGAAATGCTTTCTGGTTAGCTTCAATAGCTGGAAGATTATTCTCCAGTTCCATACTAGATGGAGAGATGGATAAATCTTCCATTAATATTGGGGATGTATTAAAAGCTGCTAAATCTATTTCTCGAGATGCAAAACCACATTATCTGAATTTTGCAACCACTTCATTTAACGAACAAATATTAGAGAGAAGGGAAGGAAATAAACTAATAGAGGATTACGTTAAGGCAAATAATAGGCTAAATCATAAACTGGCTTCTGAGTATAAATCAAATGAATGGGCGATAAGTGAGCTTCTTAGCCCTTTAATGAATTTTTATGCTAATTCCTTAAGATATGAATTTATTGCATCAGAATGGACAGATGATATAATTGCTCCATTAATACAAAAAACAGGAAATTATCCATTAGCTGAATTCACAAAATTAGCATCACAACTAATAAAAAAGAAGGCATTAGATTCAGATCCTTTCAAGAAACTATCTCAAGATATAAGAATAGAGGTAAAAAACACAAAACACAAAAATGAAATTTTCCAGAAAAGAGTGGATGAAATAGTTGAATTAAACTACTCTTTTATTAGATCCAGATAGGGTTACTAAGAAATATCTAGAATATTTATGCAAAGGAAGTTATGATGTTTATTTATATATGTCTCCAAAATTATTAAAAGTTCAGCTTTATGAATTGTCTAAAATAGTCAAGAGTTTAAAAATGAGTGATATGGATGATCCAGCTACATTAAAGGCATTTGGTGGGGTTGAAGTATGTAATTTTAATAAAACTAGATTAAAAAGATATTGTGGCTCACTTAACATAGAAAAAGAAAGATACTCAACGGAATGATAATAGAAATTAAAGTTCCCTCTGGACAATATTCTGGGCTTAATTAGGCCATATTAGAAAATGGAAGATGGTATATGGGGGATATTTTAGATGTAGATAGGGAAAAGAAAGATATAAGAATTGAGAATGTAAAAAATAGAATAAATGCTTATAAATAATTAATATCTTCTGTTGTGCTGGACTATCCCATACAATACAGCCAAAGCCCCTACCCCAATTATAATTAGCTGATATGTTGGACCAGAGCTTGGAATACTTTTTATCTGCTCTGGGATAAATTCATAATTAACTATTAAAGGCCATAATCCTCCCAAGATAGTCAATAGTCCGACAAATGTTATCATTAATTTCATTTTAACTACCACTTGCCTTTCTTATTATACCCCAAACTAATAAACCAAAAGAAGCTAGAAGTGCCAAATCCATCCACGGCCTTAAATCTATTGGGAGATTGGGATTAAATAATAAAAAACCAAATCCAGCAGTATAATCTTCTATCAAACCAAAAAAAGCTACATAGAAGACTATATATGCAACCCCAAACGCAATTAATCCTGATCCTGTAGTTTTATCCAGAAAAGAATAAACAAATACAGACAATAAAATTATTATTAAAAAAAATGCCCATGGACCAAAATTTTCTAATAAAGAATATCCAGTTTGTCTTTCCCATATTAATAATGCAACAGCTAAAAATACACCTAATCCAACATATACTGCCTTTCCTCCTTCTTCAAGATGTTTTCCCAGTATAGATTGTCCTAATCCAAGAAATATAGTTAAAAATATAGCCAAATCAAAAAAACTAGGATATTGATAATATATTTCTAATATATCAATCACATCTCCCCCATAAAAGCCAGATCCATAGCCCCTGTAAACAGCACCAGTTGTATAGTCTCCAGAAACTATTACTAAAACAAATAATCCAAGAAATATACTCCCAGTAATTGCTATTTTGCTGTACAAATCTTCTAACTTAATCTTGCTTTCTTTCTTGATTTTTCTCTTTTTGTTCATTATTATTCTTATCCTTATTAATTATTTAAACCTTTCCCTCAAGAGGCTGTTATGACATTAATTCCATTAGCCAGAATATTAAATATAAATATTCCAATTAATGAAACTATAACATATAATGAGGTGCTGAATATAATATTTTTTCCAATCTCATATTTTCTCATTATTTTATCATCATTATTTTCTATTGCATTTCTCAATATTGTTAATATAATAACAATCTCTATTATGTAAATCCCTATAACTAATTGAAAATGAAAGCTTGGAATTACATCTTCTATCCTTAATATTTCAATTAATCCCTGAATATTTCCAATCCCTTCTGTCTCGCTCAAAGAAATCTGCTTGAATTGCTCCCCTAATCTGTTTATTATTGTTACAACCATTGAGGATACTCCTATTACAATTCCAGCTATCATAGGAGCTAAAAAACTAGCCTGGGATTTCATACTGCTTGTTATTTCTGCTAGTAAATCCTTTAACCTTTCAGCTACTTTATGAATTCTATCTGTATATACTGAAATGCTAATCAAGCTTTTAGCCACAACATCCGGGCCTTTCTTAGCGCTTTCAATTAACACCTTCATGCTGCTTTCTATTAATTTAGATGGAAAATAAATTAATGCCCCTCTTTCTGGATTGAATATTGCCTCATTAAGCCCCATCCCTAATTTTCTTATATTGATGCTTACTATTCTGAAGAAACTTCCTGTTGGTGTTCCTTCTAAATTTTCAGAAACCCTTCCAAATGCTACTTCTACTGGAATTCCAGATCCTACTCTATTGCCTAGCTGGAATAAACTTCCTGTAAATTCCCTTTCTAATCTGTCTGTCTCTTTTTTAATTCCTATCAGATTTTTTGTATTTAACTTATAATAAATTCCTATAGCTAATCCCAATCCAAGAACTATAAATAAACTAAGCACCAAAGACCAAATTCCATAAGGCCCCACATAACTATTGCAGACTCCTCTTACCTCTTCTAGACATTTGTAATCTAGAATTTTTCCGCCTATACTATCTTCTAAAAATCCAACCTGGTCAAATTCTGGAGTTATTAGATGTAAAATAATAGGCATAAATCCAATTAATAATGCAACAAATCCAATTAATAATGCAATCAATAAAGCTGAATCATTTCTATATTTTTTCACTTCTGGATTATTCTCAAATAAATCGCTTTCGCCAAATCCAGTTACTCTTTTGGATAGTGTATTCATCCCAAAGATTAATACCAAAGGCGGTAATATAATATTGTATAATAAAGAAAGATGCCACCATTTAACTGCTCCCCTTAAGAAGCTTGAAATTAAAGGAAATATTACAATTCCCAATATTGGCAGGATAACTCCCAACATATGCAGCATAGTTACTGGAGATTGTAATTCATGGGCAAAATGAAGCATTTTGTCATAAGTTCCATCTAACATAATTTCTAAACTTTTATCTAATAATACAACTCTTTTTTCCTCATTTGGTTCATATAAACTAGATTCTATTAGATGAAATGCCTCTACAAATTCTAAACTGTAATTTTTCCATCTCTCCAGATAATTATCAAGACTTTCTTTTATTGTTGAATATTTATCCGTCTCAACATCCCAGAATACCTTTCTAAGGTCTAATGCTAATGGATATCCTATATGCTCTCCAGCAAATTTTATGGCTCTTTCCAGATTGCTTGTATGCCTCATGTACATTACAACATACAAAATGCATAGAACCATTTGATTACTTGCCTTTAATCTGTATCTATTAGCAAAGTAATTTGGCAGTTTGCTTACTGGCTTAATTATCAAAGCTCCTATTAATAACAAGAATATTGGAGTAAAAATTAATGTCTCTCCAATAAAAAAAGAAGATATTGAAATTATTACAGCCAATAAAATAATCAATCCAGCTATAATAACAGAAAAACTATAAGCTCCAATTGGTGTTATATCTAAATGCAATAAATCTATTGATTTTTGCAGTTCCTCTTCGTCTTTTGGCTTTGGTTTTATTTTTATTATTCTTTCAGAAAAATTGCATAGATTTTCATAAGTAGTTACTTTTTTGTCAAGCATCTCATTTCTAAATATTTCATACTCCCTGGAAAATGCCTCATTTGTCTGGACATCCCTAAAAGAAATATTTGAATTTTTATCTAGTCTTTTTGAATATTCATCAAGAATCTTCTTTGTTTCATCGTCAAAGTCCATCTTAAAATTGTCTCATTCTTATTTTTCTTTTCAGCCATTCTTCCCAGCTAAAAAATATTCTCTTGCTATCCAAGTAACCAATCTCTTCCCTTACTATCTCGCTTATTCTATGAAATTGATCATTAGAATCTATAACAAAATTAGCTTCTAATACTAAATTATTCTTAATCCTGTTGGAATATTCAACTAAAGTCTCTTTTATTTTTGCCCTTAATAAGATATTATCCCAGATAGCATCCCAGTTGCCTGCCCATTCTTTGACATTTCCGCCTATTGATTTTATTATTTCACTGTCTCCATTAATCAAATCATTACTGGGAATTAACATCTCTTGTTTTGGGTCATATCTCATTAAATCAACAAATCCTCTCTCAACCAATGGATCTTGCTCCCAATTCTTTCTAACTTCTGTTATCTGGGTTACCCTTCTCCATTTATGCAGTCCATCTGGACTCTTCATTGGATTTGCTACAATTATTATATCTGTGGCTTTAAAGCTAGTTCTTGGGACATTTAAATCATTAACTACCCTGTCAAATACCCCATAAGGAGAATCTCCATGAATTGTGCCTGCTACAACATTTGCTAATGCTCCTATTCTCATTGCCTCATAAAGCGCAAACGCCTCCAAGCTTCTAATCTCCCCTAAAATTAATGCAGAATCTCCCATCCTTAATGCTGTCCTTATTCCCTCATCTGCTGGAATCTCTGTTCCCCCTTTTGTTAAGGCGCTTCTTACCTTCATCTGCTGGATATTATACCCTAATTTTCTTAAAGCATCTACTGGCAGTTCTAATGTATCTTCTAATGTAATAATTCTGTATTTTCTCATTATCTCAACTAAAGTTGAGCCTAATAATGAGGTTTTCCCAGAGCTTCTTGTTCCGGCTACCAACATTGTTCTGGAGCCATCAATTAAGAAACTAATTAATCCAGCTCCTAAAGGGCTTATCATCTTATTCTGGATAAATAAAGGCAATGTCCAGGGCTTGTCCCTATGCCTCCTTAATGCATAAGCCAATCCATTTGGATTTAATGGCCTTTGGATAATTGCTACTCTGGCTCTTGCATTTGGAATTATTAATTCAGTATCTAATATTGGGTTAGCCTCATCTAATGGCCTTCCGCTTAGGATCCTAAACTTAGAAGCCCATGACTCTGCATCCTCATTGCTAGGAACTAAATTAGTTACACATTCATCATAATCCTCATGTACAACAAATATTGGGGTTTGGCCTATAGGGGCATTTATTGTTATATCCTGTACTTTTTTGTCTTCTAATAATACTTCTAATATCCCAAATCCAACAGTATATCTTACAAGTATATTAGCTAAATCATTTAATTCCTCAAAACTAAGAGTTATATCTCTGTGCTCAGCTAATTCTTGCAATAAATCCCTTCCAATATTGAAGAAAGTGTTCCTCATCTTATCTGGCTCCAAAAATTCTTCCTCTCTTGGCTTGTGTTCAGCTAGAACTCCTCTGGCTAAATCCAATAATTCATATTTATCCTCACTTAATTTAAATTCTGGAGGTATTAGATGGTATAATGATTTTATGTCCTTTTCAACATTATAAATTGTAACATCGCTTTCATTGAATGAATAAACATCTAATTGCTGTCCATCTAATGGCGGCTGGGCCATTAATCTAGTAAACATAAAGTCTGGAGTGATAATTGGCTTGAAGATTGTAGAATATAAGCTTCTGTCTCCAACGCCATAAGCTGCCAGATTTGGTTTTGCCGCACTTATCAATGTAGTTTTATTCAATAGATTATACACATATTCTAATATCTCAACATAAGATTGCTGGGAAGAAGCTAAATTTAATGGAATCTTATTTAGCTTTATTTTTTCTTCCCTTATTATCCTTCTTAGCACAATATAAGCCCCTATTGGGTCTGATCTGAGAAGATTAATTATTATATCTTGTATTTTTGACTGCCAGCCTGGCAGATATAAAGAAGAGCCTGATTTTGATGCAATTTCAGCCAGGGTCAATATTTTCTTTTGCTTAATTAACATTTTGTATAAATTAGCAATCTCAACCAACATTTGAGTTTGTTCATAGTCATAGCTATAATTTCTTCTCTGGGTAAATATTATTCGGCCAGCACTTGGAACTTGAACCAAATAATCAACTGTCTTTGCCATCACAACAGAATTGCCTTCTATGCTTGGGACAAAACTCCATTGTTCGGCATTTATTCTAAGAACATCTTCCTGGCCCTCTTTTAATATTTGATACTCTTCTGCCATTATCTCACTAAAACCAAATGGAAATTTTTTTAAATTCCTAAAGTTTATTTATTTGATTAAATAAATAGTTTTCGTTTTAAATGGCTCAAGAGACAGATATTTCATATGTAATAAGCGACTTGAATTCAAGAGTCAGAATTCTAGAAAGCAGATACAATTTACTTGGCGAAAGATTGCTTGTAATAAATAAAAACATGATTGATGAGTATAAGAAGGTGTTAAACGAGATAAAATCAATGGACACAGAATTAAAAGAGATTAAAGGTGATGTTTTCAATCTCAAAGAGACAATAAAAAAAATCCTAGATGAAATAAGCACACTTGCAAAAAAAGAAAACATTAAAGTACTTGAAAAATATATTAACCTGTGGAACCCAATGCAGTTTGTCAGGGAAGAAGATATAGAAAGGGTTGTTGATAAAAAAATAGGGAAATTTGCCACAAAAGAGGATATTGAAAATTTAATTAAAAACCTAACGACAAAAGAAGAAGTATTAAGATTAATAAGGGGTGAAAGATTTGGCTGAGAATGATATCCCAACAGAAGAGGCATTAAGCCTAAGTAAAAAAGGATTGAAAAAGGACGAAATAAACAGAAAGTTGGAAGAATCAGGATATAATCCAAGGCAGATAAATGACGCAATTAACCAGATGGATATTAAAAGAAGTGTACTGGGAAAATATCCAGATAATGATGTTTCTCATCCTGGAATGGAATCTTCTGTATTAAATCTAGAAGAAGAAGCCCCATCCCCGACAGAGGATAATTTTGATTACACCCAACAAAGAAGTAATAGAACAACTCAAATTCCCCAGGTAACTCCACAAGATTACAGTGCAGACACAGAAGAATTAATAGAGGCTGTAATAGAAGAAAAATGGCAGGAATTTATGAGTAGACTAGGTGATATGGAATCCTGGAAGATAAGAACAGATGATGATATTACATCAATAAAACAAGAAGTCATTAGACTAGGAAAAAGATTTGACAATTTACAGAACTCAGTTGTACAAAAGGTTGGAGAATACAGCCAGAGTATTGTTGATATTAATACTGAGATTAAAGCTCTAGAAAAAGTATTCCAGAATATAATAGATCCATTAACCAGCAATATTAAGGAATTGTCTAGAATAACACAAGAAATTAAAAGAAGGGAGAAATTTTAGTTTCTTGCTGAAATTAATCTGACAGCCTGTGATGCGACAACCAATATAAAAATAGTGGCTAGCATTCTTGGATGGAATATTATTCTACCTATATCATATGTAACTCCTTCTTGGGCTGTTTGCTCTGTTCCATATAATCCTTGGATTACAGGACCATAAACTTGAGACATAGCAAATCCAAAAATTCCTATTAATGCAATTATTCCTATTGTCCAGACAACCCAGTTTTCAGAAAATACCCCAACAATGGATTTTTCTTCTACCCCCACCATCATAAATACTAAAACTAGCATTATCAGAAAAATAAACATGAAGATAAACCATGGTGTAGCCACATTCAATACATCCCTAACTCCTGGAGTCAGCATAAATAACATAGACATTGAAAATGCAACAACTATGTTGATATTTGAACTCTTGCCAAATAATGGAACTCTTGATAATATTGCATATAATACTCCGAATACAAATAAGAAGGTAAAGACTGGCTTAAAATATAATACTAAACTTGTATCCAATACAGTTGCCATTATTTGCTCCCTTTTAGTTCTTCAGCTATCTTCTCTAAAAATCCCTGTCCTTTTTCTTTTGGCTCTCTTGTAACTAACCATATAATTATAATAAATATTCCAACAAAAAGTATTGTTCCTTTAGTTTGATCATCTATATCTGTTAAAAATTCAGGAAGATTAAAATTTTCATCTAATGAACTAGATGATAAAGCCCAGACAATAAAAACCAAAGATACAATAAATGCTAATCCAAGTAAATTTCCAGTCCAGCCTGAATGCTCTTTTCCAACAAATATTCCAACTAATAATAAAAACATTAAAATTATTATCATAAATATAGATACATTTGGCAGAAATCTATTTACTAATCCGACTAATGTCTGATTTCTTACAAACAATAAGGCAATAACAAATGATACTATGATGTTTAGTTGCTTGCCAGTATCTCCTAAAATCTTAGATTTCTGCAGAACCCCAAATGATAATGTAAATACTAACAAAAATGGAAGCAAAACCTCAAATACTCCTATTTCCTCGCTTAAATTCAAAAAATCCCTGAAATCAAAAGCCATTAATCACGCCTCCTTTTTATCTGGTGTCCTGACAACATATAATATAACCCCTATTACTATTGCCAAAAATATCAATGAAACTAAAAATGTTTGGTCCCAATTAGCCATTACATAATCTATTATTGGAGATAACCAATTTATTGAGTTTAAAAAAACTGCTAATACAGCTATAAATAATATTAATGTTAAAAAAATTTTCCATTTCCTTTCTTTCTCAAAACTAAACGGCTCAGTTCCTGTTACTAATGAACCAGCCAGCATCATAAAGCTTGTGATTATAATTAATATTAATGCTATCTGTGGAAGTGATTCTCGTATAGAAACAACTATTTCCTTTGTCACAACAACAAACAATGCTATAACAAAAGCCACCATAGAATTGACGCTTCTTCTTGGAGATTCTGTATCTCCTATTTTTTCTTTTCCAAATATTGCTGATTTTTCCAGTATAGCATAAACTATTGTAAAAACTAGTAAAAAAGGTAATACAACATTAAAAAAGCCAAAATTTTCTAAAAAATCTAGTGCATTTTCTAAAGGCGTCGCCATTAGAAACTAAAGAATAAACTACTATAAAAATTTATTCTTTAGACTCCTCTTTTTCCTCGTATGAAGGGATGGCTGACTTGCTGATTATTACTATATCTCCAATTGCCTTAACAAACTGATGGGGAACAATTACCCCTTTAGCTCCGCCTAAAACCCTTGTTAAAAATGAATTCTTTGTAGCCCTAATCCTCCATCCAGAAATCTTATTTGTTGTTAAGATGCTTTCTTCTATATCTCCAAAGTATTCTCCTGAGTCTGTATAAACCCTCATGTCATACACATCGCTTATCTTCTTTACCTTTAGCATATTTGACCTCCTTAGCCTTTTGGAAAATGTTTTAAGTATTTAAAAATTTCTCTACAGAATGGAAACATACAAAAACCTAAAAATCATAGGAACTTCGCATATTTCTATAGATAGCGTAAATGAAGTTGAGAGTATAATATTATCGGTAAAGCCAGATATAGTGGCAATAGAATTGGATAAATTAAGGTTTTATTCACTCAGTTCCAAGGGCAAAAAAGTGAGTATTAAGGATATATACAAAATAGGGATTAAAGGATTCTTGTTTAATCTTATTGGGGCATGGATAGAAAAGCAGCTTGGAAAGATAGTAAATGTCAAACCGGGCTCGGAAATGATCAAGGCGATAGAATCTGCCAGGAAAGTCAATGCAAGAGTAGCATTAATAGACCAAGATATCAGAATAACATTAAAAAAACTCTCAAAACAATTGACATGGAAAGAAAAATTTACATTTGTAAATGATATATTCAAAGGGATATTCTCTAAAGAAAGAATAAAAATTGATCTTCGAAAAGTTCCAGATAAGAAGCTAATAAACATTTTAATAAAAAAATTAAGGGATGATTACCCCACATTGTATAAGGTTTTAATAGAGGAAAGGAATTTAGTTCTTGCAAAAAACTTAAATAAACTTATGACCACTAATAAATCTATAGTTGCTGTTATCGGCGCGGGGCATGAAGAAGAGGTATTAAGGATTATAAAAAATGGAAATAAGTAAAAAAGAGCTAAAGCATTTTGTTATAACTATATTTTTTGTAACTTTGGCATTGGCATTTGATGATAAAAATCCAGAATTTATATTAAGCTCCTGGATTAAGAATTTTATAATAATTTTTCTGCTAGCAACAATTACAGTCTTAGTTCATTATATCGGGCATAAATTGTTAGCTTATAGGTATAAGGTAAGAATTGAGCATAGGGTAATGACTACTTCTCACTTTTACATTACCCATTTCTTCTCAGTAAAGACCAAGCCAATTCCATTGGGAATAATTGCATCTTTATTTGTTGCATTTGCCTCTTTGGGGAAGATGTTCTTTATAGCAATAGAATCATTTATTGTCCATCCTGACAAACATAGAAGAGTTGGATTTAGATATCAAAATCTGACCGATTATGAGTTGGCTATTATAGCTTCCGCTGGGCCGTTATCAAATCTCATATTTGCATTGATATTAAAGATGATGGGATTATCCTCATTAAATGGTTTAATCTACATAAATTTATTTTATGCCTTATTCCACATGATTCCATTTTCTACATTAGATGGCTGTAAGATATTTTTCAGCTCATTCCCATTGTATATCTTCTCTTTATTCCTTATATTGGCTACTTTGTTATTAATCTCATTATACTCTTTAACAGCAATAGTCTTATTATCATTGTTTATTGCTAGTGTATTTACAATAATCTTCTTCATAACAATGTATAATAAGTATTTATAAAAAGCTGAAGAATGATTTTTGAAACAGCCAGAATGCAGCTATCCAAGTAAGAAAGTTTACAATATCATAAATTGCAAGAACAATTAATATTCCACATATAATATCAATCCAGCTTGTGAATGATTTTATAAATATTAATCCCTTTATTATTAGATATGTTGCAAATATCCAGCTAAAACTCCAGATATGAAAATTAAAGCTCGCCAATATTAATAATATTCCAGCTAAAAAATCCATTATTCCAAATAAATAGATTATCATTTGAACGCTCTTTGGATTAATTATATAAATATATCTGTCAAATCACATTTATGGAGATTAGAAATTTTACCCCAAGAAGTTATCAGGAGAGTATTAAAGATGTTTGTATTAATAATAATACATTAGTAATATTGCCGACAGGATTAGGAAAGACAAAAATTGCATTATTAACTTCCATATCAAGGTTAAATCAACTCCCAGATTCTAAAATTTTATTCCTGACTCCAACAAAACCATTGGTTTCTCAGATATATAATGAATTTGTCGAGTATACTGATATTGACAAGTCCAATATGACAATGTTAACTGGCAAGGATAATCCAGAAGATAGAAAACACTTATTCAATAAATCTAAGGTTATTATAGCAACACCCCAGACAATACAAAAGGATTTAGAAAGAAACAGAATCCAACTAAAAGATGTCTCTCTTCTATGTGTGGATGAAGCCCATAGATCAAGAAATAAATTTGCTAACACAATTGTAGCGAAAAACTACATTGAAAATTCAGAATTCCCAAGAATTATTGCCTTGACTGCATCACCTGGAGGAAATAAGGAAAAAATCAATGATATAGTCAAGAATCTCTACATTGAGTCTGTGGAGATAAGAACTGAAAATAGTGAAGATGTAGTTTCATATATCCAGAAAAAAGACAGTGAATGGATAACCATTGAGCTTAATGAAGAAATAAAAAAAGTTCATGGTGATATTAAAAGAGTTTACAAAAATAAGATGGATGAGTTAAGAAAATATGGAATGACAAAGCCAATTAGTCTAATAACAAAAAAAGACCTTCTAATGCTGCAATTAAGATTCAGGAATGAAATCAACAATAAAAATCCAGCAGCTTATAGCGGTATTGTCATAACATCGCAATTATTAAAGATAGACCATATTCTTGAGCTTATAGAAACCCAGACATTAACAAGCGCATTAAAGTTTGTTGAAAAGTTAAAAGATGATCAGTCAAAATCCGCCAAATCATTGATTAAAGAGTCTTGGTATATTAATTGCTATAATAAATTAAGTAACCTTATCTCAAACGGTATAGACAATCCTAAACTAATAAAACTAGCAGAGATAATAAAAGAACAATTAGAAGCTAATCCTAAATCCAAAATAATAGTTTTCGCTAATTTTAGGAATACAGTTGATGATATAATCCAGTCATTGAATAAAGTAGATGGAATAAAATCAATTAAGCTTGTAGGGCAAAAAGAAGGCATCTCCCAGAAACAACAAATATCTACAATTAAAAAATTCGAGGACGGATTATATAATGTCTTGGTTGGCACAAGCATTTCAGAAGAGGGATTAAATATCTCTGGGGGCTCTGATCTGGCAATATTTTATGATAACGTCTCAACAAGTATAAGAAGAATACAGAGAACAGGAAGGGTAGGAAGGATAAAATCCGGCAGAATTATATTTCTGATGAATAAAGATACAAGAGATACTGCTTATTATTGGAAATCAAAGAGGGATGAAACCAAGATGAAAAATATTTTAAAAAGGATGAATGAGGATAAATCCATGCAAAAGAACCTAATATGAACAAAGTAATAGTCGATTACAGGGAGAGGTCATCTGGAATAGTAAAAGAGCTGGCTAAGAAAAAAATAGATACTGAAATAAAACAACTTATTATGGGCGACTTTGTAATACAAAGCAAGGATCTAAATAATAAATTAGTTACAGTCGGCATAGAAAAGAAAACCCAGTCAGATTTTCTCAATTCGATTATAGACAAAAGGATATTACAGCAATTGATAAATCTAAAGGAAAATTTTGATATTCCCCTATTATTGATAGAAGGTTCTGAGAATATTTATGAGATTAGAAATTTCCACCCAAATTCTATTAGGGGAATGCTTGCTTCAATAGCTATAGATTATCAAATCCCCATAATATTCACCAAGAATATAAGAGATACAGCCTCTTTAATCGGAATAATAGCAAAAAGGCTCGAAAGACCAATTAAAAATATAAGTCTAATAAGCAAAAGAAAACCATTAACACTAAAAGAACAGCAAGAATTTATTGTAAGTAGCCTTCCAGGAGTTGGGCCGACAATTGCAAAATCATTGTTAAAAAAATTCGGATCAATATATAATATAATTAATGCAAATAAAGAAGATTTAATGGATGTTGACAAAATAGGCAAGAAGAAAGCAGAAGATATTAAGACATTACTTGAATCTCAATATTAACTTAGTTTATATTCCTGAATTATAGTATATCTTGGACCATCTTTTGTCAAATCACTCTTTATCAACTTAAAATTATCAACTAAAAACTCATCTTCAAATTTAATTTTCAGTTTTTCCATAAATCGTTTCTTATCTTTAACAAATTTTACTCTTCCCAATGTAACATGTCCATGGAATTTCTGATCTTCTTTTGATATGTCCAATAAATTCTCATCTATTTTCTTTTGTAATTCTAATATCTTACCATTTACACCTATCCAGACAACATTTATTTTTTTATCATTCGGAAATACATCAATATTTCCAATTTTAGAATTAAATGATTTAAAATTTATATTGTTTAACCTATTTTTTATATCCTCTAAAACATCTTCATTAACCTCTCCCAGGAATTTCAATGTGCAGTGAAATGAATCAGCAAATTTGATTTTTGCCAATCCTCTAAATTCAGACTGTAACTTTCTAAGTTTATCTGATATTTTTTTAGGAATTTCAACTGCTATAAACAACCTCATCTCATTCCTCCCCCACATTATAAATGCTAAATTATTATCTTACAAAAAGAATAAGAAATGCTTAAAAGATTATCCAAACATAATCATGTGATCATCTTCTTCTTCAACTCTGACTTTTTTTATAGCATTAATAAAATCATTCTGGTTTATGTTATGTCTGTTACTCCTGATTGCATTGTATCCTGCTTCAGTGCACACTGACCTTATATCTGCACCAGAAAGATTCTCGGTTTCTTCAACTAAATCCTTGAAGTCTATATTATTAAGACTCATATTTTTTGAATGAATCTTGAATATATCTTCCCTTTCTTCTTTATTTGGCAGATTAATCTCTATTAACCTGTCTAATCTTCCTGGTCTCAATAAGGCTTGGTCCAATACATCAATCCTGTTTGTCGCTCCTATCAGCTTTACATTGCCTAATGGCTTGAATCCGTCCAATTCAGCCAAGAATTGCATGAATGTCCTCTGCACCTCTCTTTCCCCAGAAGTACCCATATCAATTCTTTCAGAAGCTAAAGCGTCCATTTCATCAATGAAAATTATGCTTGGAGCTCTTTCTTTTGCCAATTTAAATATGTCCCTGACTAATTTTGCACCCTCACCTATATACTTTTGATTTAACTCAGATGCAACTACCTCTATAAAAGTTGCTTTGGTAGAGGCTGCAACTGCTTTTGCCAATAAAGTTTTACCAGATCCTGGAGGACCATATAATAAAATGCCTTTTGGAGGCTCTATTCCAATTTTTTCAAAAATTTCTGGCTTTGTCAATGGCAGTTCTATTACTTCTTTTATCTCATTTATCTGCTCTTTTAATCCTCCAATCTGCTCCCATGAAATATTTGGCTTTTCCACTGTGACAAAACTTTCTACATCATAATTTTTATTAGTATCCAATTTATCTACAATAGTTAATGATCTTTGTTCTGCTAAAATTTCATCATGAATTTTTAATTTACCTATTAAATGATTAGAAATTTCAACAGAAAAATTATTCCCATTTGGCAGTTTTATAATTGCTTTGTCATCCATTATTGATTTTATCTGGCAGACAATCAATGGCTTTTTTCTGAACTTTGTCAGTTCATTTTTCAGATGTATTATTGTTGCTTTCAATACTTTGTTCTCGCTTTCAAGGGAGATGCCAGAATTATTGTCTATATCTTCATATGACTTGAAGTTTACTTCCATACTAAAAAAATAATATCTTCATTATTTATAAAGATTTATCTTGTTATTATATATTTAGAAACTGAATTGTATAATTCTCTAGCTTTTTTGTTTTTTTCAAAATGATTTCTTATCGGTTCAATCAATTTATTGATATACTCAGCTACACTAATTTTCAAATCTAGTGGATGTATATCTTTATTCTTGAACGATTTGACAAGATCTCCATAGTTTTCAAATACAAGATCGCCACCAAACTTTTTATCCCTCTTTATTTCAAATGTTTTAAATTTTTCGAAGATGATATATTTGCAATATTCAAGAATTGGATTATTTTCATCAATGCCCTCCGGACAGTATGCATTTTTTATTTTTGATTTTATTTTTTCTTCTGTGTCCATCATAAATATTGCAGTATCTGGTTTGGATTTTGACATTTTTAATTCTAAAACTCTATCTTTAGTATTCTCGCTTTTTGGTGGTTGACCTAATCCCATTAACATATGATGGTGAACCGCCACTGGTTTATAACCAAATAATTTTTCTCCTATTTCTCTTGCCAATACATTTACTTTCCTTTGATCCATGCCTAATTGAGCTATATCAACATTCATATGAAATATATCTGCTGCCTGCATACAGGGATATAATATTTGAGAAGCTTGTGAAACATCGCCATCTTTTCTTCCCATTATTTGTCCACACCTTATAACCCTATTTATTGTAGAATTCCTTGCGATATGCATAACCTTCTTCCAGTAATCCTTATCTTCTATAAAATCATTTGCCCATACAAATTCGACATTTTTTAGATCCATACCGCTAACTTTCCACATTTCTATGAAAAATTTGCCTGCTGTTTGAATTTTATCTAAATCGCCACCATATTTATTATTAGCCCAAGCATGCCAATCTGCAACAAACATCTTAAATTTTATGCCTATACTCGTCATCTTATTTATGTTAATTGCTCTAATTATTCCTTGAGCTATATGTGGGATGCCACTCGGTTCAAAACCATCATAAGCAATGGGGTGGGATTTAGTCTCAAGAATATTTTTCAATTCCTGTTCTGTTATAATCTCCTCAGAGAATCCTTTTATCAGATTAATTTTAGTATTAATATCCATATAGGATTACAAAAATTCATTTAAATATAAATCTATCTATAAATATAAGTTGGAAGAGTCTACTATATTCAAATTGGCTTTATTATCATCATTGGTTGGAATATTCATAATATTGCTAGTTGCTGAAAATCTAGAGGTTAAATTATACAATATTTCTTCAATCACAAATGATAATTTGGATGAAAAAGTAAAAGTTAACGGCGAAATAATCTCTATAAGAGAAACTCCAGGGCTTATTATTATGGATTTAAAAGACGAAACTGGAGTAATCAAGGTTATTTTGTTTAAAGAGGGTGAAGTAAATATTAATAGAAACGATAAAGTGGAAATTATAGGCAAAGTCATAAAATATAGAAATTATCTGGAGATAGAAACTGAGAGTATAAAAATAATATGATTCTGGAAATAATTGCCTCAATATTTATAGGAACATTTTTAGGGATAATTACAGGCATAACTCCTGGAATTCACATAAATTTAGTCGCTGTTTTGGCTCTAACTAGTTTTCCTATATTATCCAATTATTTTTCAGTCTTGTCAATAGTTATTGTTCTGATTTCAATGGCGGTTGCACATACGTTTCTGGATTTTATACCATCAGTATATCTCGGGGCTCCGAATCCAGATACAGCATTGTCTATATTGCCCGCGCATAGGCTATTATTAGAAGGAAAAGGTCATGAAGCTGTCCAGCTAGCTACAATAGGAAGTTTATTTGGATTAGTTATAACAATATTAATGACCCCTTTATTGGTCATAAGTGTAGCTAAATTTTATCCAATAATAAACTTGTTTATTCCATATATTCTAGGATTAGCATCTTTATTTTTAATATTAAAAGATTCTAATAGGAGATGGTCATTAATCTGTTTTTTATTATCGGGAGTATTAGGAATTGGAGTATTTAGCCTAAATCTCAAGGAGCCGTTACTGCCTTTATTTTCAGGATTATTTGGAGTTAGCACTATATTAACGAGCTTAAAAAACAATATAAGATTGCCAGCGCAAAAAATAGAAAAAATTAGCATTGATAAGAAAGAAACTTTTAAATCTCTTTCAGGAGGTTTCATTGCCTCTTCTTTAGTTGGATTCTTACCTGGGATGGGCTCTGCTCAGGCAGCTATTTTAGCTTCAAATATAACTGGAGAACTAAATACAAGGGGATTTATTATTTTACTTGGCTCAATAAACACAATGGTGATGATTATTTCAGTTATAGCATTATATGTAATAGATAGGGCAAGGAATGGAGTAATTGTTGTTGTATCAAAATTCATTGAAACCATTACATTAAATCATTTAATTTTATTTACTGGAGTAATTTTTGTAGTCGGAGGGCTAGCTACATTTTTGACTTTATACCTATCAAAAATATTCTCTAAGATAATAGACAGAATAAATTATGAAATAGTTAATATGATTATATTGGCTTTTATTATCTCTTTGGTTACTTATATAAGCGGATTACTGGGATTATTTGTTTTATTGGTTTCTACATCTATTGGACTAATTCCAATAATAAAAAATACCCAGAGAAGCCATTTAATGGGCTCATTGATTATTCCAGTCATTCTTTATTTTATTCTATGAAATGAGGAAGCTATTTTTTCTACCTCTTCATTATACCATCCAGAATTTAGTGATCTAGTTTTTAAGTAATTTAACGGCAATCCTCTTTTAATTCCCTCTCTAAAATAATTTTCTAAATCTTTAATGTTAGAATGCTCTTTGAAATTATTTCTATTGAACAAAGGCATTGGCTCTATAACCTCTTTTTTCATAATGGGCTTTTCTAGACTAGATTTTTTTAAAAGATTAAAAGAAGGAAGTTTGAATATTGATTTTTCTTCTTTTTTTCCTTTGCCCTTCTTATAGTAAATCCAGTATGTATATCCTAATAAAGATAATATTAATAAGACTATAATAGATATTATAACCCACTTTAGTAAATTAGATTTTCCTTGTTCTTCTTTGCAATCGCTTGGACAATTATTAATTGTTTCTGGATATTCTTTGTCTGAATCGCAAACTCCATCTTCGTTGCACAAAGGAGTTAAATCATCTGAATCATTTATTCCATCTCCATCTGTATCTGGATTATTCGGATTATATCCTAATCTTATCTCAGTATCGTCATCTAACCCGTCATTGTCCGAATCTTTAGATGTTTGGATTATTGGTTGTGTTTGGGCTCTTGGGCTAGAGATTATACATGATCCGTCTGGTCTGCAAATCTCTCCAACGTCACATCCACATACAGCACATTTTTGTTCTAATAGTCCATCCTCACAATAACTTGGCTTATTATTGCTGCATGAATTGTCTTTGGTTCCATCAGAGCATGACTCTCCTGAGCCTTTGCAATCTATATCATTGTCATCTATTGTTCCGTCGCAGTCATTATCCTTATTATCCAGACAGTTTCTCTCTTTTCTTTGATAACTATTTATTGAATCATAATTACAGCTATTCCATTCTCCATTAGCACATGTCTGATTTAATCCAAGGCATACCCCTTTATTTAAGCTGCAATTTCTAGTTTGATTTCCTTCACATATACAGTTTTCATCTACTGCTCCGTTGCAGTTATTATCAAGATTATCATTGCATATTTCATCTATTGGTATAATCCTTCCCAGACATGATGTCCATAAATTATTAATACACTCTTGTGTTCCTTGTGTACATACACCTATTCCAGTTCCACAACTCTTTGAGCTTCCAGTATTACACTTACATCCTTCATCTACTGCTCCGTTGCAGTTATTATCTAAATTATCGCAGATTTCATTTTGAGGCAATACTGCTCCATTACACAATCCCCATTTTAATAAATCATTATCTAATCTGCATGTTTGGACCCCTTCCTTGCATATTCCCTCATTTGGACCACCACAAGTTCTATTAGCTCCATTATTTGTACATTCGCAGTTTTCATCTACTGCTCCGTTGCAGTTATTATCTTTATTATCTCCGCATTCTTCCTGAGATTCTTTTATCCCCCCACTACATAATCCCCATATTCCTTCTTCTTTACATGTTTCAGTTCCCTGTTCACATATACCAATATCTGTTCCGCATTTCCTTATATCTCCAGGATTGCAAGTTTCAATTTTTACTCCAGTGCATTTAGAAGTGTCAAATTTACATGTGTTCTTACAGCTTAATATCCCTCCTGTAAATCCTAGATCTTGACATGCTTTATTATTTAAGTTTGTATTATCACAATCTTCATTTAGATTTATAATTTTATTACCGCATAATTCTGGAATTGTAATTCCGCAATCTGATTTGCAAGTATTGTCCGAGCATAAAGTTTCTCCTTGAGGACATCCTTCTCCAAGTAATGGATTTCCATTGCTATCTACTGGTCCCTGAGATGTATTTGGTGAATTATCCCTATTATCAGGGATATTATCATTATCATCATCTTTCTGGCATGTTTTTGTTGTTAATGAATCGCATATTAAGTTGCCACTGCAGAAATCTCTATTGCCGTCACAATCTTTAATTAAACAGCTTTCTCCTAATTCTGATTCGCATTTATTATTAAAATTATTTGGCGGATTAATGCATTCATTTATATTGGAAATGCATTTATTGATTGTGCCGCACCAAACTTGATTTTGGGGACATCCTTCTCCAAGTAATGGATTTCCATTGCTATCTACTGGACCTGTTTGAGGATTAGGGCAAGTTCCTTTGCTTTGGTCCCTATTATCTGGAATATTATCATTATCGCAATCTGGTTGGCATGTTTTTGTTGTTAATGAATCGCATATTAAGTTACTACTGCAGAAATCTTTACTTCCATCGCAATCTGAACAGGAGCAACTTTCTTTATTTTCTGATTCGCATATTCCATTATTGTTGCATATGAAAATAGGCTCAACTGCTGATCCAACAGCTCCGCAATCAGAATCTAAATTGTCTATTTTACCGTCGCAGTCATTATCCTTATTGTCATTGCATAAACTCTGTTCATTATTAGTGCAGACTTTAAACTCCCCTTTAACAAATTTTACACATCCGAAATTTCCATCTTTTAAATAACTATCACAAAAAAAAGTAAAAAAATTATTTAGCCCTAAATCACTTTCTTTGGATGTATAACTGCAACTAGCATTTTCATTATTTGTGGAAGTGCTGCAATACTCTCCTTGATTGCAAATTCCATTAACTATATCTTCATTCTCTCCAGTCCCCTTGCAGACTCTGACAGATTTTAAGCATATTCCACCTTCATCTACTGAGCCATCACAGTCATCATCCTTAAGATTACATATTTCTTCTGCTCCAGGATAAGCATTTGGATCATTATCATTGCAGTCTAATCCAGAATAAGTATAATTATAATGCTCTAATCCCCTTACTGGAAATCCATCAAAATCCCCATCTATGGTTTCACAATCACAATTTAGATTACAAACTTGACCAGATTGGCATCCTCCTTGTCCTGTAAGTGTCGGCCAGTTTTGAGTGGATAAGGCATAAGTATAATAACTATATCCCCAATTTATTATCTCTAAATTTTTTATGTTTGTATCTAAAAATACCCCTTCACAATTTTGATCTATTGAGCCATTAGGAGAGAATTGTCCATAATAACTGCTGCAAACTTGTCCATGTATTAATGGTCCATAAAATTTGATTGGACAATTATCCCTGCCGCAAGGATAATCCATTTTAGGTTCATACTTTGAGGTATGCTCTGCATAAGCCAAGCTTATAGTTAAGAGTACAAATATTATTAATAATATTGTTTTTTTCATTTTAATTTATTATCCTGAATCTGTGCCCTCACTAGTACCCTCTATGCCACCACCACCGCAATCTTGTGGACAACTATTAATATCTTCGTCACAAATTCCATTACCGCAAACATTGTTAAATTGTTTACTGCTACAAGTAGCTTGGACAAGACCAAGATAGTATATATCTACTTCTAAACCTTTAATGCAATCTGGATCTAATCCAACTGTACAATCTTTATCACAAATCCCGTCACATTTATTTACGCAATAGCCATCATCTGAATCTGGAAATGCTTTTGCATATTCTGGAGTGCAGTCTGGATCTGAAAACCATCTAACTCCAGAAATATCTCTTTTTGGACATTCCTGATTGCAAATTCCATCTGTAAAACTGCATCCTTGTAAATTGACTAATCCACAATCTGTATCAAACTCTCCGCAGTCATTATCGCATAAATTATCTTTAGAAAGTAAACAGCAATCCCCAGAATTAGAAGTGCATTCTCCGCAGTCTGGATCTACTCCTTGGGTGCATTTATTGCTGCAGACATCATCTTTTACTGGATTGCAGCCAGGAATAATACTGCATAGATTAAACTTTATGTTGTTTCCAACCTTAATTAATCCTGTTGGAGGACTTAGAGAATATCCTCTGCAAACAGAATCTGTCAAAACACACTTTTCAGTTGCTATTACTGCAAATGTTTCCAATGTATCTATTTGCGATCTAATAAACTTATCCCCATTTTCATCTTCTAGTATTTCGCTAACTATAGGAACCCAAATTTTATTATTATAGTCATATCTAGCTAGGGTTATATCTGTCTTGTCATTGCAAGACACCCATTCTTCAATATAGGGAAAATCAAAATCCATTGTTCCGAAATTAGAAAAAGCTTCATCATAAACTATGATTGGGCTTAATACAATATCGCAATTATCAAATCCTTTTTCTTTACAATCCAATACTATCTCATATCCTAATTCTTTTTCTTCTTGACACTGAGAAAAGTCTAAATCGCAGGTATTTGTACATTTCAAACTTCCTCCTGCAAATCCTTCAAAATCCTCACATAAAAATCCGCCAAGATCTCCACCTTCACAAAATTCATATGCATTTATAGATCCATCTCCACACCCAAGTTTAATAGTTTTGCCAGTAATTCCCTCTATAAATAAATTTACAAAAGAAAAAGAAAGTAATCTGCCTATGGAACCACCCTCCTCACTATCTACCCAAGTAGGTATTCCATATAAGCAACCATCCCTAGCACCAATAACAATGCCTCCAGAATTACCGTGATAAATAGGGGCAGTGGTTTTAATAAATTGTGTATTTATATCATAATCTAAATTCCCATAATCAAAACCACTTATAATTCCCTCACCTAATGTAAAAGAATCTCCGCCTATACCAGGATAACCTAATACATATATCTTATCTCCTATTTCTATCTCTCTTCCTTCTGATTTACATACGGATCTTGTGACATTATAAAATCCCTCGATAGGCGGTGGAAATGGAAGAGATTTATTGTTTTCATCTAATCCCGCTTCTGTTATAAAAATAGAGGCATAGTCTATACCTTTTATAAATCTTCCATCAATTAGAGATTCTTTCTTATCATATCTATTGACTTCTCCAGCAAAATAAGCATATTCATAAAAACTTCCGTCTTTCCTCGGAAAGTAAACCCAACATCCATAAAATTCATTATCGTCTGCTAAAACAACATGAGCATTTGTATCCACAATATATTCTCCATCTTCTTCATAAAAAACCCCGCTCCCATAACCAGAAACTTCTCCACTACTATCCAAACATCCTAAACGTACAACTGCTGGCAAAAGTTTTTGATTTATTATTTTTAAAATCTCTCCCTCAGTATAAGATTGTTGTGCATTTGCAAAATTTATTGAAAATAGTAAAGTCAGTAGGGTTATTAACAAGATTAATCTAACATGCAACACAGACATCACCTGAACCTTTTATATTAAAGCTTACTTTATCTCCAATGTTAAATTTCTTTTGAATCCCCATAACATTAATTTGTTTTGATTCTATAGCTTTACAATTTCTATCTACAATTATAGGAAAACAAAAAGATATTTTCAAACTAGTTTTTGAAACAAATTTATTTAATGAAATTATCTTATCTCCTTTAGTTATTCTAACTGGCCAATCCACTTCAACAATCAGATTCTTATCTTGTATTAATACCACTTTAACATCATTTACAGCTTCAGCATTTATATTATATCCAGAAAATTTAGAGAAATCATTGCATTTCAATGGAAGATTAGTTTTAATATATTCTTCTAAGCTTGATTTAAAATCATCTGATTTAATTGCTATCCCCTGCCCAATCTTAACTGTGTCATCCAAGCATCTTTGTAGATATAATTCAACATCTGGAAATTCCTCTGGCTGCGGCTTTAATGAAATCTTTCCGCTGATAAACAAGAAAAAAGCTATAAGTGCTATTAACACTATGCCTAAAACTACAAGTATTGTAGCCTGTCCTCTTTTTTGCATATGATTTTTAATGATTTATATTATTTAAAGATAACTAAAACCATTTTTTTAATCCCTCTTGCTTATCTTCTTGCTTTCCAAATACCCCTTCTATTCTCTGTTTAGTCAATTCTAATGTTTGTTTTAAGTAAGTTGGCAAATTATATTTTTCTGCCAGTTGCATGCTTGGCTCAAGATATTTCATAATACTCCCTTCTGCTATAGTAAATAATAATTTTCCTTCGCAATTAGAGCATTTTCCGCTTAATGGCGGTCTTCTGTATTTTTCATTGCAGTCTACACATCTAAATTGCTGTATTGAGAATTTTCTTAGGTTTCCTTTAATATCCCTTATAAAATGCCTCTCTATTGTCAATCTTGCAACATCAGCCTCATCAACAGCCCTTATTTTTGAAGCAATCTCCATCTGTCCAAGAACTTTTTCCACCATTAAAGGGATATTTTTATACGCGCTGCATCTAACCCCCATGTTAAGATTAGAAACATTGTGAGTAAATCCCCAGTTCTCAAACTGCTCTTCTTTTCCTAGCCTATCTCTTAACTGTTCTATCTTAATCTCCCACGGCTCTTTATATTCCAAAGCAGCCTCATATAATTCCAGAGGATACTCCCATACCAAATCCATATCAAAAATCATGTCATCTACCTCACTAGGAGTTAATATTGATGTTAGAACTAAAGGTGTATCTTGGGTTGCTCCCCTTGTATTTGGAAGATAATGTTTTGAAAAATTTAACAAAGAATCCATTAAAAGCATTGTGCAATTTTCATCCCCTTCGCAATCACGGCGCTGGGCAGAATGCCATAACGGATGGGCAAAACATCCTTGAGTTTTGCTGAATCCTATAATCCTTCCGATTATTGCTGCGCTTATATGCGGGGCTAATCCCATTACTAGATGTCCTGTCAAATCCTCCCTAGATTTTATGTTATAAAATCTTTCTAATCCATAAAATTTTTCCAATAAATCATCAACATAATTTGCTATTCTTGTCAAGACTTTATCAGCCCCATCCTCATTTGACTCTTCGCAAGCTGGAAGTATTATGTCCTGTGGCTTGATTTCAATAAGTTGTTCTTCATTTTCTAGTTTATCTCCATAAATATCCTTGTTATATCCAAGTTCATTTAATCTTTTTATGCTTGTAAAAATTTCTTTTGGCTTGAAATGAGTTGTGGGCATCTCAGTCATATCATACCTTATTGTTCCATCCTTGTTAACATTTAAATTATATTTTGATCTTAAAATTCCTTTTGCTAGATTCTCTGGAATATGCTCCTTGTTTGAGGTTCCTCTTACCCCCCTTATTAAATTATTATATTCTTTTAGGTCTAATTTATTCAATGCATATTTAAAATAATGATTAACATCTATGCTAAATTGCCTATGTCCATTAAATTCTGTTTTATTATTGCATACTTCGCATTTTTTGTAGATTGTTTCTTTGTTGCATTTCCTGCAATAAAATACTGAAAAGTCTGCTGTTACCTTGCCTTTGCTGACTGCTGTCTGCAGATTTCTCATCCTTCCCCCTTGTTCTCCAACTGGAAATAGCATATTTGGATTTCCAGTTAATTTCCTAAGCTTGGCTTTTTCCGGCCTTCCCATCCTTGCTCCGATAAAAGTTCCTGATTTGTCTCTTATTTTTATACTGGAAATTTCATTTATTGAATCTAGAGTATTATCTTTAATTTTATTTTCTATATTCTCAAAATTAATTAGATGATATAATATAAATGCATCTTCATTTTCTATAACCACATATTCATTTTCAGCCACTTTGTGGGGAATGCCTAGTAATTCCAATATTCTTTTTGGATCTTCATCTTTTAATTCAGATTTTAAATCATAAACCAAAGGAAGTAAAATTTTATTTTCATTTAAGCTCCCTTTTTTATACCAATCTATGAATATCAAGAATTGTTCTTTGTTTATATCATTCCAATGATATGTATATCTAGGATGCAGAGGAATATTATATTTTTTTGACAATTCAAATGATTCTTTTGCGCTTATTTTATAAAATCTGTTTTCTTTTAGTTTGTCAATTAAATTATTTTTTACATCTAGTTTTTTTAATTCTTGCAGATACCACTCCTCATTATAACCACATGGAACTAATTTATGTGCTCTATTAAAAAATTCCCCATAATTCACTAGAAAATCTCCTAAAAATAATATTTCTCTTATTTCTTTTTTGAATTTTCTTGCTTCTTCTTCTGTATCTAGAAATAATACATCCCCATTTCTTAGTTTAACAATTGGACCCTCTATACTATCGCATGGCTCCATCGCACTGCTCTTTCCAGGCCGTTCATATCTTAACTGAGTTCCTGTTGCAATATAATCATCTAAGATTATCATTGTTGCAGGATGCATTGCCATGCTGCTTAATCCAGAAATCCTGCTTCTTCCATATCTTAATCTGAATCCCCCTGTTCTTAATGGATAAGTTAATATTGGCCTTCCTGCAACCAAATCTTTTATATAATTATAATCTGGAATTATTTTTGATGTTTCTTGTTTTTTTACTTCGCCTTTTGACCTTATCTTTTTTTGCAAGCTAATAAAATCATTTATGTAATTCCAGTTCTGGAGCCCAAATTCATCCTTCCATTTGAACATATTTTTCCACATCTTTGGTGCTTTTTGTGCTAATCCCTCTCCCAATACCAAGCAGGGGCCATTTCTTATGTAATCTGTCTCTATTCTTGGAAGATTTTTGTAATTGCTGACTTCAGTCTTCTCGCTTGGATCCCCAGATATCTGCAGTGATAAATTTTTGACTAGAAATTCAATCTCTTCTGTACTTGGCAGATATTGAAGATTAGTAACCCTTTCATGATAATCATAAAGTTCAGTCATCATTCTTTTTATTTCATCTTCAGTTGGGTCATATTCATGATATCCCATATTTTTCCTTATATAATCTGCTGCTAGTAAACATCCGCAGATTATTGTTGTTCCAGCGCTTCTTATTGGCCCGGAAAACATCAGGCAAAAATATTCCTTCTCATCTCTTCTTTTCTTGATTTTTAATTCCACAAATCCCTCTAATGGGCTTGATACAACCCCTGAAGTAAGATATGCCAGCGCAACTCTTATGCTGACTTCCATAGCCTCTTTCTTGTCTTTAAACTTACAGAATTTTTCTTGTGCTACTTCTAATGCGATTGTCAAAGCTACTCTCCAGTCTAATTTAGAATATTGGTCTTCTAATTCAACTATTCTCTCTTTTATTCCGCTGTTTTTTATCTGCGGTGCAACTGTAGAGATTATACCTTCTACTCTTTCAGCCATATTCCTTGCTAAAATTATCTCAACCTTGTCTTCTGGATCATAATTTAAATGTCTTGCTTGATTAGCTATTCCATAACATTTATTTACTTCTTTTTCAATCAATTCAAAATATTCATTTATCATTTTCGCTGAAATCTATTTTAGTTATATTTCTGGTCTTTAAATCAACAAGAGTTGCAATAGAAGGAATTGGATTATTGCCCATCTTTTCCTCATATGGAGTTTTTGCCTGAAAGCATGAGCAATTAATTATTGTAGTATTGTTATAATTTAACTCATCTGGCCTATGCATTTCTCCGGATACAAAAAAATCAGGAACTTTATCTATAACTAAAGGATCATTGTCTTTGTAAGTAGCATAAATACTAGATCCGTGTGTCGGAGCTAAATGCCTTCTCTGCAATAGAAATTTAGAAACCAAACTTGGATTGTCTTTTGCATTTCCTAATCTTAAGCTTTCTACATTATCAACAAAATAATGCATGCTGCTCCCATGATACATTAATACATCGAAACCATCAAAATCCTCTGAAAAATGGATGTTAACCAATGCTGGATTGCTGACTAAGAATACATTTGGAAGCTCCCATATCTTCTTTGCTATATTTTTATCTAGAGACGGTTGTGGCTCGCTTAATCTTAATGCATCATGGTTTCCAGGGCATATAATTAAGCTTATATCATTTCTAATTTTTCCAAGATAATAAGCTAATTTTTCATACTGCTCATTAATATCTTTTATTTTCAATCCGAGATCTTGGTCTGGATAAATCCCAATTCCATCAACTAAATCTCCTATTATAAATAAATATTTAATTTTAGATGCTTTCTCTTTATGTTTTTCATCCCCTAATTCGAGATTCAGCCATTTTATAAATCTCTCAAAATCATCTTCTAAGAATACATTACTGCCGACATGGATATCGCTTATGAAAGCGGCATATCCCTCTTCACTGCTTTTTTTTAGTTCCTTTGTATATGGAATATCTGGAATAAAAATGTTATTTGCATACAATACTTTATTCCTTATAAGCCCAGTAACTCCAATTACTTCATCTAATACTAAATCCTTAGCCATATTAAAACATTCCTTGTCTCTTTTCACTAGAAATATAATTTTTCCAGTTAAATCCTCTAATATTATTGATAAGTCTCCATTTTTCGTGATTAATTTATTGTATATAATTCCTATAAAAGACACATTCTCATTATTTTTTTCTATTCCCCTTGTTATTGACAATGTATTTTGCAAATCTGTTCTATTAAGAAGGATATTTTTTATTTTATTATATCTTGATTTGAAATGAGAGACAAAATCTTTTACTTCTCTTTTTCCAGATTCTTCTTCATAGCTCTTTATTATCCTCACTTTTCTGTCTTTATTATATTCTTCTTTTAATTCCAAGATCTTTTCTTTATTTTTCTCCTCTAATAACTCATTTGTTAAAACTAAGATATTTTTATCATCATATTTCTCAATTATATCGGAATAAGAATCCTCTTTTATCTTTTCAAAAATTTCAGGACTAAGCAAAATTTTTCTATCCATGAATGATTTGATTACTTCATTCATAAACCAAGCCCTTCTTTTAATACATTGTTGATTTTAGGGACAGTTGAGTCTGGAATAGCTAATTTTATCTCTCTTGTTCTTCCATATCTTCCTTTGCTCACTACTCTTGCATTTATTATTCCAAGCATATCTAATTCTGCTATTATGTCACTTACCCTTCTCTGGGTTAGTGGCTTTAATCCGCAGCCATTGCATGCTTCCCTATATATTTCATAAATGTCTCCTGTAAATATTGGATTTCCATTGCTATTTCCATTCATGCAGACATTTAATATTGAATATAATGTTAATTTGAATTGTTTAGGTTGGGAATTTACTTGCTCTATTACTCTGTCTCTATCTATCTTGTCTTCAGCATCATCAATATGCTTTATTCTTATTTTATTATCATTGTTTCTTTCTGCAATCTCCCCAGCTACCCTTAACAATTCTAATGCCCTTCTTGCATCACCATGTTCCCTTGCAGCATAAGCAGCACATTTTTCTATTACCCCATCTTCTAATACTGTTTCTCTAAATGCTTCTTTTGCCCTTTGTTTTAGAATGCTTTGTAATTGTATTGCATTATACGGCGGAAACACTAATTCTTCCTCGCTTAGACTGCTTTTAACCCTTGGATCTAGATTATCGACAAATATCAAATCATTGCTTATTCCTATTATTGTTACCTCGCTATTTTTTAATTCAGTATTTATTCTTGTCAAAGTATATAATATTCCGTCTCCTGTCTTATGTACTAATTGGTCTATTTCATCTAATATTAATACAAGTAATAATTTTTCTTTATCTAATTGCTTAACAAATAATTTGTATATTTCCTCTGTTGGCAATCCTGTAGCTGGAACCTCAACTCCAAACTCCCTCGTCAATTGAGCCATTAATCTGTATTCTGTGTCTGCAATCCTTTTTAATTTGCAGTTCAGATAAATTATTTTTAATGGAATTTTATTTCTTTCTGCTGTTAACAATAAGTTATTGGTTACATAATTTATGCATAAGCTTTTTCCCGTGCCTGTCTTTCCATAGATAAATACATTAGAAGGCTTCTCCATTCTTAATGCCGGAGCCAAAACCCCTGCTATTTGATTTATTTGATCTTCCCTATGAGGAACTGTCTTTGGGGTATAATTGCCTTGTAATGACCTCTTGTTTATGAATAAAGGCTCTTTCTTAAGGAACTTTTCGAAGAAACCATCTAACTCTTTTTGCTGCATTTCATCTAAATTTTTTATAACTTATTTAAAGATTATTATGACATAGTATCACCTTAGTTTCATTTGGAACTAATTTTTAATGAAAATTTAGAAATTAAAATTACTAACGAAAAGTAACACCATTAATTCCTATGGAAATTGTTAACAAAAAATTAAATTTATATAAATTATAAATAGTATTAAATAATATATATTTAATATAATATAAATATTTAAAATGAAAAATAGAAATATTATAATCTAATTCTTCAAAATTTTGATGTTATAAGCCTAAATAACCAAATATAATTAAATAATTGATCGTTTATTTAAATCTAATAGTTTTTGTATTTTATCGATTTAGACGTTGCTTTGATCATATACTTTATATTTTGGGATTTTTTAGGTTCCATATGAAAGAATGGTGTGGGAGGGTATACTTATAAGGCCTTTAGTTTTCCATTCCGAAAAAGGTATTATAATAAGATACAAAATCCCGACAAATTTTATATATATCAATATCTTCAAATAATTATGGTTGAATGGACTTTTATAATCTTAGTTGTAATAGCTATCTTTGTAGTAGTGGAGCTATTTAAGCACCATTTTATGACAAAATTTTCAAAATTAATAGTTGTCTTTGCATTACTTATATTAATACTCTTAATCTCAAGCAGCTATCTTTTGAGTAATAATCTAATAAAGACAGACAACAAAATAGTTGTAACAAGCGCAGCCATATTTTCAGATGTAAAGCAAAGTCTTGATAAACATAAACTGTTTAATTATGATATAGCTAATACAACAAAATTTTTAGATACTAGAAAGATTTATAAATAACATAATAAATTACTAGAAAATGGCAGAAGACGATAAGAGGTATGCTAGACAGATTATAGGAAAGATTGTTGTTACAAAATCTGGAAAGAGATTTGGCGAGGTTTCAAACATTTCATTTGAGACAAGAACGGGAGAATTAATACACATAATCTTAAGAAATCCAACAACTTATGCTGCAGAAATAAATCTAGAGAAGAACGAAAAAAATGAACTGACAATTCCTTATTCTTCAGTTATTGCAGTCGGCGATTTTGTAGTTGTTGCAGAAGAAGACATAATATAAATTCTTAAGGATATATTTTTAAATCTTATTATTATATACAATAAATCAATATATTTTTCATAAAATGGAATACAAGTCAACAAAAGATATACAAATTTCTAAAAGGATTGCAGACCAGGTAATTGGTCAAGACCATGCAATCTCAATAATTAATAAAGCATCAAAGCAAAGAAGGAATGTTCTGTTGATTGGGGATCCAGGAACAGGAAAAAGCATGATTGGCCAAGCATTAGCTGAACTTCTTCCAATGGAAAGCTTAGTTGATATCTTGGCATTCCCAAATCCAAATGATGACAATAATCCATTAATAAGGATAGTTCCAAAAGGCCAGGGCAAGTCATTAGTGACAAAGCAGAAAATCCAGGCAATGTCCTCTTTCAAAAATCAGTCGATGATAATGCTTATCTTAGTGATTGTAATAAGTTTAATCCCATATTACTTCTGGAAGAGGGGAGCAATATCAGATGTAATCTATGCTGCTTCCATGATATCTTCAATGGTTTTTATAATTGGATTTATGCTATTCATTAATCTAGGCAGAAGGATGAAATTGAATGACATAGCAAAAGTTCCAAAATTATTAATAGATAATTCAGAGAAGAAAGTAACTCCATTCTTGGATGCTACTGGAAGTCATGCAGGAGCTTTACTGGGAGATGTGTTGCATGATCCATTGCAATCAGGCGGATTAGGGACTCCAGCTTATGAAAGGTTAATTCCTGGAATGATACATAGGGCAAATGGAGGAGTATTATTCATTGATGAGGTTGCTACACTATCAAGGAGATCCCAGCAGGAATTATTAACAGCGTTGCAAGAAAAAAAATATCCCATTACTGGACAGAGTGAGAGAAGCTCTGGAGCCCAGACAAGATCTGAACCAGTACCATGTGACTTTATTTTAGCCGCAGCTGGTAATATGGAGACAATCCAGAAAATGCATCCTGCATTAAGGTCTAGAATAAGAGGATATGGCTATGAAATTTATATGAATACAACAATGGAAGACACAACAGAAAACAGATTTAAGATAGCGCAATTTGTAGCTCAAGAAGTCTATAAAGATAAAAAAATTCCACATTTCTCAAAAGATGCTGTTGAGTTAATTATAGAAGAAGCCAGAAAAAGAGCTGGAATAGCTAATAAATTAACATTGAGATTAAGGGAGTTAGGGGGCTTAGTAAGGGCAGCTGGCGATTTAGCAAGGGAGCAAGGGTCAAAATTAGTTGAGAAGAAGCATATTATAGATGCAAAAAAATTAGCAAGAACATTAGAGCAGCAGATGGCTGATAGATATATAGAAAATAAAAAGAAATATGAGGTTATAATAACAGAAGGCAAAAAAATTGGAAGGGTAAATGGGTTGGCTGTTATTGGAGACGGCTATTCTTTCTCTGGAATAGTTCTTCCTATTGAATCTGAGGTTACTCCGGGGGGCAAAAAAACAGAGTTTGTCGCTACTGGAAAACTTGGAGAAATAGCAAAAGAAGCTGTACAAAATGTTTCAGCTATTATCTTAAAATATTTTGGAGACGATATCAAGGAAAAATATGACATCTTTATCCAATTTTTACAGTCATATGAGGGAGTAGAGGGAGATTCTGCATCAATAGCAGTAGCAACAGCAATAATTTCAGCTTTAAAAAAAATCCCAATAAGGCAAGATACAGCATTGACTGGGTCTTTATCTGTTCGTGGAGAGGTTCTAGCTGTTGGTGGAGTAACAGCTAAAGTAGAGGCAGCCATAGATGCCGGAATAAAAAGAGTTATAGTTCCAAAGTCAAATGAGAAAGACATAATACTTCCGAAAGAAAAGCTAAAGGGAATTGAGATTATTCCTGTTATGACAATAAAAGAAGTCTTAAAAGAGGCATTAGATTGGAAAGGGAAAGAGAATATACTCAGAAAGATTAAATAATTTTGGGAGATAGTCAGCAATAGATAAAAGTTTATGGTGCTCTTATTTGAATTATTTTATAGTTTTGATACTCTTTTTATTTCCTTAGCAGAGGCTTTTAATAAAAAAGGTGTTATAACATCAATTCCAATGCCCATAGCATATTTTTTGTCTAATGGCCTATGGTGTATCAAACCTAAGAATGAACTGGTATTTAAGTCAGCAACAATACCACCACTAAACCCAGCTGTACAATACGCATCTGTAATGAATGTATTATAATAAATTCTTTTTGTAATTGGATCTTCAGCATCAACTCCAACGTGTGTAATTTTCCCTACTCTTTTATCTATTCTACGGTTAGGTCTTATTGCTAATACAATTACATTTCTTCCAACTTCTAATTCATTCGAAATTCCAGTAATCTTTAGAGGACAAAATGAACCATTACTATTAATATATAAAAGTGCTAAATCATTATTTCTATCAAAATCTACAAATCTGAATTCATATAATTTATTAGTATGTTTAATTACCTCTAGTTTTTCTAGATCTCCTAATTCTTTTCTAGGTTTTATTATTTTTTCTAGACCATGATAAGTACAAACTACATAATTACCACATAGAACACCATTACTTCCATCTTTATTAGCATGTACTGACACTAAACTATCTTTTAAATGTTTAGTTGCTTCTTCTAAACTAACCTTTTTAGTATATAGTGGATTTAAAAAAGAATAAAGTACATTTAAGCTTTCAGCAAATTTTCTCTGGTATTCTAAGGTTTCTATTTTCTTAGAAAGTGGCTCATTATCTACAAAAGACCCGTAATTTCTATTTAATCTTATTAGCTTATTAGTCATATTATATAGTATTCAACATCTCCTTATACTTTTTATAAGCTTCCTCTTCCATAACCCATTTTACCCTCCTCTTAAATATTGTGGCTCTTTTGACTAATTTATTTTTTTCCATATTTTTTAACAGGTTTAAAACAAGCTCATCGTCTCTCGCTATTTCATCGCTTATATGCTTTGTATAAACCCCTTTTAATTTAGTCTCATATAATACATATAATATATCATTCTTTATCTTCTCAATTACTTTTTCTGACAATCTTGACATGATTTTATAATAAAATAGTGATTTATAAACTTATTCGGTTAAGAGTTTAAATATTATCTAAAAACTTTATATAGTTCCTTGAATTTTTAAGGATTTATGATAAAAAGAGAGATAATAAGAATTTTAGAAAAAATAACAAAATTAAAAGAAGAGGAAATAAACAATATTCTAGAAATCCCTCCAGACAAAAAATATGGGGATTATTCTTTTCCCTGTTTTGACCTAGCCAAGAAAAATAAAAAAAATCCAAATGATTTAGCCAAAGAAATAATGTCAAAGATAAAATCTCCTTTAATAGAGAAAGTCCAAGTAGTTGGGCCTTATCTAAACTTATTCTTGAATAAGCAGAAATTAATTTCAATAGTCCTTAAAGAGGTAAATAAAAAAAAGAGTAATTTTGGAAAGCAAAAGCAAAATAAGAAAATACTTGTAGAATATTGCGCCCCAAATACAAACAAGCCATTGCATCTTGGACATCTAAGGAATATATCATTGGGAGAATCCATTTCCAGAATATTTTCTTTTCTAGGCAATAAGGTTGTAAGAATAAATTTGGTTAATGACAGAGGAATCCATATCTGCCAGTCAATGTTGGCTTATCAAAAATACGGGAACAACAAACTTCCAGATAAAAAATCAGATCACTTTGTCGGGGATTTTTATGTTATGTTCTCCAAGAATGCAGATGAAAAAATGGACAAAGAAGCCCAGGAATTATTGTTAAAATGGGAGTCTAAAGACAAGGAAACAATTAATCTATGGAAGAGGATGAATAAATGGGCGTTGGATGGATTTGATGAGACATATAAAAGATTAGGGATAAGATTTGACAAAACATATTATGAAAGTGACTTTTATACAAAGGGAAAAGACATAATATTTAGAGGAATTAAAAAAGGAATATTCCATAAAGATAAAGACAATAATATTATAGCTGATCTGTCAAAATATAATATCCCAGATAAGATATTATTGAGGGGGGATCAAACTTCTATCTATATAACTCAAGATCTAGCTTTGGCTGAGTTGAAATTTAAGGAATATAATCCAAATCTTTCAATTTATACAGTAGCTTCTGAGCAGAATCTTCATTTTAAGCAGTTATTCTCGATATTAGAACAGTTAAAATCAAAAGCAGCTGGAAAATGCCTTCATCTAAGCTATGGCATAGTATTACTGCCAGAAGGAAAGATGAAATCCAGAGAGGGGAATGTAGTAGATGCAGATAATATTCTTGACGAGGTTGTTAACTTAGCTAAGGAAGAATTAAAATCAAGAAATAAAGAATTAAATGAGGAAAAATCATCCCAGATAGGAATTGGGGCATTGAAATTTTATCTTCTCAAAGTTGATCCTATAAAAGATATTACTTATAATCCAAAAGAATCAATCTCATTTGTAGGAGAGACATCTCCGTATATTCAATATGCTAATGCAAGGATATGCAGCATCCTTAAACAAACAAAACTGCCAAAAAAAGCAGACTATTCATTATTATATTTGCCTCAAGAAGTTGAATTAGCATTAATCTTGTCAAGATTCCCAGAGATTATAGAGGAAGCTTCGAACAATTATAAGCCGTCTATAATCACAAATTATCTATTGGATGTTACAAAGTCATTTAACAAGTTTTATGACAGCATTAATATCTTAAAGGCAGAGCCGAAGATAAGGGATGCTAGATTATCCTTGATATTATCTGTAAAGCAAGTAATCTCATCTGGATTATATCTATTGGGAATAGAAGCCCCAGAAGAAATGTAGTTTAAATGACAATAAGCTTTAAATAATACTATTTTCTAATCTAAAAAATGCCAGTAATTGCATTTAATGTTGACAGGATATTAGCAGAGAAGAATTCTCAAGTTATCAAGAATATAAAAGTAGAGAATAATATGAGGATAAATAATATAAGTCTAGTTCCAAAAAGAGACAATATACTTAAATTTGATTTTGAATTTACCACAGAATACAAGCCGGACATTGGAAATATGAAGATAAACGGAAATTTAATATTTAGGGGTGAAGAAAAAAAAATAAAAGAAATATTAGATATATGGAGAAAATCCAAAAAATTAGACAAAGATATTATGGTGTCAATAACTAATTTTATATTGATAAAATGTAATGTTAGGGCATTGGGATTGGCTGAACAAGTTAATTTACCGCCGCATATTCAATTGCCTATGATGCAAATAAGCAATAAAACCAAAGGGGATTATATAGGATAATCCTCGACAAAATCTAATTTTTATTGGAAAATGGAGAATTCTGAATTTGACAACAGGGTAAAATCATCTTTTTCTAAGGTAAAAGAGGATATTGATGATTTAAGATCTGAAATAGACAATAACAAAAAGAAAGTAATTGAATTATTGGATTTAATAAAGGAATTTCTTTCTAAATATGAATCTAAACCGAATAAAGAGTATGAAAATCCCACTCGAACTGATAGTTCCATAGGAAATCAAGGGGCCATCCCACTCACTCACTCACTCACTCACATCCCACTCACTCACAAATTTGCCTTTTTAGAGGCTCTAGAGGCATTTTCTGCGAGAGAGCTCTACTCACTCCTTTCCCTCTATCAATTAGAGGAAGAAAAGGGCAAGGTTACTTATCTAGACCTTGCTGAGAAACTCTCACTTAAGGAATCTGGTGTAAGATCTTATATTAGTGCACTAATAAAAAAGGGAGCGCCCATTACAAGAAAGAAAATCAATAATAGACTCACTATTCTATCTATCGACGAGAAATTCAGGAATTTAGGCTTAAAAACTAAACTAGTTAACCTCTATTATCAGAGAGACCCAGAACAAAAGAGATTATCAGATGTATAACACTCACTTTTTGATAAAAATCAAATATAAATACATTATTTTTATGAAAATTCTTTAAATTTAATTAAATTTATTCGGCATCAACTCCTATTAACACTCACTTTTTGCTTCAAAACCATGCTTTTTGTCTTCTTATCTAACAAAAAGACCTTTTTTCTACCCCTCACACTCACTTTTTCCTCTATTTGGACACCTATTCTCTTTATATCATTTAGATGCCTTCTTACAGTTATCACATTTAGCCCTAATTTCTTTGACATATCATCATATCCGAGTGGACCACCAGCATAACTTAACAAAATAAGGATATGTTTTTGTGCTGGAGTGAGGTTTTTCAGCGATTGAACGTTCATGAACGATTGATTTGAACGATTGAACGATTGAATGCGTTCAATCGTCTGTTTGTCTTCTATGACATTTTCATCATTTTCTTGCTTATTTTCCAGCATTTCTTCCAACAATTCAATTTTTTTAAGAATAAAATTCAGCTTTTGATCATGTTCCTTTGTCTTTGAATCAAAATGATTGATCCAACTGCTCAATTTTCTAACATCTTCTTTAATTTTACCGAAAGAATCACCTAGATGACTATACAAATTGTCTAATCTTGCGTGAAAATCACGCTTTTTTCTGAAAAAGTTAAATATCATCGATAAAATAATAGAATTTATTATTTAATAAATCTTTTTATTTATGATAATTTATATTACCAATCCTTGATTAGAAATATATAAATACTGATTTATAATCTATTATTGGGAATATCAATGGCAGATCCTGCGGAATTTCATCAATCCTTAGATTATGAATTACAAAAAAAAGAAAATCCGGAAGAAATAGCCGAAATTATCTTATCTAGTCTAAATGGAGCTAGTGATAAGGAAAATAAAATGATAGAACTCATCATAATTAATCCATTTTTAATCCCTTATCTCGAACCAGTACATAAAAATGTGAGAAGAGATTATCCCGCCGACGTTAACGGAAAATTTGACAACGCTGTTGCAAGAACAAAAGCTCTTGGATATTCAGGATATTGGACTGGCTAAATTATCTGATAAGTTATCAAAAGATTTCTTACAATTAACACTAAAGCAACTAATACAATAAGAAATAGCAAAAATTTCTCATGAATACACATCCCTTTTTTGTACTTACACCCGCTTAAACGGCATAAAATAGACATAATATAATAAAATAGAATGTTTTTTTAAAGTTTTATATTCTAAATCATAAAATAAATATTGCATTTCTTATATCAATCAACAATAGTTTTTATAAATCAGCCTATAGAATAAGGATGAATGGCTGTTAAAGTGGATTCAACACTTAAAAAAGAGGATGTTAAAGAAGGGGATGTTTTAAAGTCTCGACAAAATCATCTTCTTATGCTTTACGTAGTTGTCTCAGATAAAGAATTTTTTAAGAATGTTGGTTCTAAATTTAATCGTGAGAGTACAATGCAAGCATATAATCGGGGCGAAATATTATTTCTAAGAGTGAATGGGGAATATACAATTATTCCCCCCAATATATTTTACAAATCAGATATAGTCGAAAATCTTGAAGAAGAACTAGGATTAGTCCGAGGGTTATATCAACAAGAGATAGAGAGATTACAAATTTTAGCTGATGCAAATATTTCTATGTTAGAGAGGATAATAAGAGAAAGGGCACAACCGCCATCATTTGAACTCGTTGAAGTAGGAGATAATAATAAAAGTGCTTAAAACCTTTAAGCAAAGATTAAATATCTTGTCGATATAAAATATAATCAAAAACGAAAATATTTTTATACTATATCAAATAAGTTTAAGCTATGACAAAAACTAAATTATTAATAGTCTCAGGGATTTTATCGGGATTATTAGGATTAGAAAATATTGTATCAACTCCAATAATCTCAGCTCAAACACAAAGAGAGCATGCAGAAAATTTAGCGAGATATATTGGAAATTGTAACAGAAATTTAGATAGAATAAAAGAAGAGTTAGAAAGAGATAATCTTTTTTCGATACAACCGGCCCTAGGCATGGTGAAATTTCATTGTATAGAAGGCTTAGATGAAAAAGATTTTTATAGGAATTATGATAAAGAGCAAGATCCACACGATATGATGAAATATGTAAAAAAAATGAAGTCATATTTTGAAGAATTAAATACAGAGTTTTGGAATAAATTCAAATGAAATTACTTATAAGACACATTAAGCGAAGCTATTTATTTCTATATTGCACATAGCCACAAAAAGCAACTAGTACACCAGAAGAAATCATCAAAAACCAAAATTTGAATCCTAAAGAGGGAGAAAGAACAATTAGACCAGCCATTATACCAATTCCCATTCATTCAATCCATCTTCCAACAGCACTATTTACTATATTATCCATCTTTATTTTTTAACTCAACATTGTAATTAGTTAACTCATGATATTCTTTATTTATATTTTTTAACACTTTATTAAATAATTTCATTTGTTTTTTTATACTATAAGCATGATAAATCAAATATTTTTTCTTTTTATTTTCATCTTTAATCTCAATGATAATAGGATAAGTTGTTCTCTCATCAACTCTTCCGGTTCTAAGATTTATAATTGGAGGTATCCACTTATAAACTTCTCCCTTTCCAGATACAGGGTGATAATTTTTAGGTATTTTAGGTTTTTCTGGATAATAAAATTTTGGACCTAAAATATAAACTTCAAGCTCTTTTTTTCTGTCTACTAAAAATTTAGCATAATTTTCTTTTCTTTCTAATAATTTAATATTATAACCCTCTATTTTTTTAAAATTTTCAATTTTATTTTTTATATATCTTATAAACATATAAATAATCTAAACAAATAATGATTTAAATTTTACTATCTAAATGAGAAGTAGACAACTCCTAAATTTTGCCTAACTGTGCTTACCTGAATTCTCGATAGAATAGCTTAAAAATGGTTAAATTTGATTAGAATTATGGCATTAACTGAGAGAGAACAAAGATGTAGTAATTTTATCAATGAAAAGCTAGAAGAACCCCTTGAAGAGGGTAGCTTGGAATTTTATACATGGAAAAACATGTTAGGAATAAGGGATCCAGAAAAATTTCATAAAATAGCTCAATCATTAAAGATAAAAGGATTAAAAAAATTGGGTGGAATTCATTATTATATTGGAATTCCGGGAGATAATGGAAATTATTGGGAAATTATGTTAGTTGGTTCTCAAAGTGAAGAATTTCTACAAAAGTATGGGGTGCAATATAAAGTTGAGTGAAATAAATTACACTTAACGATGATTAACTGAATGTCCCATAAACTATTTATGCTAAATCATACCTCTCTAATTTAATTCCCACACTTTCAAATAAAGAACACCAATAATGTTCATCATAAACACCATCATAATGATACCAACTAACTCCTTTTTCAAAATGATGAAGAGTCTGTCCAAATAACACGTCTGGCTCTTCTTTTATAGATAATCCTCTGGTGGGTAGACTATATACTTTTCTTATATTTTGTTTCAATAAATAATTAATTACTTGTTGAGTTTCAGCTTCTCCAATTTCGTCCATTATTCCCAGATCACACGGATTAATTATATTTTCTAAATCCCCATTCTTATACTGAAAAAGAGCAAGAGCACTATGATCTGCTGTATAATCTGCATAGTGCTCAAATACAAAATAGCTTTCTTCTAATGGATTCATACTGATTGGCTTTTAAACAAAGAATATAAATCTTTAGGAGATTTTATTGAGAGTTCGTATAACCATTCTTAAGCGAACTTTATTTAGAAAAATCAAGTGGTTTAGGATATCTGCTTCCTCTAGGAAATTCTGGGTTACGTTCATCAAACCATCCCTCATCTAAGTAATCTGGTTGTCTAATTATAGGAAGTTTTCTATCAATTTCTTTAAAATTTCTTTCTTCTGTTCTAATATCCTCAAATTTCCTAGAAAAGGTTGTTTTTCCACCATTCCTTAATATATCCTCTAAAATTCTTCTTGTTCCATCCCCAATTCCTTTAACATTTAACCCTTTCAGAGAACCTTCTCTATCATATAAACTTTTAATATCTATACCACAATTTTGAATTTTTAATTTAATCTTTTTGTAATTATCTAAACTAGACGCTCCAATAGAAGCAGTTTCAAAATAGTGATTTCCTAGTTCTTGATTATCCATAAAAATTTATGGAAAAATTAATTTATAATTCTTTCTATTAAGCATAATACTATAATTCAGCTTTTTCTAAACTCAATTCTGAGAACTCTTTAGCAATTTGCTCTAACTCCGCTAATTTTTCATTAGATAACCTATTTTTTATATTTCTATCAAAATAACCCCTACAATCTTTTGCTATAATATGAGTTAATAATGGGAGATTCATATTTAATAATCCTACAACCCTTAAATTATCATAAACTCTTTGAATCTCAGGACATATTGGATAAGGACCATCCCACTTAAATTCTAAGTCTGTAAATGGAGTTATTCCTTGGATTTTCTTACTATAAAGGAAATTATGAATATCCATTTGAGAATAAGCTAATTTTTCTTGTTTTGATAGTCCATAAAGACAGATTATTAATTCTTGAGGCGTTAACTTATCGCTAATTTCAGATGTATTTTCATTCATTTTAGTCTCTCCTAGGAATTAGCATATAAATCCCTAGAATTATCAATAAAACAGGCCATATTGAGATATTAGGAATCCAGCCAAAATTTCTAGCCAAGAAGAATAATCCCAATAACAAGAAAAACCAACCCCAGAATATATTTCCAGAATAATAGCTCCAGACATAGCTGTTAATCTTATCTCTTTTCATAATCTATAAAATATATATTTTCTAATAAATGTTTGCATTCCCAAAAGACTACAAAGGAATATAAATAAGATTGATTTGATATTTATATTAAAACTGGAGGTGCTAATAATGTTTGGATGTATGAAATGCAGCAAAATATCAGGGGTTCTATTCTTGGTTTTTGGAATAGTATTTTTATTAGAGGATTTAGGGTTATGGACTCTGGGATTATCTTGGTATACAATATTTTTTGCATTAATAGGAATAATTTCAATAGGAAACTCAATGTGCAAAGACTGCCAAGCAATGATGAAGGGTAAAAAATAACCCTTCTTATTTTTCTTAAATTTTAGTTGTAGAACTTCATCTAATCATAAATAGGACTAAAAATCAAATTTTCCTATTAAAGCGCTATTAGGATATCCCCTAATTATATTCATCTCTTCTGTAGTTAATCTATCGGGATTATATCTATTGTTTGCGCACAATATACTCTTGTTTTCTCTTAATTTTGATAAATCAACCCTTTCTGAGATTCCCATCATAATTATTTTCTCACGAAATTGAAGTGCATCTTCTATAGTGCCAAACACATAAAATCTATTTCCTGATTCTGGTATTCCCCTACCCGCGATGTCATAATCTGTATTAAATTTTACACTATTTTCTTCAGCTATTTTATTAGTTCTGTTAATATCATGTTCTTTAGTATGCATATCAACTTCTGCTTGATAGACTATTCCTTCTATTGTTTGACTAACCATTTTAACCTTTAGAAACTACATTTTTGTATTTTCTTTATTTATAAACTTTACTAATGTTATCACTAATAAATAATTAATAATAGAAAGGTTTAAAAGGCAATATTTGATATTAATCTTATGTATAGTTCATTTTTAGATAAAAAGCCCAGAGAAATCTCCTTTTATCATAAAGGAAGCAAAGTATCACCAGATGAAGTATTTACAATATTATATAATGGTTTAAATCCATTAATAAACAGAAATCTTGAAACATTTATGTTTAATAGAAATAAAGAAAGATATAGGGGAATGGGCCATCCAACAAGAGTTAACGATGATTCACTTCAAAAGAAATTAACGCAAGAATGGAAAGAAGGACTTCCAGAAGAAAGAATAATAGCAGAAGTAGTATTTGATGATAGTTCTGAAAGAAGGTATAAAATAAATGCTAGAAGTAATTTTACGCCACAAGATATCATAAAATTCCCCAATATGGCTCTTCTTATTGGGGAAGATGATCAAGTTGTGTTAAGGGAAGCAAGAAAATATTCTTCTGATTTAATAAAAAGACTAGGATCAAAGAGATATGGAATAAGATTTGATGCCAGAGCAACTATGCAGTTTGAAGGAGAAAATAAATCTTTAGTCATGCCTAAAAGAAGAGTAATGAATATTCCAGAACCAAATTTAGTATTAGCATTAGAAAAACTATATTTTGAGGGAAGAATTCCAAGATTAACCCCACCAGTAGCAGTAGTTGGTTCTTCAAGAGATAAATTATGGTATTTAAGGGATTTTCTCCCAACAGTTTTAGATACAGGAATTGATGATTTAAGCCAGTTAGCAGCTTATTTAGGAACACAACGTGCATTAGGATTAATGGAAGGAGATAGACAGCTTATACACTATGTGTTGTGGAGGGATCAAATAGTTAATTTTGACCCCGACTTTATGTTTTTAACAAGAAATAGCAATTTAGTAAGGGATATGGAAATTAGTGATTTTAAAGAAGTAATGAGTGAACAAAATAAGAAAGATAGTACAACTTATTTGACGGCTGAGGAGATAGATAATTTTGGAAGACGTTCTACGCAATATATGAGGGAACTTGAGGAAAAGGGAGTAAACCCTTCATTATTATTGAATACTTTATCTCCTGAAATAAGATTAGGGGATGATATCATAAGAAAGATTAGAATTGACCTAAATCCAGGTGGAATAGAGCAGAAAATGGGGGCATTTAGTCTTGCAGATAGAGGAGATAATTAAATACTTCGTATAACAAGTATTAAATGAAATCAATAACTTTATGCATGATGGAGCCTCATTTGTCCTTCTTTTTTATATATTTCTTTTTGTTGTCTTCGGACTTTTAGAAAAAGACCAGGAATTCCAAAAGCTAAAGCAAAGAAATATGCAGATATAACTCCTTCTCTTAATAATCTCAAATTATTCTCAATATAATCTTTCTTTTTATCTAGAAATTCCTTGACTTCTTTATTTGATTTTAATTCGTTAGTCTCTTTTAATAATTGGTTATATTCCATTCCAATATTCTGAATATTTAAACCACTTTTTACTATTTTACCAATATTAAGATTATCTAATCTTGACATCTCTTTTATAGAGTCATGATATCTAGCGACTGGAGAATTAACTGAATATTTTAACTTATCAGGAAAACTTGCTTTATACACACCATAAAATCCTGCACCAAAACCAATTATAATCCCAGTAACTCCTATAGCCAATAGTCTATTTTCTAATTTCTTTCCCATACAAAATCATTAATAAGAAAGATATTTAAAACTTCCTAATAAGGAGAAACAATCTTTCCACTATGATATTCTTCAACAATAAAGGATATAAATCTTTACTCATCTACTTTTGAGACATGGATAACATACCAATAGTAAATACTTTTCATGCATTACAGAGATATGATGAAAGAGCAGCACCAAAAAAAGGAATGCCCTATAGAGACAGAGACAGAAGCCTTACACTTAGAATTAATAGAGCAAGATTAATTAGTGAAAAAGAAAAATTATTTGAGAAATTAGCACAGTCTGATAAAGTGAATGATGGAACATTAGAATATAGAGAAGATATAACAGCAATATTCATTTTAAGACATGGAGAAGATTTAATGGGTACACTCTCAGTAAGAGAACCAGAAAAATTTTATACTCCTAATGGAATTGTGCCTAGTAAGAAATTTGCGACAATTGAAGAGATAGCTGGAGTATATCCAACCCCACAATTCTGGAGTTAATTAAGCGAAATCTTTAATTAATCTTTATTCTTTAATATATTAATGAATAGTGATTTTAAGAAGAAGAGATTTACTATAGAAGCACGTAAGAGACTGCATAATGATATATCATCATTTATTACCAGCTATAAAAAAGAAGATGATATATTAAAAAAATTAAAAAATCCAACATTATGTGATATAGCAAATTTAATTTCTGGATGTATATTAGATAGGCATAGTGAAGATATTAAATGCCTTTCTTCTTATCATGCTAGTCTAAAATGGTTATCTAATCAGCCGTTAGAAAAACTTTATTCATCAATAGACTTATTTAAAGATCCAAATTATAAAGTAGACGGAAATATTCCTGTAGAAGATAGGGTTAAATTAGCTAAGGAATTAGTTTATGAATTAAAATTGAAGGCAAGACCAGAAATATATAGAGAATTGGAAAAAAGAGGCCCATATGCTCAAAAAACTGGAGACTGAACTAAAATTGAGGGGATTCTCAGAAAGAACAATAGAGGCATATACATTGCATAACAAAAAATTTATAGAATATATAAAAAAATCCCCGGAAAAAGTAAATGAAGAAGACATTAAAAGCTATATTGGATTTTTAATATCAAATAAAAATTCTCCAAGGTCGTTGGCATTGAAAAAAGCAGCTTTAAAATTTCTTTATGACGAAGTTCTTAAGAAAAACATTGTCAATTTCAAAACCCCAAAAATTCCAAAAAATATTCCTTCTGTAATGACGATGGAAGAGGTGAAAAAATTAATCAATTCTGCTGGAAGCTATAAAACAAAGATGATAATCAAATTCTTGTATTCTTCTGGATTGAGATTGTCTGAGTTAAGAGGATTGAAAATAAATGATTTGGAATTAAAAGACAAAATGGGCTGGGTAAGAAGAGGAAAAGGATCAAAAGACAGGATGTTTATCTTGTCAGATTCTATTGTAAAAGAACTAAATGATTACTTAAAAACCCTTGACAAGAATGAAGTTTATTTGTTTCCTGGAAGAAATGGAGTTTTATCCTCGAGAAATATCCAAAAAATAGTCGAAAATGCAGCCAAAAAAGCAGGAATAAAAAAGAAAGTAACTCCCCATAAACTAAGGCATAGCTTTGCCACCCATTTATTAGAGTCTGGAGTAGACATAAGATACATCCAAAGTCTATTAGGGCATGCTTCAATAGCCACAACAGAAATTTATACCCATGTCTCAAAGGAGAAAATAAAGGCAATAAAGAATCCATTGGATATGCTAAACGAGGACAAGAATATTTAAATACTATTGAATTATAATTTTTATATCGATAAAATGGAGGTTTCAAATGGCAGTTAAAGTTAAAGCTGGAGAGAAGAGGCAATCTGGATGGTTATACTTCGTTAAGGGCAAGACTCTTGAAATATGGAAAGCTAAGATGGCCAGAGGAAGGAAGAAAGGCTCAAAGAAAAAGAGATAATTTCTTATCTTTTTATTTTATTTTTTAACCCTGAAAATAGCTTGTTGAATGTTTTGTATAATAATTCTAATTCTATTTTGCCACTTTTAGTAAGAATGTAATTCTTTTTCCTTCCTTTTTGTTTCATCTTTATTAACTTTAATCTGCATAATCTCTTTAGCGTTGGGTAGATAGTTCCAGGGGTTAATTTATACCTCTTTCTTTTGCCTATTAATCCAGCCAGTTCATCCCCGCATAAACACTTTTTATTTAATTCATGCAATATAAAAAAACTAAGAAAACCCTTCATATCAATATGTTTAATATTTTTCATAAATGATTAAAAGTTTTAATCATATATAAATACTATTATTTATATTGTATATTCAATATATTGTATCAACTATATATTGTACAATCAATAAATAAGCTCAATTTATATTTTAATTATTGCTTAAAACTTTTAAGCGGCAAAATTGGTAAAAATTACTGCTAATTTTTTTAAGAAATTTAAAACAAAGATTTAAAAACAATTTTTATATCAATTTTTTGTTGGGTCCTTAGCTCAGTCTGGTTTAGAGCACCTGCCTCTTAGTCTCTATGAAGAGAGAGTAGGTGGTCGAGGGTTCAAATCCCCCAGGGCCCATTTAAATTAATTCTCCGGAATTATAGTAATCTTCTATTCCTTTATCTAAATCAAATTCAGGAATAAAATTAATCTTTTCTTTGGCTAAAGACATATCGCATAATGTATGATCTTGATATCTTCCAATATATGGATTGTCAATATATTCTGGTTTTCTGTCTAGATTTAAGATTCTATTCAATACATCTACAATATAATTAAAACTATAGTCTCTTCCAGAACCACAATTAACAATACAACTATTCTTTGCTTCAGAAGCCAATAAATTTGCTTTTACAACATCTTTTATATAGATATAATCTCTTTTTTGTTCTCCAAATTTGAATAGTCTTGGATTTTCTTTAATCATTTGTTGCGCCAATTGATAGATCATAGTTGCTCTTTCTCCCTTGTATCCTTCTCCTTTTCCATAAACATTGCAATATTTCAATCCAACAATAATTACATCTTCATGCTTTTTGGCTAATTGTTCAACATAATTATCTAGTAATAATTTTGATTCAGCATAAGGGTTTAATGGGTTTTTTATCCCATCTTCTTTGAATGGCGCCTTGACATCTCCATAAATTGCTGTTGAAGAGGCATAAACTATTTTTTTGCAGCCATTCTTAATAACTAATTCAAATAGTTTTTTAGAAGAATCTAAATTGTCTTGAAACATCTTATTTCTGTCCATTAATGTTGTGTCATTATTTGCTGCCTGGTGAAATAAAACATCTATGTCTCTTATCTTATTCCAATCAATACTATATAAATCTCCAGTAATTAATTCTCCATTAAAATTATCAATCTTTAATTCATTATCAAAACCAGTTATCACTAAATCATGCCCTAATCTTAGTAATTCTTCGGTTAAATTTGAACCTATAAATCCTGTTCCACCAGTTACTAATATCCTCATATTTTCTCAAATTTTGATTGGTTTATAACTTTTATGTATACAAATATTTATAAAAAACAAAAATAATCGCCATTCATGAACAACATAAAATCAGTTTTATTAATAAACATAATTATATTCTCGTTAATATTAGTATTGCATCTGGTGAGATCAATAATAGGTCTTAATGCCCAGATTGGAGACTTTAATATTCCAGTATGGCTAAGCTATATAGCAATAATAATCTCAGCTTATATAATCTACATAAACTATAAACAGATAAAATGAAAATAACAATAGATACAGAAGCAGACACATTGGAAGACTTGCAAAACGCATTGTCAATAGTTGTCAATTCTATTGAGAAAAAAGGCGGAAAAATAATCATGCAGCAATCTCAACAAAATAATAATCTTCAAGAAGTGCAGCAGACCCCGCCTAGAAAACCAAATATGGAAAATGCATATGTCAAAAGGTTTGTTGAGCAGGAGAAATTAATGGAACAGTTGGATATATCAAACATATTGCAGTCTGATTTTGGCTTGCAAAGGAGAAGAGAAGATATATTAAGGAAAAAGAATATTTAAATATTAGAAAGGATAATTGAGATTGATTAAAAATGAAGAAACAGCAAAAACCAGAAGAAAAAAATGAATTTGTTGATATGATGGTTAGAAAGGCTTTTTCACAGGATTCAAAGCCAGAGCCGTATACCCCAAAAATAACCACAAGTAAAGATCCTGAATTAAAGCCCCATAAGGATTCTGTCAATATTGAAGAAATAGAGGAATTAACTGAAAAATTAAAGGCAAATCTAGTAAAAAGAAAATAGTTTTATCCCAAGTAACTTAATTCATCATCTTTTTTAGGGGTTCCAGCCTCTTTGCTTTTCTCCATTATCATTTTTAGTGTCTTCTCAAACTTTTCAGCAGCCTCTAATAATGGCTTGTAATCAACTTTTAACCCAAGATATTTATCCAGTATTTCAACAGCCTTGGCAGCTGCCTTGCTGTCTGCTAATCCAACAGTGCTTTCAATGAATATTCCGTTTACATTTTTATCTTTTAATAATAATGCTCCAGTTACTCCTACAACCAATCCTTCCTTCATCTGTTTTAATCCTATCCTCTCAAATTCCTTTTTCTTTTTTTGGTCTTGGGTGAAATAATAAGCATCTAATTTTGCCTCTATTGAACCAACACCTTCTATGCTTATCACTTGCTTGGCTTTTAAGTCCTTGGAGAGTTTGCTCACTATCTCTGCTAATTCCCATTCTAATCCTTTAACCCCGCTTAATGCATGGATTAATATTATATTATTCTTGGAATCATGAAATATTCCTATTGGCTCAACTACCTTTGATTCATGGATGGCTGCCATTGGTATCATCTCATTGCTTCTTACCATTCCTATAGGCTTTGCATTCAGATGTTTTATTAGAAATTCTACAGCTATTGTTCCTACTAGTCCAAATCCTGGAAATCCCTCTATTATAGTCGGAGATCTTGGTTTTTTGTCTAATACTAATTTCATAATTCTAACCTCTCCCTTATTATGCTATTATACATGTCTATATAATTGTCAGCTGTCCTTTTTGACCTAAATGACTTGACTTTATTTTGGAATTTGGTGAAAAAATCCATTAATCTCGGTTCAACATTTTCTTGGTTGTTTATCCTCATTAGAACAATGCTTTGCAGAACATCATTTTCGTCTTCTGCAGCAATTTTTTCTTTTCTTTTTATTTCGCTTATTAGCATTCTGACAATGCTTTCAGGATCCCCTATGGGAAATTCAATATACATCTTTTTAACTTCATCATTGAAATTAAAATAAACATCATATCCTATCTTGTTTTCGCTTAGAAATAATTTGTTAACCTCTATTTTTTTAATCTCAATATTGAAATTTTTCATACAATTTGGTTAATTGATTACTATTTAAATTTTATCAAAACTTTTTTTAACTTAGTCATAACTATTAATTGATGCATTTATGGCTCGAATCTCTCAAATCTTCAGACAAACTGATAATAGTGGAAGGCAATAAAGACAGGAATTCTTTGGAAAGTCTGGGAATTAAAAACATAATAACAATTAACAAGCCTATTTTCAGATTAGTTGAGGAGATTTCTGTCAATAATAAAGGAGTGATAATTCTAACTGATTTAGATAAGCATGGAAAAAAACTTTACAATATTCTTAGGCATAATCTCCAGAGAACAGGAGTTAAAGTAGACAATAAGTTCAGGGAGTTTTTATATAATAACACAAAATTATCTAATATTGAAGGCTTGGTAAAATACATGAAAAATAGAGAAGAACCCCTTTTTATAGAAGATTTTTGATTCTTTCTATATTTTCAGCTACCTTGTTTCCGGTATCTGTCAATTTAATAATCTTTATTCTTCCTTGCTTTACAAATTCAACTAATTTAGCCCTCTCCATCTCTTGTAAAATCTTGACTGCATGGCTGTATGTACAGTCTACCTCCTTGGCCAGAATGCTTCCATACCTATTTTTAGTGTTCTTTCTCAAAGCAACTAATATCATAGCAGGTTTTTTTCTGAAAAAAACCTCGAATATGTCTTTCTTCATATTTGCCCCCTAACACCCCTCTTGTCTCTGCAAACTTGTTGTAGATAGTCTCTATTTAAACCTTCTCTTTTTAATATATATTTTATAGCATATAGATATCTTTTTAAACCTTTCTAAAGATGTTTCAAATTAAACTATTTTTCTTTTATAAAAATATTTAAATAAAGTTCTATTTGAAGATTCTTATGTTAGATATAAACTTTATTAGGGAGAACCCAAATTTAATAAAAGAATCTCAAAAAAAAAGAGGATTTCCAGTAGAAGATATAGACAAGCTAATTATCTTAGATAAAGAATGGAGGCAATTTAAAGAAGAAGTTGATAAGTTAAGAGCAAGAAGAAATAAGATTTCTGAGGAAATAAATCAGGCTAAAAAACAAGGTAAAAATATCGCTAAATTAATTGGAGAGGCAAAAGAAATTCCAAATAGACTTGAGAAAAAAGAAAAATTAATGAATGAAACAGAAGAAAAAAGAAATTTTTTGTTGAAAGAGATTCCTAATTTAATTGATAATTCAGTTCCTACAGGGACTGCTGATAAAAATAAAGTTTTAAAAATTTACAGAAAGCCAAAAAAATTAAAGTTTGAAGTAAAAGACCATTCTGATTTGCTTGAAAGCCTAAAATTATTAGACACAAAGAAAGCTTCAGAAGTTTCCGGAGCAAGATTTTACTATCTTAAAAATGATTTAGTAAAATTAAATCAAGCAATAATAAATTTTGCTATTGATTTCTTAAAAAAGAAAAATTTTACCCTGATACAGCCGCCATTTATGTTAAGAAAAGAAGTTTTAGAAGGAGCTTTGCCTTTTGGAGCATTCAAAGAAATGATATATAAAATAGAAGATGAGGATTTATATCTGATTGGGACAGCAGAGCATGCATTGAATGCTTATCACTCTAATGAAATAATAACCATAGATAAGCCAGTAAGATATGCTGGAATATCTCCTTGTTTTAGGAAAGAAGCCGGCTCGCATGGAAAAGATACAAAGGGAATCTTTAGGACGCATCAGTTCGAGAAAATTGAACAATTTATCTTTTGTAAGCCTAAAGAAGCTTGGAAGGAATTTGACTTAATTTTGAAAAATAGCGTCGATATGTTTAAAAAATTGGAAATTCCTTTTCGTGTGGTTGTTCTTGCCTCTCAAGATACTGGTAGGGTGCCTACAAAGACAATTGATTTAGAAGGTTGGTTTCCCTCGCAGAATTGTTATAGGGAGCTTGGAAGTTGTTCGAATTGTTTAGATTATCAGGCAAGAAGAAGCAATATTAAATATAGGGATAAGAATGAACTAAAATTTGTTTATACTCTAAATAATACTGCAATTGCAACAGAAAGAATGATGGTTTGTATTATAGAAAATTTTCAACAGAAAGATGGATCAATAAAAATACCAAAAATTTTATGGCCATATACTAAATTCAAGAAAATAACTAAGCAGTAAGCTTTTTAAATTATATTTAATAGGACTTAATATGAAAGTTCCAAAGTATATAGGAATAATTTTAGACGGCAATCGTAGATTTGCAAAGAGACTAATGTTAAAACCATTTATGGGTCATGAGTGGGGAGCCAAAAAAGTAGAAAAATTATTTGATTGGTGCAAGGAATTAGGGATAAAAGAAGTAACATTATATGCCTTCTCAATCCAGAATTTTAACAGGCCAAAAGAAGAGTTTGATTTTCTTATGAATATCTTCAAAAAAGAATTTACTAGGCTATTTGATGATCCAAGATTAGAGAATGATAAGGTAAAAATCAATTTTATAGGAAGAATCTGGAAATTCCCAGAAGATTTACAGGATATAATGAAAAAATTAATGTACAAAACAAGAGATAATGATAATTATATTGTAAACTTTGCAATGGCCTATGGCGGCCGAGAAGAAGTCATAGATGCTGTTAAAAGAATTGGAGAAAATGTTAAGAATGGTAAATTAGATATAAATGATATTAATGAGAAAGTATTTTCAAAGAATCTTTATACAGATCATGAACCAGAATTAATCATAAGAACAGGAGGAGAAAAGAGAACATCTAATTTTTTGATATGGCAAAGTCATTATAGCGAATGGGTCTTTTTGGAGAAGACGTGGCCCGAATTTGAGAAAGAAGATTTAATTCAAGCTATAGAAGATTATTCTCAGAGAGAAAGAAGATTTGGCAAATAAAAAGTTTAATAAACTGAATTTCCAGATTATTAATATGAGAATTTTGGCTGCCGGAGACATTCATGGAGATTCTTTGCTAGCTAAAAGGCTAGCTGAAAAAGCAGATAAGGAAAAAGCAGATTTAGTCATATTATGTGGAGATATTACAGAATCATTCCATAAGACAGACGGGCTTATTGGTCCATTCCTGAAGAAAAATAAAAAAGTATTGTTGATTCCTGGAAATCATGACGGATTTGCAACAGCTGATTTTTTAGCTGAATTATATGGCATTAAGAACATCCATGGCTATTCTGTCAAGTATGAAGATATTGGAATTTTCGGATGCGGGGGAGCAAATATTGGAATAGAGCAATTGCAAGAAGATGAGATTTATGGAATATTAAAGAAGGGATTTGACAAGATAAAAGATTTAAAGAAAATGATAATGGTGACTCATGTGCCACCAAATAAAACTTTAATGGAAAAGTTTGTTCCCGGCGCCGGCTCAGAAGGGGTAAGAATGGCTGTTGAAAAATTTAAGCCCGATATTTTGCTTTGTTCACATCTACATGAGGCAGAGGGCATAGAGGAAAAATTAGGCAAAACAAAGGTAATAAATGTGGGCAGAAAGGGAAAAATAATCGAGATTTAATCCTGAAAAGATTTAAAAAACTATAAGCTAAAATATATTCTATGGTACAGTTAATTATTTCAGAAAAGCCTTCTTCATGTTTAAAGATAGCTGAAGCTTTGGCTGATAAAAAATTAAGCAAGAATAAAATAGATAATGTTACATACTATGAACTGGAACACAAAGGAAAAAAAATATTAGTTGGGTGTGCAGTTGGTCATTTATATAATCTTGAGGAGTCAAATAAAAAAGGATGGACTTATCCTGTATTTGATATTGAATGGAAGCCAAGCTATAAAATCTCTAAAAGCTCATTGTTCACAAAGAAATATCTGGATGTGTTGAAAAAGCTGGGGAAAGAGGCAGACGAGTTCTATAATGGATGCGATGTTGACATTGAAGGTGAATTAATATTCAAGAATATTCTTACAAAATTATTCAATAAGAAAGATGCAAAAAGGATGCATTTCTCGACATTGACGAAAAAAGAATTGTCAAATGCATATGAAAATGCCTCTCCTCATATTGATTTCAATCTGGCAGAAGCAGGAAGCACAAGGCATTTCCTAGACCATTTTTATGGTATTAATTTAAGCCGTGCGCTAACACTATCAATAAAAAATTCCACAGGAATGCACAAAATATTAAGCTCTGGCAGAGTCCAAGGACCAACATTAAAGATATTAGCTGATAAGGAAAGAGAAATCAAAATCTTCAAATCAGTTCCATTCTGGCAGATTGAATTAAAAGCAGAGATAAAAAATGAAGAGATAATCGCATTGCACCAGGAAGATAAATTCTGGGAGAAGAAAAAAGCAGAAAAATCATTTAACAACACAAAAGGAAAAAAAGCGATTGTAGAAAGCATTGAAAGAAAAGAATTTTTCCAGAATCCGCCTAATCCTTTTGATTTAACTTCATTGCAATTAGAGGCATACAGGACATTAAGGATATCCCCAAAAGAGACATTAGATATAGCTCAAAATCTCTATACAAATTCTTACATCTCATATCCAAGGACAAGCTCAAACCAGCTTCCGGAATCACTAAACTATGAAGAAATAATCTCTAATCTGGCTAAACAATCCAGATATAAAAATTTAGCTGAAGAGATTCTAAAAGGAAAATTAAAGCCAAACAATGGCAATAAAACAGATCCAGCGCATCCTGCAATTTATCCGACAGGAGAAATTCCGAAAGATATTAATGACAGAGAATATAAATTATATGATTTAATAGTAAAAAGAACATTAGCTACATTCTCTACCCAAGCCAAAAGGGAGACTATAACAATAAAAATAAATGTTAATGATGAGATTTTTGTGACAAATGGAACAAGGACAGTTGAAAAAGGATGGCATAAATTCTATGAGCCTTATGTCATGTTAAAGGAACAAGAGCTTCCAGAAGTTAATAGAGGAGATGAATTGAAAATAATAAAAATATCAATTCTAGACAAAGAGACTCAGCCTCCGAAAAGATATACTCCAGCTTCTATTATTAAAGAACTTGAAAAAAGGGGATTAGGAACAAAAGCTACTAGGGCTCAGATAATTGAGACATTATATGAAAGGGATTATGTCAAGGAAAAATCATTGGAAGTAACTAATCTAGGAATGAAAACAATTGAAACTTTGGAAAAATACTGCCCGGAAATCCTAGATGAGAAATTGACAAGGCATTTTGAGGAGGAGATGGAGCTGATAATGGAAAATAAGAAGAAGGGAGAAGAAATTTTAGAGGAAGCCAAAGAAGTCTTAACTAAGACATTAAATCATTTCAAGGAAAATGAAAAGAAAATAGGAAAAGAATTATCAGAAGCCAATATAGAGACAAGGGACAAGGCTAATACTGTTGGAAAATGCCCCAATTGCAGTAATAATTTAAGAATAATGTACTCCAAATCAAATAAGTCTTATTTTATCGGCTGCAGCAGTTATCCAGAATGCAAGACAACGTTTTCAGTTCCTAAAAATGCACTGCCTAAGCCGACTGATAATCTATGCAGTGAGTGCGGTTCTCCAGTATTAAATATGATAAGAAAGGGAAAAAGGCCATATCAATTCTGTCTAAATCCAAATTGCAAATTAAAGGAAGAATACAGGAAAAAACTAGAAGAAGAGGCTAACGCTTTACTTTGAATATACCTTCTTCCTTAATCTCAAAAAACATCTCTTTTTTTACAGGCCTTAACATTTTAATTTTTCTGTCTTTTTTATGCTCTAATTCTATAACACAGCTTGTAAAATTATTTATTATGTTTTCTGCTAACATCATATCTTTGTCTTCATCAATATTTTTATACACTTGATTGGTTATTATAACTGGAATTTTATTGGAAATCTCCTTTAATGTCCTTAATTGCGAGATCATCATATTGTTGGCTAATTCTTTTTTACTTTTTACCAATCTCCTGTAATAAATTCCTATTGTATCTATTATTAATAAGGAAAAATTCCCTTTTTCTATTAATGGGATTAGCTCTTTAATCTTATTTCCCTGGGTTTTGAAGTCAGTTACCTTTATTATGAATAAATTTTCCAGATATTTTTTATAGTCATTCTTGGCTAATTGCTCAAATCTGTCTACAGAAAAACTATTCTCTGCATCCAGGTAAATCACTTTTTTATCCTGCTTTAACTGCTCTATTGTAGCTAGAATACAGCATGTTGTTTTTCCTGTTGATGCTTTTCCGTATATTACAGTTATGTGGTTTCCATATCCTCCGAAGAGTTCATCAAAATCCCTGCTGCCTGTATTAATCATCCATTATTCAATTAAACAAGTTTTAAAACAATTTCTAAAACAAAGATTTATATTATCTTAACTTTTATAACATATATGAAATTAGAGATTCCAGTTGTAAGACAGGGTAAGGATTCATTTGATTGTGGTTTAGCTTGTTTGTCAATGCTTTTCAGATATTATGGATTTAATAAAAGCATTTCAGATATGAAAAATGATATTAAAGTTTATGGCCCTATGGGAACTTATGCTCCGCAATTGGGAAAATATTTAATAGAAAATGGTTTTGAAGTCGAGTTAATTACAATTAATCCTTATTTATTTACTAAAAAAATTAATAAAAAATCATCAAAAGAGTTAATTGATTATTTTGAAGATTTATCTAAAAATAATAAAAAGAATAAATTTAGGAAACCCTTAAAATTCTTTAAAGAATTTCTTAAAGTTGGCGGAAAACTATCAATAAGGGTTCCAACTATTAATGATATTAAAGAAGAGATTTCTGAAAGAAGACCCCTTGGAGCATTAATTACATCAAATTTTCTATTATTTGATAAAGCGAGCTTCAACTTTCATTTCAATCTAATTACTGGAATTGATGATAAATTTATTTATGTTAATGATCCTATGTGGGATTATAGGGGCGGAAAACATGAATATCCAATCATGATTTTATGTATGCAATCTATGCAAGCGCCCATGGCGATTTAGATAATGCTTCAATTATGAAAATAAAAAGGAAGAGGTAGACAACTTTTTCTACAAAATAATGCCTACTTTTTCTACAAAAATGACTTATTCTACAAAGCTAAATTCTCCGAAAGATTTATATACAAGTTGTGTATACACAGAATATACACTAAAATGCCAGACATCTTTGATACTATAATATTATGCAATGAATGCAATAGAAAAACAGAAAAGACTGAGATAATTAAAGATGGATTTAGCATCAGAACAGCCATATGCCCAGAATGCAGCCAAAAATGGTATCATCCTTCTGACATGGAAAAATATAATAACTTCCAGAAGATTAAAGAAAAAGTATTTAGTGTCAAACTAAGAATGGTTGGAAATTCATATACTATCTCAATTCCAAGGGAAATAATCAACTTTAATAAGGAGTTTGAAAAAAGAATTAATCACATGATGAATCTAAGCTTAGAGGAGCCTGAAAAATTAAGCATATATTTTTCAAAAAGAATCAAGGAGTTATTAGAAGATTAAAATGGCAAAAGAAACCAAATTAAAAGTCATGGAAGCTCTGCAGGAAGAAGCCTATAAAGGAATAGTAAGAATAGATGCTGAAACAATGTATCAAATTGGTGTAAGACCAGGAGACATTGTAGAGATTGAAGGCGGAAGAGTAACAGTAGGAATAGCTGACAGGGCATATCCGACAGATGTCGGCCAGGCTGTTATAAGAATGGATGGAATTTTAAGGAGAAATGCCAAGACTGGAATTGGCGAATCTGTAAAAGTAAGAAAAGCAGATGTAAAAGAAGCCAAATTTGTTTCTATAGCACCAGCACAGCAAGGAGTTATGGTTCAAGCTGATCCAGATGTTTTCAAAAGAGGATTATTAGGAAGAGCAATAGTAAAAGGAGATATTGTAGCTTTAGGCGGAGCCAGGAGAAGAAGAAGAAGCTTTTCAGGAAGTCCATTTGAGGATATTTTTGATATTAATATTTTTGAGTCTGGATTTATGGGCGACTTTGGATTTTCTGGGTTAAAATTTGTCATTGTAGATGCAACTCCAAAGCAGCCAGTCATAGTTACAGAAGAAACCAATATAAAAGTAAATCCAAAAGCTGTAGAAGTTTCAGAAGAAAAGATTATAGATGTTACTTATGAGGATATAGGCGGATTATCAGATGAAATTAAAAAGATAAGGGAAATGGTAGAGATCCCATTAAGATATCCAGAGTTATTCCAAAAACTTGGAATAGATCCCCCTAAAGGAATTTTATTATATGGTCCCCCAGGATCTGGTAAAACATTATTAGCTAAAGCAGTAGCTAATGAATCAGAGGCTAATTTTATGCTGATTAATGGTCCTGAAATTATGAATAAATATTATGGTGAGTCCGAAAAAAGAGTTCGAGATATATTTGAAGAGGCTGAGAAAAACGCGCCATCTATAATTTTTATTGATGAAATAGATGCTATCGCCCCTAAAAGAGAAGACGTTCATGGCGAAGTTGAAAGAAGAGTGGTAGCTCAATTACTTAGTATGATGGATGGCCTAAAATCAAGGGGCCAAGTTGTTGTTATTGCAGCTACTAATAGACCAAATGCAATTGATCCAGCATTAAGAAGGCCTGGAAGATTTGACAGGGAGCTTTCAGTAGGAGTTCCAGATAGAAATGGAAGATTAAATATCCTAAAAATTCATACCAGGAATATGCCAATTTGGGGAGAAGTTTACCCAGATTTAGTTGCTAAAAGCTTTTCTGAGCATATAGAAAGATATCTTAAAGAGAATAAATTAGATAAAGAAAAAGTGGAAAACAAGGTAAAAGAATTAAAAAACAAAACAAAAGATAATGATTTGTTAGATCAGTTAATTTCAAAATTAACATTGGTAAGTAATAGAATAAACAGACTAGAAAAAATAAAAAATCTTATTGAAGATAAAGAAAATTTAGAAGAGTTAGCAAAAGAATTAGTCGATATATATAAACAGTTAGAATTAAGAGATAATGATGATCCTAGGAGAAAATTTGTTGAAGTGGAAAAAGACAAAACAGAACAAGAAGTATTTAAACTAGTTTCAGAAATCAAATCACTTGATATACTAAAAAAAGATATTTGGGATATTAACTCTAATCTCTGGAGTGTAATTAGAGAGAGAGGTAAAGATAGAGATATAGAAGAACTAGCTTCTGTAACACATGGGTTTGTTGGAGCCGACTTAAGTGCGTTATGCAAAGAAGCTGCTATGAATGTTCTAAGAATTAACGTTTTGCCTAATTTAAAACTTAGAGAGAAAGAATCTATTCCTAAAGAAGTTTTAGAAAAACTTATTGTTAAATATAATGATTTTAAAGAAGCATTAAAATATATAAGACCAAGTGCAATGAGAGAAGTCTTAGTAGAAATTCCAAATATCTCATGGAAGGAGGTAGGGGGCTTAGATATATTAAAACAAGAATTAAAAGAAAGCGTAGAATGGCCTATAAAAAACTCGGGAGCATTCAAAAGACTTGGAATAAGACCACCAAGAGGAATTTTATTATATGGCCCCCCTGGAACAGGAAAAACATTATTGGCTAAAGCAGTAGCGAAAGAATCAGAGGCTAATTTCATCTCAGTAAAAGGTCCAGCATTATTGGATAAATTTGTAGGAGAATCTGAAAAAGGAGTAAGAAAAATATTTGAAAAAGCAAGACAAGTTGCTCCTGCTATAATATTCTTTGATGAGATAGATGCATTAGCCCCAAGAAGGGGATATGATATTGGGGCAAAAGTAACAGAAAGAGTAGTAAATACTTTATTAGCTGAGATAGATGGATTAGAGGAGTTAAGCGATGTAGTTGTTATAGCTGCCACAAATAGGCCAGATATTCTGGATCCTGCTTTACTAAGGCCCGGAAGATTTGACAGGTTATTATTAACTATTCCTCCTGATGAAAAAGCTAGATTAGAAATATTCAAGATTCATACAAATAAGATGCCTCTAGCCAAAGATGTTGACATTAAAAAATTAGCAGAGAAGACAGAAGGCCATGTAGGAGCTGATATTGAATCTATTTGCAGAGAAGCTGCAATGTTGTCTTTAAGAGAAAATATAAATTCAAAAGACGTTAAGAAAAAGCATTTTGACAAGGCTTTGATAAAAATTAAGCCTTCAGTTGGCAAGGATATAATGGAGAAGTATCAATCTATGGAAGAGGAATATCTTAGGAATGCCAAGGCCGCAATATCAAAAGATCTTCCGAGTTATTTGGGATAAAGATTAAATAATTCTTTACATTCTTTTCTCATAAAATTTCCTATTAATTCTCTTTTTGGAGTTCCTTTACTTAATACATCATTACATGAGAGTTTATGAAAAACCCACTTAGATTTAGGAGTCTTATTCTTCTTATACCACTTAACCCAAAAATCATCAAAATCTTTTTTATTTGTACCATATACAATACCTTTTATCTTAGTCCAAATTGTAGCAGTTGTACATATTGCACATGGTTCAGTTGTTACATATAATATACAATCACTTAAATTTTTAGTTTTTAATTTTCTTGTAGCTTTTCTAATAACATCAATTTCAGCATGAGAAATAGGATCATTATTTTTTACAACACTATTTCCACTCTTAGCTATAATTTTATAATCTTTAATTATAATTGCTCCAATAGGATAGTCTCCATATTCCTTAGTAGCTTTTTTAGCTTCTTTAATAGCTTCATTCATAAATTTTTTATTAGGTTCAATCATTTTTACTGCAGCTAACCATTAAATTATGAAATTTGTCTAATTGTTCTGCAAATAAATCTATTTTTGAATTTATATCTACATTTTTTGATGAGTTTATTTTCAATCCACACTTATTTAACCATTCTTTAGCTTCTTTAAACGTTTTCCATGATATTGTATGCCCCCTAATATCTGCCATTATAGGTAATGATATTAAAAAATATGAGTCTTTTGGAGCATTTTTAACAGTCATTGACATATATTTAGTTGCATGATTAACATGCTCTATAGAATCTTGGAAAATATATACATCGAAGTTTCCTATATATTTTCTACTATTCATATTAAATTTTTTCAACGAAACTATTTCTTTCCAAGAAGGATCAAGATAATCTAATAATACTTCACTAAATTTTAATGCTGAATCATACATATCAACAAGTGTTAACTTTGATTTCTTATTCTTAAGAAGATATTTAACATATTTAGTAGGAGCACCAAAACCCACATCAACTATCGTTTTTGGATTTATTTCTTCTATCATATCTAACATTATTTGTTGTCTTTCTTGATGAAAACTTCCTTTTAATAAATAATGAACATATAATGTTACTCTTAATGCTAAAGATTCATAAATCTCATTTCCATAGGAATATACATCTAAATTATAATTTACGTAAGCTTGAATTACTTCCTCTTCTTTTAAATTTAATTTTGATAAAATATATTTAATCTCTTTTTTATATTTGGGATTATCAATAACAGATTTAGCAAACTTTCTAAGTTTTTGTTCTTTTATTTTAAGACTCATTTTATAATTTAGTCAAAACTCCCTTTCCAATCATAACTGTATGTTCTGCCTGGCTTACTAATCCCCTGGAAACTTCAATTAATTGGGGATATTGATAGATTGCTTTTTCTCTTTCCAAGATATTAAATGATAAATCTTTCATAGGAAGATTAATCCATCTTTTCGAAAATGGTAATCCATTATATTTTTCTATTTCATTTAAGATTTTTCTGGCATATTCATTTCTAACAGGCTTTTTATTTAGCAATTTGAAAATATCAGATCCTTTTCCTTCTATTACTTTGCCCTCTCCATCTGTTGCAAAAGGTTCAATCGCTATTATCATATCCTTTTCTAATATTGTTTTATCACCATTGTCATAATTTGGGATTGTCAATCCCGCATGCACTTTAAATCTATCTAATCTATGCCCTGATAAATTTATTACAGGAGAAAAATTAAATTCTTGTATTTTATTTTGTATAACATAACCAATCTCTCTTGCTTCTGTTCCTTCTTTGGCGATTTTTACAGCTTCATCTAGAGCATTTCTGGAAGCTAATACTAATTCTTTATTATTTCCTAAATCTATTGTTGCTGCATTGTCTCCGATAGCCCCATTAACATGAACTCCTACATCTAATTTTACTAAATCATTTTCTTTGAATTTTGTCTTATCATCCTTGTAAGCAGTATAATGCGCAGCAATATAATTTACTGAGATGTTAACTGGAAAAGCTGGCTGTCCGCCAAGAGAGATTATCTTAGATTCAATTTTTTCCACAACATCCAGCATAGAAGAATCTATTTTTATTAATTTTCTGCCATAATCAAGGACTTCTGCTGCTATTTTTCCAGCCTTAATCCAATCTTCCATCTTAAAAATTCCCCAGGGTGCTTTGCTGGTTATCTAATAATAAATCTTCCTCTTTTATTCCAACAGCCTCAAATATCATCTTGACGCTTGGAATAATCTGGTTTTTTACATAATAATCGCTGTCATAATCCTCATCCTTGCATTCACTTAATAATCTGGCTCTGTCCCTTATCATTCCCTCTCCTTCTATAATAACATAGCTTATTATTGTTCCGCTACTAATTGGAATCCCAAGCCTTTTCATTCTTTCAGCTACCTTTACATGAGGTCCAATCTGCTCATATTCATTTACATCCTTCCTTAATTGGGTTCTTATCACCATCTCTTCTACAGGAATAATTTTTTTTCTCACATCTTTTATTACTTTTCTTATATATTCTAATGCCTTTTCAACAGACTCTTCTTTTAATATTATTTCCAGTATTCTCATCTGGGTTTTTTTTGCCAGATAACTCCAGTCCCTTCTTACAGTTTCAAATCCTCTTATCTTCATACTATTATCTTCTGCCAGCAAAGCATATTTTTTCTTTGCTCCAGATAATTCACTTTTCTTCATCACAAATATTCCTTTCTTGTAGAAATCCTCTAATTCAAGCTCCATTAAGCTAGGAAGATCCATATTTATTTTTTCCATAAATTCAAGGGCATCATCCTTTGTTTTTTTTCCTAATTCAATTACAACAGAATCTGTATCTGAATATACAACATCAAATTTTTCTTTATTTGCTTTGTTTATCACATCTTGGATGTAATATCTTCCATATGATGTTATGGCTGCAGCACATTCTTTGCTATACCATCTAGCACCGAAAAATCCAAACATGCCGTAAGCTGCATTGGCAGAAATCTTTAATGCATTGCTTCTGGCTTGCAGTATCTTGTCTTTTTTATTATTCTTTAGTATTTCCTTTATTCTGTTTCTTCTCAATATAAGCTCTTTAATTACATAAGGGATTAATGCATCTTCTTTATAGCTAAAATAATAATTTGTTTTCTTTCCATTCTCTATTATGTCTGGAGTCTTATAAGAATCTTTTTTTGAATCTGTCAATGAGCTTGGATCAATATTATGGGCTACAATAATGCTTGGATACAAGCTTTTAAAATCAAAAACAACTAAATTATCATACAATCCTGGCTTTGGCTGGGAGACAAAAGCCCCCTGGTAAGTTTTTATTATTCTTTGCGAGATAATACTATTTGTTGGTTTGTTTGGAGCTATCTCATTAATTTCTTTGGCTTTCCTTAACAAATAAGATTCTATTAACTGTCCATAGCTAGCCCTGCATATGTCATGGACTGTTTGTCCCAATAGCCTTGATAATTCTGAGATGTTCAATATTATTTCTTTGCATATCTTATAAGTTAGATTAGCATCATGTAAATTATATTCGCATATTTCCTCAATTTCTTTTCCACCAGAATCCCATACAAGAGCTAATTTGCCCATATCCAATTCAATTTTTTCCTCTTTTATTATCTCCTTTGCAGCCTCTCCAAGACTATAACTGTCTAACTGCAGTGAAACGCCCATTATGCCCCTTATAAATTTGTAAATATCCAGATGAGCTATTCCTGTAGTTTTGATGCTTCCAAAACTTCTCTTTGCCAGCTTAATGTCACTCTTATCAAGATTAATATCTAAGTTTAGATCATACTTTTTTGCCCTTGCTTTTAGATATGGCAGGTCAAAGCCGTCTGAGAAATATCCAACCAGGTAATCTGGCTTGTATTCTTTAATTGTTTTTTTAAATTCATTTATTAATTCTTTTTCATCCCTTACAAATTTTATATCTTTTTCAGTCGGAAACACCTTCCAGGTGATTACTTTTTTGAAATTATCCCCGACAAACGCCAAGCTTATTATGGGATCTTTATTATCCTTGGAATATTGGTCTCCATAAGTGTAAGTTTCTATATCAAAGCTTAATATCCTTGGATTGTCAAATGTTCCTTCTTCTTGTTTTATTGATTTTAATTTTAAGCATAAGTCAACATCCAAATCCTTCTCTATTAAATCGCCCTCAATGCTATATGCGTTTAATGGAAAAATCTCCCTGTCTATTAGATATCTTTTTACAAATTGTATGTCATTTTCATTAACAGATTTTACATCTTCATAATCTCTTATTAATCTGCTTAATATTGGAACATCCTTTGGCTTGTTTACAATGACTTTAACGGCTTTTATTATTTTTC
>JACPNG010000006.1 GCA_016185605.1 Candidatus Woesearchaeota archaeon
GCCCCTGTTATTTCAGTATCTCCAGAAACAGTTAATGTTCTGTTTGGAAGAGAAGTTCCTATTCCTACACTAGATGAATTAACATATAAATTACTTGACAAGTTTACATCTAAAACAGAAGTTCCGTATACATCCAATAAAGCTGTAGGAGATGAAGTTCCTATTCCTATGTTTCCTGTAGCAGATTGTAAAAAGAATTGCTGGGTAGTTCCATTCGAAAAATTAATATCTCCTGACACAACCTCTAATTTAGATGTTGGACTTAGTGTTCCAATGCCTACATCTGTGCTTGAAATATTTGTTGTTCCTATTATTAGATCTCCTGCTTCTACAATAAAGTTTGACAAGTAGCTTGTACCAGTAACATTTATATCGCCTATAACAGTAAGATTTTGTGTAGGAGATGAAGTTCCTATTCCAATCAATCCATTTGGAAAGACAATATTATTGGAAGAATCTGGGTAAATGTAATCAGTCAATATTGAATCTGATACTGTAAGATTATTTGAAACTGTTAAATTTTGAGCTATTATTACATCCTGGTTAAGGTCAAATCTTTTGTTTACTGAGTCCCATAAGATAATAGCATTAGTTCCTACGCTTCCTAATTCAAATATTAATTGTATATTTTCTGTATCATTTGTAGGATTATCTGCATTAAATGTGAAAAAATCAGAGGCTGTTCCTGTATCATTGACAGAAGAGCCTGTTAAATTATTTGAGACAATATTGTCAGCATAAATTGTTGACCATCTGTTGGCTGCAGTTCCAAGATCTCTTAGGCTATCTGTTGGAATTATATTAGAGCCAATTGAAGAGATGAAATTCACTAAGTCAGTAGAGGCATCCCCAATATCTAAAGTCCCGTTTACAGATAGATATTCTGTAATAGCCAAACTTCCATTTAATAGATCAGAAGTTATATTTCCAGGAGAGATTCTGCTAGAAGTTATATTTCCTATTGTTGACTGGAATCTCTGCCTTTCATTGCTGTCAAAATCCAAATCCTCGTTATTAATATAAATTTCCATATAATAATCCCTTCCAAATTCTAAATTCAATACTTGAGCTCCTGAGCCCATCATCACATCTATTTTTCCAGAAGAGACATTTCCAAGAAAATCATCTGTTGAATTATATACTAAATTTCCTCCAGCAGAAGAATCCCATATCTCTATAAACAAATTAGCTGACTGGATTGGATCTCCGTTTGAGTCAACTGCATTGGCCTCAAATCCCATTAAATCATCTAATGCATAGCTTACTCCAATTAAAGATAAGAAAATTATGCTGAATATAAGTATATTTTTTGGATTATTGGGAAAATCCAATTTAGTTTTCATTTATTGCCCCCTTAATAGAAAGTTTTAAATAAAACAGACTCATTATAAAATTATGAAATCTGAGGCAATTATTCCAAAAAATGTAGACCCAATTAAGCTGGCTGATAAGATCAAAGGAAATATTACCAAGATGTGGATTAAAAGAAGAAATTATATTAAATCTCTTCAGGACCGACAATCTTAATAGTTTTAAGGCCATTGTTTTTTAACACCCCATTTATTTTTTGTCTCCATAGAAAGATTTAAAAATATAAAAAAAATCATATCTTTATGAAAAAGAAAAGTAAGTTTGCGTGGGAAAGATTGGAAAATGAAATTAAAGAAGCTAAGAAAAATTCTGAATTCACGAAGGGATTGAAAGCTTTTATTGATTTTCATAGCGGCAAGACCTCAGACTAATTCTTTTTTGAAGGAGTTATATGATTTGAATATCGGCTCATTTAAGCCATATCTCTTATTTACATTCTTATACACATTTAAACAAACAAGAGAAAGCATAGTTCTTTCATCATTAGAAATTATTATATCAAGACTGTATATCACTGCTGTAGCTACTATAATAAAATCATTCTCTAGTTCCTTTTTAGAAAAGCTCCCCCTCAGTTTTTTATATTCTTCAAAATAATCTGATGATAATCTTTCTACTAAAGGGTTTATTTTTAGATTATGATTCTCTTTTTTTACAAACGAATCATAAAGTGTCAGCAATAAGATTCTTATTTTTTTATTTCCTAAAATTATATGTTTTGGAGTGTTTCTTAATTCTTTTCTGATTATTGAATTTCCATAAATTATATAGTCGCTATTCCTAAGCTTATTTTCAAGCTTCCTTCTCACAAAATCATCTTCCAGAAGTTTTCCATATATGCTTGTATCAAATATTATTCTTTTCATCTCTTCCCTCTTTCTGCGAAAGTTTTAAATAGATTATAATCATAAGTTGTAATATGAGAATCAAAATTAACAGGTATATTGTAATTGACAGTGAAATATGCCATGGAAAGCCCACTTTCAAAGGGACAAGAATCATGGTCTGGCAGGTCTTGGAGATGCTCGAAGCTGGAGTTCCTGTCAAAGATATCATTACAAGTTTCATAACACCACTCACAAAGGAGCATATTAGGGCAGCTTTGCATTATGCCACTGACTTGACTAGAGGAAGAGATAATGTCATCGTCACTGTCCCGCTCACAGCTTAAATTTCTGCTAGACGAGAATGTAAAGAAAGAATTATTGAAATTCTTAAAATCAGAAGGATATGATATTACATTTAAACCAAGAGGATTCTCAAATGGCAAGTTTAAATCATCTCCAATTCCAGAGTTAAAAAAATAATCTTGGTAAATTTTACCTTTTTTCATCTCTTCCCTCTTTTCATCTTTTTAATCCTAAGAATTAAAATAACCAGAATGATCAATGCAATAATTGCAGCTATGATTAGATTTGTGTTTTGCTCTTTATTATCATCAAACTCAACGCCTTCTGCTTTTACTATATCAATTGTAAAATTTCCGCTTTTGGCTTCTATAGAATAAGATGGCTTTCCAATTATTGAAAACATAATTATATAGATTATAATAGGAATAATCCCTCTTTTTATTTTATAGTCACCCCATCTTAGATTATTATATGATGACCTTTCTTAAAAATATTTCTATTTTATATGTATTTTAGATTATTATATAAGTAAAATTGATTATATTATTATATTTTATTATTTATGTATTTTAGATTATTATATAAGTAATTATTATCATCATTAAAGGATTAGTTTACTACTAGATTAAATATTTGAAGGTTTTTGGGAAATTTAATATATTTAAACTATAATCTTATAAGTTATTTATATTATTATATAAGTTTATACCTCTATTAAATATGGTAAATTTATTATTAAATAGATAAGCTATGATAAAATAGATTATATACCAAACTACAAAAAATTTATAAACTATAGATTAACTATAGAATTATGGTAACTAGTATTCAAATTCACGAAAAACTAAAGTATGAGTTAGATATTCTTAAATCAAAAAATAGAGAGAGTTATGAAGATGTTATATTAAGGCTTATACATTCTTTTGAAAAACAGAGGAGATCACAGAGCAAATTGCTTGTTGAGGGTTATAAGGAAACAGCTGAAGAAGATTTAAAGCAAGTAAAAGAATGGTCTACAGCAGAATTAGATTTGGATTATAATGAACATTAAACGTGGAGATATTGTTCTTGTAAATCTAGATCCTGTCAAAGGCTCTGAACAAGGCAAGATTAGACCGGCATTAATTATACAAAATAATATCGGAAATGAATACAGCCCTATAACTATTATTGCACTAATAACTTCTAAGATATTTAGCAAAGAATTTCCGACTAATGTTCAGATAAAAACCGAAGATTCTGGTTTGGAGAAAGAATCTACAATCCTATTAAATCAAATAAGGGCAATTGATAAATCTAGAATAATTAAAAGACTAAAAGAGCTGGACAGTAATATTATGAAAAAAGTTGACATCGCAATTAAAATAAGCTTGGATTTAGTTTAATTATCTCATCAAATTTTAATAACAAATATAAAAATAATACGAAGTTAGCAAACGAAATTTTTAATAAACATAAAATAAATTAATTAATATGAAAATTAGGCCCCTTATTGCATTAATTATTCTTTTGTCAGTTAATTTAGCCATAGCCCAGGAGGACATAGAATTAATCCCAAGCGAGGAGAGACTAGAGGTAAGATATCATGCATTTGGCGGACAATACACAATAGATTTAAAAAAATATCTTGGGGACGGCCCATATATAGTGTATGAAACAAAAAATGTAGTTGTGGACATTAATCAAGATACAGGAAAGGTCATAATAGCTCCAAAAGAGGGCTTCCAAGGTTCTGAGATTATAAAATTCGCATTAAACAAGACTAAATCTATTATTACACTGCCAGAAGAAACATTAAAGGAGATTAATATAGGAAAAACACAAGTATTTCAGGATGTGCTTGATGAGATAATAAATGATATTAAAAAAGAGGAGATAAGAAGTTTGGAAGCTGGATTTAGGGATAATAATCTAGTCATAAACATAAATGATGAGATTAATTTATTTGCAGGATATGACGAGGATTTAAAGCCGGAATTCAGCTTTGACATACTATTGGCAAATAAAGGGGCAGAGGTAAGATATGGAATTTTTGACAGGATAAACCTAAATTTTATAGCAGTAATAATATTGATAA